>JBATVK010000036.1:0-83535 GCA_049671725.1 Acidobacteriaceae bacterium
GCGTTCAAATCGTCGGCCGCCTGCTCCACGGCGACCCGCGCGCCCTCGCCCGCGCCATCTCCCTCGTCGAAAACGACGCGGCCCCGGCCGCCGCCATCCTCTCCGCATGTTTTTCCGCCGGCGGCCGCACCGCTGCGGCCTCCGGCGAGCCGGCTCGCTGGGGGGGGGCTCTCCGCATTGGCATCACCGGCGCTCCCGGAGCAGGCAAGAGCACACTCGTCGATCGCCTCGCCCGCCACTTCCTTGGCGGCGGCCACAAGGTCGGCGTCGTCGCCGTCGATCCCACCAGCCCTTTCACCGGGGGAGCTATCCTCGGCGACCGCATCCGCTTTCAGGAGCACCACAACCATCCCGCCTTCTACGCCCGCTCAATGGCCACTCGCGGCTCCCTTGGCGGACTCGCCCTTGCCACCGCCGACGTCGCACTCCTCATCGAGGCCAGCGGCAAAGACATTCTCCTCATCGAAACCGTCGGCGTCGGCCAGGATGAAATCGAAATCGCCCGCCTCGCCGACATCACCCTCGTCGTCCTCGTTCCCGGCATGGGCGACGACGTCCAGAGCCTCAAAGCCGGTGTCATGGAAATCGCCGACATCTTTGTCGTCAACAAATCCGACCGCGACGGCGCCGATCGCGTCGAGCAGGAAATCCGCGCCCTCCAATCCCTCGCGCCTGCCGCAACCGCCAAACCGGATACCCAACCGGGTGCCCAATTTCTGCCCGAAGTTGGCACAGGCGGGCCAGCCGACCGGACCCCACCCGTCATCCGCACCATCGCCACCACCGGCGAAGGTATCGACGGTCTCGTCGCCGCAATCGCCGAAATGGAGCAGTGGCTCCGCGCCGAAAACCGCCTCGCGGCCCGCCGCACCCAGCACTGGCAGCGCCGTCTCGACGCCATGCTGCGCGCCGAGCTGATGCGTCGCGCCCGCCGCCACGGCCTTACCGAAGAGGAGCTGCGCCGCCACGCCGTCCAGGTCGCCTCCGGCGTCGAAGACCCCTGGCAGCTCATCGCCCACCTGGCGCAGAAACTCTTCTCCCCCGACAACCCCACCTGACCCTCATCCGTACCCCCACCCGGCCACCAGCCACAGGCCTCTGTTCCCTGATCACTGTTCACTGATCACAGTCAGCTGATCGCTGATCGCGGTACCCTGAACCCATGCCTTCCGTCGACCACATCGGCATCGCCGTCCGCAGCATCGCGGAAGCGCGCCAGCTCTACGAATCCCTTGGCCTCACCGTCGTCCACGAGGAAACCGTCGAGCAAGAGGGCGTCCGCACTGCTCTCATCCCCGCCGGCGACGCCCGCATCGAGCTCCTCGAGCCCACCACTCCCGACTCGCCCATCGGCAAATTCCTTGCAAAGCGCGGCGAGGGCCTGCACCACGTCGCTCTCCATGTCGACGACATCTCCGCAGCCCTTGAAACCCTCAAAGCACGCGGTGCCCGCCTCATCTCCGAGGAAATCCAGATCGGAGCTGGGGGCCATCTCTACTTCTTCGTCCATCCCTCCAGTGCGGGGGGCGTCCTTCTCGAGATCTGCCAGGACCCCATCGCCGATGTCTAACCTCAATGGCGACTGGCGAAGGCGCGGGCTGGATCGATTCGGCAGCAGGAGACGGGATCCGTCTTTCGCCGGATTTACTTGTTGAGAAGCGGTCAGCTAAGAGGCGAGCAGCGTCGCGGCAAGGGTCCGAAGCTCGTCCGCTGTCGCCGTTAGTAACATACTGATGACCGGCATGTGATGCCGATCACAGTAACTTATAGCTTCGTAAATCATCCTCGACTTACCGGGCATCGGAATCTGTCCTGGTCGGATCCGGCAAGTCGATGTAAACATACGGCAAGGGCCGTGCGACCAGCGACTCCCGTGGGCCCCGGTTACGTGCGTGATCGGGTGCTCGTAAACCTCTGCCGGTCTTGCCATCAAGCGACATGGACACCTGCGAATGCGGCAATACAATCGACGGGTACAGCGCGCAGTGCGCCAGATGTCGAGCGCTTCAGGCTCTCAACCTTGGTAAAGACGCAACCGATAAAGAGATCAAATCGGCATATCGGATACTTGTAAGGGTCTGCCATCCGGACTTATTCGAGTATGACAAAGAAGCTAAGGCATTGGCCGACGAAAAAATACGTAGTATAAATGCCGCATTCAGGCTGCTGTCTACGCAACCCCACCCTGAAACTCCGCCGGAAGCAGGTCCGGAGTTCTTCACCATCGGCTCAACCAGGAAAGATGTTCTGGCAGTTCAGGGGATTCCGACCGCATATTCAACTGACACCTTCGAATACGGTAGTTCAAGGGTCTTCTTTGTCGGAGATAAAGTCGTCGGCTGGGAAAATGCGCCCGTACGGATCCGCCTCAATGTGCAACTCCAGCCTCGTCGCGCAGTCGATCAAGGTATGCACTACATTGCAACCGGCTTGAGTAAGGACGAGGTGTTGGCGGTTCAGGGAACGCCAACTGGGTTTTCGCACGATACGTATGAATATGGAATGTCCAGGGTCCATTTCAGAGACGGCAAAGTTGTGAGCTGGGAGAATGACCCTGCGTGGATCCCCCTCAGGGTGCAACCCCATTAACCGCACGTTTCCCAATGAGTGTCGGCTGAGAGCCCCTGTATTTCCTGGTCAATAATTTCCTGGAGTTCCTCTTTTACAGTCGGCAAACCCCCGCGGCCGGGACACCAGTCGGCCTGAAAGCGGGGCTGAGACAGAACGAAATGAGCAGCGGAAAGGACTTCGTCTCTGCCGCAGAGCCAGGCCGGCCAATCTGGCGAATAACTTGGCTGTTGACATTCGATAACAACGAAGCGTGATATGAATCACATTCTTATGCGCGAGCGAATGGAACCATTCCTTGATCGGGAACAAGGTTTCCCCGGCAAGACGCTGCGTCGGGGATTGCGCGGACGCAGTTGTCCCCCAGATGTTCGGTCCGGCTGGTCTGGAGGACCGCGATGTCAAATGCGATTCAACAGCCGACCGCTAACAATCTCAGCGAAGCGGCCCATCACAACTCGCCGCCTGATCATTGGAACGGGGTAGCCACGCATCTCGTCCGAAGGCCACCCTGATTTGGCCGTGGAGGGGGCGATCCGTTGATCCATCAAAACGGTATCTATGAGTTGTCGTGGGCTCATGCCCAGAACGGCAAGGTTGCGATTGACCTGGAGACGGCCACCATCGTCGATGTCAACCCTGCCCTGGAGGAGTTATCGGGTTTTTCCCGCGCAGAGCTGATCGGCGTTCATTTGACCATGTTTGCCCCTGAAGATGAGCGTGAGCGGGTGATGAACAAACTGAGGGAAACTGCGGACCGCCCTGCACGCTACCTTGGATTTCATTTGCGGCGAAAGGATGGCGTACACCTTCCGATCAGCATTTCCACATCGGGGGCCGTCGAGCTGGATGGCCGATCCGTGCTCATTTCCGAGCTTCGCAATATGGCCGATCAGGTGAACTACGAGAGCAGGCTCGCCGCCCAGAACTGGGCGCTCTCGGCCTTTTCCGGTGCAGCGCTGGCTCTCACCCAGGCTGAATCCGAGGACGAGTTGTTGCAGGCCATTTGCGAGGCCATCACAACCCAATCTGCTTATGTGCTCGCATATGTGGGCATTGCCGATCAGGGTCCGGAAAAGCTGGTTCGGTTTGCGGCCAGGTCAGGCCGGGCCGCGGGCTATGTGGAGGGGTTGCGCCTGAGCTGGGCCGAAGACGATCCCGATGGGCTGGGACCGTCGGGCGTTTGCGCTCGCACAAATAAGATCTACATCGTTGACGACGTTGAAACCGACCCCAGCTTTGAGCGCTGGCGCGAACGAACAAGAGCGTCCGGGGTTCGTTCCGTCGTCGGCATTCCCCTGTCCATCGAAGGCGGCTGGAATGGGGCGTTGATCGTTTTCTCCCCGGAATCCAATGCCTTCAGCGCTGAGCCGGTGCAGGTGTTTCAACGCCTTGGGGAGCAGATCGTCCATGGGGTGCAGGCGCTGAGACACAAGCAGCTTCTGGAGTCAGAGCGGGGAAAGCTGGAGCGCGCGCGAAACCATTTAACCGACGTCCTGGCCGCGACCGTGGACGCCATGGTTGCCGCCATGGAAGAACGCGATCCCTACACTGCGGGCCATGAGACCCGAGTGGCGGAAATATGCATCGCGATCGGCAGGGAGATGGGCTGGGACGAAGACAGACTGCTCGGCATTCGCCTCGGCGCCATGGTCCACGACATCGGAAAGATTTCAATTCCTGCCGAGATTCTGACCAAGCCTTCACGGCTGAACCCCGCGGAACTGGAACTGGTCAGACTGCACCCGGAGACGGGCTACAAAATCCTGCAGAATATCCCTTTCAACTGGCCGGTCGCCGAAATGGTGCGCCAACATCATGAGAGGCTCGACGGTTCCGGTTATCCGATGGGTGTCGAGGGGGACAAGATTCTGCTGGAATCCAGAATTCTGGCCGTTGCCGACGTCGTGGAGGCAATGGCATCGGATCGCCCCTATCGGCGATCGCGCGGTTTGGAGGCTGCGCTCCTCGAGATTGAGCGCCAGGCCAGCACGCTCCTCGATGCTGAGGTGGTGCGCATCTGCGCCTCGTTGTTTCGCGAAAAGCGCCTGGTCGTGCCGGGCCTGAACTGGATTTAGATCGGTAAACCCCGCCTCGGCAGGCAACCAGACGGAACCAGCGCAGCGGGGAAGCTCCGCACCTTATCCCTGATATCCATAATCCGTATCCCCTAACCCCTATACCCTGTCTTCATGCTGCTCTCCATCGACACCTGCGGCCCCCTCGGCTCCGTCGCGCTCGCCCGCATCACCCCCGATGGACCGGAGATCCTCGCCCAAACCGAAATCCCCGGCAAAACTTACTCCGCCCAGCTTGTCCCCGCCATCCAGGACATCCTCGCCGTCCACAACGCGTCCGTCTCCGAGATTGTCTCCATCGTTGTCACAAATGGTCCAGGCAGCTTCACCGGCGTCCGCATCGGCCTCGCCACAGCCAAGGGACTTGCTGAGGCCCGCTCCATCCCCATCGTCGCTGTCTCGCGCCTCGCCGTCCTCGCCCATCTCGCCCGGAACCCCGCCGCCGCCCTCGACGCCAGCCGCCACGAGTTCTATTTCGGCGATTACTCCACCGCCTCGGACGAACGCCTCCTCGCGCGCGACTTCTTTCTGGAACGCGCCTTCGCCCTCGGCTCCCTGCTCACCGTCTGCGAGCCCTCCGTCCACGCCCTCGCGCCTTCCGCCACCATCGTCGCCGCGCCCACCGCTGCCGACGCTCTCCGCTTCGCCCTCCCTCGCCTGCGCGCTCGCGATTTCGATGACTCCGTCACCCTCGACGGCAACTACCTCCGCCGCTCCGACGCCGAAATCTTCTCGAAGCCGAAGCTCGCCCCGCACCCATGACGAATTACCCGACTATCCGCCCCATGCGGCCCACCGACCTCGATGCCGTCCTCGCCATCGCCGCCGCCTCCCCTCAGGCCCCCCGCTGGCCACCCACAGCCTGGGCTCCGTACCTCGCCCCTGTCGACCCAAACGCCACCTTGCTTCGCGCCGCCTTCATCGCCGTCGATGGCCCCGGCGTCCTGGGCTTCGCCTGCGCCACCCTCCTTCTCGACGGCCAGGAGAACCGTGCCGAGCTCGATTCCATGGCCGTCCATCCCGCCGCTCGCCGCCGTGGCCTCGGCTCCAATCTGCTCCGTGCCGTCGTCTCCTGGTCCGCCGCCCAGGGCGCGCACAGCCTCACTCTCGAAGTCCGGGTCTCCAATACTGCGGCCATCGCTCTCTATCAGCGTTTCGGCCTGCGACCCGAGGGCCGCCGCCCCCGTTACTACGCTGATCCCGAAGAAGATGCTCTGCTTCTAGCCACTCCCGTTACCATCGATTCCATCCTTCCGTAGTTTTCCACCAGGAAACCAGTTGAAGGTGGGCCTCCCTGGTGCTAGCGTGGTACGTCTCACTGTTTGTGAGAGAAATTCGCCCGGCGAAGCGTGCATGCCGGCTCCGTCGGGAGACCCCGCATCGGAGGTGTCGCGTATGGATCTGGAGACGAACGGTCAGCCGGATAGTGAAGCAATTCGCAGCCTGGAAGAGCAGCACCGTCACTATTCGGAGAAGCTCGAAGCCCTGCTCCAAAAACCCTGGCTATCCGCGGAAGAGCAACTCGAGGAAGTCCGCCTGAAAAAGCTCAAATTGCATATCAAGGACCAGCTGGCCCATCGGCGAGGCCAGCCAAGCGCTTTCAGCGCCGCCTGACCACAGTCGCATCTCCATCGTGCCGGCCCCTTTGTGACGATTGTCTGTCGCCAAAGGGTTTCCTCACTCAGCGTCACGCTCCACCCGCTCCGGTAGCCGCAGCCGCGCGTACCGTTTTGTCTTTCTTCCCCCGGGAACTAGAATAAAAAGGACTTTCGGACCTCCGCGAACAGAATTTCAACCCTGTTCCGCGCGTCCCTGTCGACTCTCTATGGTGCGCGACGGATATTTCTACGGACTGGCGTTGATCGCCGTGGCCGCTCTGGTCTGGTTCTTTGCCGGATGGGGCTGGGCCATCGCTCCCCTGGTCCTCGCCGCCTTCTTTCTCTGGTTCTTCCGCGATCCTGAGCGCGCCATTCCTCAGCAGCCGGGCCTCATCGTCTCGCCTGCCGACGGCAAAGTCACTGAAGTCGCACGCCTCACCACCCCCAGCGGTGGCCTCACCCGCGTCAGCATCTTCCTCAGCGTCTTCGACGTCCACGTCAACCGTTGCCCCGTCGCCGGAGTCCTCCGCGAGGTTCGCTACCGCAAGGGCGAGTACCTCAACGCCCTCAACCCCGAGTGTGCCGTGCGCAACGAGCAGAATCTCGCCCTCGTCGACTGCGACGAAGGCTACCAGGTCTCCTTCACCCAGATCGCCGGACTCCTCGCCCGCCGCATCGTCTTCAACAAAAGCGTCGGCGACCGTCTCGGCCGCGGCGAGCGCGTCGGCCTCATCAAATTCGGCTCCCGCACCGACCTGGTCCTTCCCGGCCACGCCGAAGTCCTCGTCAAACCCGGCGACCGCGTCCGCGGGGGCGCCAGCATCATCGCCCGCATCCCCGGCGTCGAACCCGAACTGCAGCTCTCCGCGGTCGCCGTGGAGATCGACTCATGAGCAATGGCGACCGTTTGCCCCAGGAATCGCCGCGTCCCCGCCGCCGTCCCCGCGGCATGTATCTGCTGCCCTCCATGTTCACCGCGGTAAACATCGCCGCCGGCTTCTTTGCCATCACTCAAAGCCTCGAGGGCTCCGCGCTCGAGCCCCACCACTTCGACTACGCCGCCCTCGCCATCGGCTTTGCCATCCCCTTCGACGCCCTCGATGGACGCATCGCCCGCCTCACCAACACCGAGAGCGACTTCGGACGCGAACTGGACTCCCTCGCCGACGTCATCACCTTCGGCGTCGCCCCCGCCATCCTCGCCTTTGCATGGGGATTTCGCTCCCTCCCCATGTCCATCGACCATCAGTCTCGCCTCAAGCTGGTCCAGTTCGGCGCCTTCGTCTGTTTTCTCTTCCTGCTCTGCGGAGCCAGCCGTCTCGCCCGCTTCAACATCAGCGTCAACCCCGTGCCCAAGAACCCCGGACGCCCCGGTCGCAAGTATTTCGTCGGCATGCCCATTCCCGCTGCCGCCGGCATCGTCGCCGCCATCGTCCATGGATTCATCGGCTGGCCCATCTTCAACTGGTGGGTCGCCGTCGTCTGGGCCGTCCTCGTCGCCTTCATCGGCTTCCTCATGGTCAGCACCTGGCGCTTCTGGAGCGGCAAGGAGATCAACCTCACCGGTCGCCAGCCCGTCCGTCTCATCGTCCTGCTCGGCGTCATCATCTACCTGCTGGTCTTTTTCTCGCGCGAAGTCCTCCTCCTGCTCGCCCTCGCCTATCTCTTCTCGGGAGTCATCGCGCGCCTAGCCTACTCCTGGCAGCGCCGCCGCCATCGGCCCCCACCTCACCCGCTTCCTCCAATTCCTGAAGGCCCACACGTATGACCGCAAAAATCGCCATTGTCGGCGCCGGCTCCCTCCGCGGCAAGGAACTCAATGAAGCTCTCGCCGATTCTCCCTTCGCCGCTGCCGATTTTCTCCTCATGGACGACGAGTCCGAAATCGGCACCCTCGAATCCGTCGGCGACGAAGTCACCTTCATCCAGCGCATCGAGCCTTCGTCCTTCGACCGCATCGATCTCGTCTTCTTCGCCGGCGAGGAAGCCATCACCCGCAAGCACTGGGCCGCCGCTCATCGCGCCGGCGCAAGCATCGTCGATGTCTCCGGCGCTCTCGAAGGCCAGCCCGGCGTCCTGGTTCGCGCTCCCTGGTTTGACGATGAGTTCCCCCCGCCCGCCGGTCGACCTTCACCCGGCCTTGAGACTCCCGCCGTCGTTCCCGCCCAGGCGGCCGCGCTCGCGCTCGCGCTCCTTCTCGCCCGCATTGGCCGTTTTGCACCGCTTCGCAGCGCCTCGGCCACCGTTCTCGAGCCCGCCTCCGAATACGGCCGCGCCGCCCTGGACGAGCTTCACCAGCAGACCGTCAAGCTCCTCAATTTTCAGGATCTTCCCAAGCAGGTCTACGACACCCAGGTCGCCTTCAACGCGACCGCCGCCTTCGGCGACTCGGCAAAGTTCAGCCTGGGGGTGAGCGAAACCCGCATCCGCCGCCATTACGCGCTCCTGGCCGAGGGCCGGCTGCCCCAGGCCGCGATCCAGCTCCTCCACGTTCCCGTATTCCACGGCTACGGCATCTCGCTCGCCGTCGAGCTTGCTGAACCAGCCTCTCTCGATCAGATCGAAGCCGCCTTGGCAGGCGAGCATATCGAGGTCGCCACCGCGGACGCCGAACAGCCCACGAACCTCAGCATCGCCGGCCAGTCCGATATTCTTGCCCGCGTCCGCCCCCAGTCCACCCGGGATCCGGAATCCACGCGCTTCTGGATCTGGGCCGGCCTCGACAATCTGCGCTTCGCATCGCTGAACGCTCTCGCCTGTGCTCTCGAACTCAATCGCCTGCGCCCGCAGGGCGAAGTCCAGTAAATACCCCGCGTAGGCCGCAAATCAGCCTGTGCTGTCCAGCTCCAGATCCCACGTCTGTCCCACCAGATCTTTACCGAAACTGTGGTGTTTCTCTTCGCGGACCAGCCGAAATCCCGCTTCCTGATAAATCCGGTGCGCCGCCTTCAGGATGCTCTGGGTCCACAGCGTGATTCTGCGATACCCCGCCTCGCGCGCAAAGCGCACGCATTCGTCCACCAGCGCTCGGCCCAGTCCCAGGCCGCGCGCCGCAGGATCGACGTACAGCAGCCGCAGCTTCGCCACCCCCGCCTGCTCCGGATGCTTCACCAGAAAGATGTGCCCAACCTGCCGTCCATCGATTTCGGCAATCCAGCAGCGTTCGCGCTGCGCATCGAACTTCTCGAGAAAATCCGCAACGATACGCGCCACCAGCGCCTCGAACGTCTCGTCCCAGCTGAACTGCTCCGTGTACCCGGTGCCCTCCAGCGCGACCACCATACCCATGTCGCCCGTCCGGTGGGTGCGCAGCGTGTACCCCGGCCGCTTCTCATTCTCGCCCTGCACGATGCGCTCGATGGTTTGCATGGCGCCCACAAGCTGCGCCCGCCGCGCGCCGGCCATCTTCGCAAGGATCGCCCGCGCCTGCGCCTCCGATCTCTCGTTGAGAGTCCGGAATGCCGCTCGCCCCTTCGCGGTCAGCAGCAGATCCGCCGCGCGGCTGTCGGCCTTCGAAGTCCTCCGCGCCACCGCTCCGGACTCTTCCAGCTTGCTCAGCAGCCGGCTCAGATACCCGGCGTCCATCCCCAGCGCCTCGGCCACTTCCCTGGCGCGCGGCTGGTTTCGCGTCGCCAACTCGTAGAGCACCCGCCCTTCGGCAAGGCTGTACCGCGTGCGGAGGAATTTCTCCGTCACCGTTCCGATAAATCGCGTGTAGAAGCGGTTGAAGCGTCGAAAGGTGGCGATGTCCGCCGTCAGGCCGGCATCCGGAGCAGGCTGAGCAGTCATGGCCGCAGCATGCACCGATTTAGTTGACTTTGTCAACTATCGTGGCCGGCCCGGCTGGGAATTACTTCCGCCCCTCGCGCTTTTGCGCCACCGCCAGACCGCGCGGCGTCGGCAGCAGCACCACGGAGATCAGCCCCTCCGCTTCCAGCCGGAGTGCCGCCTCGCGCACCGTTCCCGGATGCGAGCTGGCGTCGTGCATCAGAATCAACCCGTTGGGGCTGATCTGCGGCAGGAATCGCCGCACCTCCTGTTCGCGGATCTCCAGGTCGCTGTCGCTGTAAAGCAGGTCGATCGTTCCCGGAACCTGCATCTCCAGGCTCGACGCGTTGCGCAGCTCGATCCATTCCGCCACCCCCGACGCCGCAATCTTCTCCTGCGCCTTCGCGTAGACCACCGGATCGAATTCGCAGCTTACGATGCGCCCGAACCCGTTCTGCTTGAGTCCTTCGGCCATCCACACCGTGCTGACTCCCAGGAACGCCCCGGTCTCCACGATCAGCCCAGGTTTCATCGTCGTCACCAGCGTTCTCAGGAACTCAAGCACCTCCGCCTCCGCGGTCATCGAGTCGTACATGTGCCAGCGCTCCGGGTGCGGGCACTCCGGCGTCGCCCGGTGGTATTCCGGCAGAAGCGCCCCGCCGGCGCGCTCGGCCTGCAGCATCACTTTGTGTTCCTGCTTCAGCTTTTTACGGAAGAGTCGCAAGCGGTTTCCAGGCAAATTCTGCGTGAGATTGCAGTTCGATTATAGAGATTTGCGCGGCATCAACCTTCAGCCCGGCGACCGGAGCTATCATCCTTTTGGAATCGGACGGCGCGCTGCTGCGTCCGATAGAAGCAGGAGGGATATTTTCATGAGCCACGCTAAACTTCTGATGATCGTGGGCGATTTTGCCGAGGATTACGAGACCATGGTGCCGTTTCAGGCGCTGCAGATGGTGGGGCATACGGTCGATGCGGTCTGTCCGGGGAAAAAGTCGGGCCAGCAGGTTCGGACGGCGATTCACGACTTCGAAGGCGACCAGACGTACACGGAGAAGCGGGGCCATAATTTCACGCTGAACGCCACCTTCGCCGACGTGCGGGCCGAGGACTACGACGGGCTGGTTCTCCCCGGTGGCCGCGCGCCGGAGTATCTGCGCCTGGACAAGCAGGTGATCGATCTGGTGCGGCATTTTGCCCACGAAAACAAGCCCATCGCAGCCATCTGTCACGCCGCACAGATCCTCGCCGCCGCCAGAGTCGTGCAGGGTCGCCGGGTGAGCTGCTATCCAGCCTGCGCGCCGGAAGTCGAGCTGGCAGGAGGCGCCTTTGTTCCTGTCGAAATGACCGCCGCAGTCGCCGACGGCAACCTGGTCACGGCGCCAGCCTGGCCGGCGCACCCGGAGTGGCTGGGAAAATTCCTGCCCGTGCTCGATGCATATCTGGCGGCAAAGCCGCAACTGGCCGGAGCGAGACGATAGACGATGCGACCCGAAGAAGCGGAATTCCTACGCGCCTATTTGCTGCCGCAGGTGCGCTCGGAGCAAGCCGTTACGCGCAGAATTCTGGCTGCCGTTCCTGTGGGCCAGGAAGAGTATCGGCCGCACGAAAAAAACTGGACGGCTCTGCGGCTCGCGCGGCATCTTGCCGGCACGGAGATGTGGTTTCTGCACGCCGTGATCCACGGGCGATTCGTCGACGGGCAGGGACCGCCTCCCGAAGTGCGGACCGGAGCGGCCATGGCCGCCTGGTACGAGGCGGAGGGAGCCCGGCGAGTGGCGCAAGTCGAGGCGCTGACGGGCGAGCAACTGGTGGCGCCGGTGGATTGGCTGGGGTTGCGGAACGATCCGGCGGTGACCTATCTGAGCCTCGCGATTCGCCACACCGTGCACCATCGCGGCCAGCTCTCGGCGTATCTGCGGCCGATGGGAGCGAAGGTGCCCGCCATCTATGTGGCCAGCGCCGACGAGCCGTTTGAGGCCAGCCCCGAGGAAATTGCCTCGGGCGCCGTGCCCCGGCCGCCGGCCTTCTGAGGAGCGATAGCCTTCGCTCCTGTACCACTTCGGCTCAGTCTGCTCTAAATTTCAAGAAATCCTCATTGACTCTCCAGCCAACCCGGGCTACTCTGGCGGCAACTCAACCCCTTTGGCGCCGATTGCCAACCCGGTTCCCTCGCCCTGCCTGAAGCATCCAATCAGTGTGGAGCGATACCCGTCACGGCTCGCGTCATCCCGACCCACAACCCATTTCCAGCCGCGCGGTGTTCGCTCGTCCGCGTTCGGAGGTCCTTGCCTCGCCTGATGAGAAAACATCTCGAGATCACTCCTAATCTTGAGCCCCTGTTCGGGACCCGCGATGAAAATCTGAGGCTCATGGAGGACGCTCTCCATGCCCGTATCGACCTCCAATCCGACGCCGTCCTGATCGACGGCCCCGAGGACGCCATCGCGCGCGTCGAGCGTATCTTCCAGGACTACGAAGCGCTGCGCCGCCAGGGCATCCTGCTCCAGAACGGCGAGCTGAACGGCATGCTCCGCCTGGTCGTCACCGATCCGTCCGTTTCCCTGCGCAGCCTCGCTGAAAGCGGCAAGCAGCGCTCGGCAGGCATCAAGCGCATGGTGCAGCCGCGCTCCCTCAATCAGCGCCGCTACGTCGAAGCCATCGAGCAGGGTGATATGGTCTTCGGCATCGGACCCGCCGGTACCGGAAAAACCTATCTGGCTGTCGCCATGGCTGCCGCGGCGTTGCTGGCCAAGAAGATCAGCCGCATCGTCCTCGTGCGCCCCGCCGTGGAAGCCGGCGAGCGCCTCGGCTTCCTGCCCGGCACCCTCCAGGAAAAGGTCGATCCCTACCTGCGCCCCCTCTACGATGCCCTCTATGACCTGCTCGAGCCGGATCGCGTCGACAAGATGCTGGAGCGCAATGTGATCGAGATCGCGCCCCTTGCCTTCATGCGCGGTCGCACCCTCAACGATGCCTTCATCATCATGGACGAGGCCCAGAACACCACCAGCGAGCAGATGAAGATGTTCCTCACCCGCATGGGGAACAACGCTAAAGCTGTCATTACCGGCGACATCACCCAGATCGACCTGCCCAATCCCCGCAAGTCGGGCCTGGTGGAGGCCATGAGCGTCCTCGACGGCGTCGATGGCATCCGCTTCGTCCGCTTTGAAGACGGCGACGTCGTCCGCCACCAGCTCGTCCAGCGCATCATTCGCGCCTACGAGGGCTTCGGCCGCGCTCAGCAGGAGGAGCTCCCGCTCGCCCTCGACGGAGAAGAAGTCCGCGTCTCCCGGCAAACGCAATAGAACTGATTCTGGAGCTACCATCAATCAGGAGGGCCGCAGCGCCCTCCTGAGGTGTTTTGGTACGGCGCCTGCCCACGCGGCCATGATCCTGATCGAGCCTTCGATTCAAGCGAAGTTCGGCCGCGACCTGCGGCGTCGAGCCCTTGCGGCCTTTCTCGCCGAAGCCGCGCACGCCGCCAGGCTTCAGGGCGACGTCTCCGTCCTGCTCACCGGCAACGCGCGCATCCGCCGCCTCAATCGCGAGTTCCGCCACAAGGATCAGCCCACCGACGTGCTTTCTTTTCCCGCGGCACTCCCCGGCGAAGTCATCGCCGGCGACCTGGCCATCTCCGTCGAAACCGCCGCGCACCAGGCGCGCGAAGCCGGGCATTCGCTGGCTGTGGAACTGCAAATCCTTGTCCTGCACGGTCTCCTGCACCTTGCCGGATATGACCACGAGACCGACTCAGGCCAGATGGCTCGAAGGGAGACCACGCTGCGCCGCCGCTTCGGACTCACGCACGGTCTCATCGAGCGCGCCACGAAACCTCAGCTTCCTGCGAAAAAGCAGGCGCGGAGGAGTGGCACCCCGTGAGCGCGACCTCTGCCATCCTCATCGCATTCCTGCTGGTCGTGCTCACCCTCGCGTCCTATGTGGACCGCCTCTATTCGGAGATGGGGAAGTTTCTCGCCCGCGAGTTCCAGGAGAACATCGACTTCTGGGAGCAGAAAATCGAGCCGCGTTTCGGCATGAACCGCGAGCGAATCGCGCTCTCCGCGGCCATCCTCGTCCACCTCTCGCTGGCTTTCGTCACGCTCATCTTCGGCATGCTGCTCTTCGATCGCGGCCGCGGCGGCGGCCGTCCCGCCGCGCCGGAAATCGGCCAGGTCGTGCTCGGCATCGTCCTCGTTGTCATCCTCTTCAACCGCTTTCTGCCCTTCGCCTTTTTCACCCGCACCCGCGGCGCCTGGATCCTGCGCGTCCGCTGGTTCCTCCAGCTGCTGCTCTGGATCGTCCTGCCCATCACCCTCTTCCTGCAGTTCCTTCTCTCCATTGCCGCCCTGGCCGAACCCCCGCCCAGCGCCAATGGCGAGAGCACCACGTCGGAAGCGGTGGATGCCCTCATCGAGGCGGGCGAGGAAGAAGGCATCCTCGAAGCCAGCGATCGCGAGTTGGTCCGTTCCGCCGTCGAATTCGGCGATAAGGTCGTCCGCGAAGTCATGACGCCGCGCCCCGCAGTCTTCGCCGTTCCCGGCACCATTACGCTCGAACAATTCCTCGATCTCCTCCGCGCCCACCCCTTTTCCCGCGTCCCCGTCTACTCGGGTACGCTCGACAACGTCACCGGCCTGGCCTTCGCCCACGATTTGCTCCATATTCCCGACACCGACGCCCGCGCCAAAACCGTCTCAGCGATCCAGCGCCCCGTCGCCTTCGTCCCCGAAACCAAGAAAGTCAACGAGCTGCTGCGCGAGATGCAGCGCGAAAAGCAGCACATGCGCATCGTCATCGACGAATACGGCGGCGTCGCCGGCCTGGTCACCATCGAGGATCTCCTCGAAGAGCTGGTGGGCGCAATCAGCGACGAGCACGAGAGCGAGGACAGCTCCGCCGTCACCAAAGAGTCTCCCGGCGTCTGGGTCGTCCCCGGCAGCCTGGAGCTCGACCGCGTTGAGGATCTCCTCGGAGAGATCGTCCTCCCCGAAGATCTGGAAGCCACCACTGTCGGCGGCCTCGTCAGCGAAATCGCCGGCCGCATTCCCCAAACCGGAGAGGTGATCGAAGGGCACGGCCTCCGCTTTGAAATCCTCGCCTCCACCGACCGCCGCGTGAACCGCCTGCGCCTCTCCCGCCTGCCCGCCGATTTACTCTGAAAGCAGCATGAAACTCCGCTCCGGCTTCGTTTCCATCATCGGCCGCCCCAACGCCGGCAAATCGACGCTCCTCAACGCGCTCATTGGCGAAAAGGTCGCCATCGTCACCGCGAAGCCCCAGACCACCCGCACCCGCATCCACGGCATAGTCGAAGTTCCTGAGCGCAAAGGCAAACACCCCGCCGCGCAGATCGTCTTCGTCGATACGCCCGGCGTCCACAGGCCCGCGTCGCAGCTCGACCGCAGCATGATGCATGAGATTCACGAGGCCCTCGAAACCCGCGACGTCGTCCTGCTCCTCGTCGATGCGGTGCGCCGCCAGCCTCGCTCCCGCACCCGACCTGCGCCCGAAGCCGATCCATCCCTGGCCACTCCCGATGCGGACGCTCCCTTGCCCCAGGCCGCGCCTTTCCATCTGGACCGTGCCAGCGAAGAGGCGCTGGCTTTCGAGATGATCCGCAAGCTCGACTGCCCCGTCTTTCTCGTCATCACCAAGGTCGATCTCGTTCCCAAAGACCGCCTGCTCCCCCTCATCGAAGGCCTTAGTTCCCTCCATTCGTTCGACGAAGTCATTCCCGTCTCCGCCAAAACTGGTGACGGCCTCAAGTTGCTCCTCCACAAGCTTGCCGAATATCTTCCCGAAGGCCAGCGCTGGTTCCCCAAAGACCAGTTCACCGACCAGCCCGAGCGCTTCCTGGTCGCCGAACTCATTCGCGAGCGCATCCTGCTCGAAACCGGCGAGGAAGTCCCTTACTCCTCGGCCGTCGTCGTCGAGCGCTTCGAGGAGCCAGCCCTGCCATCTCCTCCAAAGTCCCGCCTGGACGGCAAGTCTCCCGTCACTCGCATTTCCGCGGCCATCTACTGCGAGCGCGACGGACAAAAAGCCATTCTCATCGGCAAAGGAGGCAGCAAACTCCGGGATATCGGCGCAGGTGCGCGCCGCGAAATTGAAGCCCTGCTCGGCAACCGCGTCTATCTCGAGTTACACGTCCTGGTGCGCGAGCGCTGGCGCGATTCCCGCGTCTTTGTCGAATCTCTCGACTGGCGCAAACAGCTCCAGGAGATGACAAAGAAAGAAGAACCCCCTGCGGACGACTAACTCCTGCCGGAAGCCGGCTGCTCTCTCCGGCGCATGCGGTTTCGCATCGCTTCCACCTTTTCCTGCAAGTCCTGCGCTGCGGCCTTGCGTTCCGGATACACGCTGGCTTCCGGATAAAACTCCACTTCGGCCACGATGCCGGTTCGTCCCAGCAGCCGCAACAGATGCGGCAGGAAGCCTGCGTCTCCGTACCAGCAAAGCTCTCGCTCTTCCGCGCCATCCGCCCGGTACCCAATCGCCGCCGCGGCAATCTCCTGCCGCATGTCCACCGCCGGTCCGATCAGAGTCGGGTGGAAGCGCAGAACCTCGCTTCCGTCCGTGCTCGTGCCCTCGGGAAATAACATGACGGGCACATCCTCCCTTAGCAGCTCTTTCATCTCTCGCGCAACGGCATCCGCGCTGGCGCGGCTCTGCCGGTCGAGAAAGATCGTTCCCGCCCAGCGCGCCAGAGTCCCCAACGCTGGCCAGTTACCCACCTCGCGCTTCGAGACGAATACGCACGGAACCGCTGCCGCGTAGACGGCTATATCCAGATAACCCAGATGATTGGAGCAGACCAGTCCTCGCGACGGGAGCGGCCCGCGGCACTCAACTTGCACTTCAATCCCGCGCAGGATGGTCCGGCAGGAGCGGTGCAGCCACTCGGCCCGCTCGCGGTTGTCTGTCCGCGAACCGCGCCACATCCGCAGCAGCGCAAATCGCGCTGTCGCCTCGCCCACGCACCACAGCAGAATCAGCAGGCGCAGACTGGCTCGCCAAATTGCTCCGCGCCGGGCAGGAATCGGCTTCTTGCCGCCGGCGACAATTGCGCCAGATCCAGCAGAGTCAGAAAGTCGATTGTCCCGAATTCGCGATCCCATGCCGGTGCCGCGCAGATTCTCGCTCCCACTGCAATATACGTCTTCAGTAGCTTCGGGACTTTCGTCTCGCCTCTCGCTGTCTCATCCATTGCCGGTAAGGCATAATCCTCTACAGGACGTGTGCGTAATTCCGTCGGCGTAAGAAAGGCCGAGAGTTGCTGATACAACAACCATCCTTCTCGTGGATCGCGCGAATTCAGAGACGAGCAACCAATCAGGTACCTCAGCCCGTAACTCCGCGCATATTGCGCAATGCCTCTCCACAAAAGAGTAAGCACCTCGCTGCTTCGATGCTCCAGCGCGATCGATGCCCGCCCCAGTTCCAGCACCTCGCCGCGTAGCCGCTCATAGGGTGCAAAATCGAATTCCTGCTGACTGTAGTAACCAAGGTTCCGCGCAGCCTTCTCTCCTGACTGCATTCGGTAAGTCCCGACAATCTCTCGCCGGGAGCGATCGATCACCACTAAGTGATCGCAGAACAGATCGAAGGGATCCTCATCCATCCCGGTCCGCCACGATGATTCGAGCCCCTCGCCCAGTTCCAGATTAAATACCCGGAACCGCAGCCGGCATGCCGCTTCGCGATCCTCCAGCGACTCAGCCAGTCGAGCCTGGTATCTCCCGGTTTCGATCGAAACCCGCAGGACTTCCGTTGCGAGTAACTCATGGCTCCCACCTCCGGCTTCAGCCAGCAGAACCGCAGGGCTCTCCGAAGCGCCTGCAAAGCGGCGGGGTAATTGCCCACGTTTTAGGGTGAACACGCTCTGATCCTGCAACGACTTCGCAATGGAAGCCTTACAACCCCGAGAAAAGCCGGCAAATTCTAAGTGAATGCCTCAATTTCAGACAATTTCTGCCTTTCTTTCATCGTGGCTGGCCTCAAAAAATCTTTTTTGTAACATCCCTCGTGATTTGCTATGGTAGGTGGAGTTCCATCCGTTCCCTGGATTCGGTTTCAAACACATATAAGAGAGAAAAATATGTCACGCGAAGAATTGATTGCCGCAGTCGATGAAGAAATCAGCCGCCTCGAAAAGGTGCGCGCGTTGCTGCAGAGTTCCGGCAGCTCCCGGATTGCCACTCCCACGTTCGGCAATCGTCCCCGCAAAAAGCGTGTTCTGAGCGCCGAGGCGCGAGCCCGCATTGCAGCCGCGCAAAAGCGCCGTTGGGCAAAACAGAAGGCCGCTCAGGCTGCGAAGAAGTAGCGGAGCTCCGGCCGTCGTTCCCCGACGGTCTCGGCCCACCGGCCTTTTCATCTTCTGCTAACCAACCCCGCGGAGCGAGGGTCTCGCCGCCGGATAGTTCTGTCCGCCTGCGATGTTGCCGGTGTGTGTTCGCCCGGTCAACGCTGCCTTCCGCAGGCGTGAGCGATCACCTTCTCAGATACGCATCCGTGCCCGCGATCCAGTCGGCGCGCGGTGGCGCAAATACGTCCACATCCACCGTGTCTTCCAGGGCTTCGGCCTGGTGCGGCATGTTCGACGGAATCACCAGCACCTCTCCCGCCTTGACCGTGATCGTCCGTCCGTCCCCCATGGTGAAGCGCAACGCGCCTTCCAGGATGTAGGTGATTTGCTCGTTTTCGTGATGATGCTCCGGCACCTTCGCGCCTTTGCGCAGCGTCAACCGCGCCAGCATCGCGCGATCGCCATAGACAAACTGGCGATCGATCAGTGGATTCAGCGCCTCGACCGGGATGCGGTCGAAGCCCGTGTACTGCAGTTTGCTTTCGTCTGCCAAATGCGCCTCGATTCCTGCTCCCCAATCGGCTTACGGTTGCATCCGTTCACAGACACGCCGCGCCTGGGGAGCTAAATCTCTCGACTATCATAGGTCGCATGGAAACCGGACTGAAAGATCGCGTCGCCATCGTCGCCGGCGCCAGCCAGGGCATAGGCCGCGCCATTGCCCTCGCCCTCGCTGCGGAAGGCGCTCATATCGCCCTCTGCGCCCGCCGTCAGGAAGCCCTGGAACAGGTCGCTGCCGAAGCCCGCAGCCGCTTCGGCGTCCACGCCTTGACCCAGGCGCTCGATGTCTCCGACGATGCCGCCGTTCGCGCCTTCGTCGCCGCCACCCACGCCCGCTTCGGCCGCATCGATATCTGTGTCCCCAATGCCGGCGGCCCTCCCGCCAAACCGTTCCTCGCTACCACCATGGACGAGTGGGAGCGTGCCTGGCAGCTCAACCTGCGCTCTGCCGTCAGCTTTGCCCAGGCCGTGCTGCCACCCATGCAGAAGCAGCGCTGGGGCCGCATCATCACTCTCACCTCTTACACCGTCAAACAGCCAGCGCCGGAGCTGGTCCTCTCCAACACCATCCGCGCCGGCGCCATGGGCCTGGTGCGCTCTCTTGCCGGCCAGTTTGGCCAGGACGGCATCACCGTCAACAATGTCGGCCCCGGCTTCACCGCCACAGACCGCTCCCGCAGCCTGCTGGAGCAGCGCGCGAAAAACCGCAATCTGCCCCTCGAACAAGTGCAGCGTGAGCTTGAAAAGGATATCCCGATCGGCCGCATGGCCACGCCCGAGGAGGTCGCCGCAACTTTCGTCTGGCTCGCCTCAGAGTCTTCCGCGAGCATCACCGGCCAGACCATCCTGGTCGATGGCGGCAGCTATCGCGGCCTGTAGAGCTATTCGGAATCCGGCCGCTTATACGGCGTCTGGATCCAGTGCCGCGCCTCGTTCAGCGCGCCCGCCGTATTGTCGTTCGTCTGCAGCGCCTCGCGATATTCGGTGATCGCGCGGTCCCGCTGCCCGGTCAGGTCGAAGATCTTCCCGATAGCGATGTAGCTCCAGACCTCCGTCCACGCCGGCTGATCGTCGCCGGCCAGCGCATCGCGATACGAGTTCACCGCCGCCTGATAGTTGCGCATGCTGAAGAGCAGCTCTCCGATGCGGTAACTGGCCAGCGAACTCTGCGGATTCGCCTTCAGCGCCAGTTGATACTGCGCCAGCGCGCCTGTGGTGTCGCCCTGCGCCGCCAATTGCTGCCCGCGCAGAATGTCCACCCGCACTTCAAGGTCCGGCGTCGACTTCAGCACCCAGTCATTGGGGTCGATAATCACCCTCCGCGGCCGCCCGAAGGTGTCGATCACATATTGTGAGTCCGTGCCGACCACATCCAGCCGCTTATTGACCGTCTTGCCTTCCGTTTCCACCTGCAGATCCATGGGCATGTTGAACAGGTCCATGTCGCACTGGATCTCCCCGATAGTCCGGAATCCCTTGTTATTCCCCAGCCGATATACCGCGTACTTGTCCGTGAATTGCGGCGCGCCCGTTCCGTCCAGCCACTCCGCGAAAAACGGAGTCAGTTGCTGCTGCGACTGCTCCTCCGCGTCTCGCTCAAATTCGGCCGTGCTGATTCCCTTGTCCTTGTAGTCCGTCAGCACCGCCCGCAGAATCTTGTCGAAGCTATCCTCGCCCACCTCCCAGCGCAGCATGTGGTAGACCATCGCTCCCTTTTCCAGCGTCATCGACTGGAACTGCGGCGAGTACGCCGCCAGCGTCCCCGCGCTCGACAGCGGAATCGTGTCGTACGCCAGCGCTCCTGCAGAAACATCCTGAAGCGCCGCATCCAGCGCGCTGCGTCCCTGGTCATCCTCCAGGTACATCAGCTCCCCGTAGCGCGACATCCCATTGGTAATCCACGCGTCGTTCAGCGTCTTCGGGCTCACCTCGCTGCCCCACCACTGGTGCGCGATGGTGTTGGCCAGCAGCCGAAACTCATTCTTTCCGCCGAAATGCACGCCCGCGATAGCAGCAATCTCCGGCGCCCAGAACGCCGGAACCGTGTCGTCCGGCAGCTCCACCACGTTCAGCTGCGTCGACTCCGGAACCCCGAAGGTGCTCGTAAAATACGCAAATTCGCGCAGCGCTGTCTGGCCGTAATCGTTAGCCGCGGCCTTGTGCGCCGCGGTTGCGTAAAGGTGGATGTTCGACGCATCCGCCGGGGTCACCTCGGTGAATTTCCCCGCGATGATGGTTCCCGGAAAGCCCGGCTTATCCCACTTGAACTCCCACTCTTTCTCGCCGCTCTCCGCATCCGTGGGATTGCCGGTGCGCCCGCTCCCCACGACCAGTTCGCCGTCCGGCGCTTTCACGTGAATATCCGCTGTGAACCGGTCGGTCGTGTACCCCACCATCGGGAACCACTCCCCCGCGTACAGCAGATACGTGATCGGATCGCCCACCGAGGCCAGCGTCAGCCCCTGTACCGGGCCGCCTTCGCCGTTTTCCAGCAAGCCGGAGTAGTGGAACGTCCACGTGTAGGTCTGCCCCTTCGTCAGCGGCGAGGCCGGTGTCACCACCAGCGTGGCGTTCGGACCGCGTTCCCCGTTCAGAGCCGTCCCGTTCGCATCCGTCACCTTGTCCACGCGCAGCGCGCCATGCAAATTGAAGATCGCGGAGGGAAGGTCCTCGAGCGCCGTGAAGGTCACCTGCGCCGTGGCCGTCAGCGTGTGATCCTTCGGCTGAATCTCGGCGTCGATGTTGTATGCGGTCACATCCAGCGTCTGCCGCGGAGCCACATTCTGCGCCGCGATCGGCCGGGCGGCGAAAAGCATCGCGCCCAAACCCGCGCAGGTCCCGGCAAGCATCGATTTCCGGCAGAGGCGAAGCAGGCGCCCTGCGCCGTGGGTCGTCATTCGGAGTTTCCTCATTGCATCACGTTCGCCGGAATCTCTCTCCGTCTTTCCTCGGACGTGGATCGTTCGTTCAACATCTGGCATGTGATCTGGGCTACCCGGCCGATCGCGCTCTGCTCCCCGCGCAGCATATCCCCCACGCGCCGCAGGTTCGCCCTCATGCGCGCCCGCGCTTCGTCCTGCTCCAGCAGCGGTTTGAGATGTAAGACGACATTCTCTGCCGTAAAGTCACCCTGAATCAGTTCCGGTACGATGCGTTTTCCTGCAATCAGGTTCACCATCGCCACGTGTGGCACGTCCACCACCTGTTTCGCCACCGCGTAGCTCAGCGGTGAAATCCGGTATACCACGATAAACGGATTGCCGATCAGCGCTGCCTCCACCGTTGCCGTCCCGCTGGCTACCACGCTGGCCTGCGCGTGGCACAACACCGCCCGCGCATCGTCCACCAGGGCAATATGCGGTGGCTGCGGCTGGGCGCCCTCGGACTCCGCCAGCAGCATGCGGATGTGTTCCCGCTGCGGACCGGTCAGCGTCGCCGCCAGCGGCAGCAAATACTCATACTCCGGCCCCAGCATCCCAGCCGCCCGCACCAACTCCGGCAGATTGAGCCGAATCTCCTTCCCACGGCTTCCCGGCAGCAGGCCTATCCACGCTTTGGACGAATCCAGCCCCGCCTGGCGAGCAAATTCCTCTCGGCTCACCCGCGGCGCTTCCAGCTCGGCCAGCGGATGCCCCACGAACTCCGCCTGCACCCCGTGATCGTCGTAAAAGCGTTCCTCGAAGGGAAAGATCACCAGCATCCGGTCCACATAACGCTGCACGCTCCGAATGCGATATTTCTTCCACGCCCACAGTTGCGGACTGACAAAATAGATCACCGGCACGCCCTGGTGCTTCAGGTGCCGCGCCAGCGACAGATTCACGTCCGGAAAATCGATCAGGATCGCCGCGTCCGGCTTCTCGGCCGCAATCGAGGCACGCAGCCGCCGATACTCGCCGTAGATGCGCGGCATGTGCCGCACCACCTCGGTAATGCCCATCACGGCCACGTCTTCCGACCGTACCACCGGCCGGAAGCCCAGCGCCTCCATGCGCCGCCCGCCCAGCCCAAAGAACTCCGCCTGCAGCTCCAGTTGGCGCAGTGCCGCAATCAGCAGCGTCCCGTAGTGCTCGCCGCTGGCCTCGCCCGCCGAAAGAAAAATCTTTGGCCCGCCGTTCCCCATCCCGCTCACTCGCTCACTGGCTTCCCCGCTACCCGCTTCTTGCTAACCGCTTCTTAACTGACCGTTCCTTAGCCGGCCGGTTCTTAGCCGCCCGCTTCTTAGCTGACCGCTCCTCAGCTATGTTCACGCCAGCGTCGGCTCCAGCCCGCTGGCTGGCTCGCGCAGCTCCTGATCCTTGTACTGCAACTGGTACAGCTTCCAGTAGATCCCGTGCAACGCCAGCAGCTCCTGGTGCGTGCCCATCTCCCGCAGCTGCCCGCGGTGCATCACCAGAATCACATCCGCCCGCTGCACCGTCGAGAGTCGGTGCGCGATCACCACCGAGGTTCGCCCCTCCACCATCCGTTCCAGCGCGCCGCGCACCCGCAGCTCCGTATCCGTGTCCACGCTCGAAGTCGCCTCGTCCAGAATCAGAATGCCCGGCCGGTGCGCCAGCGCTCGCGCAAAGTTGATCAGCTGCTTCTGCCCTGTCGACAGCCCCGCGCCCCGCTCTCTCAGCGGCTCCGCATATTGTCCCGGCAGCGTCCTGATAAAGTCGTCCACATTCACCTGCTCCGCCGCAAGGCGCATCTCATCGTCTGTAATCCGCTCCGTCCCCAGCCGTATATTCTCCCCCACCGTCCCGCTGAACAGGAACGGGTCCTGCAGAACCACCCCGAAGCGCTGCCGCAACCGGGTCAGATCCTGCTCGCGCACGTCCACGCCGTCCACCCGCACCTCTCCGCGCTGCACATCGTAGAAGCGCATCATCAGGCTGGTGATCGTCGTCTTGCCCGCTCCGGTGTGCCCCACAATCGCCGCCGTCTGCCCCGTCTCCAGCGTGAATGAGACGCCCCGCATCACCCACTCCACGCCAGGCATCGCTGCCAGTTCCGCATCGCTCGCCACCGCGATCCGCGCCGTTGTCTCCGCGTCCAGCCGCTGGTAAGTAAACCACACCTTGCGGAGCTCGATCCGCCCGGTTCCGTCGCCATCCTTCGGATGCTCCGGCGAAACAATCTCCGGCTTCGTGTCCAGCAGCTTGAACACCCGCTCGCTCGCCGCCATCGCCGCCTGCAGGATGTTGTATTTCTCGCTCAGGTCCAGAATCGGCCGGAAGAACCGCTGCGCATATTGCATAAATCCAACCAGCGTCCCCAGCAACACCGTCCCCCGGATCACGCCCCCGCCTCCCAGCCAGATAATCAGCGCAATTGCGATCGAGCTCAGCAGCTCCACACCCGGGTAGTACAGCGCATACGCCATGATGTTGTCCTTGAAGGCGTCCAGGTACGTGCGGTTCACCGCTGAAAAATCGCCGAACGCCCGCTCCTGCCGGTTGAAAAGCTGCACCAGCGGCATCCCGGTCACGTATTCCTGCGTAAAGGAGTTGATCCGTGCGATGGCCACGCGAATCCGCCGGTACGACTCGCGCACATACTTGCGGAAGATCGCCGTTATCACCAGGATCAGTGGCAGCACCGAAAAAGCAGCCAGCGCCAGCCACCACTTCATCCGCAGCATCACGAAGACGATGCCTGCCAGCACGAAAACATCCTCGAAGATCGCGAATACCCCCGAGGTGAACATCTCGTTCAGCGCATCGACGTCGGTCGTCAGCCGCGTCACCAGCCGCCCCACCGGATTCCGGTCGTAGAACCCGATGTGCATCTGCTGCAGATGCCGGAAAATCTGGCTGCGCAGGTCGAACATTACCTTCTGACCGGTCCACTGCATCAGCCACGTCTGCAGCGCCTCGCAGGCATAGCTCACCATCAGCGACGCCAGCCAGAGCCCCGCCAGCTCGCTCACGCCTTTCCACGCGCCCCCGCCCGCCCACGGGCTCACCCAGCCCGCCAGCCACGGATGCGCCTGCGCCCCGCGCGCCGCCCACGCTGACGCTTCCTTCGGTGTGGATTGCACCGCCGGGGTCAGATACAGGTCCACCGCCACCATGGTCAGGTACGGACCCAGCACATCCGATCCGGCCTTGATCACGATGGCCACGATCGAGGTGATCGCAGCCCATTTGTACGGGAACAGATACCGTATCAGCCGCCCCATCAGCCGGCTGTCGTAGGCTTTGCCGACAATATCGTCTTCCTGCTGCGCCGCTGCCTGCGTCGAGGACGCTTTCCCGGCGGATTTTGCCGCCTGCTCACGCTGATCAGCCGCGGATTGTTCGCCCTGGGCAGCCATCGTCTCTATCTTACCTGGACGGCGGATATCACCTTTTTTGGCATCTCCCGGTGTGACCATCGCCTTATGGCATATACTTATGTATATGCCATCACCCAGGGAGGCCTTCCATGCAGCGAACCGCGAAAGTTTTTATGAATAACCGGAGCCAGGCCGTGCGCCTCCCCAGGGACTTCCAGGTCCGCGCCAGTGAGCTTTACATTCGGCGCTCGGGAGAAGACATCATCCTCTCGCCGCGGCCAGCAGACTGGTCCGCTTATCTCGAAGATGGCCCCGTCGCGTCGTCCTCCTTTATGGAAGAGGTGGAAGATCTGCCCGTGCAGGAACGGGAGAGCTGATGCTCCGCTTTATGCTGGACACCGACACCTGTTCATACATCATGAAGCGTGCCGGCGCGGCGCTGCTCGCGCGGCTCTCCGCTGTGCCTCCCGCTGACGTCTGCATCTCGGTCATCACGCAATCCGAACTGCTCTACGGCGTGGAAATTTCACCAAGGCAGGCCCAGGATCTTGCCGCGGTTGAGTCCTTTCTGCGCCACCTTCAGGTCATGGATCTCCCTCAGGAATCGGCAGCGCATTACGCTCGCATCCGCGCTCGTCTGCGCGACCGCGGACAGATGATCGGGGCTAACGATCTCTTCATTGCGGCGCACGCGCTCTGCCTCGGACTGGCTCTGGTGACGAATAACACCCGCGAATTCAGCCGCATAGCAGGCCTGAAACTGGAAAACTGGACCCAACCCGCTCCCTGACCCGCCATGCCTCTGGGCTCCCGATCCGGCCCCGATTTGGCTCCTGGGTAGACAATAGAGATATATGGAACTGCTCGGCCTGTATCTTTCCATTCCCTTCTGCCGTTCCAAATGCACCTATTGCAACTTCGCGTCCGGCGTTTTTCCCGTCGCCTGCCACGAGCGCTACCTCGCCCGTCTCGAAGAAGACCTGGCCACCGCCCGTTCCCGCGCGCAGTCCTGGGGTGCAACTCTGCCCAGCGCCGTCGATTCCATCTACCTCGGCGGAGGCACGCCCACACTCCTCTCCGCCGCCCAGCTTCGACACCTGTTCACCGTCCTCCGCCGCGAATTCGCTGTCCTGCCCACAGCGGAGATCACCGTCGAATGCGCCCCTGGCCAGCTCCCACCCGACGTCCTCGACGCGCTCGCCGAATGCGGCGTCAACCGCATCAGCTTCGGCGTACAGTCCTTCGTTGACAGCGAAGCTCGCGCCACCGGCCGCCTGCACACCCGCGCCATCGCGCTCGAAGATATCCGCCGCGTCCAGGCCGCAGGCATCCGCGCTGTCAGTGTCGATTTGATCGCCGGCCTGCCCGGCCAGACCCTCCGCTCCTGGTTCGAATCGCTCGCTGTCCTCGCCGATTCGGGCGTCGACCACGCCAGCATCTACATGCTCGAGATCGACGAGGATTCCCGCCTCGGCCGCGAGCTGCTCTCCAGCGGCACCCGTTACCATGCCGCCGGAGTTCCCGCCGACGATCTCATCGCCGACTTCTACTCGGAAGCCATTGGCCTCCTCGCCGGGCGCGGACTCGCCCAGTACGAAATCTCCAACTTCGCCCGCTCCGGCCATGAGTCGCAGCACAACCTCAAATACTGGCGTCGCGAGCCCTATATGGGCTTCGGCCTCGATGCCCATTCCATGCTCCGCGCCCATTCGGGAACCGCTCTGCGCTTTGCCACCAGCGACGACCTCGACGGCTGGCTTGCCGGACCCTCCTGGCCCGAGCCGCTCCGCCGTCTCAGCCGCGAAGAAGCGCTGGAGGAAGCCTGGTTCCTCGGCCTTCGCCTCAACGAAGGCGTCAGCCTGGCCGCCTTGCGCAACGCCTTCGGAGCTGCCGCGGTCCTCGACTGCCTGTCCATCGCCAGGGAACTCGAGTCCGAAGGCCTCCTCGCCTTCACCGACGGCGATCGCGTCGCCCTCACGCAGCGCGGCCGCCTGCTGTCGAATGAGGTCTTCGCCCGCTTCCTCGCCGAGCCCGCGCTTGTGTAATCCTGTTTTCGAGCCCGAGCGCCGTCGAAAGGACCCCGATGCCCTCGAAGATCGCCGCCTTTGCTGAAGAAGCGCACGACGCGCCCGCTGCCGTCGCCACCATCGATCTGCGCAGCGACACCGTCACCAAACCGACGCCTGCGATGCGCGCCGCCATGGCCGCCGCCGAGGTCGGCGACGACGTCTACGGAGAAGATCCGACCATCAATCGCCTCGAAGCCCGCGCCGCCGAAATCTTCGGCCGCGAAGCCGCGCTCTTTGTTCCCAGCGGCACCATGGGCAACCAGATTGCCATCCGCCTGCACACCCAGCACGGCCAGGAAATCATCTCCGAGTCCCGCTCCCACATCGTCGAGTGGGAGATGGCCATGGCCTCCGCCTTTTCCGGATGCCAGTTGCGCACCCTCCCCGGCCCGCGCGGCATCCTCCCGTGGCGAGACATCGAGCCGCACATCACCGGCAAGCATTACCACCGCGCGCAGACCGGCCTCGTCGCCCTCGAAAACACTCACAACATGCATGGGGGAGCCGTCGTTCCGCTCCCTGTGTTCGAAGAAATCTGGGCCGGCGCGGACGAGCGCCATCTGCCCCTTCATCTCGACGGCGCCCGCATCTTCAACGCCGCCGTGGCTCTCGGCGTCGGCGTGCGCGAGCTCACCCGCGGCTTCACCACCGTCATGTTCTGTCTCTCCAAAGGCCTCGGCGCGCCCGTCGGTTCCATGCTGGTGGGCTCCGCCGAAGCGACGGATCGCGCCCGCATCATCCGCAAAGGCCTTGGCGGAGGCATGCGCCAGGCTGGAATTCTCGCCGCCGCCGGCCTGATCGCCCTCGAAGACGGCCCGAAGCGCCTCCAGGAAGATCACGCGAATGCCCGGCTCATCGCCGAAGGCCTGGCGCAGCTCCCTCAGGTCGAACTCGACCTGGAAGCGGTGCAGACCAACATCATCATCTTCACCCTGCGCAACCACGGCGATGCCGCCACCACAGTCGCCAGACTGAAAGAGCGCGGCGTTCTCTGCGGCGCCGTCGGCCGCCACGGCATCCGCTTCGTCACCCACTGCGACGTCACCCGGGCCGCCTGCGGGGAAGCCGCTCGCATCGCCGCCGAAGTGCTCTCCGCGGGACGCGCCTGAGACGGCTGCTTACTCTGCACGCATGACGCGCGCCGATGCAGAATCGCCGCGTCCGGAAGTTTATAATAAGGGAGTCATGCTGAAGTATTCCATCGTCGTCCCGTTCCATAACGAGGAAGAAAACGTCACCATGCTGTACGACCGCCTGAAGGAGGTCATGGAGCAGGTCGGCGACCCCTTCGAGATCGTTTTCGTGGACGACGGCTCCAACGACCGCACCTGCCGCCTGCTCGAGGAAATAGCCGCCGTCGACAGCCGCATCCTGGTCGTCAAGTTGCGCCGCAATTTTGGCCAGACCTCAGCTCTCGCTGCCGGCTTCGATCACGCCCAGGGCGACTTCATCATTTCCATGGACGGCGATCTGCAGCACGATCCCGCCGAAATCCCCGCCTTCCTCGAAAAACTCGAAGAGGGCTACGACGTGGTCAGCGGCTGGCGCAAGGAGCGCATCGACAACTTCGTTATGCGCCGCATCCCCTCCCGCTGTGCCAACTGGCTCATGGCGAAGCTCTCCGGCGTCAATATCCACGACTTCGGCACCACCTTCAAGGCCTACCGCCGCGAGGTCATCCACAATATCCCGCTCTACGGCGAGATGCACCGCTTTATCCCCGCGCTCGCCTCCTGGTACGGCGCCAGCATCTGCGAAATCCCCATCACCAATGTCAATCGCATGCGCGGCCAGTCTCACTACGGCATCGGCCGCACCTTCCGCGTCTTCTTCGATCTGCTCACCATTCGCTTCCTGCTTCGCTACATGACGCGCCCGCTGCACTTCTTCGGCAGCATCGGTGTCCTCGGCATTTTCGGCGGCAGCGCCATCTCTGCGTTCCTGCTCGCGCTCAAGCTTTTTACGCATCAGCACGTCATGGATCAGCATGGCCCGCTGTTCGTCATCGCCGCCGTGCTGATGCTGGCGGGAACCCAGATGCTCGCCATCGGCCTGCTCGGGGAACTGCAGGTGCGCCACTACCACGCCTCGTCGCAGCGTGCCCCGTACACCATCGATCGCCTCATGCGCCTGCGCGCTCCGGAAGAGCCCAGCAGCATTCTTCCCGAAAACTGAGCGAAATCCGCCGCAATTTCCCGCCGCGGCAACCAAATTCTTTTGCTGTCCATCGACATAAGCGGTAACTCCGGTTTGTCGTCTCAGGTATTCTTGGCGCGTGGGTCGCATCTCTGTGTGCGACCAGGCGGCCCCGCATCCGGCTTGCCGGAAAGTCATTCATTCTTCACCATGCAGAAGCCCGCGGACGGAAGAAAGCGCGTCGTCATCGAGAGCGTCGAGCCGGAAATCGACGCCGGCCGCTTCGCGATCAAACGCATCTCCGGCGACACCGTCCCCGTCGAAGCCGACATCTTCGCGGACGGCCACGACCATATTTCCGCGCGCCTGCTCTTCCGCTTCAGCGAAATCCCCGACTGGACCGCAGTGCCCATGCAGCCCCTCGCCAACGACCGCTGGCGCGCTGAGTTCCCCGTCTCCCGCCTCGGCGAGTACCTCTACACCGTTTCCGGCTCCATCGACCACTTCGACACCTGGCGCAGCGACCTCGAAAAACGTATCGCCGCCGGCCAGGATATTGCCGTCGACCTCCTCAACGGCGCGCAGCTGGTCGAGCAGGCTGCTGAGCGTGCCTCCCGCGACGACGCCGACGCCCTCCGCCGCCGCGCCGCGCATCTTCGCGACGCCGGCGACCTCGAAGCTGCCCAGGCCGCGGCATTCGATTCCGCGCTGGCCGCGCTGATGGCCCTCTATCCCGACCCCGAGCTCGAAACCCGTTACCAGCATGAACTACGGGTGACAGTCGATCGCGAAAAGGCCCGTTACTCCGCCTGGTACGAGATGTTTCCCCGCTCCGCATCCGCTCAGCCCGGCCGTCACGGCGCCTTTCGCGATGTGGAAGCCCGGCTCGACTACGTTGCGCGTCTCGGCTTCGACGTGCTCTACCTGCCGCCCATCCACCCCATCGGCCGCAGCTTCCGCAAAGGGAAAGACAATTCCCCGACCGCGGAGTCCGGCGACACCGGCAGTCCCTGGGCGATTGGCGCCAAAGAAGGCGGCCACACCGCCATCCATCCCGAGTTGGGCACCCTCGAAGATTTTCGCCATCTTCTGCGCAGCGCCGCGCAGCGCGGCATCGAGCTCGCCCTCGACATCGCCTTCCAGTGTTCCCCCGACCACCCCTGGGTCCACGAGCATCCGCAGTGGTTCAAACATCGCGCCGACGGCAGCATCCAGTACGCGGAGAATCCCCCCAAGAAGTACCAGGACATTTACCCCCTCGATTTCGAAAGCTCCGACTGGCCCGCGCTCTGGGAGGCTCTCCGCGACGTGATCCTCTACTGGATCCACGAGGGCGTTCGCATCTTCCGCGTCGACAATCCCCACACCAAAGCCTTCGATTTCTGGGAATGGTGCATCGCCGAAATCAAGCGCGACTATCCCGACGCCTTATTTCTTTCTGAAGCTTTCACGCGCCCGCGCGTCATGCAGCGCCTCGCCAAGGTCGGATTCTCACAGTCCTACACCTACTTCACGTGGCGCAACACAAAGCAGGAGCTCACCGACTACTTCACTGAGCTCACCCAATCCCCGGTCCGCGATTATCTGCGTCCGAACCTCTGGCCCAACACCCCCGACATTCTTCCCGAGCCGCTCCAGATCGGCGGCCGCCCCGCCTTCATCGCGCGCCTCGTTCTCGCCGCCACGCTCGGCCCCAGCTATGGCATCTACGGTCCCGCCTTCGAACTGGGCGAACATGAGCCGCTGCGTCCCGGCAGCGAAGAATATCTCCACTCGGAAAAGTACGAAATCCGCGACTGGAACCTCGACGCGCCCGAAAGCATCGCGGACATCATCTCTGCCGTAAATCGCGCCCGCCGCGAGAACTCCGCGCTCCACGCCAATCACGATCTCGTATTCCACTCCTGCGACAATCCCAGCCTGCTCGCTTACAGCAAAGCCAGCCGCGACGGAAGCAATGTCGTTCTGACAATCGTCAACCTCGATTACTTCCACACCCAGGCGGGCTGGATCGACCTCAGCCTCGACCGCCTCCGCATCGGCGCCTCCGACACCTTCCAGGTTCTCGATCAGCTCACCGGCCAGCGCTATCTCTGGCAGGGTCCGCGCAATTATGTAGAGTTGTCCCCGGCGAAAACGCCCGCGCACCTCTTTCGCGTCCTGCGTCGGGTACGCTCTGAGAAGGACTTCGACTACTACCAGTGAGGACGCTCGACCCGATGCCGGAAACTCAGATCATCGTTCGCAAGCCAGGCAGCGTTGCCGACCCGCTCTGGTACAAGGACGCCATCATCTACGAAGTTCCCGTCAAATCCTTCCACGACAGTAACAACGACGGCATCGGCGACTTTCCCGGCCTCATGCAGAGGCTCGACTACCTCCAGGACCTCGGCGTCACCTGCCTCTGGCTTCTCCCCTTTTTCCCTTCGCCCCTGCGCGACGACGGCTACGACATCTCCGACTACATGAGCGTCCACCCCAGCTACGGCACGCTCGAGGACTTCCAGCGTTTTCTCGACGCCGCCCATGATCGTGGGCTTCAGGTGATGATCGAACTGGTCATCAACCATAGCTCCGATCAGCATCCGTGGTTCCAGCGCGCCCGCCACGCGCCCCCCGGATCCACCGAGCGCAATTACTACGTCTGGAGCGACACCGATCAGAAGTACAAAGACGCCCGCATCATCTTCACCGACACCGAAAAGTCCAACTGGACCTGGGATCCCGTCGCCCAGGCCTACTACTGGCACCGCTTCTTCTCCCACCAGCCCGATCTGAATTACGACAATCCCGCCGTCCTCGAAGAAGTCCTCACCGTCATGCGCTACTGGCTCGACATGGGCGTGGACGCGCTCCGCATCGATGCCATCCCTTACCTCGTCGAGCGCGACGGCACCAACTGCGAGAACCTGCCGGAAACCCACGACGTCATCAAGGCCATCCGCCACGCCATCGACGAAGGCTACGCCGGCCGCATGGTTCTGGCCGAAGCCAATCAGTGGCCCACCGACGTCCGCCCTTACTTCGGCGACGGCGACGAATGCCACATGGCCTTCCACTTTCCGCTCATGCCCCGCATCTACATGGCGCTGCGTCAGGAAGATCGCCTGCCCATCACCGACATCATGGCGCAGACGCCGGCCATCCCCGACAACTGCCAGTGGGGCCTTTTCCTGCGCAATCACGACGAGCTCACCCTCGAGATGGTCTCCGACGACGAGCGCGACTACATGTATCTGGCCTACAGCGCCGACCCGCGCATGCGCATCAACATCGGCATCCGCCGCCGCCTTGCGCCGCTGCTCGATAACAACCGCCGCCGCATCGAGCTGCTCAACAGCATCCTGTTTTCCTTCCCCGGCACGCCCATCCTCTACTACGGCGACGAAATCGGCATGGGCGACAACATCTATCTCGGCGATCGCAACGGCGTCCGCACCCCCATGCAGTGGACCGCCGACCGCAACGCTGGCTTCTCCCGCTGCAATCCCGCCAAACTCTACAGCCCCGTCATCATGGACCCCGTCTGGGGCTACGAAGCCATAAACGTCGAAGCCCAGCAGAACGACCCCTCCTCGCTCCTGAACTGGATGCGCAATATGATCGCCCTGCGCAAGCTCTTCCAGGTCTTCGGCCGCGGCTCGCTGCGCTTCCTCGACTCATCCAATCGCAAGGTCCTGGCCTACGTCCGCCAGCACGACGGCGAAACCGTGCTCTGCGTCGCCAACCTCTCGCGCTTCGCCCAGCCCGTTCAGCTTGACCTCGCCGACATGGACGGCATGATCCCCGTCGAAATGCTCGGCTACGTCGAATTTCCTCCGATCGGCAAACAGCGCTACTCGCTCACCCTCGGCCCTTACGGATTCCTCTGGCTCGAGCTCCAACCCGCCCCCGGCAACGCTGAACTCGTTTCCCTTCCCGACGACGAGCAGTCGTTCTATGTCGAGAGCGAGCAGGACTGGCAGACCATCCTCTCGTCCGACGGCCTGCGCAAGCTTGAGTCGCTGCTGCCCGCATATCTCCAGCGCCAGCGCTGGTTCGGCGGCAAATCGCGCATCATCAAAGGCGCGCGCATCTCCGACTCGCTCCTCTTCGACGACCGCCGTTCCGCGCTGCTTTGGGTCACCCTCGAATATGAAGACGGTGATCCCGATACATGGCTCCTCTGCGTCTCCATGACCTTCGGCGACGCCGCAGCCGCGCTCCGCGACTCCGCGCCCGGCCAGATCCTTGCCGCCGCCGGCTCCGCCGCTCTCACCGGCGTCCTTCACGATGGCCTGCTCACGCCCGGCGCGCCCTCGGCGCTGCTCGAAATGCTCGCCGCCGGACAGGAACTCCCCACACGCCACGGTTCCCTGCGCGGACTTCCCGGTTCACTGCTCCCGGCTTTGCGCGGCGCCGAACCGCTCGCAGCCCGTCCCGCTTCGGTGGAGCAAAGCAATTCCTCCGCCATCTTCGCCGATCGCCTCATCATGAAGCTCTTTCGCCGCCAGCAGCCCGGCCCGAACCCTGACGTCGAAATTGGCCGCTTCCTCACCGAGAAGGCCCAATTCGCGCAAATTCCGCCCTACGGCGGATCCATCGAATACCGTACTGGCGATCAGGAGCCTGCGACTCTCGCTCTCCTCCAGGGTCTGGTTGAAAATCAGGGCGACGGCTGGCAATGGACCCTCGAAGAACTGGACCGCTACTATGAAGGCGCAGCATCGTCTCCCATCCCGGCCACAGCACCGCCCGCGTCGGACGACGAGATCCCCGCCGAAGCCCGGGAACACGCCGGTATCTCGCTCGATGCCGCAGCCACCCTCGGCCGTCGCACCGCGGAGATGCACCTGGCGCTTGCCTCCGGCCACGACCCCGCCTTTGCGCCCGTGACGCCCGACACGCATTCTCTGGAATCCCTGCGCTCCGCGCTCACCGCCCACGCCGCACGCGCTTTCGACGCCCTCAAGAGCAATCTTTCCCGTCTCCCCGACGACACCGTGGAGTCGGCCGCTCTGGTGCTGAGCCGCCGCGGCTCCCTCCTCGCCAGGTTCCGCGCCCTTACCGAGTTGCGCCATCCCGGCCAGTGGACTCGCATTCACGGCGACTACCACCTCGGCCAGGTGCTCCGTGCCAAAGGCGATTTCGTCATCCTCGACTTCGAAGGCGAGCCCGCCCGCTCGCTCGAGGAGCGCCGTGCCAAACACTCCCCGCTCAAAGATGTCGCCGGGATGCTCCGCTCTTTCAGCTACGCGGCCTTCGCCGCCCTCACTCGATACACCGCGCGCCGCCCCGCCGACTCTGCCCAGCTGGAGCCCTGGGCTCGGCTATGGGAGTCCTCCGTATCCGCTGAATTTCTGCGCGCCTACCGCGAAACCGCCGCCGCATCACCCAGCGTGCCCCAGGAGCGCGAAAGCTTCGATGCCCTGCTCGGCATCTACTTCCTCGATAAGGCTCTTTACGAGCTGATCTATGAACTCGACAACCGGCCCGCGTGGATTCGCATCCCGCTGCACGGCATTTTGTCACTGCCGAGGTGACAAAAGAACAGGCGCGTATGGCAGCTATCGAACTCACCGAAGGAACCAGGCAACAGGCCGAACACATCGGCTCGGCTGATATCGTCATCGGCCTCGCTGGCCCCGTATCTGCGGAGGAGTTGCGCACCCGCGCTGCCCAGATGATCCCGCATCTTGGGCCCAGCGTCGCCTCTCTCCGCATCGTCGTGGCCTGGCCTTCGTCCGAAACCGATTCCACCGGTGCCTCTCCCGTTGCCACCGCCGCCCACGCTCTCACGTTTTTCCCGTTCACCCCACCCGCTGGCAGTCTCGGCGACTTCTGGGTGCCTGTTTCGGCTTATCAGCGCGCCGTACTCGCCCTCGGCGCCTCGCTCAGCGCACGCGTCTGCATCGTTCTCGGTCCCGACCTCGCCGCGCTCGATGCCCACACTGTCCAGCTCTTCGCATACGCCGTCCTCGAGCGTCAGTGTGGCCTCGTGATGCCCATTTACTCCACCGGAAAATACGACGCCCTCATCAACACCGGCATCCTCTCGCCCCTGCATCGCGCTCTCTATGGAAAGCGCATCCGCTACCCGCTTGCCTTCGATTTCGCCGCTTCCGGGGCCATCTGCCCGCGCCTGGCCGGCATCGCCGGCGGCAGCAACCACAACAGCAACCCGCTGCTCTGGCCGGTCACCGTCGCCGCAACCGACTCCTCGCAGATCGCCATCGGCCAGGTCCATCTCAACGCCCATCACCAGGTCGCCGCCGGCGGTCTCGATCTCAGCGCCGTCCTCAGCCAGCTCGCCGGATCGCTCTTCCAGGAGATGGACGCCTGCGCCGCTCACTGGCAGCGTATCCGTGGCTCCCAGCCTTCGCCCATCTGGGGCAATGCCCCCGCCGACGAAGCCGATGGGCAGCCCATCGATTCCCGGCCCATGCTCGATTCGTTCCTGCTCGGCTCCAAAAATCTCGACGAGGTCTGGCGTCTCGTCCTGCCTCCCAACACCCTCCTCGAACTGCGCCGTCTCACCCGCCTCGCGCCCGAGCAGTTCCGCATGCCCGACGATCTCTGGGCCGGCATCGTCTACGACTTCGCCCTTGCCTGGCGTCTGCGCGCCATCAGCCGCTCCCATCTGCTCGGCGCTCTTACCCCTCTGTATCTCGGCTGGGTCGCATCCTGGGTCGGCGAAGTCTCCAGCCTCACTCGCGCTGCCGCCGAGCAGCGCTTCGAACAGCTTGCCCACGCGTGGGAGGACAGGAAGCCCTACCTGCTCTCTCGCTGGAGGTGGCCGGATCGCTTCAATCCATAGCCGTAAGGAGAAATTCTATGTGGGATCAGGTAAAGCAGTCGCTGCAATCGTCGATGGGACGCGCCATGGAGAGCCTCGCACGCCTGCTGCCCGGCATTCTGGCGTTCATCGTGGCTGTCCTGCTCTTCCTCTTCATCGGCTGGGTGTTCGCCTGGTTCGTGCGCCGCGTCCTGATGGCTCTGCGCTTCGATGAGCGCATGAGCCGCGGCGCTAACACCATCGCGGAATGGTCCCCGCGCCTCACCCCGTCGCAGCTCGTCGGCCGCATCGTCTTCTGGTGCTTCCTCACCGCCGGCGTCATGGTCGGCGTCTCCGCCTTTGAGGCCGGCAGCTCTGAAAACATCGTCTCCGGCTGGATTCTCGGCTACGTCCCGCACATCATCGGCGCAGCCCTTCTGCTGCTTGCCGGCAACGTCCTCGCGCGCTATGTCTCCCGCAGCGTGCTCATCGCCGGAGTCAACCTCAACCTCAGCTATGCGCGCCTGCTCAGCGTCGGCGTTCGCTGGATGATCCTTGTCCTCACCGGCGCCATGGTCCTCGACCACCTCGACCTCGGCAGCAACATCGTCGAGCTGGGATTCGGCATTCTTTTTGGAGGAATCGTCCTTGCGCTCGCCCTCGCCGTCGGCCTCGGCTCCCGCGACCTCGTCAGCCGCTCCCTCGAACGCGAAGCCTCCCGCGCCGTCGAAGAACAGCAGCAGCCCGAGCGGATCCATCATTTCTAGGGATTAGGGTTTGCGGGTAGGGATTACGGTTTTCGGGTTACGGTATAGATGAACAGCAGGGCACCGAGCACGCCCTAAACCGTAGCCCGTAAACCCTATCCCCTGCTCTTCAATCTTTCAGCGTCATCGTGATGCTCCGCGAGTCCCCGCCCGTCGCGCGCATCTCGATCTCACCCTGGCTCCGCTTCACCACGCTGGGAAACTTCTCGCCCCATTCCACCAGCACGATGCTGTCCGGCGACGACAACTCCTCCAGCCCCAGCGAATCCAGTTGCCGCTCGTTCTGAATGCGGTACAGATCCAGGTGATACAGCATCACCGGCTCGCGCCGCCCATCCACCGCGCGTGTGCCTTCGTACTCATGGATCAGCGTGAAGGTCGGGCTGGTCACCTCGTCCGGATCGGCCGCGTCCAGCGCCTCGGCAATGCCCTTCACCAGCGTCGTCTTGCCCGCGCCCAGATCGCCGCGCAGGATCATGAACTTCGGAGGAACCAGCAGCTCCGCAATGCGGTGCCCCACGGCAATCGTCTCCTTGCCGCTGTGGCTCTCGAACTGGTGCGTCTTCATCTCCGCTGTCTGCGCCATCTCGAACCTCGCCGCGGTCACAACGCCGCCCGCGGAATCCCCTGCAACCAAACATATCCCGCTTCGTCCCGCCAGCGAAAGTGAAAAGCGCGAAAAAGATGACCGATAGTGTCAGTCGCCAGCAGGGTATGCTCGTCCTGCTCCCGCAGCGCAAAGTCCGCGCCCAACCCATGCAGATACACTGCCGCCTCCACTGCCTCCGCGGGCCGATCCGCATACTGCGCCAGCATCGCCGCCACAATCCCCGTCAGAATATCCCCGCTCCCGCCCTTCGCCATGCCCGGATTTCCCGTCGTATTCACAGCGATGCGCCCATCCGGATGCGCGATCAGCGTCCGCCAGCCTTTTAACACAACTGTCACATGATGACGTTCCGCAAACTCCCGCGCCAGCGTCTCCCGATTAGCCTGTACTTCCTTCGTGCTGATCCCAGCCAGCCGCGCCATCTCCCCCGGATGCGGCGTCAGCACCATCGTCCTTCCCCGTCCATCCATCTTTTTCGGATGTTTCGCCAAAATATTCAGCGCATCCGCATCCACGACCAACGGCAGAGTTGTCTTTTCGATCAGCCCCAGGACAAATTCCTCCGGCTCGGTGCCCATCCCCGGCCCCATGGCGATCACCGTCGCTCGTGCCGTCAGCTCCTTCAACGCTTCCGGCTCCAGATTCGTTCTGTCCGCCTCGCCCTGCGGGCCCTCCTTCAGCGGCAGCGTCATCAGCTCAGGCGTAATCGCCGCCACACTCGCCAGAATCGACTCCGGCACCGCCGCCGTCACCAGGCCCGCGCCCGCGCGCAGCGCCGCCAGCGACGCCATCGCCGGTGCGCCGGACTTACCTCGCCCGCCCGCCACCACCAGCACGTGCCCGTACATGCCTTTGTTCGAGTCCGCCGTCCGCGCCTGCTCCGTCAGCGTCTTCGCCGCTCCGGCCCACGTTAGTCCCGTCGCCGACGCAATCGCCTCTTCCGGCGACCCAATCGGCGCAACCGCAATCGGACCCGTCGCATTCCCCGTAAGATTTCCGCTCACGTGCGCCAGCTTCGGAGCAGTGAACGTCACCACCGCATCAGCCCGAAACGCTCCCTCCACGCTGAACTCCCGCGCATCTGCATCCCAGCCCGACGGCAGATCCACCGCGACCACCGGCATCCGCAGCGCATTCACTCGGTCCCGCAGCGCCGCCGCCACGCCGCGCAGCGGTGGCTTGAATCCCGTACCCACCACGGCATCGATCAGCAGCTCCGCCGAAGCAAGCAGATCGCGCACCTCCACGCCACCGAGCGCCGCTTCATCTGCGGCCAGCACGGGGGCCAACTCCATTTCCTCGAACGCCGTCTTCGCGTCGCCCTTCAAATCCGCCGGAAACCCCAGCAGAAGCACCCGTACCTTGCATCCTGCCGCCTCCAGCCCCCGCGCTGCCACAAAACCATCGCCGCCGTTGTTGCCTTTACCGCACAGCACCGCGACGCGCCTGCATTCCGGGAACTCCCGCAGCACAAAGCGCGCCACCGAAGCGCCCGCGTTGCGCATCAGTTCGAACGAAGGCACACCATACCGCTCCGCCGTCACACGGTCGACCGCCCGCATCTCGTCCGCAGTCAAAATCTTCATGTTCAATAGGATGGTAGTCGAAGCGGTTTGCGTTCGCCGTCAAATCTGCGCCACCATCTGGCTGGGGGAGACGGCATCCGCGCCGAGGAGCTCGTCCATGCACCAGGGCCATTCGCGGTCCGCATCAATTCCCCTCCACATCGCCGCACGCTGCGCCCTCGCGCTGGCCGTGCTTGCGCCCGTCGCCCCGCTCCGCGCCCAACCCGCCCCATCGCTCCCGCATCTCGCCCGTGACCACGGCGCTGCGCAAATCGTTGTCGACGGCAAACCCTTCCTCGTCCGCGGCGGCGAGCTGGAGAACTCCTCGGCCTCCAGCCTCGCTTACATGCAGACGGTCTGGCCCAAAATCGTCGCCATGCACTTTAACACCGTCATCGCGCCCGTCTACTGGCAGCTCATCGAGCCGCAGGAGGGCCGCTTCGACTTCCGCACCGTCGACAGCCTCATCCAGGGCGCGCGCGCGCATCACGTCCATCTCGTCCTGCTCTGGTTCGGCAGCTGGAAAAACAGCATGTCCTCGTACGTCCCCGACTGGGTCAAAGAAAATCAGCAGCGCTTTCCGCGCGCCGCCCTCCCTGACGGCACTGGCCTCGAGATCCTGTCGGCGTTCAGCGCGAACAACCTCAACGCCGACTCCGCTGCCTTCGTCGCCCTCATGAAGCATCTCCGCGCCTTCGACTCCGCGCAGCACACCGTCCTCATCGTTCAGGTGGAGAACGAAGTCGGTATGATCCCCGACGCGCGCGATCACAGCGCCGCCGCCAACGCAGCTTTTCTGGCGCCGGTGCCCGTCGCACTCACGGACTATCTCGCCCAGCACCGTGATTCCCTCGCGCCTGCGCTGCGCGAAGCCTGGGAGTCCCACGGCTCAAAGACAGGCGCCGACTGGCCCGACACCTTCGGCTCCGGACCCGCCACCGACGAATTCTTCACCGCCTGGACAGAATCGCGCTACACCGGACAGGTCGCCGCGCGCGGCAAAGCGGTCTATCCGCTGCCCATGTACGTCAATGCCGCGCTCATCCGTCCCGGCAGGCTGCCTGGCCAATACCCCAGCGGCGGCCCGCTGCCCCATCTCTTCGACATCTGGCGCGCCGCGGCCCCGGCCATCGATTTCTTCTCGCCCGATCTGTACTTCCCGAATTTCGTCGCATGGGCAAAGCAGTACGCGATTCCCGGCAATCCCCTCTTTATCCCGGAAAGCGGCCGTGCCGACGCCGCCAATCTCGGCGCCGACGCTTTCTACGCCTACGCCCAGCTCAACTCCATGGGCTTCTCCGTCTACGCTCCGGAGTTTCTCAAGCCTGATGAGCAGAAAGTCCTCGGCGACGCCTACGCCGTCCTCGACCAGCTGACGCCGCTGATTCTCGCCAACCAGGGCACCGGCCGGCTCGTCGGCATTCGCACTCCCGCCAGCTTCGATGGAACCGTCGATCTCGCCCCGCAGCAGTTCACCTTAGGCAATTACGTATTCAATGTTCGCTTCACCGAGCCGAATCCCATCTCCATCGGCGCGCACACCGAGCCGCCCATCCCCGGCGCCCACGGCGGCCTCATCCTCCAGCTCGGCCCTGACGATTTTCTCGTCGCAGGAACGGGCATGATCCTCACCTTCGCCACGCACGACGAAGGCAACGCTCTCGCAGGCATCGACTCCATCTGGGAAGGAAAATTCGTGAACGGCGTCTGGACCCCCGGCCGCAACCTCAATGGCGACGACGACAACCAGGGCCGCTGGCTCAGCATGCCCGCCGGCCAGTTCACCATCCGCCGCCTGCGCCTCTACCGCTATCGATAGTCGTGTTCGCTCGGTACAGGCGCCTTTCGCCAATCGATTCTTCGCTAACCGCCTCTTACCTGACCCGCTCTTCCGCTACATGTACATCCCGCCGTTCACGTCCAGCACGTGCCCGGTAATGTACGCAGCCTCATTCGACGCCAGAAACCGCACCGCCTCGGCAATCTCGGCATCGGTCCCCGCGCGCCCCAGCGGAATCTGCCCCAGCATCCCCTCGCGTTGCTTCTCGTCGAGCACCGCCGTCATCGCTGTCTCAATGTATCCCGGAGCCACGGCATTCACGGTAATGTTCCTTGACGCCAGCTCCCGCGCCAGCGACTTCGTCAGCCCGATCAGCCCCGCCTTGCTGGCCGCGTAATTCGCCTGCCCCGCCTGGCCCGTCTCGCCCACCACGCTCGAGATGTTGACGATTCGTCCCCACCGCGCCTTCAGCATCGGGCTCAGCAGCGCCTGCGTCATCAGAAACGTCCCCGTCAGGTTCGTCTGGATCACGTCGTCCCAGTCCGCCCGCTTCATGCGCAGCGCGAGCGTGTCGCGCGTAATACCCGCGTTGTTCACAAGGATTTCCACGCTGCCGAAATGCGCCGTCGCAGCCTTTGCGCAGCTTTTGATCGATTCCTCGCTGGCCAGGTCCAGCGTAAACACCGCCGCCGCGCCACCCCTCGAGGCGATTTCCGCCGCCACTTCGTTCAGTTTGGATTCGTTGCGTGCCGCCAGCGCCACCCGCGCGCCCATCTCAGCCAGAGCCAGCGCGCATGCGCGGCCAATCCCCTGCGATGCGCCGGTAACCAGCGCTGTTCTTCCCTGCAATGTCGACATGGCAATAGCCTATCGCAGCTTTCGCCGCCTGTTAATCCAGCGGCTGGCCGTCAAGCCGCGCTCAAATGCGGTTAATCTGTTCGCAACGTGCCCACGCTCTACAACCGCATCGCCAACCAGAGCCTCGACCGCCTCAGCGCCCTCAGCGACGGCGTCTTCGCCTTCGCCATGACGCTCCTTGTCCTCGAACTGCGCCTGCCCGAGCGAGCCGCCATCCATTCCGAGCACGATCTGCTCCGCGCCCTCGCCGCGCTGGCGCCCAGCCTGCTCATCTACCTCATGGGTTTTCTCACCCTCGGCATCTTCTGGAACGGCCAGCAGACCCAGCTCAACTACGTTGAACGCGGAGACCGCGATCTCGCCTGGATCCACCTGGCTTTTCTCTTCACCATCACCCTCATGCCCTTCTCCACGCGCCTGCTTGCGGACTTCGTCCATTTCCGCACCGCGGTGCTCGTCTACTGGGCCAACATCCTCGCGCCCGGCGCGCTGCTTTACGCGAGCTGGAAATATGTGTCGCGCCACGACATGATCCGCTCCGACACGCCGCCGGAAATCCGCGCCGCCATCTGCCGCCGCGTCTTCATCGCGCAGACGCTCTACGCAATCGGCGCGGTCCTCTGCGTCTTCGGATCTCTCTGGAGCGTGGCCTTCATCTTTGCCATCCAGCTCAACTACGCCCTCGCCCCACGCCTGCCGAAGCGGCGAAAGCGAAGCCTGCGGCCAGCTTCCTGAACGCTGACCGCTGTACGCTGTCCTATCCCCCCGGCGCCGGCACCGGCTCCGCAGCCCGCCGCGCGGCCCAATGCGGCAGCGGCTCCACGGCCCAGATGTACACCACCAGTTCCCGGCTGTATTGCAGCAGCGGCTTGGTATCCGGCAGCCGGATCCCGTGCGCCTGCGGCAATTCGTTCGTCTCGAACTCCGCCTCCGCCAGCTCCAGCGGCCACGGCAGGTGGTGGATGTTCACCCGCATCAGTGCGCCGCCCTTGTGCGCGGTAAACAGCGCGTAGCGGTCCGTCAGGAAGCTCTCGAGCCCGCCCTTCACCGCCGGCTGCCCCAGGCTCCGGTAGCGCACCAGAAAGTCCGCACGCCTCCGACTCAGCAGCCGCTCGCTCGAATACTCGAACTCCCGCTCGCCCCGCGGTTCGATCTTCATATGCGCCCAGTAATACGGCAGGTGAAAAAACATCCGCGCCGCCGAAACCGCAAACGGATTCGCCGCGTCCAGCGAAAAAAAGTACACCCCCGGCTGATTGGTGTGCCGTTCCCTGACGTACGTCCGCAGATTCAGCTCGGGAAACCGATTCGCTCCCGGAATCGTCGGCAGCCCCCGCATCCGGATGCGATCCATCCAGAACGGTACCACCCCCACCCACGCCGATCCGTCAAAGGTGTCCACCGCCAGCCCCTCGGGCAGCAGCGGCGTCAGCTCCGCCGCTGGAAGCGGCCAGTGCGCGAACAGCAGGTCGTTCCACCGCTGCGTCATCACCCACGACGACTTCGGCAACGGCCAGGGACGGTGTTCCGTCGTGGACAGAATCTTATTCATTCAGCAGAGCGTCTCGTGCGCGACCGGTCTGAACAAAACACACTTCATGGTACTCGCCTTTTGTTTTCTGAAGTATGGCACCAGGGTACTGACTTTCCAGGTCCCCGTCCCGAATTCCGCAGCGGTTAGGTTTAGCATTCCTCCATGCCTTCCGTGACCGAGACCCCGGCTGCCCACACCGCATCGCCCGCTCCCCCCGAAGAGCGCAGCAACAACCAGACCGAAGTCTTTGCCGTCCACGGCGCCGATCCCGAAGTCCTCGCCTACGCCATGGCCAAATACTCCCGCTCCGCGCTCTCCATGAAGGACTCCCTGCGCGAAATCGGCAGCCAGCGCGCCGAGCAGTTCCTCAATACCTTCTACTTCCAGTACGGCCACCGCTCCATTGCCGACCTGGCTCACATTGCTTTCGCCGTCGAGCGTCTCTCCCTGCTCGCAGCCATCGTCCTCGTCGATGAGCAGCGCTGGGATGGCCAGGAGCGCTCCACGCGCTACCAGAATTTCCGCAGGAGCGGTTGGTATCTGCCCGATTTCGGCGCCGACGCAGCCTCCGAGCGCCTCTTCCGCGACACCGTCGAGAATCTCTTCGCTCAGTACCACACCGTCTTTGAGACGATCTTCGCCTCGCTGAAGACCCGGATTCCGAGGCCCGACGAAATGAAGCCGGAAACCTGGGAGCGCACCCTCCGCGCCCGCGCCTTTGACGTCGCCCGCTACCTGCTCCCGCTCGCCACCAACACCTCGCTCGGCCAGATCGTCAATGCCCGCACCCTCGAGACGCAGATTTCACGCCTGCTCTCCAGCCCCGTCGCAGAAGTCCGCCAGCTCGGCGAACGCCTGCAGGCTGCCGCGTCCGGCGCTGCATGGAACGTCCAGGGGGATGCCCTTGCCGCACTCCAGCGCGACATCGCCGCTCTCGACCCCGCCCTCGGCGAGCGCGCCGCCGCGCTCCTCACCCGCGAAGTGAAAACCGCTCCCACCCTGGTCAAATACGCGGCGCCCAACGACTACCAAATCCGCACCCGCGAGGAGCTTCGCCAGGCCGCAGCCGAACTTCTCAAAGGCGCGCCCATCGATCCCGCCCCCCTCGTCGACCTCATCGACGACGCCGACTCCCTCGAGATTGACCTCACCACCACACTCCTCTACGGGCAGTGCCACTACCCCTACCGCCAGATTCGCCGGGCCGTCGCCGCCCTCACCGAGGAGCGCCGCAGCGAAATCATCGACCTCGGCGCGCGCCATCGCGGCCGCCACGACGAGCTCCTTCGCGAATTCGCTGCAGGCCAATCCCTCCGCTTCGACATCCTCATGGACATCGGCGGCTTTCGCGACATGCACCGCCATCGCCGCTGCATTCAGGTCCTCCAATCCTTCACCTCCGCGCACGGCTACGCCGTCCCCGAAGGAGTCGCCGAAGCCGGCGTCCAGCCGCTTTACGAGGACACGATGCGTTCCGCTCACGCCGCCTTTGCCACCCTCGCCGCCGGCTCCGCACCCGAAGCGGCGGAGTCCGCAAAGTACGCCCTGCCCCTCGGAACGAAGAACCGCTCGCTCTTCAAGATGGATTTCGCCGAAGCCCTCTACATCTCCGAGCTGCGCTCCGCCCCACAGGGCCATTTCTCCTACCGCCGCGTCGCCTGGGAAATGTATCGCGCCGTCGCCCGCCGCCATCCCTCGCTCGCGCCCTATTTCCGCTCCACCGACTACGACGCCCCCGTCGATCCCCTCCAGCGGTAATCGCGCCCGAAGGTGCCCGCGCGCCCCCTCTGCGCCGCCGCGCCGGTCTACAATGCACCTTCGAGGAAAACTCCTGTGATCCGTACTACTATCCATTTCGCCGCCGGCCTCTGCGCCGCGGCCGCTCTCTTCGTGACCAATATGCCTGCACTCTCTCAGACCGCCGCCTTCGGGCCGTCGAATCCCTTCTACGCGCCCAGCTCGCTGCCCTTTCACGCGCCGCCCTTCGACAAGATCAAAGATTCCGACTATCAGCCCGCCATCGAGGCCGGCATGGCTCAGCAGGAGAAGGAAATGCTCGCCATCGCTGAGAATCCCGCCCCGCCGACGTTCGAGAACACCTTCGTTGCGATGGAAAAGTCCGGCCAGCTCCTCAATCGCGCTGCAGCCACGTTCAACGCCGTTACCGGCGCTGACACCAATCCGTATCTCGAGCAGGTTCAGACCGTGCTCGCCCCCAAACTGGCCGCCCATGAGGACTCGATCCACCTCAACCCGCAGCTCTTCGCCCGCGTCAAATCCGTCTACGATCGGCGCGCCGCCCTGCACCTCGATCCCGAAAGCCTGCGCCTGGTCGAAGTCGTCTACGACAACTTCGTTCATGCCGGTGCTGCTCTCAGCCCAACCGACAAGGACAAGCTGAGAAAGATCAACGAAGAGGACTCCAAACTCGAAGATGAGTTCCAGCGCGTGCTTCTGGCCGATACGCGCAGAGCTGCGTACCAGACCACCGACCGCGCCGTGCTCGCCGGCCTCTCGGACTCCCAGATCGCCGCCGCCGCCCAGGCCGCCGAGGCCCGCAAGGTGCCCGGCTACGTCATTCCGCTGCAGAACACCACCCAGCAGCCGGATCTCGCCGAGCTTACCGACCGCGCCACGCGCGAGGCCATATTTCAGAAGAGCTGGACTCGCGCCGAGCAGCCCGAAGGCGATCTCCGCCCCGTCGTCGCCCGCCTCGCGCAGCTACGCGCAGAGAAGGCACAGATCCTCGGCTTTCCCAGCTACGCCGCGTGGGTCCTCGAAGACCAGATGGCGAAGAAGCCCCAGACCGTGCTGAGCTTCCTCAACCAGCTCATCCCGCCGGCCACGGCGAAAGCCAAGACCGAAGCCAATGAGATCCAGGCCGTCATCGACGCCCAGCACGGCGGCTTCCAGCTCCAGCCCTGGGACTGGGAGTTCTACGCCGAGCAGGTCCGCAAGGCAAAGTACGACATCGACGAGTCCCAGATCAAACCGTATTTCGAGCTCAACAACGTCCTCGAGAACGGAGTATTTTATGCCGCCCACCAGCTCTACGGCCTCAGCTTCAAAGAGCGCACGGATATCCCTGTCTGGCAGCCCGACGTCCGCGTCTTCGAAGTCTTCGATGCCGACGGCAAGCCCCTCGCTCTGTGGTACTGCGACTACTTCAAGCGCGACAACAAAAATGGCGGTGCCTGGATGGACAGCTTCGTCGATCAGAGCCGTCTCCTCGGCGATCTCGCCGTTGTTTACAACGTCGCCAACTTCCCCAAACCCGCGCCCGGCCAGCCTGCGCTGCTCACCTTCGACGAGGTGACCACCATGTTCCACGAATTCGGCCACGCGCTCCACGGCATGCTCAGCAACGTCGAGTACCCCACCCTTTCCGGCACCAACGTTCCTCGCGACTTCGTCGAGTTCCCCTCCCAGTTCAACGAGCACTGGGCCAGCTATCCCGAGGTCTTCGCGCATTACGCCCGCAACTACAAAACCGGCGCGCCCATGCCGCCCGATCTCGTCGCGAAGCTCCACAAATCCCGCGACTTCAACCAGGGCTATTCGCTCACCGAGTTGCTTGCTGCTTCCATGCTCGACATGCGCTGGCACACCCTCCCCGCCGGTGCGCCTCTCCAGAATGTCGACGCCTTCGAGCAGACCGCGCTCCAACAATCCCACGTCGCCCTCGCCGCAGTCCCGCCGCGCTACCGCTCCACCTACTTCCTGCACATCTGGGCCAACGGCTACGCCTCCGGCTACTACGCCTACCAGTGGACCGAAATGCTCGACGACGACGCTTACCAGTGGTTTGAAGAGCATGGCGGCCTCACCCGCGCCAACGGCGACCGCTTCCGCCGCATGATCCTCTCCCGCGGCAATTCGGAGGATCTGGAGAAGCTCTACGAGGACTGGCGCGGTCGTGCTCCCCGCATCGGCGCCATGCTGGAGGACCGCGGCCTTACGCAGAAGTAGTCTTGGTCCACAACGCAAAAGGGCTGCCCCTCGGGCAGCCCTTTGCCAGCTATGAGTTTTAAGGGGCACGGCTTCAGCTGTACCGAATAGCTCCCGCAAAATCCGGGGCGCTCGCCTCTGAGGGACGTCCTCAGTCCTCCTCGCCCGGGTTAAGCCTGCGCGAACGATGCGATGGCGCTGGCCTCGTCGTCCTTGATATCGAAGACGGTGTAAAGCTTGGTGATCTGCAGCAGGTCGTGCACCTTGCGCGTCAGATTCAGAAGCTTCAGCTCGCCGCCCTGGTTGCGCACCGTCGTGTATGCGCTCACCAGCTCGCCGATCCCCGAGCTGTCGATGTAATTCACATCTCCCAGGTTCAGCAGAATTTTCTTCTGCCCCTTCCCCAGCAGATCGCGGACCGCGTCGCGCAACTGCACGCTGCCCTCGCCGAGGGTAATCCGTCCGCCCAGGTCCAGAATCGTTACCCCGTCCACATGACGGGTGCTGATTTTCATGCTCACGAGAAATCTCCTCCTTGGAAATCTTGTAGTGCGAAAAACCCTAGGCGCCCGATGGAGCGGATCCCAGATGCTTGATCAGCGTCAGCTCGGTTCCGGGGTGCAGTTGCCTGAAGTGTACCTCATCCATAAACGACCGAATGAGGAAGATCCCGCGGCCTGAACCGCGCAGCAAATTCTCCGGAGCCAGCGGATCCGGCAGCGTCGCTGGATCCAGCCCCTTGCCCTCGTCTGTTATCCGGATCACCAGCGACGTCCCCGTGTTCTCGAACGACGCCGTCATCCGCTTCTCCGGATCGTACGCGTTGCCGTGCAGCACCGCATTCACCGCTGCCTCGCGCACCGCCATCGAAATCCGGAATATCTCGTCTTCATCCACCCCCGCCTTGCGCGCCATCTGCTCGGCGGTCTCTTCCACCTTGTTCACGCTGTCCAGCGAGGAATCCAGAGTGTACGTGATGCGGCTTGCCTGCTGTCCTGTCAAATGCCTTCCTCGCTCGGCGGAACGCTGTTTTACCTGTAGGCGCAGTTTGCTTGCTCGCAGCGCGGATGTCAAGCATCGTCCTGCCGCCCCTCGATTTCCGCGCAACAATTCTCCCCGCTTCGCGTTCATTCCCTGCGAGAGACGGCAAGCGGTTCCGAAGCTCGAAAGCAGTTCGAAGCGGAACCCCAGGAGGTCTCGCCATGAAACGATTCCTTCGCGCACTCGCACTTTCCGGCATTCTGGCCACCGTCGCGGCAGCGGCTCAGGCTCAGATCTTTGTCGGCGTTCGCGCTCCCATCCGCCCCGCGCTGGTCGTCGCAGCTCAACCCTGCCCCGGCGTGGGCTACATCTGGGCCCCAGGCTACTATACGGGACCTGCCTGGGTTCCCGGCCGCTGGATCTATCGCGGCTACGGCCGCGTCTACGCACCGCCCGTCTACCGGCACGACTACCGCGCTTACCCCGGGCGCTGGCGCCGGTAAATAACAGCATCGCCCGGGCGCGTCTCCCCGATTCGCCCCGCGCACCCGTTGAAGCTCCCCGCTTCCGGGTGCGTTTCCTTTTTATCCCCTCGATTTTCCCGCTCCCGCCGCACCATTCGGCGTTACGATACACCCTGGCCCGCCGGGGAACCATCCGCCCGCTCCCCGCGTATCTGTTTCTGAATGCTCTCGGAGGCCTTCGATGGCCAGTCTTATCGGTGTCGGACTCTATTTCCTGCCCACCCTCATCGCGGTCGCCCGCCAGACCCACAATACTGTGGGCATCTTCCTGCTCAACCTCTTCCTCGGCTGGACCGGCATCGGCTGGATCATCGCCCTCATCATTGCCCTCTGTTCCTCGCCTTGGCCGCGCCATTGCTACTACTACTATCCGGCCGGCTACTACCCGCCCAATCAGGTTCCTCCGCCCCCTCCGCGCTGGTAATCGGGTTGCCCCGCGCGAGGGCCTGGAAACTGATTTTCCTCCGGGGAATCCCACAACTTTTTGCGGCGTCTAATGTTATTAGGATTAGCAAGGTTAACCGGCCCTCCCCAAAAAAGAGTCCGGCTGACCGTCAGATCGAGGCACAATGATTGCAGGCGGTCTGACAGGAGGTCCTGATATGCGCTCTTTGCGCTACGTTTTGATCGCTGCACTGCTGGCTCTGCCTCTCACTCTGGCAAAGCCCGCCCAAGCCCAGGTCGCCGTCGGCATCGGCATTGGCCCTGACATCGGTTATCCCGGCTACTACGATATGGCCGGCCCTCCGGCCTGCGAATGGGGCTACTACGCCTATTACCCCTACTCCTGCGCTCCCTACGGCTACTGGGGTCCTGACTGGTTCAACGACGGTATCTTCATCGGCGCAGGCCCGTGGTTCGGCGGTTGGTACGGACATCCATGGGGCTGGGGCTGGGGTCACGTCGGTTACTACGGCTGGGGCCGCGCCGGATTCGGCTACGGACGTGGCTACGGATACGGACGTGGCTACGGATACGGTCGCGGTGGCTACGGCTACGGCCGCGCTGGGTACGGCGGCTATCGCGGCGGTTATGCTAACGGATTCCGCGGTGGCTACGCGGGAGCCTATCGCGGTGGCTATGCTAACGGATACCGCGGCGGCGCTGCCGGTGCCTATCGTGGCGGCTATGCCGGTGGCTATCACGGCTACGCTGGCGGATACCGCGGCGGCTACTCCGGCGGCTTCCATGGCGGAGCGGCCCGCGGTGGCGGGTTCCACGGCGGTGGCGGCGGCTTCCATGGTGGCGGTGGTGGCTTCCACGGCGGTGGTGGCGGATTCCACGGCGGTGGTGGCGGATTCCACGGCGGTGGTGGCGGACATGGCGGCGGACACCGCTAATCCAGCCTGAACTCAATCCTCAGGGCCCGCTCTTCGGAGCGGGCCTTTTGCTTTTCCCCTACTGGTCCGCCTCTCGTCCGCTGATCGCCATCGCCATCGCCGCAATCCGCTCCGCCGCATCCGGATGCGCCAGAGCCCGCGCCTTCTCGGCCATCCCTCTCAGCTTTTCCGGGCTCCGCAGCAGATCCGTCAGCGTCCTCAGCAGCCGTTCCGGCGTCAGCTCCAGCTCCAGCAACATCTCCGCCGCGCCTGCCTCCGCCAAAACCTCCGCATTGCGCCGCTGATGATCGTCCGCCGCTTGCGGAAACGGAATCAGTACCGCTGGCTTGCCCGCTGCGCACAGTTCCGCGACTGTCGACGCGCCGCTCCGCGACAGCACCAGGTCCGCCGCTGCAAACTGCCGCGGCATGTCGTCCAGAAAGGCCTCCACTCGCCATCGATTCCTGGGCGCGCCGCTCGTATCGTAAGCAGCCAGCGTCGCCTCCGCATGCCGCGCTCCCGCCTGATGCAGAATCGTCAGCCCCGGCACGGCCTCCAGCAGCGCCGCCGCAATTTTCGGCATCATCGCATTCAGCACCCGCGCGCCCTGGCTTCCGCCAAACACCAGCAGATGTGAAGCCGCTCCCTCCGGCCGCGCTTCCAGCCGAAAAAACTCCGCCCGTACAGGAATCCCCGTCACCTGCGCGCCACGAAAATACTGCGCCGCCGGAGCGAAATTCACCGCCGCGGCCTTCACCCACCGCCCTACCAGCCGATTCGCCATCCCCGGCACCGCGTTCGGCTCAAACGCCAGCGTGGGCACGCCCTTCAGGATCGCCGCGCCCATCATGGGCCCGGACGCATACCCCCCCACCCCAATTACCGCATCCGGTCGAAAGCTGCGCAGCAGCCCCACGCATTGCAGGAATCCCCGCGGCAGGTCGACCAGCGTCCGCAGCCGCGTTCCCAGCGACACCCGGTTCAGTTGTCCGGCCCGAATCAGCTCCAGCCGATACCCCGCCTGCGGCACCAGCCGCGACTCCAGCCCCCGCGCCGTTCCCACAAACAGAATTTTGGCCCCATATCGCGCCTTCAGCTCATCCGCAATCGCCAGCGCCGGGATAATATGCCCGCCCGTACCGCCTCCGGCAATCAGAAACCGCGCTGCCTCAAGCATCCTGCGGAACCTGCGCTCCCACAATTGCCACCGGAACCGAGAAGAATATCTTCCCCAGCTCCCGCCTCGGCTCCACGTCCATCGCGTCGTCCTCGAGTGCATCCTCAAACATCGCCCGGATCCGCGCCTCGTCACCCTCACGCGGATACGACCGCGACAGGAACTCATCCAGGCTCAAACCCAGCCGCACCCGCTCCACGCGCGTTTCCGCCAGTCCGGCCTCGCCAAACATCGCCGTCAGCTCCTCCGCCGGCAGCGCCCGTGTGTGCGAGGGGTCCCGCATCTTTTCCATAGCGTTGAAGGCATCCGCCTTCGCCGCCGCCGGTGCGCTGTCCGCCACCACCACCCGCCCACCCGGCCGGCAAACGCGTCGCATCTCCTTGAGCACGACCACCGGCTCCTGGAAATGATGGAACGCAAACCGGCACGTGACGATGTCGAACATTCCGTCGGCATGCGGCAGCGCGCGCACGTCGCCCTGTTCCCATGCGACGTTCTCCAGCCCCTGCTCCTGCTGCGTCCGCCGCGCCTGCTCCAGCATCGCCGGCGTCAGGTCGATCCCTGTCGCCTGCCGCACTCGCCTGGCCAGCGCGCACACCAGCAGCCCCGGCCCGCACGCCACATCCAGCACCCTGTCCAACGCTGTCGGACGCGCCACCCGCACGATGCTCTCCAGAATCTCCTCATTGCGCGCCGTCGGCGACCGCGCAAACTGCGCCGCCTGCCGCGTAAATTGATCGACAATCTGCTCGCTATGCCCCATTCCCAACCCTAATCCACTTCCTTCGTGATATTCAGCAGTACGCCCACCAGCGCCAGCATGATGAACAGCGACGTCCCGCCGTACGACACAAACGGCAGCGTGATCCCCTTCGTCGGCACCAGCGCCAGCACCACGCTGATATTGAAGAACGCCTGCATCAGAATCGTCGCCGTGATCCCAAACGCCAGGAATCGCGCGAACATGTCCTGCGACAGAATCGCCGCCCGCATGCCCCGCCATCCGATGAACACAAACAGCCCGACCACGATCAGTGACCCGATCAGCCCCAGCTCCTGCGCGATGTTCGCAAAAATGTAGTCCGTGTGCGGCTCCGGTAAATAGAACAGCTTGGCCGCCCCATCCATGTATCCCACCCCGCGCACACCGCCCGACCCCACCGCGATCAGCGACTGCATGATGTGGTAACCCTTGCCCAGCGGATCCGACTCCGGATTCAGAAACGCCAGCAGCCGCTCCCGCCGCCACGCTACCCGAAACAGCATGATGTACAGCACCGGAGCCGCGGCCAGCGCCGCGTACCCCAGGTACTTCAGGTTCATCCCCGCCAGCCACAGCATCAGTGCGGTCACGCCCGCGCACACCATCGCCGTCCCCAGGTCCGGCTCTTTCAGGATCAACGCAATAAAAATCAGGCTCGGCAGCGCCGCCGGCAGAATCGTCTGCCGCACATTCTCGATCGAGTTCATCCGGTCCTGCAGGAACCACGCCAGGAACACCACCAGCGCCGGCTTGGCGATCTCCGACGGCTGGAACGACAGCGGCCCGAAGCGGATCCACCGGTGCGTGTTATGCGAATCGCGCATCAGGAACGCCGCCAGCAGCAGCATGATGGTGAAGCCCACCAGCGGAAAGACCACGCTCGCCCGGTTGTAGGCGCGGTAGTTGATCTGCATCAGCAGGGTCATCGCGATCAGCCCCACCGCCGCCCAGATCGCCTGCCGCTCAACGAAGAAGTAAGGCGTGCTGTAGTCGGCCTTGGCCATCACCGCCGACGCGCTGAAGACCATCGCCAGCCCGATCACCACCAGCACCAGCGTGGCAAAATACAGCCACTTGTCGACGCCTATCCGTTTCGCCACCGCTCAGTTCCTGGTTGCCGGTTCCTGGTTATTAGTCGTCCTCGATCCGTCGATTTCGCCCGACACTGAGCGAAGAAGCCCATTCAGCATTCGTCCCACCTCATTCGCGATGGATTCCGCAGCCAGCAGCCTCTCGTTCTTCGCAAAGGCCAGATTGCCCGCAATCACCAGCTGCGTCTGAAGTTCGCATATCGATCCGCGGGCGGTATTCAGAAACTGCCGAAACTCCCGCTTGCTCCCTCTTCCTGATCCCTCCGCGATATTGCTTGCCACCGAAACCGCTGCCCGCCGCAATTGCGATGTCAGTCCATAGACCTCGGTTCCTGGAAACGTCTCCGTCAGCCGATAGATCTCCGTAGTCAGTTCGATCGCGCGTTGCCAGACAACCAGATCTCGATAGGATTGCCCCACCTGGCCCTCGCTCAACAACCAGCAAGTGACTCTAACAACTAGCAACTAGCGACTAGTCACTACTCCTCGCCTTGCCAAAACCACTTCCTTGAACACCCGCCCCCGATGCTCGTAGTTCTCGAACTGGTCGAAGCTCGAGCACGCCGGCGCTAGCAGCACAATCTCGCCCGGCTGCGCCGCCACGCCGGCCCGCGTTACCGCTTCTTCGAGGGTTCCCGCGCTTACAACAGGCACGGTGCCCTCGATGTGCATATGAATCTTCTCCGCCGCTGCCCCGATCGTGTACACCGTCTTCACCCGCTCCGTCAGCATCGCCCGCATCTGCCGGTAATCCGAGTTCTTGTCCTTCCCGCCCAGGATCAGGTGGATCCCGCCCGGAAACGCCGCAATCGCCTTCATGCTGGCATCCACGTTCGTCGCCTTCGAATCGTTGTAGTAGTCCACGCCGTTGATGGTCGCCACGAACTCCAGCCGGTGCTCGACCGCCTTGAACTCCATCACCGCCCGCCGGATCGCCGCCGCCTCCACACCCGCCAGCCGCGCCGCGCACACCGTGGCCAGCACGTTCTCCACGTTGTGCAGCCCCTTCAGAGGAATCTCCTCCACCCGCATCACCGGCTCGGCTGCATCCTGCTCCCGCATGCGGAACAGAATCGTCCCCTCGTGCACAAACGCGCCCTGCCGCACCACCTGCCTGCGGCTGAACCAGAACACCCGCGATTTCGCCCGCGCCGCCGCGCCCTTTGCTACGTCATCGTCGGCGTTCAGCACCAGCGCGTCCTCCTCCGTCTGCTTCGCGAAAATCTTCTCCTTCGCCGCGACGTAATTCTCAAAGCTCCCGTGCCGGTCCAGATGATCCGGCGTGATGTTCAAAATCACCGCGATCTGCGGACGAAACTCGTACGTCGTTTCCAGCTGGAAGCTCGACACCTCCAGCACCGACCACCCATCCTCCCGCGATCCCTCCACCAGCGCGATCACCGGCACGCCGATGTTGCCGCCTACTTCCACCGGCAGCCCTCCGGCCGCCAGCACCTCGCCGCATAGCGTCGTGGTGGTCGTTTTTCCATTCGACCCGGTAATGGCCAGGATCTTCCCGCGCAGGTAGTGCGCCGCCAGCTCCAGCTCCCCGATAATCGGCAGCCCGAACTTCATAACCAGCGCCAGCTCCGGCGTGTCCAGCGGAACCCCCGGACTCACGATGATCAGGTCCTGCCGCCGGAAGGTCAGCAGCCCGTGGCCGCCCGCCTCCACCGCAATCCCCTCGTCGATCAGCGCCGGAATTTCCTTCGCCAGTTCCTCGGCGCTGCGCACATCTGACACCGTCACCTGCGCGCCCTGCCGCCGCAAAAACAGCGCCGCCGCCAGCCCCGACTTCCCCAGGCCCACGACGAGTATCTTTTTCCCTTTGATTTCCATACGCACCGAGGGGTTACGGGCTGCGGTTTACGGTTGAGCCGCTGCGTCCCAGTCGATCAGGAGTCTGTTTATACCGTATACCGTAGCCCCTGCTCCCTGTTTTATCTCAGCTTCAGGGTCGTGAGTGCAAAGAGTGCAAACACCAGTGCCGCGATCCAGAAGCGCGTGATCACCTTCGACTCCGACCACCCCAGCAATTCGAAATGATGGTGCAGCGGCGCCATCCGAAAAATTCGCTTCCCGCCCCGCAATTTATAGCTGCCCACCTGCAGGATCACCGACAGCGCCTCCAGGTAGAACACTCCCCCGATAAACGGCAGCAGCAGCTCCTGCTTGATCACCACCGCCATCGTCGCCAGCGCCCCGCCGAGGGCCAGCGACCCCACGTCGCCCATAAAGATCTCGGCCGGGTGAGCATTGTACCACAGGAACCCGATTGCCGCCCCCGTCATCGATCCGCCGAAGACCGTCACCTCGCTCACCAGCGGCATCCGCTGCAGTTCCAGATAGTCCGCGAACGTCACGTGCCCGCTCACGTAGGTCAGCACCGTCAGCGCCCCCGCCGCGATGATCGTGCACCCGATCGCCAGCCCGTCCAGCCCGTCCGTCAGGTTCACCGCATTGCTGGTCAGCACGATCAGCAGCATCACGAACACGATGAACGGCAGGAACGCCAGCACCCCAAAGTGCGGCAGGTGCGACAGGATTGCCGGAATCGCCAGCCGCGGCCGGAAATACTTCACAAATGGCACCACCAGCCGCGTCGAGTAGGCCCCGCGCAGGTCCATCACCACCAGCACTACCGCGATCGCTGCCGCCACCAGGAACTGGTAGAACAGCTTCGCCCGCGCCGTCAGCCCCAGATTCCGCCGGTGCACCACCTTGATGTAATCGTCCGCAAACCCGATCGCCCCAAACGCCGCCGCCGAAAACATCACCAGCCAGATAAACGGATTCGACAGGTCGGCCCACAGAAACGTCGGCAGCAGGATGGCAATGCAGATCAGCACCCCGCCCATCGTCGGCGTCCCCGCCTTCTTCTGGTGCGCCTTCGGCCCCTCCTCGCGAATGTACTGCCCGATCTGGAACTCGCGCAGCTTCTCGATTACGTATGGTCCGATGATCAGCGTGATCAGCAGCGCGGTCAGCGACGCAAACGCCGTCCGAAACGTCAGATACCGGAAGATGCGGAAGGGTCTGAAATACGGAAACAGCTTCTGATAAAGGAGCCAGTAGAGCAAACGTCCTCCGGTGCGGTGGTTGCCGCTATCTTATCGCGCCCGCCTGTGTGGAATTGTTATCTTTCTCGCTGCCGGTTGGCGGTCGGGGTGCCCGGCTCTGGTGTCCGGTTCTGAAGGATGCGGACGCGGGCAATCTACTGCTCTTTTGAGCCCTGAGCTCTGTGCTCTGAGTCCTGGTCCAGCCCCGCGAGCGCCCGTTCCAGCCGCACCCCACGCGATGCCTTCAGCAAGACCGCGTCGCCCTCGTGGAGATGCTCCCGCAGCCACGCGCCCGCTTCCTCCGGCGTCTCTACAAACGCCGCCTCTGCGCCCCACTTCGCCGCTGCCTCCGCCAGATGCCGCGCCTCCCCGCGCACCGCCACCACTACATCGATCCCCGCCAGCGACGCCTCTCTCCCGCACGTCGCGTGCAGCGCCGCCGACTCCGGACCCAGTTCGAGCATCTCCCCCGCCATCAGAATCCGCCTCTTCGCCGGCATCCCCGCCAGCACCGCGATCATCGCCTGCAGCGCGCCCGGATTCGAGTTGTAGCAGTCGTTGATCACCGTCGCCCCGCGCACTCTCAGCGTCTGCCCGCGCTTGTCCGCCGGCTCCAGTTCCTCCAGCGACGCGCAGCAGTCGCGCAGCGGAATCCCCGCCTCCACCCCCACGGCAATCGCCGCCAGCGCGTTCAGCACGTTATGCTCCCCCAGCAGCCGTAGCCGCAGTTCGCAGCGCTGCTTGCCGGCGTGAACGTCCGCCCGCATTCCCTCCGCACCCAGCGACTCCGCTTTCATCGCGCGCGGATCGGCGCACGGCCCGCGCCCGAAATACACTGCCTTCCCCGCAAAATCCCTTCCAAACTGCGACACGTACGCGTCGTCGCAGTTCAGAAACGTCACGCCATTTCGTGGTAACGCCGCCACCAGCTCGTACTTCGCCCGCGCCACGCCTGCGATCCCGTCGGCAAATCCCTCCGCGTGCGCGTAACCAACATTCGTCACCACGCCCCAGTCGGGCGAGGCTATCCGGCACAGCGCCGCAATCTCCCCCGCGTGGGACATCCCCATCTCGATCGCCGCAACCTCGTGCTCCGGTTCCAGTCGCAGCAGTTGCAGCGGCAGCCCGTAGCCGTTGTTCAGATTCCCCTGCGATTTCAGCACTGCAAACCGCGTGCCGAGCACCGCGGCAACCGCATCCTTCGTCGTCGTCTTCCCCGCCGATCCCGTAATTCCAACCACTCGTTTGCCCCAGTGCCGCCGCACCGACGCCGCCAGCCGTTGCAACGCTGCCAGCGAGTCGTCCACCACCAGCAATCGTGCCTGGGTACCCGACATCTGCCCGCCTTTGGCAGATGCAGGTCCGGACACCACCGCCGCGCACGCGCCCCGCTCCAGCGCCGCCGCCACAAAATCGTGTCCGTCGAACCGCTCTCCCCGAATCGCGAAGAACAGATCCCCCGCCCGCAGCGTCCGCGAGTCGATCGAATACCCGGTCGCGGAGACAGACTCACCCCCCGCAACCAGATCGGCCGGCAGCCACCGCGCGATCTGCTCCAGCGTCAGCTTCATCGCCGCGCTCCGGCCAGCTGCTGAAGCGCAGCCACGGCAACCTCCGCGTCGTCGAACGGAATCGCTCCGTCCCGCAGCACCTGCTCTTTCTCGTGCCCTTTGCCCGCCAGCAGCACAATGTCCCCTGGCTGCGCAGCCTCCACCGCCATCCGAATGGCCAGCGCCCGGTCCGCCTCCACTACAAATTCCGTTCCCGTCTCTACCAGCCCCGGCAGCGCATCCTGCAGGATCGCCTCCGGATCCTCGCTCCTCGGATTGTCCGACGTCAGCACCACCAAATCGCTGCCTTCTCCCGCCGCGCGCCCCATCTTAGGCCGCTTCGCCCGATCCCGATCGCCTCCGCACCCAAACAGCGTAATCACGCGATGCTGCGTGCCAACAAACTCCCGCGCCAGCGCCGTCAAATTCCGCAGCGCATCATCCGTATGCGCGTAATCCACCACCACCGTAAACGGCTGCCCCGCATCCACGGTCTGGAACCGCCCCGGCACGCAACTCAGTGCCGCCGCACCCTGCGCAATCTCGTCCAGCGTCAGCCCCCGCGCCAGCGCCGCCCCGCTCGCCGCCATCAGGTTGTAGAGGTTCACCCTCCCCGTCAGCCGCGTCTGCAGATCGACGCTCCCCTGCGGCGTCGCCAGCCGGAACGTCATCCCTCCCGCGCTCATCCGCGCATCCTCCGCGCAAACGTCCGCCGAATTCAGCCCATACCTGAAAACCTCGGCCCCCGCGGCCCTTGCCGCCGGCACCAGCCGCGCTCCATACGCGTCATCGGCGTTGATCACCGCCGCTCGCGGCACAGCGCCATTCTCCCCATCGAACAGCATCCGCTTCGCCGCGAAATAGTTCTCCATCGTCCCGTGATAATCCAGGTGATCCTGGGTCAGATTCGTGAAGATCGCCACATCGTACGGCAGCCCGTACACGCGACCCTGCGCCAGCGCGTGCGATGACACCTCCATCACTGCCTCGCTCGCTCCCGCATCCACGCCCTCCCGCCACAGCTCCAGCAGGTCGCGCGACTCCGGCGTGGTATGCGGCGCCGGCCGCACTGCGCCCGCCACATGATTCTCAATCGTCCCCACCAGCACCGTCGTCCGCCCCGCGGAATTCAGCATCGCGTCCAGCACAAACGCCGTTGTCGTCTTGCCGTTCGTGCCCGTCACTCCGCTCAGCTTCAGCAGCCGCTCCGGATGCCCGAAGAAATTCGCCGCAATCGCCGCCATCGCGCGTCGTCCGCCACCTGCAGCTACCTCTGCGACCGCAATCTCCGGAAATTGCCGTGCTGTCTCCGCAAACGCCGCCGCGGAATCCGTCACCACCGCCGCCGCGCCCTGCTCCACAGCCTTCGCGATGTACTGGTTGCCGTCCGTCGTCCCGCCCTGCATTGCCAGAAACAACGAGCCCGGACCCGTCCGCCGCGAGTCGTATTCGACGCCCGCAATCTCCGCATTCGGCCCTGCGCGCCGCACCATTTCGGCGCCCCGCAGCGCTTCCTCAAACCGCATATGAAGGTGATTGTATGCGCCTGCCGGGCGCCCCGGATCGCATCGCCGGCTGCCCGTCCGGCCAGAACCAATTACTGCGCGAACTGCACCACGATCGCCGTCCCCGCCGGAACCATCGTTCCCGCCGCCGGAACCTGCCCGCGCGCGATCCCCGTCCCCACCACCTGAATCCCCAGCCCCGCCGCGCTCGCCTGTACCACCGCCTCGCGCAGCGACTTCCCCGCAAACGACGGCACCGCCACCTGATGATTCGCAATCGCCACCGAGCCAGTCGCCCTGCCGATCGCCGGCGGCGGACTCGGCGCAATCGCCGGCATGCTCGCAACCGCGTCCCGCTCACCGTCTCCGGTCCCCTGACTACCGATCGCTGCACCCTGTCCGCTGAGATCTGTGCTCTGCTCGCTGTGCTCTGTGCTCAGTGGATCGTCTGCCGGCAAATGATTCGCCTCGTCAAACAGCGATTGCAGGTCCTGCTCGCTCTCCGGCGGCACATCGTCGTCATCCAGCGGAACCTTATTCTTCGCCACCAGCGGCTGCGGCTTCAGGTCCTGGTCATGGGGCACGCCCAGGTATTCCAGAATCTGCTGCGCCAGCTCGTGGAACAGCGGAGCGCTCGCCGCCGTCCCGTAGTGCGAGCCCTTGTGCGGAGAATCCATCACCACCACAATCGTTACCGCCGGATCATTCACCGGCGCAAACCCCGCGAACGACGCGATGTAGTCCACCTTCGAGTAGCGATGCGTCTTCGGATCGATCTTCTGCGCGGTCCCCGTCTTCCCCGCTGCGCTGTAGCCGTCCAGCTGCGCCGGCTGTCCCGTGCCGTACAGCACCACGTCTTCCATCATCTGGCGCATCTCCGCTGCCGTCATCTCGCTGATCACCCGGTGCGCCCCTGCCGGCAGCGGATTCGGCAACTCCTCATCATCGTGGAACGCCACCGGCTTCAGCGTCCCGCTCGCCTTCGTATCCCCCGTTGCCTCGATCACGATGTGCGGCGGCAGATACATGCCCCCATTCGCAATCGTCGACACCATCGTAGCCACCTGGATCGGAGTTACCGCGATCTCCTGCCCCATCGGAATCGACCCGATCGTCGTCGGCTGCCACCGGCTCGGCGGCTTCACCAGCCCCCGCGTCTCCCCCGGCAGCTCGATCCCCGTCCTTTGCCCGAACCCAAACGCGTGAATGTATTTGTAGAAGTTGTCCTTCCCCATCCGCAGCGCCATCTGGATCGCGCCTACGTCGCTGGATACCTCCAGCGCCTTCGTCACCGTAATCACGCCGTAGTGCTCGCCCGGCGCGTCGTGCACCGTCCGCCCCGCCACCACAATGGACCCGCCCAGGCAATTCACCATCCCATCCGGCGTCGCCACTCCCTGGTCCAGCGCCGCTGAATACGTCACCAGCTTGAACACCGATCCCGGCTCGTAAACGTCGCTCACCGCGCGGTCCCGCAGCAGATCCGGATTCGTGTAGCGGAAATCGTTCGGGTTGAACGTCGGCCGGATGGCCAGCGCCAGAATTTGCCCCGTGTGCGGATCCTGTACCACCACCGTCCCGTGCTCCGCGCCCGTCCGCTCCATGTTGTGTTCCAGCGCCTGCTCCGCCATGAACTGGATGTTCGCGTCGATCGTCAGCACCAGGTTCTCTCCCGGCTTCGGATCCCGCTCCTCGCTGTTCAGCACGTGCCGCTTCGCGTCCACCGCGGTCAGCATCCGTCCCGGCGTCCCGTGCAGCTCGTGGTCCTCCTGCTCTTCCACCCCTGCCAGGCCGTCATCGTCCATCCCCACGTAGCCCAGCACCTGCGCCGCCAGCGTCTGGTCCGGATAGAACCGCTTGAATTCGCTCTGCAGATAAATGCCCTTGAGGTTCAGCGCCTTCACTCGCGCAATCACCGCGGGCGGCTGCTTGCGCGCCACCCACGCAAAGTGGCGCGAGTCGCGCAGCCTCGCCAGGATTTCCTTCTCTTCTGTGAAGGAATCTTCCGGATCGCGATGCACGATCGCGGCCAGCTCCTCGGCGTCCTGCTGCTTCTCCGCGTCCGATCCCATCTCCGACGGCACTGCGTACACTGAATCTGCCGTCACCGTCATCGCCAGCTCGTGCAGATCGCGGTCGTACAGGATGCCCCGCCGCGGCGCCACCAGAAACGTCCGTTCCTGCTGCCGCTCCGCGCGCTCCTGCCACTCCCCGTGCTGGATCACCTGCAGCCACACCAGCCGCCCCGTGATCACGACCGCCCAGAAGGCGAACATCCCCAGCAGCGCCACCATGCGCATGCGCCGCATCGGTGTGGCCAGCTTCGTCGATTTCTGCCGCAAAGAAGAAGCCCCGTCGCGCAGGTTCTCGCGGCGGGGTTCGGAATCAGAGGAGAATGTTGTACGGCTCACCGGTCTCCTCCCGCGGAGTGCTTAGTGGATCGCCGGAACCACCGGAGTCGCTTCCGCCATCACTGCGGAGTTGGGATTCATCGCCGCGTTCGGTTCCACCACCTGCCCCGGATGCGGTGCCGTCAGCCCCAGCGCCCGCGCCATGGTGTCGATTCGCGCCGGATCGGCCAGTTGCGCCTGCGTCAGCCGCAGCTCCCGGTTCTGTTCCTCCAGTTGCTGCACCTGCTGCTTCTCTGCCGAGATCCGGTACCCATATTCGATGGCGTTAAAGTGCTGCCATCCATAAATCATCGCCAGCGACAGCAGGAACGCCATCGCGTACGCAAAACTACGCATCTCCCGCGCCCGCGACGGATCGTCCGCCTTCACCAGCCGCGAGTTGTCGATGCGCTTTGCGAACAAGGCCTCGGGCGTGGGACCGCGCCGGCCCCGCACCTGCGTCGCCATCAGTCGCGCGTTGTGCTCGGCAACCCACTCCGTGCCGCGCACCGAACCCGTGCCCATCAATCCCTGCGCCGCTATCGCCTGTGTCGCCATACTCAAGTCTCCAGTTGCTGGTTACTGGTTGTTAGTTCTTCGGTGCTCAGTTCAGGACAGCCGATAACAATCTTAAAAGCCACTAACAACTGACAACTAACCACTAATAACCGCTTTTTCCCTTCCAGCGACCGGGCCAGAGCCGCTATTTCTTGGAAGGAGGGGTACTGCGGGTCGTCTCGACTTGCTTTCGCCATGTATTGCGGTGGGACGGCCCCGGCCCGATCCTGTTTTAAGTCTCCAGTCGTCAGTCCCCAGGCAATCACTGGCAACTGGGGACTGGCAACTGACGACTTACTTTCTCTCCGCCGCCCGCAGCTTCGCGCTGCGTGCCCGCGGATTGCGATCCGTTTCTTCCGCTTCCGCCGTCTCCGGCTTCCGCGTCAGCACTTCCCAAACTCCCTGCTGCGCTCCCTCGCGCAGCGCATCTTTCACCCGCCGGTCCTCAAGTGAGTGGAAGCTGATCACCACCAGCCTTCCCCCCGGCTTCACCAACTCCGGCGCCGCTGCCAGCAGCGCGTCGATCTCGCTCAGCTCGGCATTCACATAAATTCGAAGAGCCTGAAAGGTCCGTGTCGCCGGATGAATCCAGTGCCTCCCGCGCTCCGGTTTCATTGCCGGGGCGGCGGCCGCAACAACTCGGGCCAACTGCGCCGTCGTCGTCACTGGCCGCGCCCTTGCAATGGCTCTGGCGATTCTCCGCGACCTCCTTTCCTCTCCGAATTCGTAAATCACATCGGCGAGCTCTTTTTCGTCCATGCGATTTACCACCTGTTCGGCGGTCGTCCCTGTTCGCGGATTCATCCGCATGTCCAGGGGCCCTTCCGCCTGAAAACTAAATCCCCGCCGCGCCTCGTCCAGGTGCATCGAGCTGACGCCGAAATCCGCCAGCAGCCCATCCACCTGCCTGCCCTGCAGCACCTCGGCCGCCTGGGAAAACTCCACATCGTGCAGCTCCACCGCCGGCATCTCCGCGCCCAGCTCCGCGCTCAGCGCATCCAGCCGCTCTCGCGCCAGTGCCAGCGCCTCAGGGTCGCGATCGAATCCGATCAGCGTTCCCTCCGGCCCCAGCCGCCGCGCCATCTCGCTCGCGTGCCCGGCGAATCCCAGCGTGGCGTCCATATACACGCCGCCTCGCCGCACTCTTAGGTATCGGATCGCAGTTTGTAAAAGAACCGGCACATGTCTCGATCTCTCAGCCATGTGCTCCCCCTTGGGGGTCTTCAAATCCGTTACAGCCTCGGTGCCCCATCCTTGTCGCCGGTCTTTGGCGACAGGGTGGGAATCCCTACACTCCGAACCCAGCCAGCACCTGCTCGTCGTTCTCCGTCATCGGCGCTTCCTGCATCTCGCGGTCGTAATCCTCGCGGTTCGCGACCTTCAGGTGCGTTTCTGACCCGTACACGATCACGTCGCTCGTCAGCTTCGCCCGTTCCCGCAAAATCTGCGGCAGCAGCACTCGCCCCTGTCCGTCCATCTCCGCCTGCTGTCCGAAAAAGTTCAGCCACTTCAGCAGCTTCTTCTTCGCCGCATTAAAGCTGGGTACCGCCGCCAGCTTCTCCTCAAACTTTTCCCACTCCGGAAGCGGATGAACCTCCGCCTCCTTCCCATCCCGGCTGGTGATATAGAAGTGGACCCCGTACTGCTCATCGATCTGCCGCTTGAACTCCGCCGGCAGCTTGAGCCGTCCCTTCTCGTCGACCCGCGCTGGATGGTGCCCACGAAACATCGCCCACTTCCCGTGTCGAAATCGGAACGTTCCCCGAAATCTGCCGCCTCAGCCCACTGGTTCGGTGCTATCTTTAGGCCCTGAGGAGGTCGATATCGAAGTTTCACTCCACTTCACTCTACTTTCGACCACCTCATCGTAACCGAGTAGATGCCCTCTGCAAAGTGGAAAATCACTGCGCTCTCAAAGATTTCGCTTTTCCTGGAGCGGCTCCCTGACAGATCGAACCGAAAACCTCACGCCTTGTGCCTGATTTCCGCACCACCACAACATCTGGTTGTTGCCGATCCGGGTTCCTCACCCTAAAATCCCGCACCCGCCGCCCTTGCGTCCCCGCCGAACTCGGAGTAAGCACCCGCGGCGTTGCCAGGCTGGCTGGGGACTCGCCTGAACGCAGACGCGCCACCGCCGAAGTCCAACGGCTCGTCCGCACTCTTGTTGTCTGGTTTTCCGCTGACCGGTTCTAAGCTGCCCGCGTTTCCGCTGACCGCTTCTTTGCCGACCGGTTCTTAGTCGGCCGCTTTTCCGCTGGCCGGATTTACGCTGTCTTCATGCGCCTCGACAAATGGCTCTGGGCCGCGCGCTTCTACAAGACCCGCACCCTCGCCGCCAAGGCCTGCCAGTTGAACCGCGTCCAGGCGAACGGCCAGCCCTTGCGTTCTTCGCGCGAAGTCCGCGTCGGCGACATGCTTTCCATTAAGACTGAAGGTGGCGATTACGAAGTCGAGGTTCTGGCGCTCAGCGAAATGCGCGGCCCGGCTTCGGTCGCGCAAACCCTCTACCGCGAAACCGACGCCAGCCGTCAAGCCCGCGCTCTGCTGGCCGAGCAGCGCAAGGCCGGCCTCTACTTCACCCCCGCTCCAGCCGCCCGCCCCTCCAAACGCGATCGCCGCCTCATCCACCGCTTCCGCGGCGACGCGCCCTGATCCAGCGGCCGGAAGCGGCCGGCTCTTCGCCGTGCCGCTCCCTGCGCCTGTCCCGTTTTACGGAATCGTCGCCGTGTAGGTGTTCGAAGGAGCGCTCTCGTTCCCCTCCGCATCCACGCTCACTACGTAGTACACATACGAGGTCCCGTCCGCAACGGAGGTGTCCGTACAGCTCGTCACCGTGGACGCCGCCGTGCTCACCATCTGGTACGACGTGCTCCCGGCGACTGCCCGGTACACGTCATATCCAGCCACCGGATCCGTTGAGTCGGTCGGCGCGGTCCAGTTCAGCTCCACCTGGTACGACGCCGCCTGCCCCGTCCCGCTCAGGCCGACTGTCGCCGTCGCCGGCGAAGCGTTATCGCTGATCGTTGCCGTGCCCGTTGCCGCTCCCGCCGTCGTCGGATCGAATTCGACGTCCAGCGTGGCGGTCGCTCCCGGATTCAGCGTCAGGGGCGCGGTCACTCCCGACACGCTGAAGCCCGTGCCCGCGGCCTTTACCCCGCTCACCGTCACCGCTGCGGTCCCTGATGATGTCAGGGTCACCGTCTGCGTCGACGGGGTGTTCAGATCCACGTCGCCGAACGCGATGCTCGTCGTGCTCACCGTCAGCGCCGGTGTCGCCGCATTCAGCTGGATGGCAAATGTCTTCGCCACCCCGCTGGCGCTCGCCGTCAGCGTTGCCGTCTGCGCCGTCGTCACCGCCGTTGCGGTCGCGGTGAACGCTGCGCTCGTCGCCCCGGATGCTACCGTCACCGATGCCGGCACTGTCACTGCGGAACTGCTGCTGGTGAGCGCCACCGCCATTCCGCCGCTCGGAGCCGTTGCCGTCAGCGCCACCGTACACGCGTCCGTAGCCGCTCCGGTAATCGTCCCGCTGCTACACGTAATCCCGCTCAGCGCCGCATCGGCCATCCCTGTTCCGCTCAGGCTGATCGTCGCCGTTGCCGGTGAAGCGTTATCGCTCACCGTCACCGTGCCCGTCTCCGCTCCCACCGCTGTTGGATCGAATTCCAGCGTCAGCGTTGCCGTCGCTCCCGGATTCAGCGTCAGTGGTGCGGTCACTCCCGACGCGCTGAAGCCCGTGCCCGTTGCGGTCACTCCGCTCACCGTCACCGCCGCCGTCCCCGACGACTTCAGTGTCACCGTCTCGGTTGCAGGCGAGTTCACGGTTACATTTCCGAACGCCATACTCGTCGCGCTCAGCGTCAGCGCTGGTGTCGCCGCATCCAGCTGGATGGCAAAGGTCTTCGCCGCTCCGCTGGCGGTCGCCGTCAGCGTCGCCGTCTGCGCCGTCGTTACCGCCGACGCTGTCGCGGTGAACGCTGCGCTCGTCGCCCCGGATGCTACTGTCACCGACGACGGCACCGTCACTGCGGAACTGCTGCTCGTCAGCGCCACCGCCATCCCGCCGCTCGCAGCCGCCGAGGTCAGCGTCACCGTGCACGCGTCCGTAGCCGCTCCGGTAATCGTCCCGCTGCTGCACGTAATTCCGCTCAGCCCGGGAGGATCCGGCGCCAACGTCCCCGCGGCAAATGCCGCCATCTGCATCACCCACGGCCCGGACTCTTCCAGCGTCGCTTTCGCATTGTTGCTCCCGGCTTTTGTCGCCGTCGTATCTTCCACGCCGTCATTATCTGGCTGCGTCACCACCCGCACCGTGTATCCGCTCTCTGCCGCCTCAAATGCAGTCGCCACCGTATTCGCCGCCACAATCAGCTCGTTCGTCCCGGTGGTCGTTGCGGCTCCGCTGCTCGCGCTTGCACTGTTACCGTTCTTTCCCACGGATACATCCAGGCTCGCCACCCCCTCGTACTCCAGGACCCGCACATCCGGATACGTCGCTGCCTGGCTGAAGGTCACCGTCACGGTATTGCTTCCCTGGGTGATCGCCGGCGCATAGTAAATTGACTGCGAGACCCCTTTCCCCAACGTCGGTCCAACCGCCAGCCGATAAAGGTTCCCGGCGCTGTCCGTCACCGACTTCACCGTCGCCGTCGTATCGTTCCAGCCCACCACCACAACGTTCAGGTCTCCCGCCGTCTGCGCCGACGGATAGGCCACGCTCACCGTCGCCTGCGGCGACTGCGGAGTTGAGTACCCCACCTGCACAAACGTTGCGCCTCGCATCGCCATCGGAGCGCATGCCGCCAGCAGCACCATCAGCGCCGCTCGCCACAATCCGCGCGCCATGCGGTTCCGGCTCTGCTCTGCACGCTCGGCCCTCCGGCCGCTCGAAGTGGAAGGGGAAACTCCGCAGACCGGCGTCGGCCGGCCACTGAACAAAAAAGAAGAAAGAATGACGTTCATCCATGCACCTCGGCAAGCGCCTGGACATACCTCTCCCGTTCGCGTCCGCAGTCCCCTGCGGCCCGCCAAATTGGCTGGGAATTCGTCTCATCTGGCCCTTGCCACCGGCGTTCTTCCGCGCTCCCCATCACGGCGGGAGCGGGCGCTCGGCAGCAGGTGCAGAACTACAGATGAACCCAATTCCACGACACAGGTCGAGTAATTAAGTCCTGGCGCTGGCCCTATGATCGGTTTTCAGGATTGAATCCGTGAGTGACTAACATCACAAAAGTGCAGCATGAGAGTTACTTTTGTGGCTGCTGTCCCAAATTAGGACTTACTGCCAGCGATCCTTCTACACAAAAGCGTCCTCCCCGACTCACACGATTGGATCCAAGACAAAAGAATGAGCAGGAAAGTGTTACCAGTATTGACGCGGCCCTGGGCCGCCCTGGGGCAAGCATCTGCGGGCGTTTCAGTGCACTTCCGGGACGAGAACTCAGTTCAACAGGAGCCAGTGCATCTTGATATCGGCTTGATTACTCGCAGCATTTTGGTAATCGATTTACATTACCACAGTATCGGTTCACAGATCGGGGGTTGCCTGACACCCCAAAATTTTTATTTTTTCCCTGCGCGCCGTTCATGGCTGCGCCGTCGAGCAGGAAGAAAAATGGGGCTTCAGTTACTTTTTCCTCCTTGGCCTTCCCCGTCCCCGGTTCCTCGTGCGCCGACCATCTCCTGAATTCCGCGCCTCTCTCCCCCGGGGTGCAAGGCCACTCCGCCCGCCATGAGAAAACAAACTCCGCCTTCCGCGGAAACCCCCTCCCCCTGCACCCCGCTCCCCCTGTACCCTGTTCGTATGCAGAACCGAATCACAGGCACCACCATGCCCGTGCTCGAGTTTCAGCTCGAGCCCAACGACGCCATCATCTCCGAATCCGGCGAGCTCTCCTGGATGACCCCCAACGTCCAGATGACCACCCACACCCAGTTCGCCGGCGGCGGCGGCATCTTCGGCGCCATCAAGCGCATGGCCGGCGGCGGTAGCCTCTTCATGACCGAATACCGCGCCGTGGGCGGCGCCGCCGAGCTGGCCTTTGCCACGCGCGTTCCCGGCCATATCCTTCCCGTCGAGGTCGCCCCCGGTGCGGAATACATGGTCCACCGCCACGGATTCCTCTGCGGCACTTCTGCCATCCAGCTCAGCGTCGGATTCCAGCAGTCTCTCGGCGCCGGCATCTTCGGCGGCGACGGCTTCCTCCTCCAGAAAGTCTCCGGCCAGGGCTCAGCGTGGCTTGAGCTCTCCGGCGAAGTCGTCACCCGCGATCTCGCCGCCGGTCAGACCCTCCTCGTCCACCCCGGCCATGTGGGCGCCTTTCAGGCCAGCGTCAGTTTTCAGATCACCATGGTCCGCGGCATTCGCAACCTGATCTTTGGCGGCGACGGCCTCTTTCTCGCCGCGCTCACCGGACCCGGCCGCATCTGGCTTCAGACCCTGCCCATCTCCCGCCTCGCCCAGCAGCTCCTCGAGTACATGCCCTCCCAGCAACCCACGAAGACCGCCGAAGCCGGCCTCCTCGGCGGCATCGTCGGCTCCGTCCTCGACAATATGCGCTGACATTCCCGCCCAGAGGGGCGATCTTTCTCTCACCGGAAGTTCGCCTCCCAGACCACCAACCCATGTTGCATCGGCTTCGATGAGCGCATCGGCGATGACGCGCTTCCCGATTCAGCGCAAACTCAGGAGCGGTTGGTGGTCCACGGCCCATTCGCCGGCAACAGTATGGAATATGCAAACCAACGGCGCGATATCGACGCCGCAGTTGGCAACGCATCCGAACGCGTCGATGCGGATTGCGCGCTCCTTCAGCGGCTTTCTGTTGCCGGTGGCAATTTGCTGAGCTTTGCCTGGAGGCCGGGCAGATAGCCCTTCTGCGCGCCGGGCGAGAGGCGCTTTGCGGCGAGGATCGCGGACTCGAAGGCGGTGCGGGCTTCCTGCGCGTGGCCGGCGGCGGCTGCCGCGTCGCCGAGCGCGGTTTCTGCGGCAAGGTCTCCGGGATCGATGGCGACGGCTTCGCGAGCGAGCACGAGTGCCTGCTGCGGGTTTTGATGGAGCCATTCGCTCACGTGCTGGGCGCGGCTGAGGGCAGCGGCCTGAGGGACAGCGAAGGTTCCCTGATAAACGAAAACGCCGTAGTCAATGGAGGCCACAGGCCGGACGTGCTGGAACGATCGATAGGGGTTGAGCTGGCTGCTGGACCACTCGCAGCCACTGAGGTCGCCGGCGCTGATGATGACGGGGCCGTGGATGACGGGGGGAACGATGGAGGAGCCGCCATCCCAGCCGGTGTCGGCCGTGGGCAGCATGCTGCAGTGGATACCGTAGACGGCGGGATCGATTTCAGGATACGCGAAGTAGGCGAACCAGCAGGACTGGCTGGGATGGAGGTCCTGCCACTCTCTGACCTGGTAGAGTTGCTGAGCCCAGTCGACGTTGGCATCGCTGAGCAGGTTGTGGAGATTCTCGGGGCCTCCCCAGGCGCGGTTGGCGTAGGCCATGTAGTTGGGAAAGACGGAGAGCGCCGAGACAACGTGGGCGACGACGAGCAGGGAGCAGACCCACGTCCAGGCCGGAATCCAGCGCCCGTTGCGGCGGCAGAGAGCCATGATGGCTCCTCCGGCGAGGATGGCGGCTATTGCATAGAGAGGAAGGATGTGGCGCGCGCCGATGTCCATGCCGGCGGCCATGGCGATGGCGAAATAGACGGCGGCGGGGAGGACGAGGTAAGCGACTTCGCGGCTCCAGCGCAGCCTCCCGGTGACGATGGCAAACAGGGACAGGGCGAGCAGCACGAACAGGCCGAGCGTGGTCTTGATAAGGACGGCTATGGGAAAGTACCACCAGACGGCATGCGCGTAGACGCGGCCGAGGATGAAGGTGGGATAGTCCTGGGCCATGATCTTGACGTCGACTAGGCCCATCAGTTCGGACTCGGGAAGCAGATGCCAGCGCGCAAACTTGAGGATCACAGACTGGTCGAAATGACTCAGCCCCGCGGCGTAAGCGGCGAGAGACGGATGCAACTGTAATCCGGCAGGGCGGGCGGCATAGCGGAAGCCGAAGAAGGCCCATAGCACGATGCAACTGCCGATAACGATGAAGAGGAACGCTCCGGCAAAGCGGAGAGCGGTGCGGAGGCGCGCGCCGCGGGATGCGGCGGCGACTTCCCACAGGATGAGAACGAGCACAATGGGCGCAAACAGGATGCCGGAGTGTTTGCTCGATATCAGCAGCCCCGCGGCGACGGCAACCACGATGAGACGCCACCATCCGGGCTTCTTTGCGTAGCGGTAAAACGCATAGATGGCGGCGAGGAGGAAGCAGGTGACGCCCATGTCCGTGGTGACGAGCGCCGAGTGAGCCAGGAGATTGGGGTCGAAGCTGGCAAGGACCAGCGCCAGGAGCGCGGCGCCGATGCCGAAGAATTCGCGTGCGGCGAAGAAGATGACCAGCGACAAGCCGACGGCCAGGATGCCGGTCATCATGCGCATTTGAAAGACGAGATGCTGGCTTCCGCCGTCATTGCGGGCAAGCCAGTCGCGGCCGTCGAGATAGGCCTCACCTTTGAAAAATCGGCCTTGGAGCGGCGGGGTCCAGAGGTTTTTGCCGAGCGTGGGGACGGCGGCAAGAAGCTTGACCAATGGGGGATGCTCGGGGTTGAGCCCGTAGTCGCGGGTCTTCCACATCATGTAAGCGGAAAAGGAATGGTCACCTTCGTCCCAGGTCAGCGATTCGCGATGGACCACGTACGTGAACTGCGCAACCTGGAGAATCAGCAGCGCGACGACGGCACACGGAACCCAGCGCTTCCTCAACCAGCCCACCGCGATTTGCACGAAACGCTCCCAGGGAAGATTGCTGAATTGTATAGGCTCTGGAACGGAGGTGTAGCTCTCTCAGAGAGTATGAGACGCGAAGGACCTGCCAGACCTGCGCTCCAATTGACGCATGGATTCGAGAAGGCTGATCGAGACTACGGTATGGCGGAAATGGCCTGAGGTTGAATCAGGGGATTCGTATCGGGAATTCTCTCAGGATCGAGCGACCTTTCGCATCCTGAACTGTCGACTATCGCAATCAGTCCGACGCACTCACCGAGATTCCGCGCTTCGCCCCTGCCCTATCCTGGTCACCCGTTGGAGCTTGCCCTGAGTGAACGTCGTGTAGCGACCGAGTCGAATGGGGCGGCGGAGTGCGCTCAAGCTGACCACCGCTTCGCCGCCCACCCAATCCCACTCTCCATCTCGCGGCCGGCCGCAAGCAACGAACAACCATCCGCTCGTCCCCTCATTACGAAAGTAAAGATCATTTCCCTCCGTAATCTGTCCCCACCCGGTTCCCTCCTCTATCCTCGATCTAACTTAACCACTTATCCGGTTTTAACTGGCCCGGTATGCACGACTATCTTCCACCCCCCGATTGTCCGCTGGTCTCTGCCGTCATTCCTACGCGGAACCGGCCCGCGCTCCTCGCCTGCGCGGTTCGCAGCGCCCTGCGCCAGACCTGGAAGCGCATCGAAGTGATCGTGGTCGTCGATGGCCCCGACCTCGGGACCGAAACGCTCCTCGAGTCTCTCGCCGACCCGCGCCTGCGCGTCGTCTCCCTGCCCCAATCCTCTGGTGGCTCCGCGGCCCGCAACACCGGAGTCCGCGCCGCCCGCGGCGAATGGATCGCCCTGCTCGACGACGACGACGAATGGCTCCCCGAGAAAATCGCGCACCAGATGCGCGCCGTTCAGCAGTCCCGCGAGTGGTTCCCGGTCATCTCCTGCCGCCTCATCGCCCAGTCGCCCTCCGGCAGCCGCGTGCTCCCCCAGCGCCTTTATCATCATCCCCAGCCAGTAGCCGATTATCTCTTCCGCCGCACCGGCCTCCTCGATTCAGGCGGCCTCATGCAAACCTCCACCCTGCTCGCCCCGCGCGATCTGCTCCTCGCCATCCCCTTCCGCGAAGGCCTGCCCCTCCATCAGGACTGGGACTGGCTCATCAGCGTCGCCGCGCATGAAGGCGTAGCCGTCTCCATGGTCGAGAAGCCGCTGGCCATCTGGCGCGTCGAGGACACCCGCGACACCGTGGGCCGCGCTGCCAACTGGCAGGCCTCCTTTGCCTGGATTCGCGAGCTCCGCCCCCTCGTCTCTCCTCGTGCGTTCTCCTCTTTCATCGCCGTCCAGTGCGCCTGGCGCGCAAAAAAGAGCTGCGCCGGCTGGCGCGACCGCCTCCGCCTTCTGCGTTCCTTCCTCTTCGAGGGCCGGCCCGGCCTGCGCTCTCTCGTCCACTTCTTCGTCTTCGCTCTGCTTCCCTCCGATCTGCGTCATTCGCTTCGCCGCCGCTGGCAGAGAGCTTTCGATCGCCACAGTGCATCTGCGGGTCTCAGTCTCGCCGCCGTCCCCGGCCCATCCACCGCCATGCTCCGCAAATCCTCCTCCTGATCCGAAGCGTGCCTTGCCTGTCAACGACTACACTCGCGTCTATCTTGCTGAAGTCCGGTCTCTCGCGGATCGCCTTGACGCCGACGCCATCGACCGCATGGTCGAGCTCCTCGTCGATCTGCGCGACCGTGGCGGCCGCCTCTTCTTTCTCGGCGTCGGCGGTGGCGCCGGCAACGCCGGCCACGCCGTCAACGACTTCCGCAAGATCGCTGCTATCGAGTCCTGGGCGCCCACTGACAACGTCTCCGAGCTGACCGCCCGTATCAACGACGACGGCTGGGACTCCTGCTATGCTGCATGGCTGCGCGGCAGCCGCCTCACCCCACGCGATGCCGTCTTCGTCTTTTCCGTCGGCGGCGGCAGCGTCGAGCGCCGCATCAGCATGAACATTGTCAGCGCACTCGCCTTTGCGCGCCAGGTCGGCGCCTCCATCCTGGGCGTCGTCGGCCGCGATGGCGGCTGCACCGCGCGCCTCGCCGACGCCTGCGTCATCGTGCCCATCGCCTCCCCTGAAACCGTTACGCCGCACACCGAGGAGTTTCAGGCCGTGGTATGGCACCTCATCGTTTCCCATCCCCGCCTCCAGGCCAACGCCATGAAGTGGGAGTCCGGCGAGCGGGAGTCCGCGCCGTGACCCGCGCCGCCATCTTCCTCGACCGCGACGGCGTCCTCAACCAGCTCGTTCACAATCCCGCCACCGGCCGCATGGAATCTCCGCTCACCCCCGGCGATCTTCAACTCGTCGACGGCGTCGTGCCCGCCCTCCGCCGCCTCCAGCACGCAGGCTATCCCCTTATCCTCGTCTCCAATCAGCCCAACTACGCCCTCGGCAAGTCCACTCTGGACTCCCTCAGCGCCATCCACGCCCGGCTGATCACCGAGCTCCTCTATGCAGGCATCCGCTTCAGCCGTTTCTGCTATTGTCTTCACCACCCCAGAGGCATCGTTCCCGGCTTCTCCGGCCTCTGCGTCTGCCGCAAGCCATCGCCCTGGTTCCTGCTGCGCGCGCGCGACGACTTCGGCTACTCCCTCTCCAACTGCTGGATGATCGGCGATCAGCCCACCGACACACAGTGCGGCCGGGCCGCCGGCGTCCGCACGATTCGCATCGATTCAGGCGCGCTTCTCCACCCCCGCCGCTTCTCGCACGCTGCCGACTACCTTGCGTGGGGGCTCTCCGAGGCGGTCGAAATCATCCTCAAACAGCGCCCCTGCCGCTGAATCGCAGCTCCTCCGGCGCCAGCCTGCCGTATCGATCCGGTACCCTGCCGCCTGCGCGTCGCGATGAAACATCTCCACCGTTTCCAGCGAATACTCCGTCAGATCTTTCCCCACCAGCTCCAGCTTGCGCAGAATCTCCGGCGCCACCGTGATGATGTCGCACCCCGCCGCGTCCGCCTGAAAAATGTTCAGCAACTCACGCGGGCTCGCCCACAGCAGTTGCGCGCGCGGTCTCTCTCGCAGCATGCGCTTCGCCTCGCGCATCATCGGAACCGGATCGATCCCCGTATCCGCAATCCGCCCCGCGAACACGCTCACGATCGCCGCCGTCTCCGCCGCCAGCGCCTCGGCCACGCGTTCCACCTGGCTCTGCGTCAGAATCGCCGTCACGTTCAGCGCCACCCCCGCCTCGCTCAGCCTCCGTATCAGCGGCCCCAGAAATTTTCCCGCGCGATCCGTCACCGGGATCTTTACGTTGACGTTCGCTCCCCACGTTGCGATCGTCAGCGCCTGCCGCTCCATCTCCTCCTCGCCCTCGGCAAATACCTCGAACGAAATCGGACGGTCCGGCACCGCCTCCAGCAGCGCCCGCGCGCACCCTTCGTAGTCCCGCACGCCCGCCTTGCGCATCAGCGTGGGATTCGTCGTGAACCCCCGGATCCAGGGCTTCGCATACATCTCCAGAATGCTCCTCAGATCCGCTCCATCGCTGAAGAGGCTCACGCGCAGCGTATCCATCCTGCTCATCGCTCAGCCTCTGTCGCCTTCACTGGCTCGCGTCTGCCGCGCATCGCTCCCAGCCGTTCCCACAGCCGCCCGTAGCTCTCCCGCACCCACTGCCGCAGCACCACCACCCCGAACTCCGCATTGCCGATCAGATATCTCCTCCAAAGCCGCCGCGGCTCCATCGGCAGCCGGAAAAACCACTCCATCCCCAGCCGCTGAATCCACATCGGAGCCCGCCGCCGCAATCCCGCCTGCGTATCCAGCGCCGCGCCCACCGGCAGAATCGCCCCCACCCGCAGCCATCCGCGATTCTCCTGCATCCAGATTTCCTGCTTCGGCGCGCCGAACGCCACGCACAGCAGGTCCGGCGCCGCCGCCTCAATCGCCTCCCGAATCCGCTCCCCCTCCACCTCGCGCTTCTCAAACCCCAGCGGCGGACAATACGTTCCGCAGATATTCAGCCCCGCATACCGCTCGCGCAGATTGTGCGCCGCCATCATTGCCGCGCCCGGCAATCCGCCCAGAAAAAACACTCGGAATCCGTAGTGCGCCGCCTCCGCGCACATCCGCTCCATCAGGTCGCCGCCCGTCACCCGCTCCGGAATCTCCGCTCCCAGCAGCCGCGATGCCATCACTACGGAAATTCCATCCGGAACCGCCAGGTCCGCGGCCTGCATCGCCTCGGCAAAGCGCGCGTTCTTCTCCGCCAGCGTCACCAGATACGCATTCGGCCCCACAATCGTCAGCGGCGGCAGCTCTCCGCGATGCAGCAGTGCTTCTGTCACCAGCACCGCCGCATAGTCCATCGTGATCCGGTCCACCGGCACTCTTCCCACCACCAGCCGCGGAGGCCGCGGCAGCATCTTCATCGCTCCACGCTCTTCACACTCGGCACTCGCATTCGTCTCTTCTTCGATCAGGACCATAACGCTTCCTTCCTTTCCTTAAACAGCCGCGGCGCGACCCCGTTGGCAATCGCTCCGTGCCGAAATTCATCGCGCACTCTGCGCATCACGTAGGCCGGCGACGCGCAAAACGCCTGCGCCAGAGCCGCCAGCCCCTGCGCCTGGTGTCCTTCCGCACGCTCCATGTTGAACTGCCGCAGCCGCTCCTTCGCCCGCACGCCCGAAGGCCGCAGAAATCGCATCAGCGTCTGCGCCACGCATTCCAGCGGGCGCGGCGCATATCCCCATAACTCCGAGAGCAGCAGATACTGCACGTACAATCCCGCCAGCTCCTGCTTCTCCAGGTTCCGCGCGCTCACGCTGCCTGTGTTCTGCCGGAACCCCACCAGTGCCTCGGGTAAAAACTGGATCTCGTATCTCCGCGCCATGCGCCACCATAAGTCGGCGTCCTCGGCGTGCAGATCCATCCGGTATCCGCCCACGCCCTGTGCCTTCTCCACATGCAGCGCCACCGTCGAATGACAAATCGACAGCAGATAGCCGCTCTCCACAATCGAACGCAGCTCCTCCGGCGTTCCCCGCGAACACCGGAACCGTCCCGCGCATCGCTCCTGCGGGTGATAGTCCGCCAGCGAATAAATCAGTCCCGCCTCCGGATGCGCCTCAATCGCCGCCAGCAGTTTCTCCATCCGCCGCGGATACGACACATCGTCCGCATCCTGCCGCACCAGCCACGGCGTCCGTGCTTCGCGCAGCATCCGGTTCAGCGTCGCCGTCACCCCCGCGTTCTCCTGAACCAGCACCCTCAGCCTCGGATCGGGCAAGCTGCGCAGATACGCGAGGCTTTCATCGCTTCCCCCATCCACAATCGCCAGAATCTCGAACGCGCTCGCCGTCTGCCCCAGCAGGCTCTCCATCGCTTCCGGCAGCCACGGCATCGCATTGCACACCGGCATGCCCACCGTCAGGATGGTTTTCGGTCTCATCGTCCCACCTCTTGCGCCGTTCCCGCTCCACACGGTGCGGGGCAAGCGCAAGCGAGTCAAAGAAGACTTATATCCGCACCATTCCCTCACTTACCGATGCAATTGCGAGGCTCTATGTTACGCAGGTCACTTTCCTGACTTTAGTAACTCCGTTCTCGCCCTTTATTCTTGCGCCTTCTATCTCACAACGAAACGATGAGTTCTTGACGCCGCATCCTTGCTGGCCTCCACCTGAAGCGGCGCCTGCCAGACTGTCAACTACTTTTCAGCAGGAGACCCTGCATGCTTCTCTGCCAATGCAGTTACTTCATCGTTGGAGGCGCCGGCTTTCTCGGCAGCCATTTTGTCGATGCGCTTCTCGCTTCCCCGTTAACCCGCCGCGTCACCATCTTCGATAACTTCTCTTCCGGCCGCGAATGGCATTTCGAAGCCCACCTCGCCGACAAGCGCCTCACCGTCGTCCGCGCCGATGCCAGCGACGTTCGCGCCCTCACCGCCACCATGGAGGGCCACGACTGGGTCATTCACCTCGCCTCCAACCCCAACATCGCTCTCGCCGCCGAATCTCCCGAGATCGACTTCTACCGCGGCACTCTGCTCACCAACAACGTCGTCGAAGCCATGCGCCGCGCCAATGTCCGCCGCCTCCTCTACGCTTCCGGCAGCGGCGTCTATGGCGACGCCGGCGGGGCTCTCCTTGCCGAGGACCACGCGCCCATGGTGCCCGTCTCCACTTACGGCGCCAGCAAGCTCTCCGGCGAATCCCTCATCGCCAGCTACTGCGCCATGTTCGGCCTGCGCGCCTGCGCCTTCCGCTTCGGCAACATCGTCGGCCCGCGCCAGACCCACGGCGTGGGCGTCGACTTCCTGCGCAACCTGGCCGCCAACCCCCGCCGCCTGCGCATTCTCGGTGACGGCCGGCAGTCCAAGCCCTACATCCACGTCACCGATGTCGTGGAAGCCGCTCTCTGCGCTGCGAAGAAAGCCACCGCGCCCTTTTCCGTCTTCAACGTCGCCACCGACGACTCCGTCACCGTCACCGAAATCGCCCAGCTCGCCGTCGAAGTCCTCGGCCTTACCCCCTCCCCCGACTTCAACTACACCGGCGGATGCCGCGGCTGGCGTGGCGACGTCCCCGTCGTTCGCCTCGACTCGTCCCGCATCCGTTCCCTCGGCTGGTTCCCGAAATGGAACAGCCGCGAAGCCGTCCGTCACTCCCTTCAGGAGCTCGTCGCCGATGCCCGCGTCCTCCAGGCCTGACTGGCCGCCACGCCTGGCCCTACTCGCCGGCGGCCTCGCCACACGTCTGCGCCCGCTCACCGCAGCCACGCCCAAATCCCTCATACCGGTCGCCGGTGAGCCCTTTCTTGCCCATCAGCTGCGCCATCTTGCCGCCGAAGGTCTTCGCGAAATCGTCCTCTGCTGCGGTCATCTCGCCGATCAGATCGAAGCTTTCGCCGGCGACGGCTCCCGTTTCGGCCTCTCCATCGTCTACAGCCGCGACGGCGACCGCCCCCTCGGCACCGGAGGCGCGCTCCGTGCCGCTCTGCCGCTTCTCGGCTCCCACTTCCTCGTCATGTACGGAGACAGTTGGCTCACCGAGCCCATCCGTCCCATCTGGCAGGCATTTCTTCGTTCCGGCCGGCCGGCCCTCATGACTGTCTTTCCCAACCGCAGCCGCTGGGGCGCCAGCAACGTGGAATTCCGCGATGGCGCCATCCTTCGTTACAACAAGCTGCAGCCCTCCCCCTCCATGAACCACATCGACTACGGCTTCGAAGTGCTCGAGGCCTCGCTCTTCACCCTTTGCACGCGATCCGCTTTCGATCTGGCCGATCTCCTGTCGGCTCTCGCCGCCAAATCGCAGCTCGCCGGCTACGAGACGGCGCACCGTTTCTATGAAATCGGCTCCCTCGACGGCCTCCGCGAAACCGAAGCCGCCATCGCCGCCGCTTGTTCCGCTGCTCACGCCGCCCCGTTCGCTCCGTGGGATCGCCGCGGGGTGCTCCTGTGATCATGACGCGCACCCCCCTGCGTATCTCCATCGGCGGAGGCGGCACCGACCTGCCTTCCTACTATCGCGAATTCGGCGGCGGATTCGTTCTCTCCGCCGCCATCAGCAAATACGTCTACATCACCGTCAATCGCAGCTTCCTGCCCGGCTACTTCCTCAAATACTCCGAGCACGAGCACGCCGATTCCTGCGACGAAATCCGCCATCCCCTCTTCCGCGAAGCGCTCCGCATGCACTCGGCGCCTTCGCCCCTCGAGGTCGTCAGCGTCGCCGACGTCCCTGCCGGAACCGGCCTCGGCTCCTCCGGCACCTTCCTCGTCGGCCTCCTCCACGCGCTCTATGCAATGCGCCGCGAGCCGGTCACCGCCGAAGCTCTCGCCCGCGAGGCCGTCGAGATCGAGATGAACCGCCTCGGCCTCCCGGTCGGCAAGCAGGATCAGTACATCGCTGCGTACGGCGGCCTGCTCTGCCAGGAATATCTTCCCGACGGTGAAGTCCGCGTCACTCCCCTCCACATCGGCGAAGAATCTCTCCACGAGCTGCGCGACTCTCTCATGCTCTTCTTCCTCGGCGACACCCGCAGCGCCGCCGGCCTCCTCGGCGAGCAGAAGCGCCGCACCGAGGCGCGCGATCCCGTGATGATCGACAGCCTGCACTTCGCCCGCTCCCTCGGCCGCGAGATTCGCGATGCCCTCGAGTCCGGCCAGATTGCCGACTTCGGCCGCCTCATGCATCAGCACTGGCTCCGCAAGCGTTCCCGCTGTTCCTGCATGAGCACGTCCCACATCGATCAGCTCTACGATCTCGCTTGCTCCCGCGGTGGCGCCACCGGCGGCAAACTCGTCGGAGCGGGCGGCAGCGGCTTCCTTCTCCTCCACACCCAGCATCGCCGCCGCCTCCGCGACACCATGCTCGGCGCCGGCCTCAGCGAAATGGATTTCAGCTTCGACTTCGATGGATCGGTGGTCCTGCTCCGCAATGCGTAATACCGGAGTTGTCATCCCGAGCGAAGCCGCGCAGCGGCGCAGTCGGGGGACCCGCTTCCTGATCGCTGCTTCTCCGCGAGGGGCACGCCCATGATCCCGCGCGCCGCCTATTCCGGCCCTCCCCCCGAGTGGACCCTCGCCGATCTCCTTGCCGCGCTCGCGCGCCGCCGCGTCTGGATCGTCTCCTCGCTCGCCGTCTGCTGCACACTCTCCGCGCTTTTCTGGCTCACCTCCACGCCCCGCTACCGCGCCACCTCTGTCATCGAAGTCCAGAAGGATTCGCACGGAGCCTTCGGCCTCGAATCCATCACCGACGATAAGCCCTCGGCCGCCCTCAGCGACTCCTTCGACGACGCCCTCGCCCTCCAGACCGAAATCGGCATCCTCCAGTCCGACGCGCTGGCCCTCGACGTCATCCAGCGCGCGGGCCTCGAGACCACCTCCGACTACTTCGCGCCCCACCCCGGCCATTTCCCCTGGCTGCGCCGCCTCTTTTTCTGGCGCAAGCCGCTTGAGCCGCTCTCCGTTCCGCTCGAAAACGCCCCCGACCGCCGCTACGTCGCGCTCAAAATCTTCGCGAAACATTGCAAAATCGCGCCCACTGCCGGGACCCGCCTCATCTCTGTCAGCTACACCGATCCCGACCCTCACCGTGCCGCCGCCATCGCTAACGCTCTCGTCCAGGCTCTCGCCGACTACAGCTTTCAGTCCCGTTCCACCGCCGCCACCCAGTCCGCCGCATGGCTCCAGACCCAGCTTGCTCAGCTCCGCCAGCAAACCGACGCTCTCGACACCCGCGCTGCCGCCCTCGACCGCGCCGCCGGCGACTTCGGCGACGACAGCTCGCACAACGTTGTGCTTTCCCGTCTCGACGATCTCAACGCCGCCCTCACCCAGGCCCAATCCAGCCGCATCGTGCGCGAGGCCATCTGGCGCGCTGTGCAGAGCGGCAACCCCGAAGTCATCTCCGGCCTCGGCGGCAATCCTGCCATCGGCCCCAATACGCAGAACTCCTTCGAGCTGCTCCAGTCCCTGCGCGCCCAGCAGGCCTCCGCTCAGGCTCAGCTCGCCGAATCCCAGAAGCGCTACGGCGTGAACTGGCCTGCCGTCGCCGAGCAGCGCGCCCGTCTCGCCACCATCGAGCAGTCCATCCAGCAGGAGATCGGCCGCCTCGGCCAGCGCGCCCGCAGCGACTACGAAGTTTCTCTCCAGGCCGAAACCGCCGCGCGCAGTGCCTTCGAGCAACAAAAGGACCAGGCCTCGCAGCTCACCGGCGACGCTGTTGCTCTGCGCCTCGCTCGCCAGGAAGCCGATGGGAGCCGTACCCTCTACGCCACTCTCCTCGGCCGCCTCCAGCAAACCGGCGTCCTTGCCGGCCTGCACTCCGGCAACTTTGCCGTGGTCACGCCCGCGCTCATCCCGCCGGACGACCATCCCGCCAGTCCCAGCCCGCCCTTGCTCGCCGCTCTGGCCCTCGCCGCCGGACTCACCCTCGGCTGCTCTGCTGCCCTCCTGCGCGAGCTCACCGATCGCTCCGTCCACTCCGCCGCCGACCTCGAATCTCTCCTCGACGCGCCCGTCCTCGCAGCCCTCCCCGAACCTCAGCCCGCTCAGCCCTGGTATCGCCAGTGGCCGCGTCGCTTTCTCCCCGCGCCGCGCAGCGTCGATCTCACCCTTGAAGCCGCTGCCGCATCCGACTTCGCAATCCCCGCTCCGCAGCCTCCCTACGTTGAAGCTCTGCATCGCCTGCGCGCCGGCCTCCTGCTCTCCCACAGCGAGCGTCCCCCGCAGGTCATCGCCATCGTCCCCGTCGCTCCAGTTCTTCCCGGCACTCGCGCAGAGCCAGCCCCCTATTCCGAAGAAAGTTCACCCTCCCTCGCGCTCAGTCTGGCCGCAGTCCTCGCCCAGCACGGCGCATCCGTGCTCTGCGTCGACGCCGACCTCCGTTCCGCTCCCGCCGCCGCATTTCCCTCGGACCCCGGCCTCACCGATCTGCTCACCGCCGACCGCGCTCCCGCCTACGCCCACCCCGCCTCCGCGCCTCCGCTTCTTTCCGTCATTCACACCGGAACTCGCCCGCCCTGTCCCTCCGAGCTCATCGCTTCCCCGCGCATGGCCGCGCTCCTCGCACGCTGGCGCCAGGAATTCAATTTCATCGTCATCGACAGCCCCGCCGCCATCTACGCCGACGCCCTCGTTCTCGCCCAGCTCTCCGATGCCGTCCTGCTCGCCGCCCAGGCCGGCCGCTCCAGACGCGACCAAATCCTCCCGGCCTTCGACGCCCTCAGCCGCCAGGTTCCCGGCCACGCCGTCCTTGCGCTCGTCCTCGACGGCGTCTCCACCGGAGCTTCCCATGCGCTTGCGTGATCTCGCTTTCGCCCTGCTCGTCTGCTGCCTGGCTACCGCCGCCGCTCAGACCGCGCCTTCGCCGGCCGTCCCGGCAGCCCCCGCTGCTGCGGCCGTTTCCGCCTCGGCTCCAGCTTCACCCTCCCCAGCCCCGGAATCCCTCCTCATCGGCCCCGGCGATCTCCTCCACGTCACCATCCTCCGCGAGCCCGAGCTCGATCAGCGCGTCCGCGTCCTCGACTCCGGCGAAATCTCTCTCGCCCTCGCCGGCAACCTCTCCGTCCAGGGCCTCACCCCCGCGCAGGCCGCACAGCGCATCGCCGGCCGCTATCGCGACGGCCAATTCCTCCTCCATCCCGAGGTCTCCGTCCTGGTCGAGGAATACGCAACCGAGTTGGTTACAATTCTCGGCCAGGTCGCCCACCCCGGCGCTATTCGCCTTGACGCCCCGCGCAGCCTCATCGAGGTTCTCTCCCTCGCCGGCGGCCTCACCGACGTCGCCGACCGCAACATCGTCGTGCAGCGCGGAGGCAAAGACGGCGAGCGCATCCATGCCTTTATCTCCAACCGCGCCGACCAGGCTCTCAACGCCAATCTCCTCGTCCGCCCCGGCGACACTGTTGTCGTCCCCAAAGCGGGCATCGTCTATGTCCTCGGCGATGTCGCCCACCCCGGCGGCTACGTTATGGCCAACGACTCGAAGCTCACTGTCCTCCAGGCCATCGCCCTCGCCGCCGGCGCCTCCAAAACCGCCAGCGAGAAGCGCGTCCGCCTCGTCCGCAACGTTGACGGCATCACCCAGTCCATCGACCTCCCTCTCCACGACATGGAACGCGGCCGCCAGCCCGACGTCGCCCTTCAGGCCAACGACATCCTCTATGTCCCCTTCAGCCTCGTAAAAAATATCTCCCTCGGCATCGCCAACATCACCGCCGCCGCCGGCTCGGCGCTCATTTACGCCACACACTGATGCCCCCGCGAATCGGTTGTTATCCCGACTCGAGCACGGCGCGTCTCGCGCGCCCAGCGGAAGCCCTGCATTTCTCCTCGAAACCGCGCCCCAACCTCCATCCCTTCCCGCGAACCTTCTCCGTCCCTCTCGAAGACCTCGCCTGCGCCGCGCTCTTCGCCTTTTTCGCCATGCAGGGATCCATCCCCGGCATCGCGCCCCCTCAGGCTCTCGAGATCACCGCTTCCGTGCCCAGTTCCCTCACCACGCACGGCGGAATTCTCTCCCAGGTCCTCGCTAACGCCCTCATCGTCGTCCTGCTGCTGCGCCGCCCGCGTCTGCTGCTCCGACATCTCTCCTCCGTCCCCTGGCTCGTACTGCTCGCCGTCCTCGCCATCGCATCCGCCGCCTGGTCGCTCGATCCCGCGCTCACTCTGCGCCGCTCCATTTCCTTCGCCCTCACCGGCCTCTTCGGACTCTGGTTCGTCGCGCGCTTCCCGCAGCCACGCCAGCTTGCCATCCTCCGCATCGCCCTGGTCGCGCTCGCTCTCTCCACCATCGCCGTAGTCGTCCTGGCGCCCCCCATCGCGCTCGACCACTCCTCCGGCCATTCCGTCGACTGGCAGGGCGTCTTCACCCACAAGAACGCCTGCGGCCGCATCATGGTCCTCGCCATCGCCGTCCTCCTCTTTGGCGAACGTCTCACCGCCGCGCGCTCCTTCGCTCTCTCCATCTGCGTCTTCGTCCTCGTCATGAGCGGCTCCCGCAGCGCATGGCTCATCGCCATCGCCCTGCTGCTCCTCTGGCTTGCGCTCGAACTCGCCCGTCGCGCCGGCCCCCGCGCCCGCACCGCCCTGCTCGCCGCTGCGCCGCTGCTGATTC
>JBATVK010000037.1:0-8069 GCA_049671725.1 Acidobacteriaceae bacterium
GGCCTCCTCAGATGGAGCCGCCCGGGACTCGAACCTCCTTGTGTGCCACGAGCACGAATAGAAGTCTGTCCGCAACGCTACGCAGATTCCTCTGGACAGGTGCGGCTCTTTTCATAGAAGGATGACAGTGTGTTTTGTTTCTTTGAGACTTGAGGTGATGTCGGCATTCGTGTGGGTTCGGTGGAGCTAAGAGAAATGCAGATCCGTTCGACTCGGGCCTGAAGGACGGGCGATTGCGTCTCTTGTGGCGCCCAGGAAACACGTGGAGTTTGGTTTGTGCGGAATCGTCCCTTCACCCTGGGAAGCCAAAGGTAGAGGAGCCACAGGATCCCTCCGAAAATGAGCACAGGATCGCAGACGATTCCAAAATACTCATCCGCTGCGGGGATGTGCGGCCTGTAGAGGCGGTCAAGGTCCAACGCTCCGAAGAGAAGGATCAAGGCCGCCCATGCCCTGGCAATCCAAAGCGCCCACCGACGTTCCTCGTACAGGGCCCTCCACGCCCGGAAGGTGAGGAAGCAAAAGACACAAGCACAGCATGCGATCAGCCCGGCTCCCGCAGTCCATTCGATGTTGTTGGGCTGATCGGCAAGCAGCGTGCCTGCGAAGTCCATTCCGAAGAGCATCAGGCCGAAAACCGAACAACATGCGAGCACCAGCAGAGCAAGTGCGCTGACGCTGATCCCGACGAGGGTTTTGCTTTCGATTTTGACGAGCGAGTCGAACATCGCGCCAATTCTACCTCTCATGCTCTGGCGGATTACCGGGAATACGGACGTTTCAGGCCGAAGGGCGGATCTCCGGAAGAGCTTCCCGACAGGGGCCGTTCTCTACGGCTGCGAGGCTTTGCCGCGAAGACCCCACAGGAAAATCAGAGTGGATATGACGATGACGAGGCCCACACTCATCAGGCCGGCAGTCACCAGGTGCTCCTGCCAGGCATGGGCCCTGAACCCCGGGGCGGTAATCGGAGACAACGTGCCGGTGCCGAAGATCGCGGCGAGCGTGGTAAAGAACCAGTTTGCATAGGCGCCGTAGAGGGCGGTCCAGAAGGCGGCGGCCTGCGCGTTTCGCCCCAGCCGCAGATGGGGCCAGGTCGCGCCGAGCGCGAGCAGGAGAATGCCGTTCATCACTCCTTCCAGGTGCGCAGCCAGTCCCATGCGCACGTTGGCAAAGTGGGGTTCGGCAAAGCCGGTGAACAGTCCCAGCAGAAACAAAAGCATTCCGTGCCACATGAGTCGCCGGTTGGCGGTTTGCATGGGGATTCTCCTGTCCGCCGGCGGAAGGCCGGGTTGAATGTGGGGGAAGCGTTGTCAATTTAACACCGGCGCAGGGGGCGGGACAACGCTTTGAAGCGGTGGTTTGCCCGGGCCTGAAGGCCCTTTTCTTCGGGGAGTGTTTTCCCACGGGCTGAAGCCCGTGGCTTCTACCGTCGTGCCGCTGGCGCGGCACGGGGAGATGCTCCCTGATGGATGATCCTTTGTTAGTGAGTCACCGGCATTCCGGAAGTTACGCCAAGAAAAATCCCACAGGGGCTGAAGCCCGTGGCTTCTACCGTTGTGCCGCTGGCGCGGCACTGGGAGATGCTCCCTGATGGATGACCCTTTGTGAGCGAATCACCGGCATTCGGGAAGTTACGCCGGGAAAATGCCACAGGGGCTGAAGCCCGTGGTCATTTTGCGACCTGTACTGCATGACTGAAGTCGTGCCCTGATACAAAACGAACGAACCATTCCTTAACGAAAAAGAACCATCCCTTAACGAATTTGTGAGGCGGGACTCGGTGCTAACTGCCGGCCGCTGCCCTACAGGATGTAGCGGGAGAGGTCCTGGTTTTTGACGATGCTGGAGACCATCTGGCGGACGTATTCGGGGTCGATGACGACGACTTTCTCGGAGCCGGTGGGGGTTTCGCGCTCGATGACGGGGAGGGGCGCGGTGGTGCCTTCGCCGACCGCGGCCAGCTCGACAACCGTGCCGCCGTTCTGCTGATCGGTCCGGGGCTGGGCGCGGGTGAGGTCGGGAGCGAGGAAGCTGATCTCGTCGAGCACCTTTTCCATGATGGTGTGGAGACGGCGCGCACCGATGTTCTCAGTGGATTCGTTGACCTGGAAGGCGAACTGGGCCATCTCCTGGATGGATTCGGGAGTGAATTCGAGCTTGAGGCCTTCGGTTTCAAGCAGCGCCGTGTACTGGCGGACGAGCGAGGATTTGGGCTCGGTGAGGATGCGGACGAAGTCCTCGACGGTGAGCGACTGGAGCTCGACGCGGATGGGGAAACGGCCCTGGAGCTCGGGGATGAGGTCGCTGGGCTTGGAGACGTGGAACGCTCCGGCGGCGATGAAGAGGATGAAGTCGGTGCGCACCATGCCGTAGCGGGTGTTGACGGTGGTGCCTTCAACGATGGGGAGGATGTCGCGCTGGACGCCCTCGCGGGACACGTCGGGGCCGTGGCCGCCTTCGCGGCCGGCGATCTTGTCGATCTCGTCGAGGAAGACGATGCCGGAGCTTTCCACGCGGTCGACGGCGAGGCGGTTGACCTGATCCATGTCGATGAGGCGGCCTTCCTCTTCCTGGACGAGGTATTCAAAGGCATCCGACACTTTCATCTTCCGCTTGCGGGTGCGCTGGCCGAAGATGTTGGGCAGCATGTCCTTGAGGTTGACATCCATCTCCTCGACACCCTGGTTGGAGATGATTTCAAAGGACGGCGAATTGCGCTCGCGGACGTCGATTTCGACCATGCGGTCGTCGAGCTTGCCCTCGCGGAACTGCTGGCGGAGCTTCTCGCGGGTGCGGTGGTGGGAGTCGCCGCCGGGAGGGGGGAGGGTGATGGTGTTGCCCTCGATCTGCATCCCTGGACCAGGAGCGGAGCCGGGAGCGGAGCCGGCGGGGGGAACGGGCGTGGGGGTTGGCGGAGGCAGGAGCACGTCGAGCAGGCGCTCCTCGGCGTTCATTTCGGCGCGGTCTTCGACTTCCTCGAGTTTCTCCTCGCGCACCATGTCGATGGCGATCTCGACGAGGTCGCGGACGATGGAGTCGACGTCGCGGCCGACGTAGCCGACCTCGGTGAACTTGGAGGCTTCGATCTTGAGGAAGGGCGAATTGGTGAGCTTGGCGAGGCGGCGGGCGATCTCGGTTTTGCCGACGCCGGTGGGCCCGATCATGATGATGTTCTTGGGCATGATCTCGTCGGCGAGATCGGGGGTGAGCTTCTGGCGGCGCATGCGGTTGCGCAGAGCGACGGCGACGGCGCGCTTGGCGGCTTTCTGTCCGACGACGTACTTGTCGAGCTCGGCGACGATTTCGCGCGGGGTGAGCTCTTCGAGGGAGAGCTCCTGGTCTTCGGCGGTTCCGGGTAAGTAGATAGCCATATCAGTTGTCAGCGATCAGCGATCAGTGATTGCTCTATGCGTGGAGTTCTTCGATGGTGATTTTGTCGTTGGTGTAAATGCAGATCTGGCCGGCGATCTTCAGCGCTTTTTCGGCGATGTCGCGGGCGGAGAGCTCGGTGTTTTCGATGAGGGCGCGGGCCGCGGCGAGGGCGTAGGAACCGCCGCTGCCGATGGCGGCGATGCCTTCGTCGGGCTCGATGACGTCGCCGGAACCGCTGATGAGGAAGGTCTGGCTGAGGTCGGAGACGACGAGGAGGGCTTCGAGGGAGCGGAGCATCTTGTCGGTGCGCCAGTCCTTGGCCAGCTCGACGGCGGAGCGGCCGAGGTTGCCGGCGTACTGCTCGAGCTTGGTTTCGAAACGGCCGAAGAGGGAAAAGGCGTCGGCGGTGGACCCGGCAAAGCCGGCGAGGATCTTGTCCTGATAGAGGCGGCGGATTTTCTTCGCGGTGTGCTTGAAGACGGCTTCGCCCATGGTGACCTGGCCGTCGGCGGCCATGACCACGGAGCTGTTGCGGCGGACGCAGATGACGGTGGTGGAGCGGATGCGCGGGCGGGTGGAAGCGGCCGGCTGGGAATTTGGGGCGCTGACGGAAAAACGACCGCCGGAAGCGGCCGTTCGTGAAATGCTGCGATTCGACATGTCTGGGATCAGTATACGGCACGGGGGGAACAGCGTTCAGCGGTCAGCGGTCAGCGGTCAGCTTTCAGCGGATAGCGGATAGCGGGTAGCGGTTAGCGGATGGCGGATAGCGGTTAGCGGATAGCGTTAGCGTTCAGCTTTCAGCGGTCAGCGTTCAGCGGATAGCGGTTAGCGGTTAGCGTTCAGCTTTCAGCGGTCAGAGATCAGAGATCAGTGAGCAGAGATCAGGGATTGGGGATTAGGGATTGGGGATTGGGTGGGTTCGGTTGCTGGGTACCGATTGGGGGATGTGCGAGAAAGGGATTATCGAAGGGAGCAAGCTGAGCTATTCTGCAGTTAGAAGGTCGTACTATCTCCCCGGAGTCTCCGATGGTCAGCTTCAGCCTGCGCGATCCGCATGTGGTGGGGACGCTGGCGGCGTCGGTGGTGTGCGTTGGCGGCGTGGCCGCGTACCTGATGCTGCGGCGGCGGCCGAGCGAGGAAGAGCTGGAACGGGAGCGGCGCGCGCAACTGGTGCGGGCGGGGCGGATCATCGACGGGACGATTATGGACATCGCCGGGACGGAGCACGGCGAGGGCGCGCGGACGACGGAGATCCGGTTCATCCACTACAAGTACGAGATCGGCGGCGTGGAGTACGAGTGCTCGCAGGATGTGACGGCGCTGCACGACCGGGTGAAGGCGGAGGATCTGCGGCTGAGCTTTCCGTGCTCGGTGCGGTACGACGTGCGGCGGCCGGAAAACAGCATTGTGGTGGCGGAAAACTGGAGCGGGCTGCGGACGACAGCGCGGAGCGTGACGGGGACCCGGGCGGCGACCCAGGGAAAGCCGAGGAGCTCGGCTCCGGTGCGGTAGACGGCGATTGAAGGCCACAGGGTGCGGCTCATACACTGAAATCGTATGCATGTTCATGGCGCGTCGACAGCCTCGATGAAGAAGGTGCTGCGCCTGTCGTTTTTGGCGACGATCGCGTACGTTCTGCTGACATTTTTTGCGGGACTGCGGGCCCATTCGCTGGCGCTGATGTCCGAAGCGGGACACAACGCGTCGGATGCGCTGGCGATCGGGCTGTCGTTTGTGGCGGTGTGGTTCCAGACGCGGCCGGCGAACGATCGCAAGACCTTCGGGTACCAGCGGGCGGGGGTGGTATCGGCGTTCCTGAACGCGCTGGCGCTGATGGTGATCGCGGGATGGATTGCGATGGCGGCAATCCACCGTTTTCGCGCGCCGGCGAGCGTGGAGCCGCGGGTGATGATGGGGGTGGCGGCGGCGGGCGTGGCGATGAACGGGATTATCGCCGCGATGCTGTGGCGGGTGAGCCACGACGTGAACATCCGCAGCGTGTTCGTGCACATGCTGGGCGACACGCTGTCGACGGCGGCGGTGATTGTGGGCGGCGCGGTGATCCTGATGACGGGGCGGACGTGGATCGATCCGGCGCTGTCGCTGGGGATTGCGGCGCTGATCCTGTGGTCGTCGATGGCGATTGTGCGGGAGACGCTGAACATCCTGCTGGAGGGGACGCCGCGCGGGGTTTCGCTGGTGGAGATACGGGAGACGCTGGAGCGGATCGAGGGGGTGGAGGACGTGCACGATCTGCACGTCTGGAGCCTGGGATCGAACAGCCACGCGCTGGCCAGCCACGTGACGATCGCGGATATTCCGCCGTCGGAGAGCAACCTGATCCTGGACCAGATCAACGTGGTGCTGCGGGAGCGGTTCCGAATCCACCACACGACGCTGCAGTTCGAGCATGTGGTGTGCGAGACGGCGCATGGGTGCCTGATTTCGGTGGAAGAGCCGGAGGCGCACCACCATCACGGGCATCCGCACTCGCACTGAGGGGCTGTGGCCCCACGCAGGCGCGGAGAGCTTCCACCACAGAGAGCGCAGAGGAACCCAGAGAACGTGGGATTGGGGGGTGGTGCGTCTACTCCACCGCTGAGGATTTCCTGCGCGGCGGAGGCTGAGGCGGCGCGGCGGGAGGAATCTGGATTTCGAGGCCGGTCATGGAGGCGATTTTGCGGAGCAGGTCGGCGGGGTTGCCGGGCAGAAATTCCTGATCGGGCGCGGTGAGAAAGAGGCGCTGGCCGCTCTGGGCGAGAGCCAGCACTTTGGGCGGGGGAAGGAGACCGTGCGCGAGGCTGACGATGGCGCGGCACTCCTGCATGGTGAGTGAGTAGCAGAGCAGAACGAGGTCGAAGCGGCATGAGGAAAGAAGGGTCGCGGCTTCAGGAAGACTGCCGGCAAGACTGACATCCGCATATTTTTCGAGGAGCATGCGGCGGGTGCGGTTGAGAGTGGGGTCGTCGGAGATGGAGAGGATTGCCGGTTTGTCCGCCATGGATGGGCCCTTCCCGGAGCAACTAAGGGTTCGACAAGGTAACAGGGGCCGCCGTCGAACGAATCGGGATAACCGGATCCGGCTTACTCGGGGCAGCAGAAAAGTTGCCTGAATCTGCGCAGATTTGCTGCGCCGGCAACGTGTAAAAGCGGTCGGCTCGCGAGCAATTTCTGACCATTTCATGCGATCAAAGACGCCGAATCCCGAAGCGAAACAGTTACGCCTGCAAAGCCTGGCCGCGGGCTAACACCGGCAAGCGAAATGCATCCTAAAATATGGCCGAATGAACTAGCGGAACAATAACCGCTGCGACAGAAGAGAGTCGGTCTAATACCGAACATATCTGTCTGATAGCGAACATAAAAAACGGGTTCCGATTCATATAATCCGCAACTGAAACATCCCCGGATTTTTGCTTCAGGGCAGAGACTTTTTGCTGGGATTCAGCATGGGCCTTGCTCATTGAAGAGCAAGGGAGATAATGGCCCCGAACCGCAACGACAATCTCCTGCTGGAGACGCTCCCCCAACCTCATCGAAGCTCGATCTGCAACCTGCTGGAAGAAGTGGTTCTTCCGGCGGGGACGGTGCTGTACGAAGCGGAGGAGGCTCCGCGGTACGCGTGGTTCATCACGTCGGGGCTGGCTTCGATGATGGTGGCGATGGCGGACGGGCGGAGCGCCGAAACCAGCGTGTGCGGCAACGAGGGCGTGGTTCCGGCCTGGCATCTGCTGGGCGGGATGACGCAGGGGCCGACGCGGTGCGTGGTGCAGATGGAAGCCAAGGCGCTGCGGATTTCGTTTCCGGAGATGCAGCGGGAACTGCAGCGGTCCGAGCCGCTGCGGCACCTGGTGCAGCGGGGGGTGCAGCGGCGGTGCATGATCCTGTCGCAGAACGCGGCGTGCAACCGGCTGCACGACGCGGAGCAGCGGCTGGCGCGATGGCTGCTGACGGCGCGGGACCTGACGGGAACCAACAGCGTGTCGCTGAGCCAGGGATTTCTGGCGGACATTCTGGGATCGCGGCGGACGACGGTGACGCTGGCGGCGGGAGTGCTGCGGCGGAAGAAGCTGATCTCGTACCGGCGGGGACAGATTCAGATTCTGGATCACGAGAAGCTGAAGAGCGCGGCGTGCGAGTGCTACGAGACGGTGCGGGGGCTGTTCCGGAACTTTTACGGATAGCGGCCTGTGGCAACGGCCGAAAGAGGAACAAAGACGTCCCTCAGGGGCTAAAGCCCCATTGATTTTGCGTGCTTTACGGCACGGCTGAAGCCGTGCCCCTTCAAAACCGGATTCTTGCCACGGCCTGTCAGCGGTCCGCGGTGGAGAGCCGCCACTCGCTGGGCAGGAGCCCCCGGCGGAATTAACAGAACGTTTGCATTCTGTTTGCCCCTTCGCGGTAGGCTGGTGGCGGTGCGTGCCTGTTTTCGGGCGCGCGGGAAAGGACCCACTGCTTGAGCCAGACCATCTTTGTGCTTGAGGACGACGCGGACATTGCGCGGCTGATCCAGCATCACCTGGAGGCCGCGGGGTTCCAGGCGCGGGTGTACGGAGCGCCGGGAGGGCTGGTTCCGGATGCGGAGCGGCAGGCGCCGGCGCTGTTTCTGCTGGACATCATGGTTCCGGGCGGGGACGGGCTGGATCTGTGCCGGCGGCTGAGGAATCACTCGTCGCTGAGCACCATCCCCA
>JBATVK010000038.1:0-58391 GCA_049671725.1 Acidobacteriaceae bacterium
CTTCACCACTCTGCGAACGCATGCCCTGGATTAGGACAACTGGATTAGAAATTTCTCAGCATCGAGCCACGTCCCGCGCTTATGCCACCGCCGACGATCGGCTCTTCAGCGTGAACCAGAAGGTGGCGCCCTTTTCGACCTCGCCCTCGGCCCAGATGCGGCCGCCGTGGCGCGCCAGGATGCGCTGCACCGTCGCCAGCCCGATCCCCGTTCCCGGGAATTCGCTGCGGCTGTGGAGGCGATGGAAGGGCTGAAAGAGCCGGTCGTTCAGCCGCGGATCGAAGCCGGCCCCATCGTCCCGAACGTAATAATGCGTCTCCCCCTGCAGCCGGATCGCGCCAAACTCGATGCGGGCGGCGGAATGCCCCGAGGTGTACTTCCATGCATTGCGGATCAGATTGTCGAGCGCCACCCGCACCAGGCCGCTGTCCGCCTCGGCCTGAGGGACACTTTCGATTCTGAACTCGACCCTGCGCTCCGGTTCCGCGCGCTTCAGTTCCTGCGCGATCTCCCGAGCCATTGCGCCCAGGTCCACCGGTCCTTTGCGCAACTCCACGGTGCTCGCCCGGGAAAGATTCAGCAGGTCGTCGATCAGGCTCGCCATATTGTGGGTGGAGGTCCGCAGCTGGGCCAGGATTTCGCGCCGCTCGTCCTCGCCGCTTTCCGGATCCAGGTTCTCGAGGATGTACACCATCCCCTGAATCGCATCCAGCGGCCCGCGCAGGTCGTGCGCCACGGTGTAGGAAAACGCCTCCAGCTCGCGATTCGCCGCTCGCAGCGCCGCCGTCCGCTCCTGCACGCGCAGCTCCAGGCTGTCGCGCGCGCGGGTGAGCGCCGAGTCCTGCGCCTGGATCTGGTGCAGCATCTCGTTGAATGCCTCGATCAGCGCCGCAATCTCATCCTGATCCGGATGCGGCCCCGCGCGCACAGAGTAATCATGTTCCACCGAAACACGGCGCGCCGTTCCCGCCAGATCGATGATGGGCCGTGCAATCAGCCTGCGCGCCGACGCGCTGATCAGCAGTGCTGACGCCAGGCACACGAGCAGGATCAGGCCTGCAATCAGGAGGTATTGCCGCGCGCGCTGGCCGGTCTCGGTCAGATCGGCCGCGATATACACCGTGCCCGCCGGCTTTCCCTCAAAAACGATGCGGTGGGCCAGGAGCACGTGATTGCCCTGAGTCCGGTCCGCATCGATGCGGCCCGCGGGCACGGGAAAGCTTTGCGGAAGCTTCTCAGCGCCGGGCCGCTGATAGCTGGCGAATACCTCGCCCTGGTTATTGACCAGAGTGGCCGATACCACATCCGGCGAACTCCCCAGAGCTTCGAGCGTGGTGGCTGCGCTTTGCGGATCGTCGAAGAGCAGCGCGGAAACGCTGTTCGAGCCCACAATCTGGGCCGCCGTTTCCAGGTTGCGAATGAGATTTTGCCGGAAGGAGATCAGATCGAAGGCGAAGAACGCCACCACCGCGAGGAGGAGCGCCAGACCGCTCACCATCAGGCTCATCCGCGTCAGCTTGGCGGAGATCGAGGAAGAGGAGCCGAATCTCATTGACCCCCTCCCATCCCTGGCTGGGCCTGCACCCGCAGCGCAACTTTCAGCAGTTCCGAGCTCAACTGCAGACTGCTGTGGGTAGCAGCGGCGAGGTTGACGGAGAACCGCACATGGTCCTCCACCATCACGAACTGGATCATGCCGCCGCGGGCCAGAAAGTCCGGGGCATCGCCCACCGTCAGCACCGGCTTTCCGCTGGTTGCGGAAAGAAATTCGTTCAGGCGGTCGCTGTCCGGCGACCCAATAAAGAGGATCGAGCAGCCTTCCACCCGCTCGGCGCGATCCGGAGTGCGCACCTCCAGCGGCCGTCCCTGGATGGTTTCCCCTGCCACCAGGCGAACGATCTCCTGGCTCATGGAGTCGCGGCCGGCGACGCAAATCGTCAGGGGTCCCTGCGCGGCCACCTGCGGCCAGCGCACGAATTTTCCAAAGTTGTAGAGATATGCGGCTTCCACATCGTCCGAGGATGGCCGCTCCGCCTCGGCGGTATCGCGCGCGTTCGCTGCGCCCAGCATCCAGATGAGCGCCAGCAGCAAACCCGATGCCCGGCGCCAGGCAGACCGTCTCAGCATCCGGATCCCAGCTCTGCAGTCACGCCGCATTGGGAATTCAGCACTCACGTTCGCCTGTTTCCCGCTCTCAGTCAGCGTAGCCTCTCCGCAACAGCACAAATAATCCGTCGAACCCCAGGCCGGTCCCAGCCTCTTCCCGCGATATCGCAGAGCATCGCCCGCAGGCTGCGGCTGTTCACAGCCGCTCCCCGGCGCTTCCCAACAGGCAGAGAAATTTGGCCATCGGCAGTCAAAAAACACAGTCCATTCTCCGCAGGCAACGCGTTCATACACCGATCGTCGGGCACGGTGTTACCAGCTCGCGCATCGTTCCTCGTACGGGCTGCCGTCAGGCTTGCCCCGGGCCCAGGTTTCTCGGATGTCTGCCGCGGAAACGGCGTAGAAAATCGGCTTAGCCTTTGGATGACAACCGCCCCGTGCCGGGTTGTTCGCGTTCATGGAGATTTGTAGCGCAGCTTCACGCCGTGTCGGCAATCCCCTGAGACGGTTTTGAGAGCTTCCCCAGAGCCGCCACCAGCTTTGCCGGCTCCCCTTTCCTGACAAAGGCCTGCGCATACGGCGCGATATCGGAGGGAAGATCGTAGATGTCCGACAAAACAATGATGGGCGCACCCGGATACAGAGACTGCGCTAGTTCCGCCGCCTGCACGGCTGTGATTTGCCCGGTGAGGCGATAATCCATCACCACCAGGTCGACCCGCTTCTGAGGAAACTCGATGCGATCCGCCTTCACCAGCGCCGGCAAAGCCTCATAGCCGGCCGCATTCACAATCCAGCCGTAGATCTTCAGGTGGGTTGGATCGTCATCGATGATCAGAACTGTGGTCGTGCCGTTCACACTGTCTCCGCTCTTCATCCACCAGAGCCAATCGCCATTGCGTCGCGCAGGATGAGTGCGGGGGGTCGCCACGAAGCGCGCGTCCCTCCGCCCGGGGGAACCAAACCGTCATCCTACTTCGATCCTTGCGATCCGCACAACTGCAGAGACCGCCGGGTACTCTTTCCCGTCACCCGGCTTAACGGAAATTCTGGGCGTAGGCATCGCGGGGCAGGCCCATCCGCACCGCTCGCCCGCGCTCCGCGAAGGCTTCCTCGCGCGTCATCGCTCCGCCCACTGTAACCAGAAAGGCGTCGCCCCGCGCGGCGTAGACATCCGCATGCAGCTGCGGATACCGCTGCTCGATCACGCCGGCCTTATGTTGTGCCTGCGACCGATGCCGGTAGGTGTAGACGACCACCCGCCACACCCGATCCGCTGCCGCGCCGTTCGAGATGCTCTGCGCAGCAGCCGGCTTCGCGATCGATGTTGCAGGCGTTCCCGCTGCCGGCGCCTGTTGCGTATGCACAGCAACAGCAGGCTTCACAGGCGTGGCACGGTGCAGCCATCCGTAGAGGATCCAGATGGTCGCCAGCGCCAGCACCACCGCAGCACCGATCACATAGGGCGCGCTGCGTTGCGGAAAGCGCCACTGCCACATCCGCGCGCCGCTCGCTTCAGCATCTTCCTCTGAATCTTCCGACTCCGAATCGCTTCCTCGCCGCGGCGTCAGCAGCAACTCCATCTGCCTGCTTCCGGCTTCGGCTGGCGGGATTGCATTGCGCACGGCCTCGACCGCGCGAATCCCCGGGGGCTTTGCTGCAGGAGCCGCTTCCGCCGCTTGCACCGCAATCGGAGCTGCAATCGGGGACCGGGGTGGCGCCATACTGTCGACCTTCCCAACAACTTCCACTCTCTGCGGAGCAGAGCTCACCTCTTTGGGGCTTTCCAGGTTCGCGCCGTTCGCCGGAGCAACGGGCGCCGGTGCGGCAGCGGGCACCGGAACAGACTGAGGTCTTGTCTCTCTGACCGCCGGAATCGCCGCCGCCTTTTCTACGAGCGCCGGCTTCGGCGGCGCCGCGGGCGCCGGCATAAGGCGCGTTCCCGCAAGCGCAGCGATTTCCTCCACGGTCGCATTTCCGCTGAGCGCGCGCCGCACCGACCGCCCCAGCGGCTCGGGCAGCAACTGCAGCACTGGATCGTTCTCGTTCGCGGGGATCCTGCGCGTGAGCGCCTGGGTCACAATTCTTCCCACCCCGCGCACATCCTCCGCCGCTCGCGCTGCCGCTCCTGCGCCAGGCAGCAGCAGGCAATCGCTGCGCAGCTTGACGGTATCGTCCATGGCCAGCACGCTCGCCGTTTCCATGCGGCCGTGCACCAGCTGCCGTGCGTGGATGGCCGCCAGCCCCTGCAGCAGCGCATCCATCAGCGGCAGAGCCTCGGCCGCGTCCAGCGGCCGCTCCCGCAGCACGTCCGCCAGGTTCTCGTCCGTCGGCTCCATCGCCGCCAGCACGATCGGCGTGTCGTCCATCAGCGTGGTGTGCGCCTCGCGCACAGCCACCACATTCGGGTGGCGGATCTCCGCCGCCGCGCGGAGCCGGGCCAGCAGTTCCTCCTCGTCGTTGAGCGCTTCGGTCAGGCTCACCATCGCCGGCGCGCCGTCCATTTCTGTCGCCTCAAACCAGGCCGTGCGCCCCTCCGGACGCACCAAGCGCTTCAACCGCCAGCGCCCCATCACTTCACGCCCTTCCAGGTCCGTCCACAACATCAGCCGTGTAACGCTTGCCGTCGCCATCCCTCGGTCCCTCCTCGCTTCAATGTCAATGGGCGCGATCCTTTCCGCTGCGGATGCGCCGCGCGCAACCTCCCCTCCCCATCACTGCCTAGTAGACATCGGCCACGGGAGGAAAATCCCGCTCAAAATCGCACAGGGAATATATTTCGATACCATCTGCCACCCGCGACCCGCGCGGCTGCGCCTGCAGCGCGGATGCTAACCTCAGATGCAGTATGTCCTCGCCGCCGCCGGTGCCGCAGCAAAATCCGCCTGGGCCGCAGCCTCTGTGGTGCCCGGTGTGCGCCCGCCCCATCCCCGATCCGCTGGTTTGCGGCGATTGCTCGGCGGTCATCTGCCGCACCTGTGGCACACCGCTCGAATCTCCCGACGAGCTGGCCTTCGGATAGCCCATGCCCAGACACAAATCCGCATCACGCCCGCGTCCCAGCGCGCCCGAGTTCCACGAGACAGAACCGCCGCCTACGGTCAGCGCACGCTGGCTTGTCGCCGCCATCGTGGTCACGTTCATCGGCGCCGCAGTCTGTGGATATGGCGCTCTCGCGCTGCTTTTTTACCAGGGCCAGTGGCAAATGCTCTTCCACCCCGTGCGCGCGATCACGACCACGCCGGCATTTGCCGGCCTCCCCTTCGAGGAAATTCACTTCGACGTCACCAACGCCGGCAATCCCCGCCTCGACGGCTGGTGGATGCCCGCAGCCCCCGCGCCTGCCGCGGTCGACGGCACGATCCTCTACCTCCACGGCGCCGGCGGCGATCTTTCTGACTGCGTGCCTGCGCTCGAGGCCCTGCATCAGCTCGGCGTGAATGTCTTCGCCTTCGATTACCAGGGATTCGGCCGCAGCGTGGGACGCCATCCCACCGAGCGCCTCGCCACCGTCGATTCCATTGCTGCCTGGACGTATCTCACCGACACGCGCCACATCCCCGCAAAAGACATCGTGGTCTTCGGCGACGGCGTCGGCACCGTCTTCGCCGCGCAACTGGCTGCGGAGTTCGCTCCCGCGGGAGCGATCCTCGAAGATCCGGCCCCGACGGCGCGCCAGATCTTCGCTTCCGATGCGCGTGCGCGCATTCTGCCACTGTCCCTGTTACAGAAAGAATTCCTCGACCCCGCGCCGGAGATCGCCCGCGCCCATGTCCCCCTGCTCTTCCTCGATCGCAGCGATGATTCCGCCCGCGCGCATCAACTCTTCGCAGCCGCTCCCTACCCGAAGCAGTACTTCGATCTGACCTCGGCTCCGCCGCCCTCGGTCGCCGCTGCTCTCCACCGCTTCCTCGACGATGTCCTCCGCTAGCCCCTCATCCTCCTGAGCCGGGCCGCATCATCGCCGTGTTCCCTGTACCCTTTTCCCTGTTGCCTGCTTTTATGCCCGAGCTTCCCGACATTACCGCTTACATCGAAGCGCTGCAGCCGCGCATCGTCGGGCAGCCGATCGAGCACATCCGCATCACGAGCGCGTTTTTACTGCGCACCGCGCAACCGCCGATTGCAGACGCCGAGGGCCGCACCGTGCGTCAGCTGCGCCGCATCGGTAAACGCATCGCCTTCGGGCTCGACAGCGACCTGTGGCTGGTTCTTCACCTCATGATTGCCGGCCGTCTGCACTGGCGCCCACCCGGAGCCAAGCTCGCCGGCCGAAATGCGCTCGCAGCCTTCGACTTTTCACAGGGCTCGCTCGTATTAACAGAAGCAGGGTCGAAGCGCCGCGCCTCGCTCTTCCTGTTCAACGGCGAAGACGCCCTGCTTTCTACTGATCCCGGCGGCATCGACGTGATGACGTGCGATCTCCCCGCCTTTCGTGCCGCGCTCACCGCGGAGAATCGCACCCTCAAGCGCGCCCTTACCGATCCGCGCCTGGTCAGCGGCATCGGCAATGCCTACTCCGACGAGATCCTCCACGCGGCGCAGCTTTCTCCGGTCACGCTCACCCATCGCCTCACCAATCCCGAGTGGCAACGCCTCTTCGATGCCACGCGCTCCACCCTCCAGCTCTGGGTCGATCGTCTCCGCTCCGAAACCGGCAGCGGATTCCCCGAAAAAGTCACCGCCTTCCGCCCTGAGATGGCCGTTCACGGACGCTTCGGCCAGCCCTGCCCGCGCTGCGGCGAGCCCATCCAGCGCATCCGCTACGCCGACAACGAAACCGATTATTGTCCGCGCTGCCAGACCAGCGGTAAGCTCCTCGCCGACCGCGGACTCTCCCGCCTGCTGCGCGAGGACTGGCCGCGCACCCTCGACGAACTGGAAGCCCTGAAGCGCCGTTGACGAGCATTCACGCTTCGCGCCCGCCGGTTGTGCCACCATAGACCTGAAGGCACTCCCCCGATCAACCTGTGAGAGGCGGCAACGTGAAGAAAATCGGCGTTCTCTTCGGCATGGAAAACACCTTCCCCGGCGCGCTGGTGGAAAAGATCAACGCAAAGAACCTCGACGGCATCAGCGCCGAATTCGTCGAAATCGGCGCCATCCGCCTCGACCAGCCGCCCGTCTGGTCGGTTGTCGTCGACCGCATCTCCCACGATATCCCCTTCTACCGGGCCTTCCTCAAGCACGCCGTCCTGAGCGGCACGACCGTCATCAACAATCCCTTCTGGTGGTCCGCCGACGACAAATTTTTCAATTATTCGCTCGCCGCGAAGCTGGGCGTAGCCGCGCCGCCCACCGTCATCCTGCCTCACAAGCACTATCCGCCCGGCACCACAGACCGCTCCATGCGCAATCTGCAGTTCCCCCTCGACTGGGACGGGGTCTTCGCCTACATTGGCTTCCCTGCGTTCCTCAAGCCCGTCAATGGAGGCGGTTGGCGCGACGTCTACCACGTCCACTCGCGCGAAGACTTCTTCGCCGCCTACGACCAGTCCCGCGACCTGTGCATGATGCTGCAGAAGGCCGTCCGCTTCACGGAATACTTCCGCTGCTATGTCGTCGGGCAGGAGAAAGTGCGCATTATGCACTACGATCCGCGCCGCCCACACCACGAGCGCTACGTCCTCAATCCCCCCGCGACTGCTCCGAAGCTGCTCCAACGCGTTGAGGAGGATGCGCTCACCCTTTGCCGCGCCCTCGGCTACGACCTGAACACCGTGGAGTTCGCCGTGGAGGATGGCATCCCTTACGCCATCGACTTCATGAACCCCGCGCCCGACGCCGATCTCCACTCGGTGGGCCGCGAAAATTTCGACTGGATCGTCGAAGCCGTCGCAGATCTCGCCATCCGCAAGGCGCAAAACGCCAGGCCCCATGTCCCGGACTTCCACTGGGGCGCCTACCTCGGCGCCGCGGCAAAGAAGACCGCCGCGAAATCCGCAAAGAAGAAGATGCCCGCGCCCGGAAAGTCCACTGCAAAGAAATCCGCTAAGTCCAGCGCGGCCAAATCCGGCCCCGATCCAATCAGCACCGTCTCCGCTATCGAATAACGCCGAGCTTGCGTTGGGGCGGCATCCGGCTTACAAAGGTATGCACCATGCGGCCTTCCTTCACTCTCGGTATCGAAGAGGAATACCAGACCGTCGACCCGGTCACGCGCGACCTGCGCTCGCACATCGCCACCGAGATGCTCGCGCAGGGCAAGATGCGCCTGGAAGAGCGCGTCAAGGCCGAGATGCACACCTCGGTCGTCGAAGTGGGCACCCGCGTCTGCCGCAACATCGACGACGCCCGTGCGGACCTCTACGAGCTGCGCCGCGAGATGATCAAACTCGCCGAGGAGCACGACCTGATCCTCGTCGCCGGCGCCACTCATCCCTTCGCCGACTGGCGCACCCAGGAAATTTATCCCGACCCCCGCTACCACCAGGTGGTCAAGGATCTCCAGCTGGTCGCCCGCTCCAACCTCATCTTCGGCCTCCACGTCCACGTCGGCATCGAAGACCGCGAAGCCGCCATCCGCATCATGAACTCGATGCGCTACTTCCTGCCCCACATCATGGCGCTTGCCACTAACTCGCCCTTCTGGCTGGGCCTCAACACCGGATACAAGGGCTATCGCGCCAAGGTCTTCGAGAATTTTCCCCGCACCGGCATCCCCGACGCCTTTTCGAGCTACTCGGAATTCGAAAACTACGTCAACCTGCTCGTCCGCACTAACTGCATCGACAACGCCAAGAAAATCTGGTGGGACATCCGCCCCCATCCCTTCTTCAACACCATCGAAGTCCGCGCCTGCGACATTCCGCTGCGCGCCGAGGAAACGGTGGCCATCGCCGCGCTCATCCAGGCCACTGCCGCGTATCTCTACCGCCTCCACGCTTCCAATCAGGACTTTCGCCAGTACGCGCGGCCGCTCCTGATGGAAAACAAATTCCGCGCGGTCCGCTACGGCCTCGACGGCAAGCTGATCGACTTCGGCAAACAGGAGGAGGTCCCGGAGCGCGAGCTCATCGAGGAATATCTTGCCTTCGTCGATCCTGTCGTGGACGAACTGGGCAGCCGCGAGGCGATCAACGGCATCCGGACGATTCTCCAAACCGGTACCGGCGCTGATCGCCAGCTCCGCGTCTTCGAAGAGACCAACGACCTGAAGGCCGTGGTCGATTACATGGCCGAGGAAACAAAGGCCGGCATCTGCGAGTCGGTCGCGCAATAGGGTCACGCCGGCGGACACCAGCGGGCCGTGAGCCTCGAAAATGCCGTATCGTCCCACCATGCACGCTCTACGAACTCTCCGCACCGCCTGCACCATTGTTCTCCTCTGCGCCGCTATTCCTGTTCTCGCGCAAACGCCGCAGGCGCTCTTCTACATGGTCAACAGCCCGGACTCCGTCCACGATTTCCTCGCTCACGCGTCGCAGATCGATCTCCTCGTGCCCACCTGGTACTCGGTCGATCAGGACGGCCTCGTCTCCGGCGGCCCCGATCCGCTTGTTCTTGAGGCCGCGAAGGCCGCGCACGTTCCCGTGGAGCCGATCGTCTCCAATCAGGCAGCCACACAGGTTTCGCTGCACCTGCTGCTCCAGCGCCCCGAGGCCCAGAGGCAGATGATCGACGCACTGCTGCGCGAAGCGAAGCAGAACGGCTACCTTGGCTTCCAGTTCGACTTCGAAAACATCGCCTGGACCGACCGCGATGCGCTCTCCGCGCTGGTCGCCCGCGCTGCATCGGCGCTGCACGCAGCCGGTCTGCAGCTTTCCATCGCCACCGTGCCCGCCGCGCCCGGCCATCCCGGCGTCACCGCATTCTCCTCGTGGCTCTATGCCAACTGGCGCGGCGCCTACGATCTCGATGCGCTCGCCAAATCTGTCGACCTCATCTGCCTGATGACCTACGACCAGCAGACTCGCTGGACCGTCCCCGGCCCCGTTGCCGGATGGCACTGGACCATCGAGAACCTCGACTTCGCTCTCCAGTCCGTGCCTAACTCGAAGCTCTCGCTCGGCATCCCGCTCTACGGCTATCACTGGTATACCGGCGCGCCCGTCAACGACCACCCCAACCCTACCGCCGACTACATCAGCGCCCCCGACGCTCTGGATCTCGCCAAAACCTGGGGCGGTCAGCTTCAGTGGGATCCCGTCGATCGCACCGCGTGGTTCTGGTTCTATCGCGACGACCAGCGCGAATGGGTCTTCTTCACCGATCAGCGCACCTTCCGCGAACGCTATGACCTCGTGAAACAACGCGGCCTCGCCGGCTTCTGCTCGTGGGTCCTCGGCCAGGAAGATCCCGGCATCTGGGCCGTTCTGCCCACCCACAAATAACTCGCTCCCGCGGCAGGGCTGCATCCGGTACTCTGGAAGTTCGAGGACCTCCGGCATTGCCCACTGTTTCGCCTGTACCCTCCGCGCGAGCGCTGCTGCTGCAGACTGCGTTCCCGCCTGACTTTCTCCCCGGCGCGCACGCGGCGATTACCACCTGTCTGCGCGTGGAGCCCTCGGAGAAGGTCACGCTCATCACAGACCGCGCTACGCTGCCCATCGCGGCGTCGCTCGCGCACGAACTCGGCGCCAACGGCTGCCGCTGGGACGCCTTCGTTCTCGAAGACCTTGCGCCGCGCCCCCTCTCCGCCATGCCGCCGGAAGTGCTGGCTGACATGGAGACCTCCGACGTCAGCATCTTCGCCGTCCAGGTGCAGCGCAACGAGCTGCGCTCGCGCATGCAGATGACCGACGTGGTCAACCGCCGCCGCATGCGCCACGCCCATATGGTCAATATCACCCCGCAGATCATGTGCGACGGCATGCGCGCCGATTACCATCTTGTCGATCGCCTCTCGCAGAAGGTGATTGAGAAGGCCCGCCGTGCGCGTGTCATCCGGGCCACCACCCCCGCCGGTACCGATATCCGCGCCGACCTCAACCCCGAGTACCGCTGGCTCAAGACTTCCGGCATCATCTCCCGCGACAAGTGGGGCAATCTTCCCGGCGGCGAAATTTTCACCTCTCCCGGCGAGGTCAACGGCGTCTTCGTTGTCGATGGCGTGGTTGGCGACTACCTCTGCGCGCAGTATGGTCTGCTCGAATCCACGCCCCTCACCATCGAGATGCGCGCGAACCGCATCGTCTCGTGCAGTTCTGCCAACCAGCAGCTGCAGCGCGATTTCGACGCCTACACGCACACCGATGAAAACTCCGACCGGGTGGGCGAGTTCGCCATCGGCACCAACATCGGCGTGCACCAGGTCATCGGCAACATTCTCCAGGACGAAAAATTCCCCGGCATCCATATCGCCTTTGGCAATCCGTACGGAGAGCACACTGGTGCGCCCTGGACCAGCTCGACCCACATCGATGTGGTCGGCTTGCGCTTCAATATCTGGATCGACGACGAGCCCATCATGCGCGAAGGCCAGTTTCTCATCGAACCGTAACGCCGCGCGTTTCTGCACCCTGCGCTATCGTGTTCGCATCGAAAGATCATGGCGACCACCACTGCGACCTCTGCAAAATTCACCACCCGCAACCTCGGCAACTCCGACCTCAAGCTCACCCCCATCGGGTTCGGCGCGTGGGCCATCGGCGGCGGCAACTGGGAGTTCGCCTGGGGCGCGCAGGACGACAGCGAGTCTCTTCACACCATCGAGCACGCCCTCGACTCCGGCATCAACTGGATCGACACGGCGGCAATCTACGGCCTCGGCCACTCGGAAGAAGTCGTCGGCCGCGCGCTGAAGGGCCGCGCGCAGAAGCCGTACGTCTTCACCAAGTGCTCTATGCGCTGGCATGAAGATCGCAGCATCCACCGCAGCCTCAAACGTGAATCTCTTCAGGAAGAGCTCGACAATTCCCTGCGCCGCCTCGGCATCGACGTCGTCGACCTCTACCAGATTCACTGGCCGATGCCTGAGGACGAGATCGAAGAGGGCTGGGAAACGCTCGCCCGCTTCAAAGAGCAGGGCAAGGTCCGCTATATCGGCGTCTCCAATTTCAGCGTCGCACAGATGAAGCGCATCCAGAAGATCGCGCCCATCACCTCGTTGCAGCCGCCCTATTCGCTGCTGCGCCGCGACATCGAGACGGAGATTCTGCCCTTCTGCCACGAGCACAACATCGGCGTCATCAACTATTCACCTATGCTTTCCGGCATGCTCACCGGCAAGATGACTGCCGAGCGTATTCAGAATCTGCCCCAGGATGACTGGCGCAAGCGCAGCCCCAACTTTCAGTCGCCAAAGCTCGAGCGCAATCTGGCACTGGCAGACTTGCTGAAGGAGATTGGCAATGCTCACGGCGTGCAGGCCGGTGTTGTCGCGGTTGCGTGGACTCTTCGCAATCCCGCCATCACCGCAGCCATTGTGGGCGCGCGCCGTCCCGATCAGGTCGATGGCATCCTGCCCGCAGCCAGTTTTCGGCTGAGCGACGCAGAGGCGGCACGCATCGAGACATGGCTCGCCGAGCATCCGTAGAAAGACCAGGCCGGCGCGGGATCGGTCCTTAGAGGCTGTTATTAACTTTCGCGCGGCCGGCGTTGCGAGGGAAAATCGGGCCAGACGAAGCCGGGGTCCCCATCGACCGCACCTGATCGATGGGGTGGGAAGCCGAGTCCGAAGGCTGTGGCGGGCCCACTGTCGAGGACGAGAATGAAGTATGGCCCGATTTGCCCCGCAACCCGCAGGGCTGGGGCCCAGCGCCGGTCGTGGGAAAGTTAATAACAGTCTCTAGTGCTGAATTGCCTGCGCCGTCTCGTTCGCGTGCATCTGCGGGATGTTCTTCGGGTAGTAGCCCCTGGTGGTCCGCACCAGCAGCCGTCCGTAGTGCCGGTCGCGCGCTTCCACGCGTACCGTCCGATAGCCGCCCTCGCTCGGCGGACGGGTGGGATGATAGCCGATGGTGTACTGATTCCGGATATCCATCGCTACCTGCGCCGCAATCGCGTTCACCTGGTCGGCTGAACTGGGAAAGAACGCCAACCCGCCCGTATCGTTCGACAGCGTCTGCAGCGCCGCCTTCGCGCGCGCTGCTTCCTGCGGGCTCTCCGATTCGTACAGCAGTCCGATCGAATACACCACCGGGCCGCCCAGCCGCTGCACCCGCTCCACCGCCTGCTGCAGCGTCAGCCGCGACGCATTATCGTCGCCGTCGGTGATAATCAGCAGCACCTGCTTCGGCCACCTTGCATATTTCGACAGCTCATCCGCGGACGCGGCTACCGCATCGTAGATCGCGGTGGTGCCGGTTGCATCGTAATGCGACAGGCCCTGCTCCAGATCGCTGATATTCGAGGTGAATCCCTGGTCCAGATAGGCGTTCTGATTGAAGTTCACGATGAACGCATTGTCCTGCGGGTTCGAGAGCCGCACCAGGTCGAGCGCCGCGCCATCCGCCGCCGAGCGCTTGTCGCGCATGGATCCCGAATTATCGACGAGAATCCCCATCGACACGGGCACGTCCTGGTTGCGGAACGATGCGATGGTCTGTGGCACGCCGTCTTCCCATACCTGGAAGTCGCGCTGCGTGAGACCTTTCACCAGCCGCCCCTGTTCGTCGACGACGGTGCAGTTCAGCACCACCTCGTTGACGTTTTCCTGCAGCGTATAGAGGTTGTTGCCGGACTTGGAAATCGTCGAGCCGGGTTTGGGCGGCAGAAGAGGCGCATTCGACTCCACATCCGGCGACGGCACCGGGTCGCGATCCACATTCAGATCGGGCTGGATCTCGCGGCGCGTGTAATCAGGGTTGAGCGCCGTGCCCTGCGGAGGCTGCGCGGACCCATTCTGGGCCAGCATTCCGAGCGGGAACGAAGAAATTACTACAAATGCGGCCGGCAAAACCCACCGGAGGACGAGCGTTCGTGCGGGAACCATTCGAGGCATAGCAATTCGCTGGGTCCGGAGACCCCAACCAGGCTGCTGACACTTCAGATGCAAATGCCGCGCCAAAGGAAAAGCCGGCCTCGATGTTTTTCATCCATCTTCGGTTATGCTCCTGCCGCAACCCCGGGGTCAGGAGCCCTGCCGCAGAATCTCGCAGGCGATGGCAGCCTGCCCCAGGGAAATGCCACCATCGTTGGCAGGCACCTCCCGGTGCGTGAACACCTGGAAGCTGTCCCCGCGCAGGCGTCTCACGCAACCCTCCAGCAGAAGCGCATTCTGGAAACATCCCCCGCTCAGGCAGACCCGGTCGAGCCGCAGTTCTTCCCGCATGCGCCCGCAGACGCCCGCAATCGCCGCGACCAGGGTGGCGTGGAAGCGCGCCGCCATCCTCGCCTGCGACTCCCCGCGCCGCACTTCGTCGACGATCTCCCGGATCATCGGTCGAAAATCCACCTCTGCCGGCCCTGCGCCCTCCAGAGCGAACGCATACGGCTGCTCGCATCCCTCTCCAGCCGCGCCGTCGGCCGCGGCCTCCAGCATCATGGCCGCCTGCCCCTCGAACGAGACGCTTTGCCGCAGCCCAATCAGCGACGCGACCGCATCGAAGAGCCTGCCCGCCGACGAAGTAGGAATCGTGTTCACGCGCCTCTGCAGCATCGCATCCACAATGCGCAGCCGCTCCGGCGCGGCCATCTCCGCCCATCGAGGCTCTGCCGGAATCGTGCCAAACGCTTCCAGCAGGTAGCTGCGCGCCACCCGCCAGGGCTCGCGCACCCCCGCGTCGCCGCCAGCCAGCAACACCGGCCGCAATCGCGCGTATCGATCGAATCCGAGATAATCCGCAGCCAGGAATTCCCCACCCCAGATCGTCCCGTCCGTTCCGAAGCCGGTGCCATCCCAGGCTACCCCAATCACGCGGCCCTCCAGGCGGTGCTCGGCCATGCAACTGGCAATGTGCGCGTGGTGGTGCTGCACCCCGATGCGCCGCAGACCCTCCATCTTCAGCGCCAACTGCGTGCTCAGGTAGCCGGGATGGAGATCGTGCGCCACCGCCGTCGGCTGCACGTGGAAGAGCCGGCTCATCCGCTCCAGCGTCTCCTCGAAAAACCGTACCGTCTCGAAATTTTCGAGATCCCCCAGGTGCTGGCTGGGCAGCCCGAAGCCGGCGCGCGTCAGGCACAGCGTGTTTTTCTGCTGCGCGCCGCAGGCCAGCACCTCCGCATCGCCGCGATCCAGAAATACCGGCTGCGGAGCATAGCCGCGTGCACGGCGCAGCAGCATCGTCTCGCCCGCAACCACGCGCACCACGGAGTCGTCCACACGCGTGTGGATTCTGCGATTGTGGTGGGCAAAGGCGTCGGCGATCTCCGCCAGATGCTCCTCCGCCTGCGCATTCTCGATCACGATCGGCTCTTCGCTGATATTCCCGCTGGTCATCACCAGAGCCGCCTCGCGTCGCCAGCGCTCGCGCAGGATGCGGAACAACAGGTCGTGCATGGGCGTGCAGGGCAGCATCACCCCGGTCGCTGGATTTCCCGGCGACACCGCCTCCGCCAGATCCGCATCCGGTCTGCGCTGCAACAGAACAATCGGACGCGCGCGGCTCTCCAACACCGCGCGCTCCTGCTCGGAGACGAAGCACAGCGTCTCCGCGCTGGCCGCGCCGGCGACCATGATGGCGAAGGGCTTCTCGCTGCGCCGCTTGCGCCGCCGCAGGTCTTCCACGGCGTCTGTCTGGCGCGCGTCGCACGCCAACTGATAGCCGCCGAGCCCTTTCCAGGCGACAATTCCCCCGTCGCGCAGAATGTCCGCCACGCGCTCCAGAATTTCGCGCGACGACCGTTGCCCTTCGCTGCTGGTGTTCGCCTCGCGCAGGATCAGCCGCGGGCCGCACACCGGGCAGGCGTTGGGCTGTGCGTGGAATCGCCGGTTCTCCGCGTCCCTGTACTCGCGAAGGCAGTCCCCGCACATGGCGAATTCCGCCATGGTCGTCGTCGGCCGGTCGTACGGAACGTCGACGATGATGCTGTAGCGCGGCCCGCAGTTCGTGCAGTTGGTGAAGGGATATTCGAAGCGGCGATTCGCCGGGTCGCGGCTGTCCTCGAGGCACGCCGCGCAGGTGCAGATATCCGGAGGAACCAGCGCAAACGCGGATCCTTCCGCATCGCTCTCGTGGATAGAAAAGTCGGATTCCCCGGCGACCGGAATCTCTGTACGCGCAACGTCCGCTATGCGCACCAGCGGCGGCGCCTCAGCGGGGAGCGCGGCGATAAACGCCTCGATCGTCTCCGCCGGTCCCTCAACCTCGATGAACACGCCCCGGGGAGAATTGAGCACGAAGCCGGCCAGGCCGTGACGCCGCGCGAGGTTGAAGACGTAAGGCCGGAAGCCCACGCCCTGCACGATTCCGCGAACACGCAACTGGCAGCGAATTGGAGCGGTTTCGGGAATCGCCGGCTGTCCCCCGGGGCATGGCCCGTGGATCATTATTCAACACGCGATCCCCGGCTCGCACCGTGAAACGGCTCAGGCCTTCACGAACTCCAGCTCCAGGGTAACCGTGACCTCTTCGCCGACCATCAATCCGCCCGCTTCCAGCGCGGCATTCCAGGTCAGACCGAAGTCCTTGCGGTCGATCTTCGTGGTCGCCAACACCCCCACGCGCGTGTTTCCCCACGGATCCTTCGTCGGCGGCGTGGGGCCCTCCACGGCAAACTCCACTTCTTTCGAGGTGCCGCGAATGGTCAGCAGCCCGGAAACCGCAGCGCTGCCATCCGCCCTGCGCGTCACGCGAGAGGACTGGAAGCTCATGGTGGGATATTTCTCCGCATCGAAGAACTCGGCGCTCTTCAGGTGGGTGTCGCGCTGCGGATCGCGGGTGTCGATCGAAGCGACGTCAATCGTAGCCTCGGCGTGGGACTTGGTCAGGTCGCTCTCATCGAAGGTCAGCAATCCCGTGACCCCCGTGAAATGCCCGCGGACGTTGGAAATCATCATGTGTTTTACGCGGAATTCGGCGATCGAATGAACCGGATCGATCTTCCAGGTGCTGACGGTGGATGGGGTGGCAGGGGTTGTGCTCACAGGTTTTCCTCCTGTGCGGTTCGATTCACGATGGCGCGATTCGATTCGAGCCTCGCTCCGCGACCATGAATCCGGAAATTACTCGGTAATGGCCAGGCGATCCCCGGGCTCGATGCCGCACTGCTCGATCTGCCCCGGCGCCAGTTCCAGGACGCTGTGCGTCTTCAGGCTGACGCTGGTTACCCGCCACGGCCGCAGGCGCGGCCACAGCTTCACTACGCGGAGATTGCGGTCCAGCGCGACTACATCGATCGCGAACCGCATTCCCATGGTGTGCACGCCCGACGACGGCTGGATCAGGATCCCCGAGCCGGGCTCCAGGCCATTCTTGCCCAGCAGGCCAAAGAGCCGCGTCATGGAAGTATCGGCCAGGCCGATGTTCGATCCGATGGTTACGGATTTTTGTGGGATGGTAACGGTGAGCTGTTTCATCGAAGTCGCGGTTCGCTCAACCTCAGGCTCACAGGGTGTCGGCCAGGAATCGGAGAGAAACAGAAATGCATATCCGCCACCAGCATGCTGTGTGGGCGGAGACGCAGGACGTGGGCAGCGACAGCTAACGGAGCGGCGCTCTTGCCGAGCTCGCACCGCCGGAGCCTGAATTCACTCCCCGTCGTCCCTCTGCGTATACCGCGCGTCTCAGCCGTTACGATACGGAGCGGCAGCGATCAAACCCGGTTTCGCTGCCGGCCCTGGCTGAACTGGTAATGCGCCGCACTGCCAAAATGGCCGTTCTTTGTATGAACGAAAGAGCCTAGACAGACTTCTTCTTTCTCCGCAGGATGATGATCCCGAGAAAGACCACGATCAGGGCAATGGCGACAATACGAACCACACTGGTCGTCTCCATTCTGTTTCTCCTTTCCGGCCGCTGCTGTTACAGCGGACCAGAGTTGCACGTTCGGATAAGCCGGTGCCTGTCTAGTGGAAAGTCTGCATCACACTGAGCAGCGCAGGTCCCAGCAAAACAATAAAAAGACAGGGAAAGATGAATAATACCAGCGGAAAGAGAATTTTGATCTTGGTTTTTGCCGCTGCTTCTTCCGCGCGGTGCCTCCGCTGCATACGAATCTCCTCGGAATACCGGCTCAGGGCGCGCACGATCGGCGTTCCGAAGCGGTCGGTCTGCTGCAGCATGGTGACCAGCGCCGTAAACTCCGGAAGTTTGGTGCGATCCGCCAGGCCCTGCCACGCGTCCATTCTGGGCTTGCCCGCGCGCTGTTCGAGGCTGATCTGGGAGAACTCTTCGAACATCTCCGGATAGCTGATCGCCAGTTCCTGGCCCACCCGCAGGATCGCCTGGTCGAGGCCCAGCCCGGCTTCCACGCAGACAACCAGCAGGTCGATCGCGTCCGGAATTCCCTTCTGAATCCGCTTCTGACGCTTCTTCACCGCACGCGTCAGCCACATGTCCGGCAGCAGGTAGCCGACCGCCGCCAGAGCGAGGCACCAGAACATCGTATTTTCCTTGATGAAACTGCCGCCGAGGATTCCGGCCAGCGGTCCCATGAAGCGGGCGATGAAATACACATCCAGCTTGCCGCCGCCCCGCAATCCCGCGCTCACAAACCGCTGCCGCAGCTTTTCGTCTTCGGAGAGGCCCAGCCGCGCGCGAAATCCGCGCGCCAGTTCCAGAACCTTCTCCATCACGATTTCCTTGCTGCGAATGGTTCTGCGGTCGGGCCGCTTGCTGGTGACCACGTCCAGCAGACGCTTCGCCTCCGCCGACGGGCGCAGCAGCCACGGCGCCAGAACCAGGGCAACCGCCAGGAAAACGGTGAACAGTAGCGCAATGTAGAAAAGCAGTGCCATCGTCGATTCCCGTCAGACGTCGATTCCGTTGATGATTCGGTTAATGAAGTAGCCCCCCAGCGTGATCATGCCGAGCCCGACATAGATCATCTTGCGGCCCAGCGGACTGGTGAACAGGATGTGCGAGTAGCCCGGATCCACGACGTTGATGAGCAATCCCATGACCACCGGCAGCATGGTCAGAATCCAGCCGGTGAGCCTGCCCTGCGCCGTTTGCGTGCGGATTTCGCCCTGTATTCTTTGGCGTTCCCGAATCACGAAGACGGTGCGGTCCAGAATCTCGACCAGGTTGCCGCCCGTCTCCCTCTGCACGATGATGGCGGTTACCATCACGCGCAGATCCTGCGACGGCACGCGGTCCACCATCTGCAGCAGCGCATCGCGCAGCGGCATGCCGAAGTTCTGTTGCCGGAAAACTTCTCCGAATTCTCCTTTGGCCGGAGCCGGGGATCCTTCCGCCACCAGTTCGATGGCGCCGGCCACCGAGTGGCCGGCACGCAGGGCGCGCGCCATCATGTCGATCGCATGCGCCAGCGATTTATCGAAAGCCCTCATCCTGCGGTAGCGGACGACGATGATCCTCGCCAGCGGGAGGAAGCCGATCACCAGGGCCCCGCCCACATCGATGGGCAGCACCCGTACGAAAAAGAGGACGACAAAATAGCCGACCACCGCGAAGATCACCATCTGCGCCAGGACCGACGCGGCGGTCGCATTGATTCCGGCCTGCATGACATAACGCCGGAATCTCTGCATCGGCGCAAAGTTGACCAGGGCCTCTTCCACCCAGCCGAAATGACTGGTCGCCCGCTTGCGCAGCAGCTGCGAGGCTTCCAGCTGCACTTCGAGCGCACCCGACTTGATCACACCGATGGAGGCCAGCCGGTGCTCGAAGATCTTCTCCTCGCGCGAGGGGGCGGTGCCGATGACCACGATGCCGAAGGTCAGCACAAAGATGAGTCCGAAGACGCTTGCCAGCAGAATCACGGTCTCGCCACCATCACACTTCCATAGAGTGGTCCATCAGACCCGTCGGCAGCGAGATGCCCACTGCCTGCAGGCGCTCGACAAAGCGCGGCACGATCCCGGTAGAGCGGAAGCGTCCCTTGACCTTGCCATTCTCACCCAGACCTTCCCGCTCGAAGACGAAGATGTCCTGCATGCTGATGACATCGCTGTAGGCGCCCGTCAGCTCCGACACATGGGTGATGCGCCGCGTGCCGTCGCTCATACGCGCCACCTGGATGATGACGTTGATCGCGGAGGCAATCTGCAGCCGGATCGCCTTTTCCGGCAAGCGGATGTCGCCCATCATGCACATAGTTTCAAGGCGGGCCAGCGCGTCTCTCGGCGTGTTGGCGTGAACGGTCGTCAGCGAGCCGTCGTGGCCGGTGTTCATGGCCTGCAGCATGTCCATGGCTTCCTCGCCGCGGACCTCGCCCAGGACGATCCGGTCGGGACGCATACGGAGGGCGTTGATCACCAGCTCGCGCTGGCGGATCGCGCCCTTCCCTTCCACGTTTGGCGGCCGCGTCTCCAGCCGGACCACGTGCTCCTGGCGCAGCTGCAGTTCGGCCGAGTCCTCGATGGTGACGATGCGCTCGCGGTCGGAGATGAAACTGGAGAGCGCGTTCAGCAGCGTCGTCTTGCCGGCGCCGGTACCGCCCGAAATCACGATATTGAGGCGCGCGCCAACCGCGGCGCGCAGGACCTCCAGCATCAGCGGCGTCAGGGCGCGGTTCTGCACCAGCCTCTCCGAGGTAAGCGGCGACGATCCAAATCGCCGGATGGAGAGAATGGGCCCGTCGATGGCCAGCGGCGGAATGATGGCGTTCACGCGCGAGCCGTCCTTGAGGCGCGCGTCCACCATGGGCGTCGACTCATCGACGCGCCGTCCCACCGCCGACACAATCTTGTCGATAATCTGCAGCAGGTGCCGGTTGTCCTTAAAGGTGATGTTGGTGTGCTGCAGCATGCCGCGCCGCTCGACGTAGACGTTGTTATACGTATTCACCAGGATGTCGCTGATGGTGTCGTCCTTCAGCAGCGGCTCCAGCGGACCCAGCCCGAATACTTCGTCCAGCACTTCCTGGGCGAGCCGGTCGCGCTCCGCCGAGCTAAGGGGAACTCCCTGCTCCCCAATGATCTGCTGGATCAGCAGGAACAGTTGTTGCTGGCCGGACCGCGTCTCCTGAGCCTCGCCCAGTTTCTCCAGATCCAGCCGGTCGATCAGTTCCTGGTGCACGGCCGATTTCAGCTCCTGCTGCTCCTTGTCGCGCAGCACGCGCGGCCCCGCCACCGCGGTACGCAGGCCGGGCCCCGAAGTGCGCAGGGTTGCGGAGTCGACCCTTGGGGTGAGGTTAAGACTAAGATCGGCCATGGTTAGTTACTCCTTTTGCGGCCCAGCAGCGAGAAGCCTTTGCGAGCAGGTTCCTCCTGGGATTCGTTGGAACCAGTGAGAATGCCCGCCCAGCGCGCAAACTGGTTGGAAAAGTCCGACTTCTTGTCAGGCTGTACCGGCTCCCCGACATTGATTGCGCGCAGGCACTCGCTGTACGCGTTGCCCAGCTTGACTTCCACGGGAACGCGAATGGCTTTTTCGATCTGCTCGATGGCCACCGCGCCGTGCGACGAAAAGCGGTTGATCACAACGTGCAAACGCGCCGATGTCGACTCGTTCCGGCTCAGTCCGTCGATGTACCGCGAAAGATCGCGGATCGCGCCGATGTCCGGCGTCGCCACCAGATAGATCTGGTCGGAGCGGTCCATAACCGCCAGGCTGGCTTCCTCCAGCGAGGTCTGGGAATCCAGGATCACGTAGTCGTATTCGCCGCGCAGAAACTCCAGGGTGCGTTCGAGGGCGTCCGGATCGACGTTCCGCGAGGGATCGTGGGACTCCGGGGACGCCAGCACTTCCAGCCCGCTGGGGTGCTTGGCGATGAACCCGCGCAGCAGCGCGGAATCCAGCCGGCTCACGTTCCGGATCAGCTCATCGAAGTGGTACCGCGCGCCATCCAGTCCCAGATACAGGCAAACGTGCCCGAACTCGGGATGGTTGTCGATGAGCAGAACCCGCTTCTTGTGAAGATTGACGAGGAAATACGCCAGGGTGGTGGCGATCATGGTGGTGCCCACGCCGCCCTTGGCTCCGAAAAACGAGATGATGTGCCCGGTGGAGCGCGCGCGGCCCATGGTGGCCGCCCAGTTCTTCTCCTGGCGATCGAAGGTGTCGGCCAGTTGCCGCGGATCGATCGGCTTTCTCAGGAACTCGTTGCACCCGGAGCGCATCGCCGCCAGCAGCAAATCCGGGTCGCTGCGTCCGGAGAGCGCGGCAGCGAAGAATCTCCCGAAGAAGAGCTGGTTCAGATACCCCGCCGTCTCCATGGCGCCGCGCGCATCGCGATCGAAATCGATGATGGCCAGCACCGCGTCCGCCGCTTTGGTTTCCTGAGACATTGCCGGCCGGCGGGCTGCGGAAATGTATTCGTCGATCGCTTCGTGCGTCACCGTCCAGGAAAACTGGGCGGCCGCCTGGACGATTCTGTCTGTCAGGTCCCGGTCCACGCCCACAGTCAGCAGGGCCACGGTCAGGGTTCGCGAGTTGCCGGTCAGCTGTATCATGCCTCAGTCCCTTCGTTCATCTACTGCGGCTGCGGCTGCGTGGGGGTCTGCACTGGCGAGCCCTTCGGAACCACGCCCTTCATCGTCTTGTCGAACTGCTGGTTGTCGAGGAACGGCACCACCATCTTCGGCTGGGTCGGCGCCGGATTCTCCGACAGCGGATCCACCAGGGTCGGAGTTACGATGACCGCCAGCTCCACGACCGAGTGGGACTTGCTCTTCGTCTGGAACAGCTTGCCCAGAATCGGTAGGTCGCCGATGCCCGGAACCTTCTCCAGGATATCCGTGGTGCGGTTGTCCAGCAGCCCGGAGATGGTGAAGCTCTGTCCGCTCTTCAGTTCCACTTCCGTCTGCGCGCGCCGGGTGGAGATAGCCGGAACCGTGTAGCCGGAGATTTCAACCGCATTCGTATAATCCAGCGCGCTCACTTCCGGAGCCACTTTTAGCTGGATGGTCCCGTCCGGCAGCACGTTGGGGGTAAAGTCCAGCTTGACGCCGTACGGGCGGAACTGGATGGTCACCGACGTGAATCCGCTCGATGCGCCCTGAACCACAGGGAAGGGGAACTCGCCGCCGGAGAGGAAAGACGCTGTCTGTCCGCTGATCGCCGTAATCGTCGGCTCAGCCAGGATCTGCAGAATCTCGTTGTTCTCCAGCGCATCGATGGCGGCGCCCAGTCCCAGACTCTCGTTGTAATAGAAGAGGTTCAGCAGCGCGTTGATCGACAGGACGCTGTTGGTGTTGGTGGAGCTCACCGACTGGCCGGGAAGAACGCCCACCACCGGATACTGGCCGGTCGTCCCCGAAAACGAGTTCTTGCCGGTGCCGAATGCATTGAAGCCCAGTTGCTGGAGACGTGACCGGTCGATCTCCACCACGCGCACCTTCAGCCGCACCTGCGGCGTATGCTGCGGAGCGACCAGCAGCGAATTGGTGACCATCTTCGAGTACAGCGACGCCAGCTTCACGGCGCCATCCACATCTGCCGGGTTGGACACCTCGCCGGTCAGCGCTACCTCGTCCTGGCGCCCGGTGACATTGATCGTGTCCAGGGGATACGCTGCCTTGATGGCGTGCTGCAGATCGGTGACATCCATGTCCGCCATGACCTGATACGACTGCGTCTGTCCGAGCTCATCCCACAGGATCAGGCTCGATACCCCGGGGGCCTTCGCCGTGACGACAATCTGAGTCGGACTGGAGGTCATCGAATCCAGCACATCGGGATTGGCCACGTAAATGCGACGCAGTCGCTCTTTGGTGTTGATGAACATCGACTGGCCCACCACCAGGTGGATGGACTCGCCAATGACGCTGGTCCTGGCCGCCAGGGCATCCGGCGCAGGCGTTCCCGCGGCGGCAGCGACGCTGTTCTGCGACGCGACAGCCGGAACTGCGGCTGTGCAACAGACTGCCGCAATCAGGGCCCATTTCCGGATTGTCTCTTCTCGCCTTTTCATCGCTTGCCTCAGTTAAAGCTGTCCACGGAGCGTTTGTTGCCCAGCATTGTCTCGACCACCCACGGTTTCTTCACAGGAACCTTCGGCTCCACATGTGCTCTGCCCTGCGCTCTTTGCGGAGCGACAGGTCCCGTCAGCTGGCTGACTTCCAGCGGAGATGTGGTCGCTGACGCATTATCCCTGCCGTTGCGCAGCACGAAGTGAATCGTGCCCTGCGCAGTCGCCAGCACGGCTTTCTCCGCGTCCTCCGGTGATAACAGCAGCGTGACCACGTCGACGTTCGACGGTTTGCCGGAGGGATCCGGCTGAATCTGGTGTCCCACCGCCAGCACTTCCACGTCCTGCAGAACCGTGGCCGTCAGCGGCGTCGGCGCCTCGTTGTTCGGCCGATACGTCACCAGAACGTCCACGTGCGTGCCCGGCATCAGGAATCCGGCGACCCCCACGACTTCATCGGAGCGCAGCGCGATCGCCCGCATGCCGTTGGGAATTTCCCCGGGCAATCCCATACCCGTGCCAATGGCCGCCAGCTGCTGATCGAGAATCGGCTGCCCCGCCGCCACCGGATACAGCACCGCGCGGCCGACCACATCGCTGACCCTGGTAAAGGACCCGGCGAGAGGATTGGTCCGCGGCCAGTTGATGAGCGACAGATCTTCCGGTTTCAGCGTTTCTCCCGGATCGATGGTGCGAGCCGCTGCGACATATTGCAGGGGAGCCTGGACCACTGGATGGTTGGCAGTCGAAATCTTCTTGTAGAAGAAAATCAGCGCGGTCACAGAGAAGACCAGCGCGACGACGAGAGCGACAGCAATGCGGCGAGCCATAGCGATTTACCTCTGGACCACCAACAGGCAAAGCGACAGCGCGCTGCCCGCGGCGATGGCCAGCGCATATGGCAATCGAAGCGTCCACGCGTTGGCGAGGTTCAGATGCGGATGGGGAGACAATCCCTCCATCCGGTGGTGCACGGCGATTGCACCGACGTTCGTAACGGTTTCCTTCAGACGGCCACGCCACAGCGCCAGTCCCACAGCCATAACGCCCCCGGCAAGGGCGGTTAAAACCAGCAGATAGAAAATATGCGGCATCCCGGCCGTGCAGCCGACCGCCGTAATCAGCTTCACATCCCCCGCGCCCATTCCGCCCGCCAGCCAGAAGATCAGGAAGAGAACCCCGCAGATCAGCCCCGCCAGCGCAGCCATGCCCATGCCCCGCCAGCCACCCAGCACTAAATGCAGAGCGAGACCAACGAGAATGCCCGGGAGGGTCAGCAAGTTGGGAATCCGGCGGCTTCTGACATCGAATATTGCCCCAATCAGGGCAATGGCCAGAGCGGCAGCCAGATACAACAACTCGGTTTGAAAATTCAACATTCCGAGATCCCCAATCGTGCTACGCCTTCCCAAACCGGAAGTACCACGTGCAATGTTTCCCAGCGCGCCAGCCGGTTACCCAGCCGGGGGCGCCGGGCAGTCGGCCCCACAGGATGTTCAGGGGCGCTCCGATTCCCGCGGTTGCTACTCGGAGTATGAACCACCCGAGTCGAGCTGCCGCAGACGCACTGCTCAGAGGTTCCCTGCAAGTTAATGCCTCGCAGGGCACTTATTTCCATTCGATTTGCCGCCGGCGTCCCCTGGAGCGCAATCGCGCGCGGGATCCGGAGCTCAAAAGTTCGCCTCAATGTTGTTGAACATGCCGCCGATATCCTTCGTCACGGTCGACATCGAGGCCACCACGCCCAGACCGATAACCGCAGCGATCATGGCGTATTCGATAATATCCTGCCCGCTCTCGCCGCAAGCCAGCTCGACGATGCGGTCTCTGTTCGGCTTTTTCACGCGTCCTCCGATCATCCCGCAATCCCTCTTGCTGGCTGCTGAACACCGGGGAGAAATACGTTGCGGTTGACGCTCCCCGGCGATGCCCCGGTCGGTCACGGAGAGCTGCTGCATCGCCGCGCTGATAAGTACCACCTATCAGCGCGGCGATGAGAGCATACCCTGCCGGTCCCCGCCGATTTCATTCGCTGGTAGAACGTAATGGGCCCGGTACTGCTGAAGCTGGGGGCCATTCCCTGTTTGGCGGCAATCGGGTACACCCTCATACCCAGCGTTGCCGTTTTTCAGGCAATGGGTTACACGCTGTTGCCGACGTTGTTGAACTCGGTGGCGATGTTCTTCGCCAGAGTGCTCATCGCAACGATGGCGCCCAGGGCGATGATGGCCGCGACCAACGCGTACTCGATCAGGTCCTGGCCGGACTCGTCATTCAGAAGGTTCTTTACGAGCTGTTTCATGTTGTCCATTCTCCTCAGGATTCGCCGTACGGTATTTGTTCCCGACCACCCGCTGCCGTACTGCGTTTGTGTGTGACTGTGATCAGAGTGCGGCAGGCACCCTCCCAAAGCAATGACCATTAAGTGTTAGCAATTGCTACTTTCGGGACAGCATGGTGCCCGCCTCGGTGCAGCCCGGTACGCTGCCGGGCGCTTGGTCGCTTAGACGCTGTTGCCTACGTTGTTGAATTCCGTGGCGATGTTCTTCGCCAGAGTGCTCATCGCAACAACAGCGCCAAGGGCAATGATGGCCGCGACCAGAGAGTATTCGATCAGGTCCTGGCCGGACTCGTCATGCAGAAGGTTTTTTACAAGGTGTTTCATCGTCCGTTCTCCTCAGAATTCGCCGTACGGTATTCGTGCCCGACCGCCCGCTGCCGTACTGCGATGGTTTGCGATCAAAATGCCGCAGACTCCCGCCCCAGGGCAATGACCAATAAGTGTTAGTTTCTGGCGAAATTGTGGTGTCGGCTCGATGCTGCCCGGACCGCGGCCGGCCCGCTGTCGTTGTTGAACCCGGTGGCGAGGCGGGCGGTCACAGAACTCATGGCTGCAACCGCCGCCAAAACGATCGCCGCGGCGATCGGAGCCCATCCGATCGGATCCGGTCCTGATTCGTCCCTGCGGAGAGCCTTCGCGAGTCCCGCGACAGATGCCACCAGGACCGTTCGATCACCCCCAGGTAACCCAGCGCGCTTACGTGCGTAACCCCCCGAAAAGTTCCCGCCGGGACCGGCCATGACCCGGAAGTGTTAGCCTATGACACTTTGGTCGCAGACCCACTCGATCCCCCTGCCGGATTCGCGCCCCTCCCCGGCCGCCCGCTCCCGCTTTTGCCTGGTGATAACTCGGACAATCCCCCATTCGGGGGATGCTCCCCCGACAGTGTTATATGAAGTTCCGCCTTGTGTTATTCACGGGGCCGCACTGCCAGGCCAATATAGAGAAAGAAAATTGCCGCCAGGTACGACTCCGCTCCTCTCCCCCTCGTGCACTGTCGTGAATCCAGTGCAGTACCGTGCGGCATGTAGCGTGTGGAATTGCGAATCGAGGCGCAGGTACAGTTGAACGCCGAAAATTCAACCCGAACCGATCAGATCGCTCGTGCGGTCCTGCTCGGCATGCTCTTCACCGGCCCTGCGCTGATGTGCTTCGCCGGCGTGCGCGCCGTTGTGGGAGATCCCGATCTCGGCTGGCAGCTCAGCACCGGCCAGTGGATGCTGCAGCACCACGCATTTCCCCATGCCGATCCTTTCTCGCGCCTCGCGCATGGCGCTCCCTGGCAGGCCTACAGCTGGCTTTTCGACCTGATCCTGGTCAAGCTCTACGGCTGGTTCGGGCTCGACGGCATCGTCGCCTACACCGCCCTGATGGTCACCGCCAATGGCATCGCCATCTGGCGCCTGGTCAACCGTCTGCAGCCCGACTTCCTCAAGTCCGCACTGCTCACTCTCGGCGCGGTCTTCTGCATGTCGCGCATGTACACGCCGCGGCCCTGGCTGATGACCATTTTCTTTTTCGCGCTGGAGCTCGACATCCTGCTGCGCTTCCGCAGCTCCGGCCGGACGCGAACCCTCTTCTGGCTGGTCCCGCTCTTCGCGCTCTGGGCCAACATCCACATTCAGTTCATCGACGGCCTGCTGGTCCTCGCTCTGGCCGCTTCCGAGCCCCTGATCGTCCGCTGGCTGCGCTGGGGTAAACAGGCGCCCGCGGCTCGTCCGCTGTGGATCGCTTTCGGCGCCTGCATTCTGGCTACCTTCCTCAACCCCTACGGCGTGGCCGTCTACCGCAGCGCCTGGATCCTGGGCTCGCAGCCCGGCGTGCTGAACACCATCAACGAAATGCACGCCATGGCCTTCCGCACCGACAGCGATTTCGTCCTGCTCTTCCTCGCTCTGGGCGCAGCCGGCGTGCTCTTCCGCTACCGGAATCTCGTGCCCTTTGAGACTCTTCTGCTGTCGCTGTCGGCCGTGCTCGCCTTCCGCTCCCAGCGCGATCTCTGGATGCTGACCATCGTCGCCGTCGCCATCCTCGCCGCGGGAATTCCGGAAGGCGCAGCGGAGCGCAAGCCCCTGGCTTTCTGGGCCGTTCCCATTGCCGCCGGCCTGGCCACAGCGGTGCTGGCCGTAGCCGGCATAGCGATGCACCTCAACAATGCGAAGATGGCCGAACTGGAGGCGAAGGCCATGCCCGTCCAGGCCGTCGAGGTCATGCAGCAGCGCCACTACGACGGAAAAATCTTCAACACCTACGGCTGGGGCGGCTTTCTCATCTGGAAACTGGGCGAGCCGGTCAGCATCGACGGACGCGCCGGCCTCTACGGCGACGACATCATCGACCGTTCCATGGATACCTGGGCTGGGAATCCCAAATGGTCCTCGAATCCCGAGCTGAAGTCCGCTCAGGTCGTCATCGGGCCGGTCGACAGCGCCCTCACCCAGTTGCTGCTCCAGGATCCCCACTTCGATCTCGCTTACGAAGACGATCTCGCCGCAGTTTTCACCCGTCATGGCTGGAAGCCGGATATGAACGGCAACGTAGCCGCTCTGCATCCCGCCGGCGCCGCTTCAGCCCCGGAGAAGCATCTGCAATGACCGCCTCACGAACCATGCCGGCAGTGCCCATCGCTCACGCCACGCCGTGCTCGGAGGAGAGCGTATGAACGTCGATCCAGCGCGCAGTAAACCTCGCTCCCGGAATCGCGTGCTCGCGAGAATAGCCGCTCTGCGCCGCAAACTCGCCCGCACCGAGGGTCAGGCTCTCCTCGAAATGGCCCTGGTCTCCCCGGCGGTGCTGCTCCTCTCTCTCGGCATATGCATCTTCGGCCTGATGCTCAATCAATATCTCGTGCTCAGCAACGCCGCGACCATCGGCGCGCAGCAGATGGCCATCAGCCGTTACGAAGTCACTGACCCCTGCGCCAGCGTTTATACCGCTGTCACCAACGCCGCCCCTAACCTCACTGCCGGGAACCTGGGGTTTACGATCGCCGTCAACGGGACCAACTACGTCAGCGGCCTCAGCGGTTCGAAGAATGTCACCTGCACCAGCGAACTTTCCACCTATAACAATGCCCAGAACCAGTATGTGACCGTGACCGTCACATACCCGTTCTCCGCCGGCTTTATTGGTTTTACCAATCACAGTTACACCATGCAGGCAGCGGTCGGGGGGGTCATCCAGTGAACCTAAGGCGAGGATCAACGATCGGGGGGAATGTGGCGGACGTCCATCCAGCGCGCACCTCGACTCTGGTGCGCGCAAAATCTGCAATGTTGCGCTTCGCTTTCGCCCGCAGCGAAGGCCAGGCTCTGGTCGAATTTGCCCTGCTCTCTCCGCTCGTGCTGGTCCTCGTTCTCGGCATGTGCGTCTTCGGCCTGATGCTCAATCAATATCTCATTCTCAGCAACGCCGTCACCATCGGTGCACAACAGCTGGCCACCAGCCGCAACGGAAGCAGCAGCACGGATGCCTGCGCCATCGTCTACAACGCCGTCACCAACGCCGCTCCCAGTCTTACTGCCGCCAATCTCAGCTTCACCATCGCGGTAAACGGAAGCAACTTTGTCAGCGGCGCCAGCGGCTCGAGCAACGTCACCTGCGGCAGCGATGCAAGCACCTATAACGCGGATCAGAACGATCCCGTCAGCCTGACGGTCACCTACCCATTTACAGCCAGTTTCATCGGCTTTACCAGGAAGAGTTACACCATGTCGGCTACTGTCGAAGAGGTTCTCGAGTGAAAAACGATAAGGGAGATGCACGCATGAACTCCGCCAAGAGCAGCAGCGGTCTGAAATTCCTCCGCGAAGAAAGCGGCCAGGCGCTTCCCTGGATCAGTCTCATGATGGTCGTGATGATCGGCATGACCGGCTTTGTCGTCGACATCGGCCGCGCCATGGTCATCAACAACCGTCTTCAGGCCGGCACCCAGGCGGCTGCTCTCGCCGGCGCCAACGATCTGCCCAACTCCAACTTCAACAGCATCGCCAACGACTACAGCAGCAGCGCGAGCAACGATAACTACTCCAGCTTCATGCCGAACGTGACCACCACGGTCGCGGGCTACTGCTCGAACTTCGTGGCCAACACCCTCGGCATCGCCTGCGAGCAGACCAGCAGCGGTTCGGCCAAGGTGAACGCCATGGTCGTTACCCAGACGGTCACCATGCCGACCACCTTCATGCGCCTCCTCGGCATCCCGTCGATTTCCTTCAGCTCCACGGCGACGGCCGCGTGGAAGGGCACCGCGCGGCTTCCCTACAACCTCGCTGTCGTCCTGGATGCTACGGGGTCGATGAACGCCGAGGATTCCGGCGCCGATGGCTGCAACAACACGGCGGCCTTTGCCTGTGCGCTGGCCGGCGTGCAGGACCTTCTGACGAATCTGACCCCCTGCAAAGCGGGCGGAGGCTGCAGCAGCACCGACCCGGGGCTGGATGAAGTGTCGCTCTATGCCTTCCCGGGGCTCAGCAATGCCCAGGCGGTCACCGACGACGTCAACTGCACCGCGCAGATCGCCCCCGCGAACTACACCTACCCCAGCGACGGCGGTTTCACGCAGAACGATTCGACCGTTTACTACGGCTTCCCCGGCAGCAGCTTCTCCGGAGCCGCTCTGCTCCCCAACCCACCGTACTTCCAGATGGTCGGCTTCAGCGACGATTACAAGAACACCGACGGTTCGCTGAACGGCAGTTCGACTCTGGTGACGGCGATTGGTGGGGCCAGCACACCCACCTGCAAATACATCACCAGCGGCCACTATTTCCAGCCCAGCGAATACGGGAGCAAGGGCGAGAGCGGATGGGCCGGCATCCAGGCGGCAGGCGGCGCCGATACCTATTACGCCAGCGTCATCTACCAGGCGCAGAACGATCTGTACAACGAGTACAACACTCGCCTGAATGGCGGGCTGCAGACCCAGAACGTGATGGTGATCCTGAGCGACGGGGATTCCAACCTCAGCGGCTCCGGCACGGACATGGGCGGCATGGTGTCGACTCCAACCTACACGCGGGAGTGCACCGGAGGCACCAACAGATCTGGACAGTGCCAGGGGTACTCGGAAGTGCAAACCGGCACCACGAATACGCTGACTGCCAACAGCAACAGCACCGGAAACTATCCCTCGTACAACGATCCGTGCCAGCAGGCCGTGACGGCAGCGCAGGCGGCCACCAACGGGAGTTATCCAACCGGGAACACAGGCCCCGTGACAACCACGGTGTACACCGTGGCCTACGGAGCGGAAACCACCGGCTGCAACGAGATGCCGCCCTGCACGACCATGCAGGAGATGGCATCGTCGTACCTGACGAACCCCGGCAATCCGGATCAGGATTTCTACTCCGATTATCTGGATACAGCCACCGGCAACGCCGATACCTCGTGCACGTCCACCAACGGCATCACGAGTATCAAGGCAATTTTCACAGCTATCGCGGATACGCTGCAGTCCTCGAAACTCATTGACACATCCACCGGCTGTAGCGCCAGTAATCCTTCAGCCTGTAACTAACCTCGAACGGCGGGGACGAGCCATCGTCCCCGCTCCTTTTTCCGGCTAGCCGCATTCAGCCCCCCCGCTGCGACCTGCCTCTAACTCACCGCTCTCAGATCTTCAGCATCCGCTCTCTCCAGATACGAGCAGAAATCCTCGCACCAGCGGAAGACATTTGCGTGCCGCACCTTCCGGCGCAGCTTTTTCATGCGCTCTATGCGTTCCGCGCGCGGCATCCGGTAGGCGGCGTGGAGAGCGTCCGCCACGCCGTAGACGTCGTACGGATTCACCAGAATCGAGCCTTCGCGCAACTGCTCCGCCGCCCCGGCAAATTCGCTCAGGATCAGCGCGCCCTGCTCGCCCTCCTGGGCCGCGCAGAACTCCTTCGCCACCAGGTTCATGCCATCCTTCAGCGGCGTTACCAGCGCCGTATCGGCCGCTCGATACAGCGCCACCAGCTCGGCCCGCTCCACGCGCCGGTGGATATAGTGGACCGGCATCCACCCCGGATCGCCGTACTGCCCGTTGATCTGGCTGATCAGCCGCTCCGTCTCCCGCTTCAGCTCCCGGTATTCCGGAATGCTCTCGCGGCTCGGCACCACCACCTGCACCAGGCTGATCTTCCGGCGCAGATTCCGCCACGTCGCCAGAAAGTGCTGGAAGGCCTTCAGCCGTTCCGGCACGCCCTTGGTGTAATCCAGGCGATCCACGCCGAGCACGATCCTGCGCCCGCCCAGATCGCGGTAAATCTCCTCCGCGCGCCGCGTCACGTCCGGCTGCTTCGCGTGACGCGCGAACTCGTCGAAGTCGATGCCGATGGGAAAACTTCGGATCACGGTCACGCGCCCGTCCAGCCGCGCCCGCACCTCGTCGTCCCTCCGTTCCAGTTCGATTTCCGGCAGCAACCGCCGCACGCAGCCCAGAAAATTGCGCCGATCCCGGTGGGTCTGCAGGCCGATCACGTCGTACTGGAACAGGGCGCGCAGAATCTCGCTCCGCCACGGCAGCTTCTCAAAGATGTCCAGCGCCGGAAACGGGATGTGCAGGAAGAAGCCCATCCTCGCCTGCACGCCCATCCCGCGCAGGCATTCGCCCACCATCATCAGGTGGTAATCGTGCACCCAGATCAGCGATTCCGCGGTCGACACGCGCGCCGCCGCCTCGGCGAACCTGCGGTTCACCCCCGTATAGGCATTCCAGTAGCTGGGATCGAAGTTGCACAGGGACTGCAGATCGTGAAACAGCGGCCACACGATCTCGTTGGAAAATCCGGTGTAGAAACCCTTCCGCTCGGTGGGCGTCAGCGACACGGGAACCAGTTGGCAGCCTTCGCGCGCCCGCGGCTCCAGCAGCCGTTCCATGTCTTCCTGCCGGCCTTCCCCCAGCCAGCCGACCCAGTACCCTTTTCTGGTCTGGAAGACGGGCCGCATGGCCGTCACCAGCCCGCCCGAGCTCGGCTTCAGCACCGGTCCATCCGGCCCGGTCTCGAGTGTGGTCGGCAGCCGGTTCGAAACCAGCACCAGCCGGCGGGAGGCGGTCATCGCGCACCCCCGGTCCGGTCGAGCCACGCGTCCAGAAAGCCCAGCAATTCGTCGGGCGGACGCAGCCATACCTCGGCGCCGGTTTCGCGCCATTCGCTTCGCACCAGCGCCGTCAGCGCGCCGGTGCCGCGCAGCTCGCGGAATGCGTCCTCATCCGTCGTATCGTCTCCCAGAAACGCCAGCGGCGTCCCCTCGGGAAGCTCCCGGCGCACCGCCGCAATCGCGGTTCCCTTATTGGGCTCATGCGGCCGCAGCTCCAGGCCGCCATCGAACTCCAGCAGGGACATGCCCGACCGCCCCGCCAGCGGCGCAAACGCCTGCTGCACGCGCGCGCCCATCGCCGCTGCGTTCTTCGCGCTCAGCCCGCGCCAGTGGACCGCGATTCCCTGCGGCTTCAGCTCGGCCAGATGTTCCAGCCCCTCGCTTCGCAGCCATGCGTTTGCTTCTTCCAGAGTTACCCGATCGGAATCTTTCATCGCCACCATCTCAGAGCGTCCATCCGGATGCAGGCGTTGCCCGCCATGCTGGCCCCAGATCTCCGGCGGCGGCGCAACCCCCAGCAAATCGCGTACTTCCTCGGCGCGGCGTCCGCTGATCAGGACCACGCGCGTGCGCCCCGACGCCACGAGTGCCCGAATCCTTTCTCTGACCCCCGGATACGGAAATGCCTGGAAGCGATCGATGCGGAAGGGCGCCAGCGTGCCGTCGTAATCCAGCGCCAGCGCGCTCTGCGCGCTGCGGCTCAGTTCGTCCAGAAATCTTCGCAACGCCGCTTTCACGTCCACGTCCGGCATGTCCCACCTGCTCCGAGCCCCTTCTGCGCCAATCGAATCCGTTACGGACCTTCCGCCTGCACCACCGGATTGGCCCACGGCCCGTCGTTGCCAATCAACTGATTCGCTTCTTCCGGGCCCCAGCTTCCCGGCACATACGAGTACACCGGCGTCACGTTGCCCAGGATCGGCTCCACGATCCGCCACTGCGCTTCCACCAGATCCTGCCGCGAAAACAGCTCGTTGATCCCGCGGCTGGCATCGCCCAGCAGCCGCTCGTAGGGCGGCATATCCTCCACCGCCTGGCTGTGGAGATCCAGTTCCACATCCCGTCCGGCCATCCGCTCGCCCGGAATTTTCACCCGCACCCCCAGCGCAATGGCAATATCCGGGCTCATCCGCATCCGGATGTGCGCCGACGTGTTCGGCACCAGTTCCCCAAAGGTTTCCCGCGGCGGCCGCTTGAACTCCACCAGCGCCTCGGTGCAGGTTACGGGCAGCATTTTGCCCGCGCGAATGTAAATCGGCACGCCCGCCCACCGCCAACTGTCGATGTGCAGCCGGAGGGCGATGAAGGTTTCCACGTTCGATCCCGGCGCCACGCCCGGCACCGACCGGTATCCCTGATACTGCCCGCGCACTACGCTGTAGGGCGTCAGCGGACGCACCGCGCGCATCAGCTCCGCCTTGCGGTCGCGCACCGCATCGTGATCCTCGCCCGTCGGCGGATCCATGGTCAGGTTGGCCAGCACCTGCAGCATGTGGTTCTGCACCACGTCCAGCAGCGTGCCCACCTCGTCGTAGAACTTGCCGCGATCCTCGACTCCGAAGTTTTCCGCCATCGTGATCTGAATGCAGCGCACGTGCTCCCGGTTCCAGATGGGCTCGAAGACCGGATTGGCAAAGCGCGTGTACAGGATGTTCTGCACCGGTTCCTTGCCCAGATAGTGGTCGATCCGGTAAATCTCGTCTTCGGGAAAATACTCGTGCAGCGTTTCGCTCAGCTTCCGCGCCGATTCAAGATCGCGCCCGAACGGCTTTTCCACCACCACCCGCGCATGGTCCGCGCATCCGGCTTTGGCCAGGTTCTCCGCCACCGTCCCAAACAGGCTGGGCGGGATCGCCAGGTAGTGCAGCGGCCGCTGCGCGTCGCCCAGTTGCTTTCGCAGCTCCGTGAACGTGGCCGGGTCGTTGTAATCCCCATCGACGTAGCGCAGCAGCCCCATCAGCTTCTCAAACGCGGCCGCATCGACACCCCCGTGGTGCTCCAGGCTGTCCTTCGCTCGTGCCTTGAGCTGGTCGAGGTTCCAGCCCGCCTTGGCCACGCCGATAATCGGCAGGTTGAACCCCTCGTCCCGGATCAATCCCTGCAAGGCTGGAAATATCTGTTTGTAAGCCAGGTCGCCTGTCGCGCCGAAAAACACCAGCGCATCCGACTGAGCATTCGCCATTCATTCTGCTCCCGCTGATTGGATGCGAAGAGAGTGTGTATCTCTAAGTGCTATCTCAATATAGAGGACCGTGGGGACCGATTTCCCGGGCTCTGACTCTGCGCCGAAATTCTTTGCCGCAGCGCAAACCCGTACTAAAGTCACCAAATCTTTGATTCCCGGTGTCCCCAACCGATTCGTTCTGCGTTTGCGCCTCGCCCGTCGAGCCTAAAATCGTCGTATGAGCCATCTGGATGTGACAATCGCCGGAGGGGGCATCATCGGTTTGGCAACGGCGCTCGAATTAGCCGCCGCGGGCCGCAAAGTTACTGTCTTCGACAAGGGCGAGGCCATGTCTGAGGCATCGCGCGCCGCCGCCGGCATGCTCGCCGGCAACGATCCCGAAAATCCTTACGAGCTGCGCGCACTGGCTCACCTCAGCCTCGCGCTGTACCCCGAATTTCTCTCCCGCGTCGAGCGTCTCTCCGGCGTCCGCGTGCCGATCCGCACTACGCGCACCCTCCAGGGCGTGAAGCATGTAACGGCGAGCACCCATATCCTTTCCGAAGCCGAAATTCAGGTGCTGGCGCCTGGCGCCGACACCGACGGCTGGCATTTCTTTCTCCTTGAGGAGCAAAGCTTCGATGCGTGGGACCTCGCCGAATGTCTCCCCGCCGCCGCCCGTGCCGCCGGGGTCGAACTGCGCGAGCAGACGCCCATCGTAAGCGTCCGCGAGCAGAAAAACCTCGTGCGTCTGGAAACCGCGGCCGGTGCGTTCTCCGCCGCAGCCTTTCTCAACGCCGCCGGAGCCTGGGCGCCCAGCCTCGATCCATCCCTGCCCGTCGCGCCGCGTAAAGGCCACATGCTCACCGCGGAGCTGCCCGGCCCCGTGCAGATGGACTGTGTTCTCCGCACCGGCAACGTATATATCGTTCCGCGCGGCCAGGGCCGCTACACCATCGGCCCAACGCTTGAAGACGCAGGTTTCGACAAGGAAATCTATGCGGATCGGATTCACGGCCTCTTTCAGAAAGCCGTCGATCTCTGGCCGCTCCTGCGCAATGCCCGCATCGCCGAATCCTGGACCGGGCTGCGCCCCGGCTCCGACGATGGCCTGCCCATCCTCGACCAGACCGGCGAACGCCGCTGGGTTGCCACCGGTCATTTCAAAAACGGCATTATGCTCGCTCCCGGCACCGCCCGCGTTCTCAGCCAGTGGATGCAGGGCGCGCCGCCCACGATGGATCTCTCGCCGTTTCGCTGCAGCCGCTTCGCTGCCTCCGCTGTCTCCTCATGAGATTGGCGGGGACCCTCACTTTCGTAACTGAATTTTCGCGCTGCCGCGTCTTTCCTTAGAGACAGTCCTTTTTCGCGTAAGCTATAAAAGTTGGGCAGATTCTGTGCGAGGCGCTTTTCCGCAGGGTCAAATCCCTGCGCCCTTGCATCGTGAATTCAGTTCGCGGCATCCCGGTATTGGGAGCGAAGCAGCAGTGGAGGATTCATCAGTACTATGGCAACGGCAACGGTAACCAAGGGCCTGGAGGGCGTCGTGGCAGCCAACTCCGGCATTTGCTGGATTGACGGCTACGCCGGCGTTCTCGCCTATCGCGGCATCGACATCCACGAGCTCGCGCAGAAATCCACCTTCGAGGAAACCACTTACCTCCTGTGGTATGGCCATCTGCCTGGCCGCTCCGAGCTCGAGGAATTCTCGAAGCGCCTCACCGAAGCCCGCCGCGTTCCTCCCCAAATCTACGACCTGTTCCGGGCATTGCCCAAATCCATCACGCCCATGGAGGCGCTGCGTACCGCCGTCTCCGCCCTCAGCGCGTACGATCCGGATGAAGCCGCCGTCGATCACGACTCCAACGTGCGCAAGTCTTTCGCGCTCACCGCGCAAATGGCGATGCTGGTCGCCGCCTTCGACCGCATCCGCAAGGGTAAGAAGATCGTTGAGCCCGATCCGGCCCTCCCCCACGCCGCCAATTTCCTCTGGATGCTCCACGGCGAGAAGCCCATCCCGGCCGCATCCAATACTTTCGATATTGCCCTTATCCTCCACGCAGATCACGAGTTCAATGCGTCCACCTTTGCCGCTCGAGTTATCGCCGGGACACTGTCGGACATGCATTCGGCCATCACCGGCGCCATCGGCGCCCTCAAAGGCCCGCTGCACGGCGGCGCCAACGAAGCCGTGATGAAGATGCTCTTCGACATCGCCAAGCAGGGCGGCGATCCCGTCGAATACGTTCGCAGCCTGCTCGCTCAGAAGAAGAAGGTCTTCGGCTTCGGCCATCGCGTCTACCGGACCGAAGATCCGCGCGCCACGCATCTGCGCCGCATGTCGGAACAGCTCAGCCGCGACTCCGGCAACACCAAGTGGTACGAGATGTCCCGCCGCATCGAGGAGTTCGTGAAGAACGAGAAGAAGCTGAACGCCAACGTCGACTTCTACTCTGCTTCCACCTACACCACCCTCGGCATCGACATCGACCTCTTCACGCCAATCTTCGCCGTCAGCCGCATCGCCGGCTGGGCCGCCCATGTGATGGAGCAGCTCGACGACAACCGCCTCATCCGCCCTCGCGCCGAGTACACCGGACCCGAATACCCCGTCCGCTACGTTCCCATCGAACAGCGCTGAGCGCGAAAGCATCATTGGGGCCGGCACATGGCCGGCTCTTGCTGTTTGCCTGCGCGCCGCATCGTTTTCCTGCGCGTAAAATCAAAAGAGAAGCACCCAGTTCAGGGCCGCTGCATCGACCATTGTTCCCCATCCGGATTCCCACCGGACCTTCATACGACTGGACTTTTATTCCGAATGACGACTTCCTCCATTTCGCGTGAACTCTCGTCTGCGTCCCTGCGCGAGCAGACCTTCGATGCCTTCCGCCGCTGGGGTTTCCTCCAGGCTAACCTCGATCCTCTCGGCCAGTACCTCGCTCCTCTTCCGGTTCCGGAGCTGGACCTCGACAACGAATTCGCCGCCGAGGCGCGCCATTGCTACGCCGGCACCATCGGCGCGGAATTCATGCACATTCCAGACCCCGAGCGCCGCGAATGGCTCGCCGCGCGCCTCGAAGCCAATCCTCCGGCGGTCGACACCCAGCGCATCCTGGGCCTGCTGGCCCGCGCCGACCTCTTCGAGCAGGTCATCCAGTCTCGGTATCTCGGCACCAAGCGCTTTTCTCTCGAAGGCGTGACCGCGCTCATTCCCTTCCTCGATGAGCTGCTCAACCGCGCCGCGGAACTCGGCTGCGAGCGCTCCATCATGGGGATGAGCCATCGCGGACGCCTCAGCGTCATGGTGAACACCTTCGGCAAATCCCCCGTCGACATCTTCACCCGCTTCGAAGACGTCGACCCGCGCAGCATTCTCGGCGGCGGCGACGTGAAGTACCACGTGGGCGCCACCGGCACCTTCGCGGCCCGCAACGGCACAGCCGTCGCGCTGCACCTCGCTTCCAATCCCTCGCACCTGGAGGCTGTCGATCCCGTCGCCATGGGCCGCACCCGCGCCCGCCAGGATCGAGTCGGTCCCGATGGCCGCGAGCGCGTGCTCTCCGTCGTCATCCACGGCGATGCCGCTTTCGCCGGCCAGGGCATCTGGGCGGAAACCATGAACCTCGCCGGCATCGAGGGCTACTCCGTTGGCGGCGGCATTCACATCGTCGTCAACAACCTCATCGGCTTCACTGCCGAGCCCGACGAATCGAACTCCACGCGCTTCTCCACGGATCTTGCGAAGCGTCTGCCCGTTCCCATCTTCCACGTCAACGCCGAAGATCCCGCCGCCGTGGTGCGTGTTGCCGCTCTCGCCGCCGAGTATCGCTATCAGTTCCACACCGACGTAGTCATCGACCTCATCGGCTACCGGCGCCACGGCCACAGCGAGGTCGACGACCCCACCGTGACGCAGCCCCTTCGCTACGCACGCATCAAGGATCACCCGCCGCTCTACGAACTGTATGCGCGCCAGATCGGGGTCGATCCCGTGCCGCTCGCGCAGGAATTGCACACGGAATTCACCGAAGCGCAGAAAAAAGCCACCACGGCCCGCAAAAAGCCCGTCCTCATCGAGATGCCAGACTACTGGCGTTCCTACCAGGGCGGTTGCTGGCGCCCCGAGCTCGAAGTCGACACTGCCCTCGACCGCGACGCCATCGCCTCCATCGCCGCGAAGCTGGCTTCGTACCCTGAAGGCTTCCACGTCCACCCCAAGATCAAAAAGCTGCTCGAACAGCGCGCCGCCATGGGCCAGGGCAAGCACTCCTTCGACTACGGCATGGCCGAAGCGGTTGCTTTCGGTTCCCTGCTTCTGAACGGAACGCCCGTGCGTCTCAGCGGCCAGGACTCGCAGCGCGGCACCTTCAACCAGCGCCACAGCGTCCTCATCGATGTTGAGAACGAGCAGCGCTTCATCCCCCTCAACCACCTCGACGCCAATCAGGCGCACTTCAGCGTCTATAACTCCATCCTTTCCGAGGCCGGCGTTCTCGGCTTCGAGTACGGCTACAGCCGCGACTACCCCGAAGCTCTGGTGCTGTGGGAAGCGCAGTTCGGCGACTTCGCCAACGGCGCGCAGATCGTTATCGATCAGTTTCTCTCTGCCGCCGAGGACAAGTGGGGCCTGCTCAGCGGCCTCACTCTGCTGTTGCCGCACGGCTACGAGGGCCAGGGCCCGGAGCATTCCAGCGCCCGCGTCGAACGCTACCTCCAGCTCGCCGCACGCGACAATATTCAGATCTGCCAGCCATCCAGCGCCGCGCAGTATTTCCACCTGCTGCGCCGCCAGGCACTGCGGTCGTGGCGCAAACCCCTCATCGTCTTCACGCCGAAAAGCATGTTGCGCCATCCTGATGCGCTTTCGCCCATCGCTGACTTCTCACGCTCGCGCTTCCTGCCGGTTCTGCCCGAAACGGAAATTCAGAACGCTCAGCGTCTGCTCATCGCCACCGGCAAAGTCGGCCACGAGCTGCGCGTGGAGCGCGCTAAACGCAAGGACACGACCATCGGCATCGTCTTCCTCGATCAGCTCTATCCCTGGCCCGAAGCCGAGCTGCGCGCCGCCATCGAAGCGCATCCCGCCGCACGCGAGATCGTCTGGGTCCAGGAGGAGCCGGCCAACATGGGCGCGTTCTCCTACGCCATGCCGCGCCTGCGCCGGATCGCAGGCAATCGCCAGGTCCTCAGCGTCAAGCGCTCCGCCGCCGCCAGCCCCGCCACCGGCAGCGCCAAGGCGCACGAGATGGAGCAGAAGACGCTCATCGAGCTGGCGCTCAAGGGCTCGGCATAATCCTGCTGCGTGTGATCTACTGATTCCCCGGCGCTGTCCTGCTCGCGCGCGCCGCGGGAATCTTCATGGATTCGCCCCTCTCCAACGATCCCGATCTGCGCCTGCGCTGGGCCCGCATCCTTCCCGCCGTCTTCGTCACCTACAGCCTCGCGTATCTCGATCGCGCCAACTACGGCTTCGGCGCCGCCGCCGGTCTGGCTGCATCCCTCCACATCAGCGGATACCGCTCCGCGCTGCTGGGCGCGCTCTTCTTCCTCGGCTACTTCTTTCCCCAGATTCCCGGCGTCATCCTAGTTCGCCGGTACAGCGCGCGCCTGCTCATCTTCGTCGCGCTTATCGCGTGGGGAGCCTTCGCCGCTCTCACCGGCGTGATCCGCCAGTTCTGGCTGCTCGCCGCCGACCGACTGCTGCTGGGCGCCGCGGAAAGCTTCGTCTTCCCCGCGCTGCTCATCCTGCTCACGCGATGGTTTACCCGCGCCGAGCGGTCCCGCGCCAACACTCTCCTCATGCTCGCCAATCCGCTCACCGTGCTCTGGATGTCCGCCGTCACCGGCTTCCTCATCCGCGCCACCAGCTGGCAGTGGGCCTTCATCCTCGAAGGGATGGTCGCCGTTGTGTGGGGCTTCTTCTGGCTGGTGCTCATCCGCGACACGCCGCGCCGGGCCCGCTGGATGACGCCTTCCGCGCTCACTACGCTCGAGAGCGAACTCGACCGCGAGCAGCAGTCCCTGCCGCGCATCGCCAACCTCCGCATCGCCTTCCGCCAGAAAAATGTCGTTCTCCTTTGCATCCAATACTTCTTCTGGAGCCTCGGCATTTACGGCTTCGTTCTCTGGCTTCCGGTCGTTATTCGCAATGCGACCGGAACTGCCATCGATATCACCGGCCTGCTCTCCGCCGCGCCGTATCTCGCCGGCGTGCTACTCATGCTCGCGGTTGGCCATTTCTCCGACCGTACCGCGCGCCGCCGCGCATTCGTCTGGCCGTTGCTCGCTCTCGCCGGACTCGCCATGCTCGGCTCCTTCTTCACCGCCGGCCACTCGTTCACATTTGCCTATGTCTGCCTCATCGTCGCGGGAGCCTGCATGTACGCGCCCTACGGCCCGTTCTTTGCCATGATTCCCGAGCTTCTGCCGAACAACGTCGCCGGCGAGACCATCGCCCTCATCAACAGTTGCGGCGCGCTCGGCGGATTCTTCGGCACATACCTGGTTGGCCTGCTGCAGGCCTTCACCGGCAAATCCCAGGACGGCTTTCTTCTCATGGCGCTTTCGCTTATCGTGGCGGGAGCGCTGCTGCTCGGTGTGCATCCGCTGCCGCGCAGCCAGGCGCGTTCGTACACAGCAGAACCCGAAACGCCGTGACCCCATTTCCGGAGAACCGATGATCCTCTTCCGCACCGCCGCCGGCTTCATCCTCGAACACGAGCGTCATTTCCACGCCGTCCCGGAAAGGTCTCTCGACGATCTCCTCGCCCGCGACGATTTTCACGCATATCTTGCCTCGCTTGCGCACACCGCGCCCACTGCCGCGCCCGTCGACGAATCCAAATTGCTTCCGCCCATTGGAACTCAGGAGGTTTGGGCCGCCGGCGTCACGTATCTGCGCAGTCGCGCCGCGAGGATGGCGGAATCCAAAGACGCCGGCGGCGGCGACTTCTACGATCGCGTGTACTCTGCCGAGCGCCCGGAGTTGTTCTTCAAATCCGTGGCTCACAAAGTAGTCGGCCCGTACGGCACAGTCGGCCTGCGCAGCGATGCGAGCTGGTCCGTTCCCGAGCCCGAACTGGCCCTCCTCATCGATCCCGGCGGCCGCATCGCCGGCTACACCATCGGCAACGACATGAGCTCCCGCGACATCGAGGGCCAGAACCCGCTCTACCTGCCTCAGGCCAAGGTCTACAACCGCAGTTGCGCGCTCGGTCCCGGCATCCTCATTAGCCAGGATCCGCTCCCCGCAGACACCAGCATCTCCATTGAGATCGAACGCTCCGCCGCAACCGCATTTTCCGGCGCAACCACTCTCGCGCAAATGAAACGCCAGCCCCAGGAGCTGGTCGATTATCTCTACCGCGACCAGACCTTCCCCACCGGCTGCTTTCTTCTCACCGGTACCGGGGTTGTCCCGCCTGACTCCTTCACGCTCCAGCCCGGGGACATCGTTCGCATCGCCATCGAAGGCATCGGCGCCCTCGTCAATCCCGTCGCCTGATCGGCCGCTTCCCTCGCGCACCGTGCTGGTAAGCAGTTTCCTCCTGCGGACTCTCAATGTCAGGATCGCCCGAGACACGGGCTACAGGCCACCGGCTGCCGGCTTACAGCCACCCATTACCTTTTTCTCCCCGAAGCCCGGTATCCTTCCGATACTCTTATGTCAGAGATTCTTTTGAATTTTTTCCAAAACAGGGTGCATCCAAAGCAAAGACCCTGCCGGGAAAGCCTGATTTTTGAGATTGTTGCTGAAAGGGTTCGTTTTCGTGCCGGAGGCCATAGCTACCCCAATTCGATTCCTGCGCATGACGCCGCTCGCGGCCTTGTTGCTGGCGACAGCGGCCTTCGCCCAGGCGCCGCCCTCGGCCAGCGGAGTCAGCACCCCCGCTGCGCCCGTCCAGATTCCCCAGCCGGCCATTGACACTTCCACCTATCAGGGCAGCGTCAGCACGCAGCAAGTTACCCCGGGGATCCTCCCTCTCTCCCTCGACGACGCCATCCAGCGCGGCCTCCGCTACAACCTTGGCCTCATCCTCACCAGCCAGAACATCACTTCGGTCCGCGGCGCGCGCCTGGAACAGCTGCAGGCGCTGCTGCCCACCGTCACCGGAAAAATCCAGGAAGCCGATCAGGAAAGCGATCTCCAGGCGGAGGGTCTCCGCATCCCGGGCTTCCCGGCTATCATCGGCCCCTACGGCTACACCGACATCCGTGGCAGCCTGGACTGGACTTTGCTGAACCTTTCCGCGCTCCAGAACTACCTCGCGCAAAAACATAACTTCCAGGCCGCCAATCTCTCCGCGCAGGATTCTCGCGACCTCGTCGTTCTCACCGTCGGCAACGCTTATCTCACCGTCATCGCGGATGCCGCGCTCATCCAGTCCGCCCAGGCCCAGGTCAACACCTCGAAGGTCTCCCTCGACCAGGCCGTTGCGAACCATCAGGCCGGCACCGCCCCGCTCCTCGATGAGCTGCGCGCCCGCGTCGACTATCAGACTCAGGAACAAACCCTCATCGCCGCGCGCAACGCCTGGGCGAAGGACAAAATCGCTCTCGCCCGCGCCATCGGCCTGCCCCTCGCGCAGCAGTTCGACCTCACCGACCGGGCGCCCTACGCGGCCCTCGATCACCTCGATCCCGATACCGCCGTGCAGCAGGCTCTCGCGAATCGTGCCGACCTGAAAGCCCTCGAGCAGCAGGTGGCCGCCGCCGAGCATGCCCGCAAAGCCGCAACCGATGAGCGCCTGCCCACCGTCAGCTTCTCCGGCGATTACGGCGACATCGGCATCAACCCGTCGCATTCGCACGGCACCGGCGACGCCGTCGGCTCGCTCAACGCCCCGCTTTTCGAGGAAGCCAGGCTGCGCGGCGACGCCAAACAGGCGCAGTCCCAGCTCGACCAGGAGCGCGCGCGCCTCAGCGACATGCGCGGCCAGATCGCCGCGGACGTCCGCGACAGCATCCTCGACATCCAGGCTGCGGAAAAGCTGGTTGCCGTGGCCAAAAGCAACGTCGACCTGGCCAACGAAGCTCTCAGCGAAGCCCAGCAGCGGTACAAGGCCGGCGTTTCCGATAATCTGGCCGTGTCTCAGGCGCAGCAGTCTGTGGCCCAGGCCGATCAGCAGTACGTCGCTGCGTTGTACCAGCACAACATCGCGAAGTTATCTCTGGCGCGCGCCCTCGGCGTTGCCCAGACCAGTTACAAGGATTACGTGGGAGGAAAGTAAGCGTGGCGGAGCAGCATACCGAGCAGTCCGAACCGATTGAAGAGCAGCCTGAGGGCCAGCGGTCCCGGCCTCGCCGCCGTTTCATCATCATTGGCGTGGTCGCCATCCTTGTGGTCGGCGCGCTCCTGTGGTGGTGGCACTCCACCTATTACGAGGACACCGACGACGCACAGGTCGACGGCAACCTGGTCCAGATCAGCTCCCGCATCGTCGGCCACGTGGAAGACGTCTACGTGCAGCAGAACCAGTACGTCAATGCCGGCGACAAACTTGTGGAGATCGATCCCAGCGACTACGAGACCGCGCTGCAGCAGGCCGAGGCCAATCTTGAATCCGCTGAGGCCAGCTACGAGGCCGCGCGCGTCAACGTCCCCGTCATCCACGTCAACACCGGCACCAATCTCAACAACGCCGGCATCGACGTCGCCAGCGCCAGCGAATCCGTCACCGAGGCCGAAAACCAGCTCAGAGCCGATGAGGCGCGCGTCGTCCAGAATCAGGCCAACTACGAGAAGGCCCGGCTTGACCTTGAGCGCTACACGCCCCTCGTGCGCAATGACGTCATTTCCAAACAGCAGTACGATGCAGCCGTAGCCGCTGCCGAAGCGGACAAGGCCGCCGTCGATGAATCTCAGGCCGATGTGGTCGCAGCTCAGGACGCCGTGCGCGTGGCCCACGATCGCGTCACCGAGGCCGAATCTTCGCTGAACTACGCCAAAACCGCGCCCCAGCAGGTCGAGATCCAGAAAGCCAAAGCCGATCAGGCCGCCGCACAGGTCGATCAGGCGCGCGCCGCCCTCGCCCAGGCCAAACTCAACCTCGAATACTGCCTCATCTCCGCTCCCACCGCCGGCATCATCACCACCAAAAGCGTGCAGCCCGGCCAGAACGTCGCCGTCGGCCAGGCGATGATGACCCTTGTCTCCCTCGACGACATCTGGATCACCGCCAACTTCAAGGAAACCCAGCTTCAACATATGCGCCCAGGCCAGCCGGTCACCATCCATGTCGACGCCTACGACCGCGATTACGACGGCAAGGTGACGCAGATCGGCGGCGCCACCGGCTCCGAGCTCAGCCTCTTCCCGCCGGAAAATGCCACCGGTAATTACGTGAAGGTCGTGCAGCGCATCCCCGTCCGCATCGATCTCACCAAACCCGAGCAGAACAAGGATCACCTGCTCCGCCCCGGCATGTCGGTCGAGCCAAAGGTCCGCGTCAAGAACTGACGCTCCCGCAATCTCCATCCCGGGCACAGAGCATTTCGCTCTGTGCCGTCTTTTCTGAGCCCTGAGGTCTGTGCGCTCAGCTCCGCGCTCTCCCCGCTCACCCGTCTCCCGTTCCAGCCGTCCAACCCTGAGCCCGTTTTTCATCCGCAGAACCGCTGCGGCCCGCTTTCATGCAAAATGAAGGAAAGCCGGCTCCCCGGGAGACCGCCATGACCCATCACCGCCTCACACTTCCCGCGCTCCTGCTCACAGCCGCCGTCGCCGCCGCCCAATCCGCCTCGCCTGCGCAACCCGCCGCCCCGACGCCAGCTCCGGCCTCGGCTCAGACCGCCCCAGCCGCCCCTGTGCAGCCTGCAACCATCCAGGTGCCCGCCGGAACCCGCGTGCTCCTCGAGCTGCGCAGCGCCATTGACACCAGCAGCGCCCGCCCCGGCGACGGCGTTTACCTCATCTCCACCTTCCCCGTCGTGGTTGGCAATCGCGTTGTTGTCCCCGCCGGCGTCTATGTCCAGGGAGTGGTGGACAGCGTCGTGCGCCCCGGCCGCGGCTTCGGCAAAAAGGCCCAGCTCAACATGCACTTCACCTCGATGATCTTTCCCAACGGCTCGGTGGTTGATATTCCCGGCGTCGTCAACAGCCTTCCCGGCGCCCGGCACGAGAGCGTGAAAGGCGACGAGGGTACCATCCAGCAGGACGGCGGCAGCAACAAGGGGCACAATGCCGAGGAAGCCGCCAAAATTGCTGTGCCCACCGGTGCCACCATCGGCTCCGTCGGCGGTCTCGAGTCCGGGCACCCGCTCGCCGGAGGCCTCGAGGGTGCAGCCGCCGGCCTCGCCGCTGCCGGCGTCGTCGCGCTCTTCACCCACGGCGCGGAGGTTCACATCCCCTCCGGCAGCCAGGTCGAGATGGTGCTCCAGCGCCCGCTGCTCCTTCAGGAATCGAACCTCAACGGGCCGACCTCGCTGGTCCCCGCCACTTCGCAGGGGCAGAACGTGCTCGGCAAGCCCACCCTCCACCCGCACATGGTCTGCCCCGCCGGCAGCCTGGGCTGCAGCTGACCGTGAGGGCTTCCTTTTTGCGTAAGGGATTTCTTCGGGTGTGGCTTCGCGACGTCGCCATCGCCTGCGTCGCTTCGTTTGTGATTGTCACCTTCCTCTACCAGCCGGTTCGCGTCGAAGGCACCAGCATGCAACCCGAGCTGCGCGATCAGGACCGCCTCTTCATCAACAAATTCTTCTTCCGCTTCGAAACCATCCACCGCGACGACATCGTCGTCTTCCACTATCCCCGCGACCCGGAGCGGAGCTACATCAAGCGCGTCATCGGGCTTCCCGGCGACACCATCTCCATCAATCGCGGCCAGGTGATTGTCAACGGCGTACCTCTGAAAGAGCCCTACGTTCCCCGCCGCTACCGCGACACGCGTTCCATGGCCGCGCTGGTCGTCCCTCCCGATGAATTTTTCGTGATGGGCGACCACCGCTCCATTTCCAGCGACAGCCGCGACTTCGGCCCTGTCGACCGCGACTTCATCTACGGCAAAGCCGACTTCATCTACTGGCCCGCTTCGAGCGTGGGCATCGTGCATTAGAGGGCATTCGGAACCTACGGAGACCTTTCAAGCCGGCGATTTCTCGCAAAGGGGCCCCCTGAAAATCCGCCAAATTCGCTTCCCAGTTCGGCTCTTCGACCATCCTGCGTCCCGTTTTGCTACAGCATCCGCAATCTTCCCCTGCGCGTTCATGCTGCCGCTCCCTCCCGCCGATACCGTCTTTGCAGGAGGACTGTATGTCCGCTCGGTCCCTCGACTCCACTTTCCGCTTTCCCAATCTCACTTCTCTCCCGCGCGACGCCGATCTCCGCACCCTCCCCGATCGCGAGCCTCCGTTCTCCGACCGCCCTCTCGGCGCCTTCCGCGGCCTCGCCTTTGCGCTCGCCCTCGAGTGCGCCATCGCGCTGGTTGGCTTCTCGAGCTGGCACCTCTGGCATCTCCTGCGCTGATCCCCGGCGCGGCGAGTCCGCGCCAGAGCTGCGACGCTCGCCTGCTACCCTCAAACCATGCAGCTCGTCATCAACGGCCAGCCGCGCGACTTGCCCACGCTCTCCGCCAGCGCCACCCTCCAGGATCTTCTCGCCGCGCTCGCCATCAAGCCAGATCGCGTCGCCGTCGAACACAACGGCTCCATCGTCACCCGTCTCGCCTGGCCCAACACCCCCATCGCTGAAGGCGACCGCTTCGAGATCGTTCAGTTCGTCGGCGGCGGCACGCGTTAACCCATCGCGTCTCGCCCCGCCTTATCATCGCCTTATGAGCAAAAAGCTTCGCTGGGGAATTCTCTCCACCGCCTCCATCGGCCTCCGCAAAGTGATTCCCGCCCTGCAGCATGGCGAGCTCTGCGAAGTCGCCGCCATCGCTTCCCGAGATCTCGCAAAAGCTCGCGAAACCGCCGCTGCTCATGGCATCCCGCGCGCCTACGGCTCCTACGAGGAACTCCTAGCCGACCCCGCCATCGACGCCATCTACAATCCGCTCCCCAACCAGCTTCATGTCCCGTGGACCATCCGCGCCGCCGAAGCCGGCAAGCACGTCCTGTGCGAGAAACCGCTCAGCATGGACCTCGCCGAAGCCGAATCCCTGCTCGCCGTCCGCGATCGCACCGGCGTCCTCATCGGCGAGGCTTTCATGATCCGCTCCCATCCGCAGTGGCTGCGCCTGCGCCAGCTCCTCGACGAGGACCGCATCGGCCCGCTCCGCTCCGTGACGGTCTTCTTCAGCTACTACAACGTCGATCCTGCCAACATCCGCAATCGCCCGGAAACCGGCGGCGGCGCTCTCTACGACATCGGCTGCTACTGCATCCAGGCCGCACGCACCGGCTTTGCCCAGCAGCCCACGCGTGTCTGCGGCCTCATCGACCGCGACCCCGAACTCGGCACCGACCGCCTCACCTCCGCCATTCTCGAATTCCCTGCCGGGCACGCCATCTTCACCTGCGGTACCCAGCTCGTCCCCTATCAGCGCGCCCACTTCTGCGGCACGCGCGGCCGCATCGAGATCGAAATCCCCTTCAACGCTCCCGTAGAACGCCCCACCCGCCTCTTCATCGACGATGGACGCGATATCTTCGGCGGCGGCATCGTCACCGAAACCTTCCCGATCGCCAACCAGTACACGCTGCAGGGCGACGACTTTGCCCGCGCGGTCTTCGAGGGTGCGCCGCTTCCCGTTCCGCTGGAAGACGGCATCGCCAACATGGCGGTGATCGACGCGATTTTCACCTCAGCCCGCACGAATCAGTGGCAGCCGGTCCACAGCCGCGCGTAGAGACCGTTACACCTCCGCCTGCGGGTTCTGGCCCCGGCGTGCGATCATCCACGCACCCACCCACACCGCCGGAATGATCGTCAGCAGAAATGTCAGGTGATACCACACCGGAAACTTGCTCCAGATGGCGATGTGCGCGGGCAGAAACAGCGCCAGCACCACGCCGCCCACGATGAACGGAGCCCAGCGGCCCGATGGCGATACCCAGCGTGTAACGGCGCCGGCCGCCAGTGAGGTCACGATGGCCATCGCGAGGCGTGCCCACTTCATGCCCAGCGTGAACTGGAGCGTGTGTTCGGCGGCGGTGTAGTTGGGCAGGCTCAGGCGCAGCACGCGGTCGATCACGGAGACCACTACAACCCACGTGAGGAGTCCTGCAAGGGTGGCGAGAATGGAACGCTTCATCGCACTATTTCTCCTTTGATCTAATCATAATAGTACAATTACACTAATGAAAGCAGAATTATATATTTTGGGCGTTCTGCACCGCGGCGATTTTCATCCCTACGAGATCAGGCGACGCCTGACCCAGGCCATGATCGAGTGCTTTACCGATGTGGACGTGGGCACGCTCTACTACGCCGTGCGCCAGCTGGCTCGGCGCCGCCTGCTAACCGCGGTCGCCCACCAGCGCGTCGCCCGAGGCGGTATGCGCACCGTTTACCGCATCACTCCGCGCGGGCGCGACCACTTTCGCGATCTTCTGCACGCACAGTTTGCCGCCGAGGGAGACCTGCGGGAGACGCTGTACGGGCCGATGCTCTTCCTGCATCTCGCCGACCTCAGCGTGGTCGCTCAGGCCTTGCGCTTGCAGATCGACAGGCAGAATGCGCGGCTGGTCGAGATACGGAAATTGCGCCGGCAGTGGGCCACAATGCTGCCCACCGGCAGCCGCCACCTCATGCAGCACATGGCGGATCAGTCCCGTCTCGACCTGCGCTGGCTCCGCGCGCTGCTCGCCGATGTGGAAGCCGGACGCATCAGCGATACGCCGAACCCGGCTCGCCTCGCAGCCCGGACCTGATCCCACCAGAGAAGGCCCGACAGGCGCTCTCGTCGCGACGCGATGCCTCCGGTTCTCCGCCTATTTCCACTCCGGCAGAGTAATGTTCCGGAGCGTCGTCTCCACGCGCGTCCGCCCCGCAACTCTATACTGCGTAAACGTGATCGGCGTCCCCGGACACAGTTGCCGCGGAACGGGCGGCTGTCCCGGTCCGACGGGCGCGCTCACGTTGCTCAGAACCGCCGGAATATCGCTCACCGGCGACAACCCGAACTCGGCCGGCACGTCCGACAAATCCCCCATCCACGCCGATCCGGAAAGGTCTCCTCCCGCGCCATTCGCCTGGCACGGACCATCGGTCCACGTCGTTTGAACAAACGTCAGCTCCGGCTGCCGCAGTGCGCTCCGGCAGCGAACTCCAAATTCCCTGCTGGTCACTGCGTTCCACAGTGGCGAACACTCCCCCAGCCCCGGCACCGCAAAATCGCTGTTTTGCATGGGAACCACAACCGGGTTTCCGGCTTTCAACTCCGTCACGGCGAACTCCAGGTGCAGTGTCACCGGCTCCGCTCGCGCCATATCGTAGAACGCGCGATCAATCCCCAGATCCACCATCCCATTCGTCGGACCAAGGTAAATCTCGCCTCTCGCCGGAGCGACGCGGCTCACCGGAGGCGGGCCAACTTCCGGCCTCGCTCCGCTGCTCGTCGTTTCCGACGTGGTCACATGCACCGACATATAGCGCTCGCCGTACTGCGCTTCCCATCCGGAACTCCAGGTGCGCCCCTGCGCCGTCTCCATCGTCACCCGCACCGCATCCATCTGTGCTCCGGAGCCCCGCTGTACTCCCGCAATCGTCAACGGCACCGTCAGGCTCACGCGGTTCGCCTCAGTCCGCATGGCGATGGTGGGTTGTTCATCGAGCCCAATTTGGATCGGCGATACCCCACCCTGCGGAAACTCCAGCGCCACCAGCGCCGGGCTGAATGCCAGATATCCTCCCCCCACGGTCAGCGCCAATGCCGCCAGCAGCCATCCGCGCGACTGCCACGTCCGCCGCCGCGCATACTGGAACACCACCGCTCCCGCCATCACGCCCAGCACCACCGGAACCCCCAGCAGCCCCAGCCGCGACGGGAACGTGTTCCGCTCCACCCCTCCCAGCACCGCGGCATTCACACCCAGCACCAGCGCCGTCCCGATCGCTGTCAGCGTCATGCGCGCAAACGTCGACGTCACCGCCGCCAGCGCCGCCAGCGGCAGCACGACAAAGCACGCCAGCAGCAGGATGCGGAGCGCCAGCCCCGCGAGATGCGCCTGCGGCCGCAGATTCGCCTCCGCCAGCAGGATCCAGTCCGCTGCCAGCATCGGCGCTCCAACGAATGCCGCCAGAAACAGCGCCTTTGCCGCCACCAGGCATTGCCACTCGTAAGGCTTCGTCACCCACCACTGCGTGTCGCCCACCAGGTTCTCGCCCTGCACCACCCGCGAGGTCAGAATCCACCACATCAGCGAGACCAGCAAAGCCGACAGACCCGCCAGCAGCAGCCGCCCCACCAGCGCCGCACGCGCACCCTCCGCGGGCAGGTTCGTCATTGTCCATTCCCACGAGTACGGCGTCATCCATACCCATGTCGTGGTCGCAGCCAGCAAAATCGCAATTTCCGGCCAGTGCTTCCGCGTGTCCTTCGCGAAAATATGCGCTACCTGGTTCATGCCCGGCTCCCTTCTTTCACCGCTGCCGCTCCCACCCGCTGCGCCCGCCGCTCGCGCGCGATGGCCACAAAAATCGACCGCAGCGGCATCGGTTCCATCTCGATCTCCCGCGCCGATGGAAACATCTCCCGCAGCTCTGCCGCCGTGCCTTCGCCCCGGCACGCGCTGTGCACAAACCGCACCACCGAATCCGACGCTTCATACTGCAACCACTGTTCCGGCAACCGCTCCCGCGCCGGCTTCTCATCACCCAGGGTTACGGTCACTTCCCGGAACCGCTGCGCCAGCGCCGCCATCTCTTCCGAAAACAGTAACCGTCCCTGTTCCAGAAAGCCCACATGGCTGGAAACGCTCTCGATCTCCGCCAGATCGTGCGAGGAAAGAAAAATCGTCGTCTCCGGCGACCGGTCCAGCAATCCCTCCATCAGTTCGTCCCGCACCAGTGGATCCAGCCCCGAAAACGGCTCGTCCAGCACCAGCAGCTCCGGCCGGAAGGCCAGCGCCGACGCCATCGCTGCTTTCATCCGCATGCCGCGCGACAGATGCTTCAGCTTCCGGTCCAGCGGCAGCTCGAATTGCCGCACCAGATGCTTTTCCAGCTCGCGGTCCCATCCCGGATAGAACGGCCGCACGTACTCGAGCATGGCCGCCAACGTCATCCACTCGGGATATTCCTGGTTCTCGCTCACGTATCCGATCCGGCTCAGCGCCTTGCCGCGCAGCCGCTGCGCATCCATCCCCAGCACCTCCGCGCGCCCCGCCGTTGCCTCCAGCAAATTCATTACCACCTTGATCAGCGTGGTTTTCCCCGCCCCGTTGGCGCCCACCAGCGCGTAGATGGCGCCCTCCGGCACCGCCAGCTCCACTCCGCTGAGCGCCTCCATTCTCCCGAACCGCTTCGTCAGCCCCTCTGTCCGGATCGTCGCCGTCATCGCTCTCTCCGCCCCCTGTCGTTCGCTCCATCGCTGCTGCTCAGCCGCTCCCAGTGCGCCAGAATCGCTCCCACCACCTCGTCGGTCTCAATCCCCAGACGTTTCGCTTCCACCACCAGTTCTTCAATCTCCTGCCCCAGCAGTTCGGCCCGCTGCTTCCGGCTCGAATCCGGCAGCTCCGCCACCACCGTCCCGATCCCCGGCCGCGTCTCCAGAAATCCCTCGTTCACCAGGTAAGCCACGATCTTGTGCGCCGTATTTGGATTGATCTTCAGCTCCCGGCTCAGCGCCCTCACCGAGGGGTACGGATCGCCGGGCCGCAGTTGCCCCGACACCATCGCCTTCTTCGACGCGTACACCACCTGCTCGAAGATCGACAGGCCGCCGCGAAATGTGACCCTGAAAGGAATCATCGTCCGTACTATTTCACCTAGTACACCTACTGTCAAGCATTATCGAGCAAAGCGCAAAAACCTGCTCACCGCTCGATTTCCCTGTGACCGTTGCCCTCTTCCCCCCATCCAACTACGCTGACGCTATGCGCACCATCACCCTCGAAGAACACTGCTCCCTGCCCGCGTTCCTTCGCGCCGTCGACGCCCACTCGCAGCGCGACCTCACCGCCAATGAGTACATGCAGAAGGTGCGCACCAAACTCACCGACCTCGGCCAGGTCCGTCTCGCCGACATGGACGCCGCAGGCATCGACCTGCAGGTGCCCTCCCTCGCGGGCGGCGACCTTGACCACCTCGACGCCGCAACCGCCGCGTCCTTCGCCCGCGACGCCAACGACGCCATGGCCGACGCCGTGCGCGCCCACCCCACGCGCTTCGCCGCCTTCGCCGCGCTCAGCCTCCAGGATCCCGGGGCAGCCGCCCTCGAACTGGAGCGCTGCATCCGCCAGCACCGCTTCGTCGGAGTCATGGTCAACGGCGCCGTCGACGGCCACTTCCTCGACCATCCCCGCTTCACGCCGTTCTGGGAAGCCGCGCATGCACTGGAAATCCCCGTCTATCTGCATCCCGCGCCGCCGCCCACGCCCGTCTATCAGAGCTATTTCACCGGCCTGCCTGAAGTCCTCGGCTTCATGCTCTCCACCGCCGGCTGGGGGTGGCACGTCGAAACCGGCATGCACGTTCTCCGCCTCATCGTCACCGGTCTCTTCGATCGCTTCCCGCGCCTGCAGCTCATCATCGGACACATGGGCGAAGACCTGCCCTATTCGCTGGCCCGCGCCAATTCCGTTCTCTCCCGCGCCGGCCACAAGCTCTCCCGCTCGGTCGCCGAAATCTTCCACCAGCACGTGCACATCACCACCAGCGGATACTTCACCGTCCCGCCATTCCTCTGCGCTCTGCAGGTGGTCGGCGCCGACCGCATCCTCTTCTCCATCGATTACCCCTTCAGCCCCACCGAAGTCGGCCGCCGCTTTCTCGACTCGCTTCCCATCAATCCCGCCGACCTGCACAAAATCGCCCACGGCAATGCGGAACGCCTGCTGAAGCTGCCCACCGCAGTCAGCTAAAGCCTCCCAATTGCCCACGCGCGGCCCTGCACCCTGTACCCTGCTCCTATGCGCGGCTTTTTTCTCACCTTCGAGGGGCTCGACGGCTCCGGCAAATCCACGCAGATCCGCAAGCTCGCCGCGCATCTCGAGCGTCAGGGGCGCGCCGTCACCGTCACCCGCCAGCCTGGCGGCACGCGCATCGGCGATCGCATCCGCGCGCTGCTCCTCGACTCGCGCACTGAGAGTCTCGACCCCATGGCCGAACTGGGCCTCATGTTCTCCGACCGCGCCCAGGCTGTCGCGGAAGTCATCCGTCCCGCGCTCCACCAGGGCCGCATCGTGCTCTGCGACCGCTTTACCGACTCCACCGAGGCGTATCAGGGCGGAGGCCGTCAGCTCGGCAGCGATCCCGTCCTGCGCATGCACCAGGTCATGTGCGGCGGCCTCAATCCCGACCTCACCATCCTGCTTCTCGCCGACTTCGACCGCTCCCTCGCCCGCGCTCGCCGCCGCAACGACCGCGTCGCTGCCTCCGGCGCCAATGAAGGCCGCTTCGAATCGGAGGACGAGGCTTTCCACCGACGCGTCTACCGCAAGTACCAGGAGATTGCCGCTCGCGAACCCGATCGCGTCTCCATTGTTGAAGGCGATCAGAGCATCCAGGCCATTCACCGGCAGATCGTTGATCTGGTCGAGCCGCGCCTCCCGTCCCTCGTTCGCTGACTCGAGACTGTCCGCATTCGGACACTCCGCTCCAAAACCGGCCACTTCCCCTGCTGCCCATGATCCTCTACCATCTGTCTAATACTTGCGCCATCTTTTACTTAGCGTGTCAGCGAGAGTGGCGAGGTACATGCACTTCTGCAGACATCCATGGATATCGCCCGGCCTGATATACGGAAAAAGAAACACCGCCGCCAGATCGTCGTCGGCATCATCACAGCCATCGTCCTCGGCGGAGCCGCGTGGGGCGTCATGCGCCTCAAGCCTGCGATCCCCAGCATCGACGCGAGCACCATCTGGCCCGACACGGTCAAGCGCGGCGACATGATCGTCCAGGTCCACGGCCTCGGCACCCTGGTTCCGCGCGAAGACAGCATCGAGCTCATTCCCGCGCAGACTGACGCCACCGTGGTCCGCATCCTCGTGCTGCCCGGCGCCAGGGTCACGCCGGATACCGTCCTGATGGATCTCGCCGACCCGCAGCTCCAGCAGCAACTGCTCAACGCCCAGTTGGCTCTGGTAGGAGCCCAGGCCGATTACAAGAGCCTGCAGGCGACGCTGCAGAGCACGCTCATGGATAAGAAATCCGCCGCGGCCCAGGTGAATGCTCAATACGGTCAGGCCGAGATCACGGCGGACACCGACAAGCAGCTCTACGCGCTCGGCGTCATCAGCGGCCTCACCTTCGATCAGTCGAAAAGCACCGCCGACCAGCTGACGACGCAACACCAGATCAGCCTCGAGCAGCTCAACGTCAATGAGCAGGCTATTAAAGTCCAGCTCGCCTCGCAGCAGACCAAGATCGACCAGGCAAAGGCCCAGCTCGGCCTTTATCAGTCCCAGGAAGATGCTTTGCACGTGAAGGCCGGCATCTCCGGCGTGCTCGCTTCTCTGGCCACCCCCGTGTCGGTGGGCGAGCACGTCACCGCCGGCACCTCCGTCGCCGAAGTCATCGATCCCACCAAGCTCAAGGCTTCCCTGCAGATCGCCGAAACTCAGGCGCACGATATTCTGCTGGGCCAGCCCGCCGAAATCGATACCCATAACGGGATCGTTCCCGGCCATGTTACCCGCATTGATCCCTCCGTATTGAACGGAACGCGTACCGTTGACGTAACACTCGATGGGCCCCTGCCGGCAGGCGCTGTGCCGGAACTCAGCGTGGACGGCACCATCGACCTGGAGCACCTGCACGATGTGCTCTATGTCGGCCGTCCCGCGATCGCGAATCCGGACAGCACCATCAGCCTCTTCCGCATCGACCCCGACGGCAAAACCGCCACCGTGGTTCAGGTGAAAGTAGGCAAGGCTTCAGTAACGGAGATTCAGATCCTCAGTGGACTCAGGGAAGGCGATCGTGTGATCCTGTCCGACATGTCGCGTTACGACGCTACGGACAAAGTTCGTCTCGAATAACCAGGAATTCAGGAGCAGGAGAGGCAGCATGGAAAACAGTCAGGCGCTGATCGAAATCGAAGGCCTCACCAAGGTCTTCTACACCGACGAAATCGAGACCCACGCGCTGTCCGGCGTGCACATGAAGATCGACAAGGGTGAATATGTCGCCATCTCCGGCCCCTCCGGATGCGGCAAGTCCACGCTGCTCTCCATCATCGGGCTGCTGGATACGCCCACCGGCGGCAGCTACACGCTGAACAGCCACGCGGTGGAGAATCTGAACTTCTCCCAGCGTTCGCGCATCCGCAACCAGGAAATCGGCTTCATCTTCCAGAGCTTCAACCTCATCGGCGACCTCACCGTCTACGAGAACGTAGAGCTGCCGCTCACTTATCGCTCCGGCATGACTTCCGCGGAGCGCAAACGCCGCGTGCAGGAGTCGCTCGAACGGGTCAGCATGGCGCATCGCATCCGGCACTACCCCTCGCAGCTCTCCGGCGGTCAGCAGCAGCGCGTCGCCGTGGCCCGCGCCCTGGCCGGATCGCCCTCCATCCTGCTCGCCGACGAGCCTACCGGCAACCTCGATTCGCGCAACGCCGAAGCGGTGATGGAGCTGCTCCAGAACCTCCACCGTGAAGGCGCGACCATTTGCATGGTGACGCACGATCCGCGCTTCGCTCGCCACGCCGACCGCCAGATTCACCTCTTCGACGGCAAGGTGGTCGCCGAGGGCGAGGCCCTGGAACAGGTTCTCGAAGTCAAGTAAGCGGTCCGTTGCTGGTCGCTCGCAGGCCATGGCCCGTGGCCGGGAGGCTACGTGTGCGCAGGCGACCAGCTACAGGCCACAGGCGAAGATTATGATTCAGCTCAAACATCTCGAACGCAGCTACAAAACCGGCGCCGGCCAAACCTGGGTCCTGCGCCGCGTCAATCTCGAAATCAAAGAGGGCGAATTCCTCACCATCATGGGGCCCTCGGGCGCGGGCAAATCATCGCTCCTCAACGTTCTCGCCCTCCTCGACGATCAGTGGCTGGGCGAATACTGGTTCCGCGACCAGCCCGTCCACACGCTGAATCGCCGCCAGCGCGCCGAGCTGGCTCGCCGCCACATCGGCATGGTCTTCCAGAGCTATCACCTGCTTGACGACCTCACCGTCCAGGAGAACATCGATCTGCCGCTCTCCTACAAGGACATGCCCCGCGGTCAGCGCCAGAGCCTCGTCGCCGACACGCTCGACCGCTTCAACATCGTGGGCAAAAAAGATCTCTTCCCTTCGCAGCTTTCCGGAGGCCAGCAACAACTGGTCGGAATCGCCCGCGCCGTGATCCACGCGCCGGCTCTGCTGCTCGCCGACGAGCCCACCGGCAATCTCCACTCCAGCCAGGCAAAGGAAATCATGGAGCTGTTCCGCGAGCTGAACCAGCAGGGCGCCACCATCGTCCAGGTCACCCACTCTGAAGTCAACGCCAGCTATGGTTCGCGCGTCATCGAGCTGCGCGACGGCTGGCTGGTCGCCGACACCGCCAATCCCAATATCGGCGAGGAGGTCAGCGCATCGTGAACGGTCCCAGCCTCCGGAATCCGCGCACCGCGAACACATCACGCTTTTCTCGTGCGCTGCGCTCTGCGCTTTCTGCTCTGCAAGCTGCCGCTGAACGCTGCACGCTGCACGCTGTACGCTTTTCCGTGCTCTGCGCTCTGAGTTCCGCGCTCTGTCTCGCGCAAACCGCCCCCAGCGCGCCGAGCTGGCTCGCCGCCACATCGGCATGGTC
>JBATVK010000039.1:0-20273 GCA_049671725.1 Acidobacteriaceae bacterium
AAGTGGAAAGCAAACAACGCTTCCCACTTTCCCACACCCCCGACGGCTACGGCGGCGGGCAGATATCTACCTCTCCCGCTGCGCTACACTAACAATCTCGCTGGTACAAAAGATCGGGCAGGCCAGAGCGGTAGCACGGGCGCAGCCCCAGTCTGCATGTTCTTCAGATAGAACCCTTGAACGTCAAAGCCGTTCTTGTCTGAAAATAAACAACCGAACGATGTCTTTTCGGCAATTCTTGCAATCGTGACTGATGGTCTGATCACGAGGTTGAGGTCTTCATAATTCTGATCCGTTCGGTTAGTGAGGTCCACGGTCACCTCGGTGAACTCCGGCCTCCATTTGATCCCCGCAATCGTAGTTCCGACAGGGTAGTCCCCGTCTGTCATGATAGCTAGAGCTCCAAGCGGAGCATTCACGAAAACAAACGCCCAACTAAAACCCGCAGCTACAAGAACAATTATTCCCCACGCAAATACTTTCAGTCTTGAACCCCACTCCGGTTCAAACCAAACGTCCACAGCAAACGCCGCAAATCCCAAGTAGCACAGCCCTGCGCCGATCCAAAATCTATCGGCCCTCACGCCGCCTCCAAATCCAATAAGGAGCGACGATGTGCCAGCTGTCCGCAGCCACTTAACCACGGCCGGGAGTTTCTTTTTTCTGAATCCTGGATGCTTACTTCTTTCTGTTGCATCCTGATTTGGCATACCGACAATCCTCCAGCTTGCGGATGCACTGAGTCAAATGGGTAATGCTGATTGAAGTCGTGCCCCGATACAAAACTCGGGATCGATTTCTTTAACGAAGCCCGTGAACAATCCTCAGACGAGGTTCAGAGACACCGCCCTAGTTCGAGCCGGATTCTTCCACCGGTTCGGGCAATGGCGCAATGATGCCGAGCTGCTCGTAGATGGGGCGGATCTCGCGGCGGATGGCGGGCAGGCGCGTCCAGAACCAGAGGCCGCCCAGGATGCAGCACGATCCCGTGAACATGACCGTGCGCGGCGCGCCGATCCAGGTGGCCAGCAGGCCGGCCAGCAGGCTGCCGAAGGGCGCCATGCCGACAAAGGCCGCGGTGTAGTAGCTCATCACGCGGCCGCGCTTGTCCTCAGGCACCAGAGTCTGAATGATCGTGTTGCTGACGGTGAGGCCCTGCAACATGCCGAATCCCGTGAAGAGCAGGAGCAGGAGCGAAAGCCAGAGCCAGTGGGAGAGCCCGAAGAGGACGAGGCTGAGGCCAAACATGCCCGCGGCGATGGGGATCATTTTAGTGAGGCCGCGCACCGAGCGGCGCAGAACCAGGGTGAGCGCGGAGATGAGCGCGCCGGCGCCGGCTGCTCCCATCAGGAATCCGAGAGTGTGCGGGCCGCCGTGAAGGATTTTACCGGCGAAGATGGGCATGAGCACCATGTAAGGCATGCCCATGAGGCTGACCAGCGCAAAGAGGGTGAGAATGCTGCGGATGGGCGTGAAGGTGGAGACGTAAGACCATCCCTCGCGAAGCTGCTCGAACATGGACGAGGTGGCGCGGCGAACGGCGGCCACGTGGACGCGCATCATGACGAGCGAAACGATGACGGCAATGTAGCTGAGGCCATCGATGAGGAAGCACCAGCCTTCGCTGGATGCGGCGATGACCAGGCCGGCGAGCGCTGGGCCGATGAGGCGGGCGACGTTGACCATCGAGGAGTTGATGGCGATGGCGTTGGAGAGGTCGGAGCGGTCCGATTCTTCCGGGGCCCCCGGCGAGCTTGCTCGCTGGGGCGTGACCATCTGGACCATGAAGGCCTGGCGGCCGGGCATGTCGAAGGCGTTGATCAGACCCTGGAAGACGCTGAGGGCGAGAATTTCGGGGATGGTAATGATGCGCGCGAGGGCAAGCCAGGCGAGGAGCAGCGACTGGATCATCGCCAGGGTCTGCGTCCAGAGCAGGACGGTGCGGCGGTTGGCGCGATCGACGAGAACGCCGGCAAAAGGAGCAAGCAAAAACGTGGGAATCTGTCCGGCAAAGCTGACCGTGCCGAGCAGGAATGCGGAGTGGGTGAGGCGATAGACAAGCCACGCGGTGGCGATGCGCGTCATCCACGTGCCGATAAGGGAGACGGTCTGGCCGCCGAAGAAGAGGCGGAAATTGCGATGGCGCAGCGCCCGCCACGCGTGGGAAAAATCGGTGGGAGGGCCGGTGGGTGGTGGATGAGCGGGGCGCGGGGTGAGTTCGGGCATGGTCAGGATTGAAAGGTGTTAAGAAGCAGGTCCCGCAGCCTGGCGCGTTCGTTCGGGCGAATGCGCTGCAGCCGCGATGAGACGTTGATCATGCGGCGACGTGCTTTTTCAGGAATTCGAGCGAGCGTTCGCGGGCGAGCTTTGCGGCTTCGGGGTTATAGCTGGCGCGATCGTTGCAGTTGAATCCGTGGCCGGCCTGATACCAGAAGATGGGGATCTCAGGATGGGCGGCGGCGACCTTTTCTTCGATTTCCGCCTTCGGGATGTGCTGATCTTCGAGGCCGAAGTGGAGCATGACCGGGGATTTCGGGTTTTCAGCGGCGAATTTGAGGATGGACCCGCCGTAGTAACCGACGGCCGCGTCGGGATCGAGGCGCGTGGCGGCGAGCCAGGCCATGGATCCGCCAAGGCAGTAGCCGATGACCCCGGCTTTCTTGCCGGATTCGCGGCGGGCGTAATCGAGGGCCGCGGCAACGTCTTTCACTCCGTCGTCGGGATTGAGCTGGCGCGAGATGGCAAGGCCCTTCTGCATGTCGTCCCCGGTGTAGCCCAGATCGACGCCGCGCTGGATGCGGTCGAAGAGCGCGGGGGCGACGGCGAGGAAACCGTCCTTTGCGTAGCCGTCGGCGACGGAGCGGATGTGGCTGTTGACGCCGAAGGCTTCCTGCACCACGACGAGGCCGCCGATGGGAGCGCCGGCGGGACGGGCCACGTATGCATCGAGCTGATGGCCGTCGGAAGCGCGAAGTGTGACGTGTTCGCCCATGGAAAATCTCCTCCAATAAAAATGCCGGTTAGCGGTTGATTGGATGCGGAGCGCGCGGCCGTCGCTCCATTACTGATTGGGCTGGGATGCAGGATCCGTTACCGTGTCGTCGCGCTGGATGGCCCAGTAGCTGTTGCGAGCGATCACGCGCGCGCCGTAATCCTGGGTGAGCCGGACGGAGATCCGGTGCAGGCCGGGAGTGAGATCGGTGGGATGAAAGCTGATGATGTAGCGATTGCGGGCGTGGTTGGCGAGCTCGTCCACGCGTTCGTTGAAGCCCTTGACGCGCGTGAAGGGCGCGTATTCGCCGCCGCTGAGCGCGGCCAGAGTTTTGGGAGTGTTGCGGCGCATGGCGTTCATGGTCATCATGAGCGGCGCGAGCATATTCAGCTCGGTGCCGGTCCCGCCGTCGGGCTCGCCGCGCCCCCACTCGATGATCTCGGATTTCGATGGAGAAAACACCAGGCTGAGGACGAGCGTGTTGCTGGTGCCGATGCGCTGCACCAGTTCCGGGATGTTGAAGCGATGGCTGCCGTGGTCGCGCGACTCGCTGACGAGCAGCAGGATGCGGCGATGGTTGGGCGGCTGCTGCTCGAGGAGATTCACGGAGTAGCCGACGGCATCGAGGATGGCGGCGCCGCCGTCGCCGGGGGGAATGTCGCGGAGGTCGTGGGTGATCAGGTCGGTGTTGGGCGTGAAGGGATCGACCCAGACGGGCCTGGAGTCGAAGACCACGAGGGCGGCCTGGCCGTGATTGCCGTCGACGAAGAGATCGAGGAGCGGGCCGAGCTGGCGGAGCTTGTCGAACTCCAGCGGAGCGTCGCGGCCGCGCTCCACGCAGACGACCAGGGAGACGGGCTGCAGGTCGATGTCGTCGTCGACGTGGATCTTCTGCTGGACGCCGTTATCGTAGACGGCGAAGTCGCTGGGCCGCAGGCCGTAGAGAATGTCGCCGTCCTTCTTCTCGACCAGGGTGGGGACGATGACGACGCTGGTGCTGACGTGGAAGGTGGGCGGGTTGAGGTTGGAGTCAGCTTCGAAAGGCTGGGCAGACTGAGCCGGTTGCGGCCGAGGCTGCTGCGTTTGCGCGGGCTGCGGCGGTTCGCCGGGGAAGGGTTGCTGGGCGTGAAGGGGCGCGAGCGCGGAGAGAGCGAGGATGAGGGCCGCCGAATGCAGAAGCGGGGCCTTCCCTTTCATCGGGCTGGACCTGAGGGGGCTGGGCTTCATGGGTTCGTGCCTGCGCTCGCAGGGATGGGGATTTTGAGCCGCCACACTGATTGGAGACGGTTTTGCGGGCGGCAAGTTTCCTGCGGGGCTCAGAAGCGCTCTCCGGATTCGTGGCCGCGAACGGCGGCGTGGCGCAAGGATTCCATGGCGCCGGTCCAGTGGAGGAAGCGCAGGAGGTTTCCCTTTTCGCGCCAGACGAAGGCGAGGACGTCGCCGGCGGTGAGCTGGTCGGCCTTGAGGCCGGAGTAGGTCTCGATGCGCCACTTGAGATATTCACTGCGCCAGGGGCGCAGACGATGGCCGCTGGTGGCGTTCCAGATGAAGCGCAGCGAGGCAAACATGGATACGGTTCCTGAGGTTGAGTATAGAACTGGCCGCATCTGCAGGGGCGGCCACGATTTCGCGCTCGCGGTATGGCGCTCCAGCCACGCGGCAAATTCGGCTTCTGTGAGTCGCCCTGCCGCCAGGTCCAAAACGATGAGAAACACCTCTTCCTGCGAAGCGTCGAATTCGATTCCGTTGAGATCGAGAAACGCGAGAGCGACGACCAGCGCCGTCCGCCTGTTTCCGTCAACGAAGGGACGATTGCGGTAACACCTGTCTACCCCGAGCAGGCGCGCAAAGGATGAAGACACCGACGTGATCGGCCTGGTTGTCGACCCGTCGGGAAATCCCGTGGATGTGCACATTGTGCGCCCCGTCGGCATGGGGATGGATGAGGCAGCGGTCACAGCAGTCAGCCAGTATCGCTTTGCCCTGGCGACGAAAAACGGCAAGGCTGTACCCGCAGCGATCAGCGTGGAGGTGAGTTTTGAGTTGCCAGGGAAGTCGGGCCGCTGAGACAGTGGAACGCTTGCCGCCTTAAACGTCCATCACAGAATCTTCGATGGCCCGGCGCACGTTGCCTTCGGCGCGGGCGAGGCGGCGAACCGCTTCGGGCTTGTCCACGTTGGCCTTGAGCATCACGAGAGCGACAGGAACGCTGCGGCCGGCGGAACGGATGACCTCGACGGCCTGATCGCGGCCGACTTCGCAGGCGCGCATCAGGATGCCGATGCCGCGCTCGATCAGCTTGGAGTTGTGCATGTGCACGTTGACCATCAGGTTCTCGTACACATAGCCCAGGCGGGTCATGGCGCCGGTGGTGATCATGTTGGTGATCATCTTCTGGGCGGTTGCGGCCTTCAGGCGAGTGGAGCCGGAGATGACCTCGGGGCCGACCTCGGAAACGATGGCGATGTCGGCGGCGCCGGACAGCGGGGTGTTGGGATTGCAGGTAATACAGGCGGTTTTGGCGCCGAGGGTGCGAGCGTAGGTTACGGCGGAAACGACGTAAGGGGTGCGTCCGCTGGCGGAGAGGCCGATGACCACGTCTTTGCGGCTGGGACGGCGGCGGGCGATGTCGCGCTTGCCCAGTTCCTCGGAGTCCTCATTCACTTCGACGGGCGAGGCGAGGGCTTTGGGTCCTCCGGCCATGATGTACTGCACGGTCTGCGGGCTGGTGGAGAAATAGGCGGGGATCTCGCAGGCATCGAGCGCAGCGAGACGGCCGCTGGAGCCGGCGCCGACATAAATGAGGCGTCCGCCTTCGCGCAGCGAGTGGGCCACCATGTCGATCACCTGAGCGATCTCGGGGATCGCCTTCTTCACCGCCGCGGCAACTTTCTGATCTTCCTGATTGATGATGCGTGCAATTTCAACCGCGGAGCGGGTGTCGAGACCGCGCGTGGCTTCGTTGAGTTTCTCGGTCAGAAGATCGTGAATGCTGGGCGCCGATCCATTCGATCCGTTCGTCGGGCCGGAGGAAACATCATCGTGCGTCGGTAATGTAGTGGCCATGCTTGTCTGAGTTTGAGCCTGGGAGCCCTGCATAAGTGTAACGCGTAACGGCGCGCATCGGAAGAACTTCCTATAGGCACAATCAATACCTGAACGGATGGAATCGAGGAGAATACGGCCGATGCGGAGCTACCAGGCGTGGCGGGCCACGGCTCCCTGACCCGGCTCGATGCCGCGGATCTGGCCGTCGCGCATGTGGACGATGCGGTCGGCGATGGCGGCGGCTTCGGGATTGTGGGTAATCATGAGCACGGTCTGTTTGAATTCGCGATTGGAGCGGCGCAGCATCTCGAGAACGGCGTCGGAATTTTCGGTGTCGAGGTTGCCGGTGGGCTCGTCCGCGAGCACGATGGCGGGCTGCGTGATGAGGGCGCGGGCGATGGCCACGCGCTGCTGCTCGCCGCCGGAGAGCTCCGAGGGTCGGTGGTCGAGGCGGCCGGCGATGGAGAGCAACTGAGTGAGGCGCCCAAAAAATTCCTTATCGATGGGCTTGCCGGTGGCCGCGATCTCCCAGGCAATCTCGATGTTGGAGCGCGCGGTGAGCGTGGGGAGCAGATTGAATTTTTGAAAGATGAAGCCGATGCGGGCGCGGCGCATGCGGGTGCGTTCCCCGTCGCTGAGGCTGGAGAAGTCGACTCCGCCGATGAGGACGCGGCCGGAGCTGGCGCGGGTGAGGCCGCCCAGCAGGTAAAAGAGCGTCGATTTGCCGCTGCCGGAGGGTCCGACGATGGAGACGAATTCGCCGGGATCGACGGAGAAGGTGGCGTCGCGGAGAGCAGGAACTTCCAGCTGGCCCGAGCGGTACGTCTTGCCGAGGTGCTCGGCGCGAATCATTGGTTCCACTCAGCGATTGTAAATGGGGGGGACAGGTGACAGGTCGCAGGGGACTGAGCACTGGGAACTGGGATGCGGGAGCGCTGCGCGCGCTCCCCTGTCTGACAGATGTGAGTACGGTTGCCGATCAGGAAGCGACCGGGTGCGCCGCTGCTTCGAAGTCGACGGAATCCGAAGTGGCGAAGACGGGGCGCAGGACCTTGCGCGGGCCGCGCTTGCGGGCAATCATGACGCGGATGCGCTCCAGCATCTCGACCGGGGTGGAAGCGCCCTTGGGCAGGAAGGCATCGGCGCGATTGGCCCGCTCGAAGGCCTTGATGCTGCCGCTGATGAGGATGGCCGGGACTTCGGGGGCGATTTCCTTCATGCGGCGGACCATTTCGTTGCCGTCCATCAGCGGCATGAGGACGTCGCCGAGGACGAGGTCGATGCCGCCCTGGCGGAAGCGCTCGAGGGCCTCTTCGCCGGAGTGGGCGGCGACGACGCGGTAGCCGCGGGTTTCGAGGAGGAACTTGCGAACGGCGAGGGCCTGTTCATTGTCGTCGACGCAGAGGATGGTTTTCTTGGGTCTCATTTCACTCCAGCAGGCGCCGCGCGGGGCGGAGAACGGCAGCGGCCAACGCGCGAAGGCGTGAACCGGCAGCGGATCCGGGTGGCCCGCATCCCGCCGCCGGAACGAGAGCGGCCGACCGCGACAGAAGAGCGCGCAGGGCCGCGATCCGCCAGCGGGCGGGATGCGGGGGAATGGAACGGCAGACGCGGGGCGCAAAAGCTCCTGGCCCGCGCACCATCCGGGGAAAAACTCCCGAAGAATAGCGGGCGGCGAAGCTCGATCAGAACGCGGGAGAAATGGCCCGTCTCAGCTCCGGCCTGGCCGTCGCGATGCACAGCGGCGACACGGTTTCCGGGCTTCGGGATCCATCCTTCTTCGGTGCTGAACCAGCGCCGGTGCGGCTGAGTTCCCTTCCAAATTCAGTTGTCAGCAAAAGGCGAAAAGCAAGTTTCCTTTCGGAAACGCCAAGCCAGAGTAGAAAGGACGGTGCGGTCTGTAAATAGGGAATCAAAAGCGAATGCGCGAGGTGACTTTGGACTCCGTTTGCACCGAAGATTGTTGTCGGGCGATGAATACTGCGCCCGGGGCTCATCGGGCATGTTGAAAGCATGTGGATCGCGCAGGGAAAAGGCGTGCAAATGCAGCGAAAGCGGTGCGCCCCAAAAGGGCAACTCGGCCCAATTCGGGAAGCGGCGGTCTGCGCTTACTGCTGAAAGACCTGCATCATCATCTCGGTTTGCACCTGGTTGAGCTGATGGATGGTAGCCTCCAGCGTCTCGCGGTCGCTGGGCGGCGCTCCGGTGAGCAGCTCGCGCAGTCGGAACGCGGTGTGGCGGACGAGGATCTCGGCGTTCTTGAGCTTTTTGGCGTCGCGCAGCAGGCTGGCGTGGATTTTGGAGGCATATCCCTGGGCAGCGTGCAGCGACGCATCGGCCTGCTGCTGATCGCCGGCCTGGAACTGCTCGGCGGCGATGGTGGTCATGGAGTGGACCAGCTCGGCGTAAAGCCAGGGCTGATCGCGGGGCGAGGCCATAGCGGCTTTGGCTTCGAGGTCGGCGAGCTCGCGGGCATCGGGCGGCCGATCGCTGAGGCCATGAGCCCACGCCATGGAAGCGGAAAGCAGGACGGCAGCCAGCACAGTGAGGGACCGCATAACGCACCTCCGGGGAGCTGCGAAACCGGGGCCGGATCGCAGGTCCCGACTCTGCGCCACTTGTTGCGGCCTTTCTCCAGCGCCGGCGCCGTGAAAGAACGGCGGAGGCTCAGAGCCCGGGCACGGACCACGTGGACAGACTTACGCGACCTGCGTGGTTGTGGGCACCGATTTACTTCTCAAGAGCGACAAGCCGGTGCCGCGCCTGCCACTCCTGGTCAGGGAGTTTTCCCTGGTCGGCGGTCAGGAATCGATGATAATACGCCGCCGCTGACTTCGTTTGATGGAGATTATCGAAAGCTGTTGCCCAGAGAAAGAGGGTTGCTGGATTATCGGGGGCAAATTTTGATCGCATGGAAAGCGCCTGCAATTCGTCGGACCAGCGTTGGAGTTTGGAATCGGCGAACGCAATCCCCGTCCAGGCATCGACGTCGCCGGGAAGCGCGGCCACAGCCTTGTGGAAAGCCGCGAGGGCGTCGGCGAAGCGCTGCCGGCGGATGAGGATCTGGCCGTGAGCATCGAGGAGCTCGGGATCGTTGGGCGTGGAGGCGAGGAGCTGGAGGTAGAGGGCGTCGGCCGCATCGAGGTCGCCGGCCTGGAAATCCGCGTCCGCCAGCATGCCGGTCACGGAGCGGCTGTCCGGCTCCAGCTGGTGGAGCTTCTGGAGCACCGCGATCGCCTCGGCCGGCTTGCCTTCGGCGTTGAGGATGGCGGCCATCTGCGCGTTGAGCGCGGGGTCGTCGGGATCCTTCTGGAGAGCGTTGGCGACCAGGGGCTGGGCGTCGCTGAAGCGCCTCTCCTCGATAAGGAGGTGGGCGAGCCCGGCGGTGGCCTCGCTGGCAGCCGGGGAATCAGGCTGATCCTGAAGGACCTTGCGGTATTCCTGCTCGGCGATATCGTCGTTGCCCGCGGCCTCGGCGATTTGCGCGGCGAGCAGGGTGTCGGCGGGATTTTCCGGAGTGAGCTTGAGGGCCTCAACTAAGGCATCGCGGGCGCCGGTGGGGTCGGAAGTGCGCAGCAGGCGGGCAAGGGCGCGGAAGGCCTGGGCCTTTGCGGCCGGATTGGGCGGATTCGGCTCCAGCTGCGACGCGGCATAGAGCTGATCGCGGGCACCGGCAGCGTCGCCCTTGCCGGCGAGCAGCAGGCCGAGGGCGAGATGCGCTTCAAACTGCTTTGGGTCGGCGGCGATGGCCTTGCGGTACCAGGATTCGGCATCGGCGGTCTGTCCCTGGGCGTCGGCGACGTAGCCGCGATCGAAGAGCGCGCGGGCGTCGCCGGGATGGGCGGACAGGTACGCAGCCAGCTGGTAGGTAGCAGCGGGATAATTGCGGGCCGCGATGGCGGACTCGGCCTGATTGAGCGGATTGGGTGCGGTCTGCTGTTGCTGCGCATCGGGCACGCTGGTTCCGGGCGGGAGGGAGGCGGATTGGGCGAAACAGGGCCCTGAGCCCAGAGCGCAGAGCATAACAGCAGAGCTCAGAGCACAGAGCTCAGAGCGCAGGAACGGCAGACGGAGACACTTCACTGGAAAACTTCGCTTTCGGTTTCAGGTTGGGCAGCGGCGTGGCCGTGGAGAACGCGAGCCAGCCACTGGCCGGTGTGGGAGAGCGGGTTGAGCGCAATCGCTTCGGGCGTGCCCTCGGCAACAATCCGACCGCCGGCCGAGCCGCCTTCCGGACCGAGGTCGATCACCCAGTCGGCGGATTTGATGACGTCGAGGTTATGTTCGATGACCACCAGCGAGCCGCCGCCGTCGATGAGCTTGCGCAGCGCCACGAGCAGCTTGCCGACATCGTCGAAGTGCAGGCCGGTGGTGGGCTCGTCGAGGATGTAGAGCACGCGGCTGCCGCCCTTTGCGCCGTTGGAGCCGCGCTCCGCGGAGCGAGTGGAGGCGAGGTGAGCGGCGAGCTTCACGCGCTGGGCTTCTCCGCCGGAAAGCGTGGTGGCGGACTGGCCGAGGCGGACGTAGCCGAGCCCGATTTCATCGAGGACAGCGAGCTTATCGACGATCTTCGGATGGCCCTGAAAGAAGCGCAGCGCCTCGCGGACGGTCATCTGCAGCACATCGTGGATGCTCTTGTTCCTGTAATGGATCTCAAGGGTCGAGGCTTTGTAACGGGTGCCGTTACATTCTTCGCAGGGCAGCTCCACGTCGGCGAGGAACTGCATTTCAACGGTCACCGTGCCGTCACCCTCGCAGACGTCGCAGCGGCCGCCGGGAACGTTGAAGGAAAAATGGCCGGCGGTGTAGCCGCGGCGCTGCGCTTCGGGCTGCGCAGCGAAGAGCTCGCGGATGGCGTCGAAAGCCTTGATGTAGGTGACGGGGTTGGAGCGAGGCGTGCGGCCGATGGGAGTCTGGTCGACCAGCACGATGTCGTTGAGGCGATCGACGCCTTTGATGTCCTTATAGACGCCGGTGGGGTCGGCTCCCTCGATCCGGCCAAGGCGGTGGGAGACGGCTTTATAGAGCACCTCGTGGACGAGCGTGGACTTGCCCGAGCCGGAGACGCCGGTGATGCAGACCAGCAGGTTGAGCGGAATATCGACGTCGAGGCCTTTGAGGTTATTGGCGCGCGCGCCGCGGAGGCGCAGCCAGTCCTTCGAGGAGCCGGGCGAGTGGCGGCGAGTGGGAACGGGGATGGTGAGCTGGCCGCTGAGGTAGCGTCCGGTGATGGAGGCCGGGTTCTCGGAGATTTCCGCGACGGTGCCCGCGGCGAGCACCTTGCCGCCGAATTCGCCCGCGCCGGGGCCGAGGTCGAGCAGGTAGTCGGCGGCGCGCAGAACGTCGGGATCGTGCTCGACGACGAGGATGGTGTTGCCGAGGTCGCGCAGCTCGTCGAGGATGCGGATAAGGCGTGAAGTGTCGCGCGGGTGCAGCCCTATGGAGGGCTCGTCGAGGACGTAGAGCGCGCCGACGAGACGCGAGCCGAGCGAGGTGGCGAGCTGAATCCGCTGCGATTCGCCGCCGGAGAGCGTGGAGGCGAGACGGTCGAGGGTGAGGTAGTCGAGGCCGACGGCGTTGAGGAAGAGGAGACGCTGGCGGATCTCTTCGAGGATGCTGCCGGCGATCTCCTGCTGCATGGGGGTGAGCGTGAGCGACGAGAAGAAGCGCGCGGCGGCGGCGATGGTGAGCGCGGCGGTCTCGCAGATATTGGTTCCGTCGAGGCGCACAGCACGGGCTTCGGCGCGCAGGCGCTGGCCTTTGCAGTCGGGGCAGAGCGCGTAGCCGCGGTACTTCGAGAGCATCACACGGACGTGGAGCTTGTACTTCTTGCGCTCGAGAAACGCGAAGAAGCCGTGGACGCCGACGAAGGAGCTGCGGCCGTCGAGGACGAAAGATTGCTGCTCGGGGGTCAGGTCCCACCAGGGAACGTCGAGCGGAATGCCATTTTGCCGCGCGGCCTTGCGCAGCTCGGTGAGGTAGCTGCGATATTTGGGCCGATTCCAGGGATCGATGGCGCCTTCGTCGAGGGTCTTCGCCTTGTCGGGGATGATGAGGTCGAGATCGAAGTCGACGGTGTTGCCGAATCCCTGGCAGCGCGGGCAGGCGCCGAAGGGGTTGTTGAAGGAAAAGAGGCTGGGCTCGGGCTCGCGGTAGACGCGATGGCAGGTCTTGCACTCGAAGGCCGCGGAAAAACGCGTCCTGACCGGACGGGCGGATGAGGCTTCGCCGCCAGGCGCAGCCGCCGGAGTGGTGGGGCTTGGCTCCGTCCGTGCGGCCAGCACTTCGAAGAGAATTTCGCCCGATTCGCGGTAGCCGATTTCGGCGGCGTCGACGATGCGCGCGCGGGCGTCGGGCGAAACCGCGATGCGATCGACGAGGACGAAGACGGGCTGCGAGAAATCGATCTCGAGGAGCGATTCGGGAGTCGAAAACTCGTAGATCGTCCCATTTTGATAGAGGCGGTTGAAGCCGCGCTTGCGCAGATCGGCGAGGCGCTCGCGAAGCGCGTCGGAGATTGCGCCTGGCACCGCCTCTTCCTTCTTCGCCGCCGCCTTTCTCCCCCGCTTCGGCTTCTCGGTGTCCTCCGGCTTCGGTTCGGCGGGGGCTGGTCCAGACGCCTGCACGGGGAAGATCGCATACAGGCGAGTTCCCTCCCCCAGGGCGAGGATCGCGGCGGCAATCTCGTCCACAGTGTCGCGGCGAACGATGCCGCCGCAGACGGTGCAGTGAACCACCCCGCAGCGCGCCCACAGCAGGCGCATGTAGTCGTAGATTTCCGTGGCCGTGGCGACGGTGGAGCGCGGGTTGCGCGTGGAGTTTTTCTGGCGGATGGCGATGGCCGGCGCGAGGCCGTCGATGAGGTCGACGTCCGGCTTCTCGATGCGCTCCAGAAACTGACGGGCGTAGGCGGAGAGCGACTCGACGTAGCGCCGCTGGCCCTCGGCGTAGATGGTGTCAAAGGCGAGCGAGGACTTCCCCGAACCCGAGACACCGGAAACGACGGTCAGCTTGCCGTGCGGGATCGCGCAGTCGATATTTTTCAGGTTGTGGGTCCGCGCGCCGCGGATGATGATCTCGTCGCTCAATGGCCTGGTTCCGGGGGTTGAGGAAAAAGTTCTCCAGTTTGATTATAGGCGGGGCGGGCATGGTAACAATGGAAGCCTATGCACTGGACGGGAGCCTGGGTTCTGCTGCTGTTTGTGGTTCTGTGCGCGGGAACAATGCTGTTCCTGCTGCACCTGACGCGCGCGGGACGCATTCTGCATGAGCGCATCCCCGACCGGCCGCGGCGGCGGCTGTTTCTGGCCTCGGTGAGCTTCTTCGTCACGTTTTTGGGCGTGCGGCTGCTGGTGGCGGCGATCACCCACCACGTGGGACCGTTCGGCTGGGTGATGATGGGCGGACGGCACATCCACCACCTGGTGTGGGGGATTCTGCTGCTGCTGGTGACCGGCTACCTGATGCTGGCGGAGCTCGGAATGAGCGGAACGCCGGGCTCGCTTTTCGTGGGCCGGCTGATCACCATCGGCTTCGGAGCGGGCGCCGCGCTCACGCTGGACGAATTCGCGCTGTGGCTGGACCTCGACGCCAATGCCTACTGGACGCACCAGGGGCGCATCAGCATCGACGCGGTGGTGCTGTTTGGCGCGCTGCTGGCGGTGGGCGCGTGGGGCGCGCCGCTGTTGACGAGGCGAAAAGGATCCGCCCCCGGCACGCAGCGCTGAGGCGCAAAAGAAAGGCCGCACCGGCAGTTGCGCCGGCACGGCCTTTGTGGACCGCGGTACTGCGCTGGTTAGCGCTCCTTTGGCGATAAGCCGAGCTCGAAGGTGACCATGACGGCGCGGCCTGGGAGCAGTTCGAGCTGATCCAGGGGACTCGGCGTATAAAGCACGCCATTGGCGGAGGGAGTGGTGTCTGCGCCTGTCGGCGTAACGTTGCCTTCTCCCGTAATGTCCGCGATGTTGTGGTTGTCGAACACGTTGTTGAAGCTGAGCCTGATCTTCGAGTTATCGAATTTCGAGCCGTTGTGGACGGTGTAGTTGAGGAAGAGGTTGCTCATCCACCACGGATCGAGCGGAACATTCTGGTGAGTGGAGCCGTCGTCCTCCCAGCGCGTGCCCACGCGTTTGTTGAAGAAGCCGATGTCCCAGCCATTGGCCTGCCAGGTAGGCGAAATGGTCTCGGTGTCGTGCGGCGTCTCGGCGACCCATGCGGAGGGCGTGGCGGGAGTAGCCGTTTCCCCGTTTGCTACGGTAGCAGGCTGAGCCGCGGCGGCTTCGTACTTGGCTTCGCCGATGGTTCCGTTGAGGTAGAGGCTGAACCCGCCGCCAAACGCGGCGTTGCCTTCGGCCTCGAAACCATTGGTGTCGGAAGGCGGCGTGGCGTAGTAGTAGGTCAGGCCCGCGTTTGAACCGTAGGTGGGCGTGTCGGGATAGGTGTAACTCGAGTACTGATTAATGAAATGGATATGGTATGCATCGGCATCCATGCTCAGACGGTTCAGCTTCAGCACCGTTCCGCCCTGGTAGGTCGAGGCCACGGTCGGAGGAGGAGCCACCGACACCTCGGCGCCGGCTTCGTCGAAGACGGTGCTGAAGGGGATAATGCTGCCCTTGCCGTAGTCGCCGTAGACCGACCAGCTATTGAGCACGCGGTAGTTGATCTCTGCGGAGGGCAGCACGCTGTTGTATCCCTTTTCATGGATGACGTATTCGGGGCAGTTTTGGGAGGTGGGGTAGGGATTGCTGGACGTGGGGGTGCAACCCAGAGGACCAACGTCTTTGTGGGAAGCCCACTGCTGCACTGTCATGTTGTAGTAGGCGTCCTTGACGCCGGCGGTGATGGTGAAGCGGGGGATGGCGACCAGCTGGTACTCGGCGAAAGGCTGGTAGTCGCGGGTGATGAAGCCCTCGTGGAATTTGAGCTCGGAGATCAGATTCGAGTCGACCCAGTCCGAGGGATTGGTGTCGTTTTGGTAGCGGTTGGTGGAGGTGTATTCGTACCAGCCGCCGGTGCGAGCGACGCCGTACTTTGAGGCATAGCTAAGGTCGGGGATCACGCCGCCCTTGACGTATTGATTCATTTTGTCGATGGCGGTGTAGGGGCCGACCGGATTCGTAGTCACGCCCATCGCCGCGAGGGCCGGAGTGACTTCGCTGTACTGATCGTTGTCGTAGTGCTGGTGGTTCGAGTAGGAGTAGGTGTAGGGCTTCATCTCGAATCTCCAGCCGTTGCCCCAGTCCCTGGTGTAGGTAACGATCTCGAAGTTGGTCGGGATATGGTTGAGATAGAACTTGTAGTAAAGCCCGTTGATCGTGCCGTCGGGATTGTAATAGTTCCTCTGCATGTAAAAGTTGTTGCCGTACTGATCCAACTGGAAGCGATAGGGGTCGTTGTTGGGAGTATTCGCATCCACCACAACGACCGTGCTGATGACGGAGAGGTTGGACTGGTCGGAGAACTTGTAGGTGAACTTCGCGGTTCCGGCGGTACGCTCCTGGTAGTTGAAGGTCTGGTAGCCATCGGAGGTCAGGTGGTGGCCTTCAAACCAGAAATTGGCCTTATCGCCGTGGCCGAAGAGGCCCGAGTCATACTCGCCGAGGATCTGGTTGGTGTTGAAGGAGCCATAGGATTCCGAGATGCGCATGGAGCTGGTGGGGGGCAGTGCCGGCGAGAAGAAGTGGACGGACCCGCCATAGTTGGCAGGCCCCATATCGGCGGCGGTACCGGGGCTGCGGTCGAAGTCCACGTAGCCGATGGCCGGTCCCGGAACGTAAGCCCACGAGTGGTGGCTGGGATCGTTCGAGTCGTTGAACGGGACGCCATCCCAGGTCATGGTGTAGTCGTCGTCGACGAAGCCGCGGAAGTATGTAGTCGCCTGGCCGAGGCCGACCCCGTTCGTGCTCCAGCTCACGGTGCCGGGGGAGGCCGCCAGGATGTTCGTGAAGTCGGAAATGGGGGACGTGTAATGGCTGACGTACTCACTGGTGATTTCGGTGCGGGGCGATGCGGCGTCGAGCAGCGACTTCATCGGCGCAAGCCGCGCGGCCAGCGAATTATTCGCTTCCGCTTCAACCGTCACTTCCTGCCCCACCGAGGCAATGGGCATGCTGAAGGAGAGATTCGCGGTGGATCCCGCAGTCAGCTTTACGTTGTTCTGAGTCTGCACGGCAAAGCCGGTGGCGGAGACCTGAACGCTGTAGGCGCCCGGGGGCAGATTGTCGATGGTGAATTTGCCGTCGGCGCCGGTGAACGCGGTGCGCTGGTGCAGGACAGCAAGGCCGGTAACGGCGACGCCCGCGCCCCGCACGGCTTTGCCCGCCTGGTCCACGACGGTTCCCTGAATGCTTCCCGTGCCCGTTTGCGCGTACAGAGGACTCACGCCGGGGGTGAGGGCGAAGAGGTAGGCGAGGATGCCAAGGGCGAGGCCCCGCATCTTTGCGGAAAGGGGAAACGCTTCCTGCTTCCGCGCTAAAGGTCTCGTCGCTGGAAGTTGGCAGAATCGATTGTTTTCAGGCGCGAAAACACGCCCGCACAAGCTTAGCTGATGGGTCAAATGAAGCCTCCAATTTTCGTGCAGCAGAATTCCGGGGGATGAAGCCGGGGAATGTTCCTGGTGAGAAAGCTGGAGTCAACACTATGAAGCTCGTGTAAAGGAAGTTTTACGGGAGTGTTGCAGAGTTGTGAATTGCACCTGTCTATCGATAGTTTGTGAACGATTCCGCGCGCGCAGTGTTGGCGACATGCGGTCCATCCCACAAAAGTGTGGACTGCGGCTTTCGGGAACCGGTCTGTTCCCTTCTTTGATACCCGCCGCAAATCCCCCGCAATCCACAGGGGACCGCACGCTATAGTCGAAGTGGCGATTCCCACGACCTTGCTCAGGCGTGGCAGGCAGAGCGGCAAAAAGCGGAGGCGCAGCGATTCTGGAGGAGCCCCGGGACGACTTTTATCGTCCGCCCGCAGGCGATCCTGAAACGCGCGCGTATCGTGCTCCTCGCGCGAACGAAGACGAGGAGGACGAGCCGTTTCTGCGCGCTCGGCGCCGGGTTCCGGTACGGCGCGGCATTCTCCCCTCCTGGGCGCGGACGCGATGGGGACGGCCGCTGTTTGCGGGCTGCGTGCTGCTGGCGCTGGGCGGTGCGGCCGCGCTGGTGTGGGAGGCGCAACATTTCCTCGAGCACGATCCCCGTTTTGTGATTGCTTCCTCCACGTCCATTCAGACTGTCGGCAACAGCCAACTCACGCGCGCAGATCTGCTCTCGGTCTTTGGCTCGGACATCGGGCGCAACCTCTTCTTTGTGCCGCTCCGGGAGCGGCGCGCGGAGCTGGAGCAGATTCCGTGGGTGGAACATGCGACGGTGATGTGGGTGTTGCCCGATCAACTGCGGGTTGCGGTTTCGGAACGCACCCCGATCGCGTTTGTCGAAATCCACGGCCGGATCGAGCTGGCCGATGCGGCCGGAGTGATCCTCGACATGTCGCCGCAGGACATGGCTGCAAAGCATTATTCGTTCCCGGTGGTGCTGGGAATCAATCCCGGCGATCCATTGTCGGTGCGCGGAGCGCGCATGCAGCTCTACCAGCGATTCCTCAGGGATCTGGACTCGGGCGGCGAGAAAATTTCGTCGCGGCTGAGCGAAGTGGACCTGTCGGACCCGGAGGATGTGAAGGCGACGGTGCCCGAGAACGGAACGGATCTGCTGCTGTATTTCGGCCAGGAGGACTTTCTGGCGCGCTGGCAGAACTATGAGGCGCACGTCGCGCAGTGGCGCGCGCAGTATCCGAACCTGGCCTCGGTGGATCTGCGCTACGAACGCGAAGTGGTGCTGAAGATGGCGAATGCGCCTTCGGCTCCGAGCGCGGCGGCGGCAGCAGCGAAGCCGGCGCCTCCAGCCACACACGCGCGACGAGACACAGGACAGAAGAGGGCTGCGAAACGAAAGCTGGCCACGCAGAACAGGCGGGGCAGGAAACACACCGTGCGGGGGGCGCAGTGAGCCAGCAGCCGGACAACATTCTCGCGGTGCTGGACCTGGGCAGCGCCAGGTTTCGCGTACTGGTGGCCGAGATTCACGAGGGCGCGCTGCGCTATCGCGGGCACGGCATCGCCAACGCCGCGGGCATGCGCAAAGGGATGGTCGCCGATCTGAAGCCGGCGGCGGCGGCGATCAATCGCGCGGCCGTGATGGCGGAAGAGGCGGCGGAAACGACCATCGAGCGCTGCGTGGTTGCGGTGGGCGGTCCGCATATTCGCGGGGTCAACAGCCGCGGAGGCATCAGCCTGGGCGCGCGGCTGCGGGAGATCACGCGCGAGGATGTGCGCGCTGCCGTGGATCGGGCGCGATCGATTTCCCTTCCCTCCGATCGCGAGGTGCTGCATCTGCTGCCGCGGGAGTTCATCCTCGACGAGCAGCCGGGAATCCTGGATGCGGTAGGGATGGTCGGCAACCGGCTGGAAGTGAACCTGCACATCGCCACCAGCTCGGCGAGCGCGCAGCAAAGCATCGTCACCTGCGCCAATCGCGCCGGAATTGAAGTGACGGAGACGGTTTTCGAGGGCATCGCCGCAGCCGAAGCGACGCTCTCCGCCAATGAGCGGGAGATGGGCGTCTGCCTGCTGGATGTGGGCGCGGCGACTTCGGAACTGGTGGTCTTCTTCGAGGGCTCGGTGGCGCACACCTCGGTGGTGCCCATCGGCGGAGACCACTTCACCAACGATCTGGCCGTGGGCCTGCGGGTAACGCCGCCGGAAGCGGAATGGCTGAAATGCAACTACGGCCACGCGACGGTGACCGCGATTTCGCAGACCAGCGAAGTGGAGCTGACCGGATTGCCGGGGTACGAGCCGCGCATGGTGCGGCAGCGGCTGATCAGCGAAATTCTGGAGCCGCGGGCCAGAGAGCTGTTTCAGATGCTGCGCGACAATCTGCGCCAGGGCGGGGTGCTGGAGGCCCTGGGCGCGGGCTGCGTGCTCACCGGCGGCGCATCGCGGCTGCCGGGCCTGCTGGATACGGCCGAGAGTCTGTTGCGGGTTCCGGCGCGGGTGGGCACGCCGGTGCCGTTGTCGCGGATGCCCGCGGAATTGTCCGTGCCGGAATGCGCGGCGCTGACGGGAACCTTGCTCTACGCCCACCGCACCAGCCTGACCCGTGCGGAGGAAAACCAGGGACTGCGCGCCAAGCTGCGCGCCATATTTGCCGGGAGTATTTAACCATGGAGCCGAAACCGATGCCTCAGTCCGATGAAATTCGCATTCAGTATCACGATGAAGTCCCCCGCGGCGCGAAGATCAAGGTGATCGGTGTGGGCGGGGGCGGCGGCAACGCGGTCAATCGCATGATCGCGGCCAACATGGAGGGCGTGGAGTTCATCGCCGCCAATACCGACCGCCAGGCGCTGACGCTCTCGCAGGCTCCGGTGAAGCTGCAGCTGGGCGTGAAGCTGACCAGCGGACTGGGCGCGGGCGCCAACCCGGATGTGGGCCGACGCGCGGCGCTCGAAGACTCGGAAAAGATTATCGAGGCGCTGGAAGGCGCGGACATGGTCTTCGTGACCGCGGGCCTGGGCGGCGGAACGGGCACAGGCGCGGCGCCGGTGATCGCCTCGCTGGCCAGCGAGATGGGCGCGCTGACGGTAGCGGTGATCACGCGGCCCTTTGCCTTCGAGGGCAAGCGGCGCATGATGCAGGCAGAGCGTGGCATGCAGGAGCTGCTGGAGAGCGTGGACACGATGATCGTGATCCCCAACGAGAAGCTGCTGGCGGTGGCCAGGGACGCGGGCTTCTTCGAGTCGTTCCGCATCGCCGACGACGTGCTGCGCCAGGGGGTGCAGGGAATCTCGGACATTATTACGATTCCCGGCATCATCAACCGCGATTTTGCCGATGTAAAGACCACCATGGCCGGCATGGGCTACGCGGTGATGGGCACGGCGGTGCGCAGCGGGGAGAACCGCGCGATCGAAGCGGCCGAGGCGGCCATGGCGTCGCCGCTGCTGGAAGCGGGCGCGATCGACGGCGCGCGCGGCATCCTGATCAACATCACGGGATCGAGCACCCTGAAGCTGAGCGAGGTCAACGAGGCATCGACGCTGATCCAGAACGCTGCGCACGAGGACGCGAATATCATCTTCGGCGCGGTGCTGAACGAAACGATGGGCGACGAAGTGAAGATTACGGTGATCGCGACGGGTTTTCGCCAGGGCTCGGAGGAGCGGCGCGAGCAGATGC
>JBATVK010000040.1:0-13328 GCA_049671725.1 Acidobacteriaceae bacterium
GCGTCACCCCCCCCTGCCTCGTCGTGTACCGGAACGTCGGCGCCGTCCCCTGTCCATAACCCCAACCCGCTCCACCAACCAGCAGGACCAGAACAAAAATCCGCGCAAGCTTCATATAGGAAACGATCATAGCCGCTAGGGGATACGGTTTGCGGGTCAGAAGCCAGGAGGGGCAATGAAGATCTGTCATCCCGAGCCGAACCACATTTGGGACCGCTCTGGCTAACAGCTAACGGCTAACAGCTAATAGCTGGCCTCAAAAAACTGTCAAGCTTTTTCACCCCATTACCAAAGTTTTCTCCTTGATTCCAGACCACTTTCATGCCAACATTTTTGGCAGGCCAATTCTCTCCAACTGATATACTGAAAATAAAGGGCAAATTCAGATTCGCGAGAAGGGTCGCCATCCGGCGGCCCTTTTCCTTTTTGCCCTTCTTTTTTATCCATGCACTGTGCAAAGGACATGAAATGAATATCTTCCAGAAAGTTGGCGTCAAAGTCGCCGACTTCGGCAAGTGGTTCGCGAAGGCCGTCACCTCGGTCGTCGGCCTCGCCACCCGCGTCGAAACCATCCTCAAATCGGAGAAGCCCCTCGAGCAGCCCTTCATCGCCGGCCTCTCCACCGTGGTCGCCGACGTCGAGGCGCTCATCGCCGACTCGGAAGGCGCGCTGACCGCCGACGGCCTCAACTTCGCCGCCGACTCGAAGCTCTACTCCGCCTTCGTCACCCTCATCGACGACTTCAAAAAGCTCGCCCCGGTCGTCGAGCAGGCCATCTCCATCCTCGAAGGCAAACCAGCCACCACCACCTCCGCCAGCTAACTGCTCTGGAGATCCCGAACAACCCCGGGTGCCCCACCCTTGTCGCCGCATTCGCGACAGGGTGGGCTCTGGGCGCCCAACCGATCGGCTTTTGCTCGGGGGCAGCTACTGGGTCCGGTACTGAATCAATCCGGGTGCTCCACAACCCGGCCTGAGCGGCCCTGGGCGAGCAAAGCGAGTCGAAAGGGGAGTCGAACGGCTCTGCCTGCTGTTGGCAGGTGCGGGAATCGCCCATCACATCGTCGGCCAGAACCGCACCCAGTGCCGGCGCCGAACCGGATCAACAGAAGCGCATCCTGCCTCAAATGCCTGATCTCAAAAAAGATCCGTCATCCTGAGCGAGTGAGAATGATTTTGCAAAATTCTGATTCAAATGAGCATAACTCCGCAGATTTTTGCTGTGTAGGAACTGTGCAGGGTAATTGGGCAAATTCCAGCCAATTTGGCTGCTACCGCTCCCTTGGGCACGAGGAGCCGGGGTGCGTCGCCCCTTCTTCCGAAGGTAATCTGGGCCCATACGCGATGCCGGTTCCTGCTGTTCATACTGCTAACGATAAATGATCGCAGCACTGGCCGCATCTCCGCCGCATGTTTAGTGAACGGTAGCGATGAAACCGAATGTTGATGCCGCAATCGCCAGTCGAAGTCTCAGCCATGGGCTTCATGCAACGGATAATCGCATCCGTCGTCGGAGCCTTCAGATGCTCAGCCCTATATCCATACCCTGACTCTTTTCCTGTTTGGGAGTCTCGGCTATCTCATGTTGCGGGGGTTTCAGGTCGGGCGTATGGGCGCTCAGGTGCGAAACATCATGGCCCAAAGCCTGCGATAGCTTCTCTCGATCATTCGTGAATATCTGCGCGTCCCGCTGGCCGCGTGAAACCGAGACATAGGCCATGCGGTTGTTGAGCAGGTCCTTCGCGCCGAGTTCCGTATCCACATTGATGAGCACACGGTCCGCGGTCTGCCCTTGGCTGGAGTAGCTGGTCACGGCGTAGCCGTGATCCAGATGAGGGTGCCGCTGCGGATCGAAGCTCATGCTGCGCTCGTTGTCCAGCTTCAACCGCATCGTGCCGTCCTGAGCGATGCCTTCGACTGTTCCAAGCTCACGGTTCGCTATCTTCAATTCCTGGCTGGGCGCGGTGAACTGGATGCGGTCGCCGACGGAGAATGCCTTCTCCTGCTCGCGGTAAACCGAGACTCCCATCTGGCGGCGCGGATCGTAGGTCGTCTGTTCCCCATTCGTGCGTAGAACCGTCAGCGTGTTTTCCCGTGCATTCACTGAGACAACGCGAGTGTATTCGCCTTTCTCAATGCCAGTCTCCCGCGATCTGCGCGAGTGGCGCAGAATATCGTTGACCTGGTACTGCTGCGCCCAACTGCGGTCCGCGCCAGTCATTTCCTGACGCGGCACGAGAGTGTTGATGGAGTGCTCCTGCTGGCTCACAACGCCGCGCGACTGCAGTTCATCGTGTATCCGTTGATTGATCTCCGTGCGCGAACGGTTGTCCGGCGAAACCACAAGTGTGCTTTCAGGAGACTTCGCATACTCGCGTGCGATGGCCGAGATGCGTTCCTCATGGCCCTTCACCTCATGCACGCGGCCCTGCCGGTCGAGGCTTTCGACTGCGGCTCCAACCTGACCGTGCGCCAACTGCTCGACGGCCTGCTTCAGCTCCGGGTCACGCTGTCGCACGATCTCATCGAGCCTCGCCGTGCGCATTCCCGCTTCCTGAAGCTGCGCGAAGGGGCGACCCGCTTCGACGGCTTCATGTTGGCGCGTATCGCCTACCAGCAGAACACGGTCATTTATGTGGAGGCGGGTCACGAACTCATGCATCTGGCGAGTCGAGGCCAGTGACGACTCATCGAGTACATACAATCGCTTCTCGCCGGTATCCGGCTGCTCGCCTCGTGCAAGATGGTGCTGGAGTGTGGAGGTTTCAATACCGGCCTCGGCGAGCTTATGCGCCGCGCGGGATGTGGGCGCGAATCCTTCGACCGTATATCCCTGGGCCTCCACGCCCTCACGGACCACAGCCAGCGTCGTCGTCTTGCCGGCCCCGGCAATTCCATCCAATCCAATAATCTTCTCGCGGCTCACAAAGATGTCATCGACCGCGCTGCGTTGCGCCGGACTCAATTCTGGGTGCCGGTCTTCGGTCGCAATCCGCAAGTTGGGCGATACCAACATGGGATCGCCAAAACCGCGCTCATTGCCTCTTTGCATCTGGGCTACGATCTCCTTCTCCATGCGAATCATCTCAGCGGTCGTGTACTGTGGTGCGGCGCGGCCATCCGTCTGTTCAACCGCGCGGAACTCGCCTCGCATCACCCGTTGCTCAAACTCATGCCGCACCTGGCCGTATGTAGCCTGCCCCATACTCCGGTCCATAGCAGCTTGCAGGATTGCCCGCTCATCCTGCACCGCTGAACGCTCGAAGACATGGTTGCGCGAGTACGTCACGGACTGCTGCACCGTCTTCTCGGGCTGTTGAATATGCTGTTGAGCGTGTTCGCGCGCTTGTGCGACGACGCGATCTGCCTGATGGCCGAACTGCGCAGCCAGTTCACGGTGTCGTTGCAACACCTCTTCCGGCGAAAGCAGCTCCTTGCTGTCCCGTGTACGATGGGCGGCAACCTGCGCCGCGCCAGCGCCGTCTCTCCCGATCTCTTGTAAATGCTCTTTGATCTGTTCCCGGCGCGGACTCGATGCATCGAGGTACTCCTGCGTGTAGCCCTTGATCTCCGGCTGACCATGCTTGCCGCGCTCGATCTCGTAGCCCAGCCCATGCAGTCGCATGGCAAGTTCGGAGCGGTACACGCTGGTCGCATAGTGCTGGGACTGAAACAAGCTGCGCTCCTGGAGCGCGCGGGTCTGGCCGTTCTCGCGTTCGGTCACATTGAAGATGACAGCATGAGTATGGAGTTGCGGCGCGGCGTAGCCGTCTACAGGGCGGGCAGTGTCATGCTCGAATGTCGCCGCTATGAATTTGCCGGTCGTCACCGGTGCATGGACGTTGCCGATACGCGCCTGCGTGTATCGCTCCAGTTCACCAAGAGCGATGCGGACACTTTCACGGTGCGCCTCTCGGACACGGTCATCGCGTCCTACAAGTGCGGTGAGCGAAACGGACTTCGGTGCGGAGAATGTGGCATCCCATCCCGCGCGGTGCTCCACGCTGGTGATTTCCTTGCCGTACTCGTTTTCATAGGTGCGCGCTGGCTGATGCTTGACGAGCTGCAAGCCGCTTTCAGGATGCTGGCCTTCACTCAGGCGGGCGAAGTGGTCGGAGCCGACTTCGCCATTGAGACCCCACTCCTGCGCGAGCTTGCCCTGCCACTCGTTATGCGCCTGCTGGTCGCGGCTCCAGTAGTTCTGCTTTTCGGAAGTAAACTCGCGGGAGTGATACGTTCTCGCCTGGCCCGCTGACAAGGATTTGGAGATGGTCAACATGCGCATGCACTCCACAACGTGCGCGGCAGCATCTCGCTTCTGCCTGCTGAGATTTTATCTCTAACCTGAAGAGATGCGGGAGTCTGCCAATAATTCACGAACATAAGGCAGGTTTGTTTCCGTTAGTCCAGGGTTTGTTGACTCCGAGATGTTGTGGGCGAAGGGGGAAGCTCTTTGGTCCTCCTTTCAGGAGCATTTCGGTGTAGGTGGCAAGTTGAGGCGTATCCTGCTTCCCTTTTCCCATCTCCAGCAACGAATCGAGCCCAATACCTTACTCGAAATGGGTTCTGCTCCGTCTTTATTAGCGAGACAGGACGACCTGATAACGCACCGCGAAGTTTACCGCGTTGTGTCCGGTGCCTTTGAAGTTTGCGGGACGGGGCCCGGTGCCAACATCGCCTGCACTTTACTGTGGCGGCGCGAGTAGCTGAAGTAAATCACCAGGCCGATGATGAGCCAGCCGAAGAAGCCAATCTTGGCCGGGGTGTCGGTGGAAACCATCAGCGCCAAGGCGATGACCATTCCGGCGACGGGCACAAACGGCACCCACGGAGTGCGGAAGGGACGCGGCACGTCAGGCTGCTTTTTACGCATGACCATCACGCCGAGGCAGACGATGGTAAACGCGAGCAGCGTCCCCAGGCTGACCAGCTCGCCGAGGAAGTTGATGTTGAAGAAGACAGCGAGGAAGGCAACCATAATGCCGACGGCAATGGTGACCAGCCAGGGCGTGCGGAAGCGAGGGTGGATATCGCTCACCCACTTCGGCAGCAGGCCGTCGTGGGCCATGGTGTAGAGCACGCGGGTCTGGCCGAGCATCATGACCAGCATGACGGAAGCGAGGCCGGCAATGACGCCCAAGTCCATCAGGGGTACTCCCCAGCCTGCGCCAATGGCCACCGCACCGTCGGCTACGGGAGCCGGTGTATTCAGGGTGGTGTAGGACTTCACTCCGGTGAGCAGGCCGCTGACGATGATATAGAGGATGGTGCAGATGATGAGCGAGCCGAGGATGCCGAAGGGCAGGTCCTTCTGCGGATTGCGGGCTTCCTGCGCGGCGGTAGAGACAGCGTCGAATCCGATGTAGGCGAAGAAGACGACACTGGCGCCGCGCATGATACCGGACCAGCCGAATTCGCCGAAGTGGCCGCGGTTCTTCGGGATGAACGGATGCCAGTTGGTCATCATCAGGTGCCAGTGACCGAAGGCGAAGGTGGTTGCGAGTCCGATGAAGACCAGCACCACGGAAACTTTGACCATGACGGCGGCGCTGGTGAAGTTGGCCGACTCGCGGACGCCGACGACGAGGATGGTGGTGACGACAAGGATGGCGCAGAAGGCGATGATGTCCACCTTCGCGGAGAACGGATGGCCAAAGAGGACTGCGGAGATGGAGGGCTTGGCGTTGAAGGGCAGACGGACGCCGAAGGAGCCCAGCAGACTGGAGACGTAGCCGCTCAAGCCGACAGCGACGGTAGCCGCGCCGAAGGCGTATTCGAGGCACAAGGCCCAGCCGATTATCCAGCCGACGATTTCGCCGAGCGTGGTGTAGCCGTAGGTGTAGGCGCTGCCGGCAATGGGGATCATGGCGGCGAATTCGGCGTAACAGAGGCCGGCGAAGACGCAGCCGATGCCGGCGACGACGAAAGAGAGGACGATGGCGGGGCCGGCGAACTGCGCAGCCACGGTGCCTGTGAGGACGAAGATGCCCGCGCCGATGATGGCGCCGATGCCCAGGGTCACCAGATTGATGGGCCCCAGCGACCGCTTCAAGGTATGCTCGCCCTCGGCGCTCGCCTCCTCATGGCAGGCGGAAAGAGGTTTAACCGCAAAAAGTTTAGCCATGATCGGCTGTTCCTCCAGAAATTTCGGTCGCCGCTCGCGAAGCCGCACTGTGCGACCACACGGCAAATACGGGGATGCCGAACAGCACGATCACCAGTCCGGGCCAAGTGTACTGCGGTATATAGCGCAATAATACGATACAAATCCTCGCCGCCATCACGATATAGATCGCTGGCAGCACAGGACAACCGATGGCACAGCAGGCGACGCTGGCGTCTCGACGCCGAGAACTAATGAGTGCGTTGCCCTGAACTCAACAGTCCACACCGCAGATGATCTGCCCCAAGCCAGCACCTTCGCTCTCATTGGCCGCTTATCTCCGCCAAGGCACTCATTGAGAATTGGATTTGTATCGACACGTTGGCTGCCGGGGCAATGAACTGTTCTTGAGTCAATAATGAATTTTCATTCGATCCACTCCGACTCGTCCCAGTCACGCGGCTTTTCATTCGCCGCCTTCTGTCGCGCAGACCCAGGGAATACCATCTGCCTTTTGACCGGCTTCCTTGGCGGCTCGTCCGGGGCTGCATTCGCTGTCTGTTGAGAGTTGACCGATGCCTGCTGCACGGCAACAGACCGCGGTGATATCGACACGGCTCGCTCGATGAAGCGCGGTTGCTTCTCTATCGGAGCGACATACGGAAAGCGCACGCGAACGATGTAGTTCTCCTGCTTGATGTAGCCGTGCAATGGCTCCAGTCCGGCAATCTCCGAGGCCATGACGAGCGGCTGAGTTGTGATCTCAAGGGTGTACTGCTTTCTGCCACCAATCAGACCCGCACTGCGCGACTCTTTCAAACGCTCAAGTTCCACCTCTCCGATCGCATCGGAGACCCACTTTGCCGAGTGCGGCTCGGAGGTCTTGAGAAATATCTTTGTCGCGGGTTGCGAAAGGATGACTTCGGCGTCCTTGCCGTAACGCCTTTCGAGCTGGCTTCGCCCTTGGAACCCAAGCACAACCGGGTTGCCGGATTTACGGCTCTCTGTGACAACAGTATGGAGTTGCGGGAGCTTGTTCAAACTGGCCAGTTCATCCAGCACAAACCACACCGGCTTCGCCGGATTCACGCAGGGCGCCAACATGCGGAGAATCAGCATATCAAGCCATACGCTATGCAGCGGCAATAGCTTCTCACGGAAGGTCGGCCTGGAGGTAAGAAAGACCCACTTGTTGCGCTCGAATTCCCAGCGCGAAGTGGAGAACCGTTGCCGGTTGTCATCCTCCCTGGGCAACAGCTCGAAGCTGTCCGCAATCATGTTGAAACTGGAGATGATTCCGGCGCTCTGGGCAGGCGCGCTGGAATCGAGAAAAGCGGCATACGGGGTTCCTTGCACCATGCGCGCGATCTCCGCCGGATCGCTCATCCATTGCACAAGCTCCTGCGGGGTAGGCCGCCGGCACATCAGACGGGCGAAGATGCGCCGCGGCGCGTCAGTAAAGAATTCCTTTTCGTGGTCCTTTTCAGGGAACAACGCCGTTGCCATCGCCGTCGCCACTTCCGCGGTCGATACCTCATCGGCGATGTCCCAATAAGGGCACCGCGTATCGAGTGGGTTGAGAATCAGATCGCCGCGCTCCGGCGAGTAGAACTCCGGCGTGAACTCCAGCGCCGGGTCGTAGACGATGGCCATCTCTCCTCGCTCGGCAATCTGGCGTAGGATTTGCCGGATGGCCGAAGACTTGCCGCTGCCCGAGTCGCCCATTAATAGGATATGGTTAGCTTCGAGATTGCGCCGGATACGAAAAGTTGGGGTGGCCCAACTGGGCAACTGCTTGCTGCACCAGTCGAGCAGGAAGTTCTGCCAGCGCAATTGCCAGCGAATGCCGTCGGGCTTCAGCTTCCAGTTCCATCGCCAGGACGATAACAATTCCGGGCCTCGGGTACGGCGTCCATGCCGCTGTTCGTGTCGCGATCCGGTACCACCCAGCCACTCTTTCAATTGAAGCCCGGCCGCAATCAGAAACAGTATCAATGCGAAGCCAATGAGAATCGGCTCCAGCATCAATGTCCAGTATCCGCGGCCGTCATAAATGTCCGCCTCCAAGTACTGCTCAAGCTGAGCTGAATCGACCTCGACTGGCGAACTCTTCTGTATCCCGGTCCAGCCATCCGCGATGGCGGCTGCGGAAAGCCGGACAGGTGGATCCGCGTTGTTTTCCGAAACCACATCGGGATTCATTGTCAGGGCGCTTTCCCGCCCGGAAGCAGTCTTAAACACCCATTGAACTTCGGTCGTTGCACCGGGCTGCTTTGCCCGCTCCGTGCTCTCAAGGTAATTGAGCAAATAATACCGTTCGAGCGGCGGCATCCCCCACGCCAGCCACGCAGCCAACGGGAATAGCGGAAAGCCGAAGATCACCGCCAGTACAGCCACGATCCACCACCGGAAACGACCTGGGAAACGCAGCGGTCTCATGGGGTGCCCTCTGGCGGTTTGGCCCCGCTTCCGGCCCTCAGTTTGGTCAGAAATTCGTCGGCCTTTTGCTGTTTAACGGAGTCGGCGTATGCCTGCATCTTGCGGAGGGATTCGTCCGTCAACGGCCCTTTGGAAGCTGCCGCGAACAGATTAAGGATGAGGGCGCGAATCGCCATCAGTTCGGCCAGCAGAATCGGGTCGGTATTCACTCTCTGAGCGGCGCTCAATCTGGCGAGGATTGCCTCGCGTATCCAGGCGGAAATGTTCGTGCCTTCGTCGGCGGCAGCAGCCTCGACTTCGGCAAACTCGGCCTCGGTCAGCCGGGTGCCGGTTTGTTTGACGCGGTACTTCTCAGAATCCCGTGCCGGGGAAATGGCTGGCGGAATCAGCGAAGTCGGCTTTGGGTCAGCAGTAGCCACAGCAAAATTGACCCCGGCGAGGACTTGGGCTTGCATCTCGTTTGATGCCTGGTCATCGAGGGCGGTTTTTGTAAGGCGCTCTGAATCATCATGTTCACCTGTGCTAACTTCTCCGGTTGCAAATGCAAACGCCCATGTTTTCGCGCGAGAACTCGAAACTGCAAATGATTGAAATCTCACACGTTAACAAACGCAAACAAGCGTTTACGAATCAGTACCCCGTTGGGGATGACGTGTCACAGCGTACACCCGCTGCCGCAGGCAGCGCCGTTTTGGGATTGCTGGTCCTAACACGGAGCTCCGCCCCTGACGCTCACACCGGAGGGATACACGGCCCACCATGACCATGGGGCTTCTTCAGGGTCGAGGAAGCGCGCTTACTCGTCCCGAATCGCCTCCATCGGTTGGATCGACACCGCTCGTCCTGCCGGTACCACGAACGCCGTCACCAGCACTACCACCAGCAGTGCCAGCGTCATTAACGCTACCAGCGGGTCCGCCGCGGTAACCCCGTACAGCAGCGACCGCATCAGCCGTCCCGTCAGCGCCGCCAACGCGGTCCCGGCTGCCACGCCAATCCCGATCCGCACCGCCGCGCTCTGCGCCAGCGTCGCCACAATGCGCCTCCGTTCCGCACCCAGCGCCATCCTGATGCCGATCTCCCGCCGCCGCTCGGTCACCGCGCGCGACAACACCCCATACAGCCCCGCCCCCACCAATGCCAGCGCCAGCAGCGCAAATCCTCCCGAGACGCTGCTCAGCAGCCTCTGCTGACTCAGATCGTCGTTGACTACTCGGTCCAAAGTGTAAATCCGCGGCGCCGTCGCCCCCGGCAGAATTTGCTCCACCGTTCGCCGAATCGCCTCCGCGGCCAGCCCATCGCTGCTTGCCCGCACTCCGAGATAACCCGGCACGAATGGCTTCCCGTCCTGCTCGTACAGCATGTAGAGCGCCTTCGGAGCCGGTTTCAGCAGGCTTTGCATTCGGGCGTTTTCCGCCACGCCGATCACCCGGTAAGTTACCGGCGCACGGTAATCCAGTCCCTTTTCCTTCGGCGGTTTCCCATCGCCTGAGGTAATGAACCGTCCGATCGGATTTTCTCCGGGAAAGAAGAAGTCCGCTGCTGCCCGGCTGATCACGCACACCTTGTCGCCGCCGATGTCACCCTGATCGAAAGCGCGTCCGTCCAGGATGCGTGTCCCCATCGTGGCGAAGTAACCCTCGCTCACCTCTTCGCGCCAGATGCTTTCATCAAGGTGGACCTCGTCCCGGGCATCGCGGCTGAAAAAGTCGTAGGTCATCATCCAGTCGCTCACCGGCGGCGCGGACATCAGTGACGCCGATCCGACTCCGGGCTGATGCCGCAACGCCTCAGCCAGTTCGTAAGCCTTCCTCACCTGACCTTGGTCTTCGGCGTCGTTGTTCTGATAATTCAGTTCAGCCAGTGTCACTCCCTGCGGCTCGAATCCGGAACTCTCTTTAAGATAGCTCCGCAGCGTTCCCGTCATCAGTACTGCCGCATAAATCAGCACCATCCCCAGCGCCACTTGCGTCGGCACAATCCACCGGCCCATTCTGTCCGACCGGCTCTGCGTCCGCGCCTGTTTCAGGTCCAGCGCCGGAGCCGTGCGCGATGCCCGCCACGCCGGCCATAGCCCCGCCAGCAGTGCCGCACCCAGGCTCAGCCCAACGGCGAACAGCATCACGGTCGCTCCCGCTTTCAAGTCCAGTGCAGGAGGCTCACCCACGCTGGTGATCATCGCCACCAACCCGTGCGACAGTTCCCAACCCAGCCATCCGCCCAGCAGCAGCCCGCCCGCCCCCAGCAGAGCCGATTCCATCAGCACCTGGCGCATTAGCCGTCCGCGCGCCGCGCCCAGCGCGCTCCGCACCGCGAACTCATGCAGTCGTCCGCTCACCCGCGACAGCACGAGCAGCGCCACATTCACCGCACACAGCAGCATCATTAGCCCGCACAGCGCTTCCAGCGCTGCCAGCGGCCGTATGTAGGTGTGCCGGAGCCATGACCGGCCGGTCCGCCCGGAGATCACGCCAAGCCACCAATGTTTGCTCCCGAAAAGGGTTGAACCGAAAACCTTATGCTGCGGATCGGCATCTCGCACGATGAGATGGCTGGAGGCGTTCAATGCCGCTCGTGCCTCGGCCAGCGTCGCGCCCGGCTTCATCCGCCCCATCACCGTCAGCCAGAAGGCCCCCGCTTCGTCGATCATGGCGTCCTTCCCATCCATGACCTTCTCAAACGACAGCGGCAGCAGCACATCGTCGCGGTTTTCCGGCGAAATACCTTCGAATCCTCGCGGCAATACCCCTACAATCATCATCTCGGTGTGGTTCAGGTCAATAGCACGTCCCAGAATGTCTGGATCGCCGCCGAAATGGCTCTTCCAGTAGTCGTAGCTCAGCAGGACTTCGTGCTCCAGCGGCTGCCCGCGCTCGCCTGCGTTCTCCTCGAATCCCCGCCCCAGATATGGGTGCAATTCCAGAACCCGGAAGACGCTCCCCGTCGCCAGAGCCACAGGAACCTGACTGGAGCGCCCATCTTCGCGCAGCGTGGCGTGATTGTCGTTCCAGGCAAACAGGCCGCTGGTCGGTCCTTGGTGTGCACGCAGCGCCTCGTAGAGCGGGTAGTCGATCCCCATCCAGGGAATCGTGTCCGTGTTGAAGCTGTATCGCACCAGCCGCCCCGGATCCGGTACCGGCAGGCTTTTCAGCAGCAGCGTGTAGGTCAGCAGAAAGATGGCCGTATTCGCACCAATCCCCAGCGCCAGCGTCAGCATCGTCACTGCTGCATACCCCGGCGATTTCCTTAACTGGCGCGTCGCAAATCGCAACTCTCGCACGAATGAATCGGCCCTCGATTCCCAGCTGGCCGACCATGTCTTATGCCGTACCGTTTCGCGGCTGCCAATCTCAACCTGAGCCGCTCGCCGTGCGCTTTCCGGGCTCATGCCGTTCCGGATCTTTTCCTCCACGGATGCATCGAAGAAACTCTTTAGCTCCTCTTCGATCTGGGCATTCCGCTCGGCAGGGCGTAACAGCGCCCGCATACCAGCAATCAGACTCCGCAGCATTTCTCCCCCTCAGGCTTCAAAAATCCGATTGAACCTTCGTCAAGTTTCCCGCGACCGAATCGCAGCCGAATCCTTCACGCAGAGCCGACGTTCTCCTATTCGGCTCTCAGTGTCTCCATAGGATCTACATGGGCCGCTCGTCTCGCTGGCACCCAGCACGCCATTACTCCGACGGCCACCAGCAGTCCCACTGCACCCGCGGCGATTCCCGGGTTATACGGGCTCACCTCGAACAGCAGACTCCCGACTACCTTCGCCAGCCCAAATGCCGCCACCATTCCAGCCAGCGCGCCCATCATCACGGGCGTCAAGCCATCCCGCAGAACCAGCCCGTACAGACTGTCCCGTTGCGCGCCGAGCGCCAGCCGCAGCCCAATCTCCCGCCGCCGCTGAACCACTGAATACGTCACCACCCCGTACACGCCCAGCGCCGCCAGCAGCAGCGCGCTGGCCGCGAACAGCATCAACATGTCCATCTCGAACCGTCGATTGGACACTGAATAGCTCACTATCCCGCCCAGTGTTCTTACCTCCGGCACCGGCACGCCGGCGTCCACACTCCAAATCGTTTTCCGGATCGACGCCGCCATCATCGCCGGATCCTGTCGCGTACGCACTACCAGTCCCGCTTCCGCATCGCACCGGAACCAGTACGGAACATAAATCATCATCGGGTCCGGCTCCGCCAGCGAGACCGTCCGAGCATTCGCGACCACCCCCACGACAGTGAAAGGCGGCATCCCAGCGCGGTCTGCCAGGGTGAAATGCCGGCCAATCGGGTCTTCTCCGTGCCACAGCGTCTTCGCCGTCAGTTCCGAGATCACCGCATCCTGTCGCCCCCAGTCGCTCCCGCTGAAAAAATGTCCGCCGATCAGCGGCAGATGAATCGCCTCAAAATACCCTGGGCTGATCCACCGAAAATGCTCCGAAGGCAATTCGGTCCACGGCCGGGTGTCCCCCGGAAGCTGCGCCAAATCGCCCCAGGGATTACCACCAGAGAGGGGCAGCGCACTCGTCAGCCCTGCATATTGCACTCCGGGCAGACTGTCCAATTTCGCCAGCACCCTCCGGTAAAATTCCGCACGCGCCTGCGTGTTCGAATACGTCTCGTTCGGCAGGCTCACCATCACGGTCATCGCCTTTTCGGCATCGAACCCGCGGTTGACATGCATCAGCTTCGCCATGCTTGCCGCCACCAGTCCCGTCATCATGACCAGAGCTACACCTACCGCTACCTCCACACTCACCAGCACCCGCCGCACTCGCCGGCTGGAC
>JBATVK010000041.1:0-30867 GCA_049671725.1 Acidobacteriaceae bacterium
GGTCCCCATCGACCGCACCTGGTCGATGGGGTGGGAAGCCGAGCCCGAAGGCTGTGGCGGGCCCACCGTCGAGGGCGAGAATAAAGTATGGCCCGATTTGCCCCGCAACCCGGAGGGCTGGGGCCCATTTTCCCCATTTCGTCGTCGCTCCTCGCTCGCAGACACCCGGTATGCGTCGCTCCTCGCTCCTCGAACTGAGTAAAATCGGCTCCCAGCGCCGGTCGTGGGAAAGTTAATAACAGCCTCTAGGGTCCATATTGCCGGGGCAGGCAAGGGAGGGTCAATCCGGAATGGTCAGGGCGTTCCCGAACAGTAACGCGGGGACGCGGTACATCCCGAAGCGAAAAAGGCTCTTCCTAACTGGAGGACACGGGAGTCTTCTCTATCGCTCGCTTCAAAACTTATTTGTCTTTCCTGATTTTTCCGGGGTTGATCCTGACCGCGAGTACGGCGGGCGCACAGTTGCGGCCGGCGCTGCCGGACGCGCCGCAGCCATCGGTTACCCTGGGACAGGGGCAGAGCGGGAGCCAGCGGCAGTTGCAGCCTACGCCACCCGGAAAACCTGGCGTGCAATCCGCGGGGGCGGTGGACCATGCGTCCTACGCGAAGCGGAAATGGGCACAGTATGTCGATCCGGGAGAACGGGTGCCACGGCTGAGCACGCACGACAAGATGGTTTTCTGGCTGCACGAAGAGTCGCAGCCGTGGTCGGCGGCTCCGGCCCTGCTTTCGGCCGGCTGGGGACAATTAACAGGCGGGGCGCCGGATTACGGCTCGGACAGCGCTGCCTTTGGCGAGCGGCTGGGAGCGGCGCTGCTGCGCCAGGCAAGCTTTCGATTCTTCTCGAGCAGCCTGTTGCCAGCCGTGGATGGCGAGGATCCGCGCTATTATCGCAAGGCGGAGGGCAGCATCCGGGGCCGGGCAGTCTGGGCTGCCGAGCGAGTGCTGATCACGCAGCGCGACAGCGGCGACCAAAGCGTGAACTTCTCGCTCATGGTGGGGCATCTGGCCGCGTCGGAGCTGACGATGGCGTGGTATCCGCGGGCGAGCGCCAACGAAGGTGTGGCGCTGGAGACCTGGGGGACGTCGCTGGCGGGAGCGGCAGGGAACAACATGTTCCTGGAGTTCTGGCCGGATGTGATTAACCGGTGGCGCCACCATCGGGAGCGCAAACATACCGCTTCGTCTCCGCAGGCGTGATATCCGTCTTATATATCAAACGGGATTCGAATGCGCAGGCGCCAGCCATCTCATTGGGCTGCGACCAGGAGGGTGAGCGGGCAGAGATGGCGGCTGGGTTCCCAGACGAGAGGTGCGCGCGGCGATGGATCTGGAGACAAGGGGACTGGTGCGCTGTGCTGCTGCTGATGGCGGCATGCGGCGTGTGCGCCGGGCAGGCCGGGCTTCCGGATGCACCGGCGCCGGCCTTTGTGGCGAGCATGCCTGCCGGCGAATCACCCGTAAACGCAGCCCTCGCCAGGGGGCAGGAACAGACCTTTCCACCACAGGAGGGATGGCCGCGGGGACGCACCATGCCGGGGCTGCAACCGAGCTATCTGCCACTGCCGCAGCCATGCATCGCCGAGGCCTGCAGCGCGGCCGCACCGCCTCCCCGCTGCTGCGAGCAGAGCGCGAGCACGTTTGACGTTTACCTGAAGAACAACGCCATCCACATCTACACGCCGCGGGAACTGGGTCGCATCGCGTGGCGGGGAGTGGTCGACCCGTTCAACCTCTTAACCATCGGAGCGACCTCAGCGTATACGGTGGCAACGGACTCGCACTCGCCTTACGGGCCGGGCACGGCCGGATTTGCGAAGCTGAGCGGCGTGGCCCTCACCCAGGATATGACGGGAGCCTTCTTCGGGACATTCCTGATTCCGGCGATCGATCACCAGGATCCGCATTACCACCGCATGCCGAATGCGCCGCTGATGCGGCGGATCGCTCACTGCCTTTACCAGCCATTCTGGACGGACAGCGACACCGGCCAGGGGATGCTCAATTACTCGACGCTCGTGGGTTCGGTGGCTGACGAGGCTGTCGATATCACGTACGTACCGTATCAGCAACTGGGGTGGGGACCGAGCGCGGAACGGATCGCGACTGGATGGGCAACCGATCCGATCGGTAATTTTGTGACCGAGTTCGTGCCTGACGTGGCGCGGCACATCAACCTGAACGTCGTGTTTGTGCAACGAATCATCAATCGCGTGGCGATCGAAGAGGGAGCGGGGGCCCCCTGAGGCAACGCGTTTAGCGCGGATTGCTGAAGTATTTGGGATGGCGGCCGGGCAGCCACGGATCGTAACGGGCAGCGAATTGGGCGCGCTGTTCGGTGGACGGGTGGGTGTAGGTCCAGAACTCGACGAAGGGATTGGGGTGCGGGTTATCGAGCCAGAGCCGGGCATCGACGCAGAAAGACCGGACCGCGGCGGCCTGAGGGTTGGGGACGAGGCCGTGGATCACCTCCTGGCCGTAGACGTCGGCCTGATGCTCGATATGGCGGGACATCGCGTTGGCGATGGGCTCTGACAAGAAGCTCAGCAGCACATAGAGGAAGAGGATCAGGCCGAGGGACGACCAGCCGGCCGGGGAGTCGATGCGCCAGCGCGGGCCGCGTGCGAGGACCAGCCAGCTCAGCAGCCGCGAGGCGAGCCAGTAAAAGAAGAGGATCACGGGAACGGAAAAGGCGATGCCTTTGGCCACGTGGTGCAGAACGTAATGCCCCTGCTCGTGACCGTAGGTGAAGAGAATTTCGTCAGGGGATTCCTCGCGGAGCGTGGTATCCCAGACAACGATGCGCTTCGATGCGCCAAGGCCGGTGACATAGGCGTTGGGTCCGGTGACCTTGCGGCTCGCGTCCATGAGAAAGATGTGGCTGGGCGGGATGTGGAGGCCACCGCGTGCGGCGACGCGCTCGAGCTGATCGACGAGGGCGGGATCGGTTTGCGCGAGCGGCTGAAAGTGGTTGAAGAGCGGGTCGATGACGAGGGGAGCGATGAAGACGGCGAAGACTTCCACGGGGATGGTGACGATCCAGAGCCAGAGCCACCAGCGGCGCGGCGCATGGCGCAGGAGCGCGTAGAGGACGCTGAGAACAAGGGTTCCGACGAGGATGAAGATCAACGTGGACTTTGACCAGTCAGCGAACCAGGCGGGCCAGGATTCGACGGAGAGACCGAAAGCGAGGCCGACGTGGTGGCCGAGGAGCGCGGTGGGGAGATCGATGAGCGAGAAGACGACGAGCCAGAGGGGCGCGGCAAAGAGTCCCTGTAGCCAGGGGCGCGTAGAGACGCGGGCGGCGAAGCAAGCGATGGGCGATCCGGCGCGAACGAGCAGCCACAGAGCGAGGAGCAGCCACGCGGTGCCTCCGAAGTAAAGGCCGGTGCTCCAGTGACTGAGGGCGATAGCTTTGGCGAGCTTGTCGGGAGGGAGCGAGCAGATGGGCTGAGCAGCGAGCAGCAATGAGAAGGATTCCACGGTTCAGGCTGCCGGCTAGAGGTTGAAGAGCTCGCGGAGGCGACGGGTTTGCGCGCGGCTGACGGGGATTTCTGTCTGCTTTTTGTCGTCCATACGGAGCTGATAGGTGCTCTTGAACCAGGGAACCACTTCGCGAATGTGGTTGATGTTGACCAGGTAGGAGCGGTGGGCGCGCCAGAACACCGCAGGGTCAAGGAGATCGAAGAGCTCTTCGAGGGTGCGGCACTTTGACTGGCCTTCCAGGGTGGAGGTGACGACGGAGATGATGCCTTCGGCGATAGAGGCGAAGCAGATGTCTTTCTGATCGATGAGGAGCAGGCGGCTGCCGGACTGAAGGACGATTTTGCCGCTGTGGGTGCGGGGAGACTGATGCTGCTCGATGAGCTTGAGGAGGGTATCGACGCGGAGATCCGCGGGCCTGGTTTCGGCGGAATCCTGGAGGCGGAGGCGGGCGCGGTCGACGGCCTGGAGGACGCGGTCGCGATCGAAGGGTTTGAGCAGGTAGTCGATGGCGTTGACGTCGAAGGCGCGGACGGCGTACTGGTCGAAGGCGGTGGCGAAGATGATCTGCGGGAGACGGTCGCCCTCGCCGAGATCGAGGAGCTTGCGGAGGACGGCGAAACCGTCAAGGCCGGGCATCTGCACATCGAGGAAGACGACGTCGGGGTGGTGGGTGCGGATGAGGTCGACGGCCTCGACGCCGTTTTTGCCCTCGGCGAGGACGTCGACGCTGCCGGTGGTGTCGAGGAGGTATTTCAGCTCTTCGCGGGCGAGCTCTTCGTCGTCGACAATGAGGGCGGTGATGGGCATAGCGGCCACCTAAGAGTATAGGAAGCGGTGTGAGGGAGGGTCAACGAAGGGCTCAGGAAAGCGCGCAGGTATGGCTCCCGTTCCGGGCACAGGGCCAGAGAGTTGCGATGTGCAGAGTGGTTCTGGATTCCAGGATTTATCGCACGGTTACGTAGATATGGGATTTTTGCGGCCCCTGGACGGTCACCTTAATCTCGTTCTGTTTTTGCAGTTGTACTGTTTGCGTGAAGGTTTCCACCCCGGGATTGACGTCGGTGGGCAAGACCACGGTCACACCGTTGATTTCGACCTTCGCGCTGTTGACCCGATTGCTTCCGTTGCGGTCTCCGTTGACGATTTTGAGGTGACAGGTGGGCGCGGGGGCGTGATGCATGTCGATCGAGTCTGAATCGACCCAAGGGCCGTTCATGCTCTCGTCCCAATTCGGGGGCTGCGGCTCGAATTCCTGAAGAAGGAGCAAGGTTTCGGCTGGAGCGTAGGTTGTGCCGTTGAAGCGAAACAGAGTGAGCGTTCCGCTCGACGAGATCCCATCTCCCTGTGGAAACTTATCGGCGTTTGTGTTGCTACCGGCGATTTGCATTGGGCCGCTGTGATCAATGTCCACGACGTGGGCGAAATACATGGTGCTGCTGCGGGGACGGTCGTGGCGAGCGGCGTATGCTTCCGATTCCAGCGCGGTAATGTTCTTCAGCTTCTTGCCATCCCAGACGAAGAACCAATCAGGCCCCGCGAAGGAAATATCGACGACGTTTGCTAGGGGCGAGGCGGGTTGTGCGGGATCGGCAAGATTCATCATGGCTATCTGGCAGTCGCCGTCCGTCAACCAGAGTTGCTGACCGGTGACGGCGGCGATGACCTGCGCGGCACCAGGCTTGTAGGCGAGCATAGCGACCTCTGCGCCGTCCCCACCGTAGCCTGCCGCGACAAGATCGGGGGTTCCGTCGGGCCTTTTACTGAAGACCGTGGCACATGAATGGTAGGGCTGAACCGAGGAGCCTTCTCCCGATGGCGGAGCTGGACTGAAGCGCAAGCCGGCGGGGAACGCCGCCGCAACGGCTTGCATCACCGCTGGACCTGGGGTCTGATCAGGGTTCTGTGCAGAAAGGATGAGCGGCAGTGCCCAAAAAAGATTCGTAAAAGCAGCTAGTCTACGATTCCGCGTCATTGCTGGCCTCCTGTGGTAAAGATGGTCCCAGTGGGGTTTGCATTTTGGGCCTGAATTACGGTCCGATAAATCTGCACCGTTTTCACCGCAGAATAGTCCCCCTGCGGAACGCAGCTGCTTTGTGCATGAGTGGTGGCGGCGGGTTGGATGGGGCCATCGTTACCCACGAGCACCGAGACGCAGGCTTTCTCTGTTGGGGTATCGGCGCCGATCGAAACGGTGGCCGTAATCTCGTTCGCGCCCACGAATGTCAGGTTCGAAAGCGTCGCCGTGCCCTCATCAACCGCCACGGTGACGAACGTCGCACCGCAGCTGATGCCGGTCCCGACAATGGGAAGATGCAACACAAAATGAAAGGAGTTTACCCGAGAATTATAGGTTGATAACTATGGTTTGATAACCATCGTTCTATGGGTCCTGTTGCTCTATTCAGAAGCTCAGGCAACTCCCGGCCGTGAGCGGCGGAGTGCGCTCATTCGGTGAAGGCGTGGAGGCGAGCGGGCGGGTGATCGGCGGCGAGGTGGTGTCCGCAGTGGACGCAATAGAGGTCGGTGATGCGGGCGGTGCGATGGCAATTGCCACAGCAGGGCGCGACCTGCCAGGAGCACTGGGGGCAGAAGTGGTAGTCGCTCTCGATACGGCATCCACAGGCCGGACAAAGCGAGAGCACCGGCTGACGGAGCAGGAAATAGAGGACCGCGCCGATGCCGCTGGGGATGACCACGCAGACCACGGTCCACATGGTGGTGCTCATGCCGCGGCGGGGAGAGTCGCGGCTTATATAGCCGACCATGAGGACGTAGAGACCCGCGAGAGCGCTGATGCTGATGTTGAAGTAGACGCGGAAGCCGAAGGGGACGCTGGGAGGATGGTGGCGGTGAGCGGGAACCACGATCCACATGACGTATTCCATGGCAGCAAACGCGAGCAGCGCGCCGGCGATGGACCAGGCAGGGATAAGACGAATTTCTCCGGAGAAGCCGCTGGATGAATTTTCGGGGCGCTGCGGGATTTCGGGTGTCATGGCTGGCGATCCTGGCTATTCATCGCTGCGGGCGCCGCGGCGGCCGCCCCTCCACGTCACCAGAAGAATAGCGAACATGGCCGAAAGGAGAACCATGGAGAGCGTAAGCAGCATCACGGGCATATCAAAGAAGTGCTCTCCGGCAGCGAGGTCGTTCCAGGCGCTCCACAGGGCGGGCGTGAAGAGCACGACGAGGGTACCCATCGCGAGCAGTGCAAAGCCCATCTGACGACGACGGCGGGTGCGCTGCGCCTGCATCTCATAGGCCGCCTCCATCACGGAGCGGCGAGTACGGAGGACAACTTCGGGGACGAGATGCCCGGAAACTCGCGAGCGGCTGCTCATTGCCCCTCCGAACGATTGGAAGCAGTGGGCGAGTGGCGCGTTGCCGATTCCATGCGTGGGCGGAGCGCAGCGAGACCGCGATAGAGCCGCGACTTGACGGTGGAGAGCGGGGCGCGCGTGAAGCGGGCAATTTCTTCGAGGGACATCTCCTCGTGGAATCGCAGGACGAGGACTTCTCGATGCAGCGGCTCCAGGGTGAGAAGCGCGTCGGCGACGAGCTGGCCGCTTTCGAGAGTATTGAAATGGTCGAAGGGAGACTTTTCCTGGCTGGGGACCTCGAAGGGGCGATCATCATCGCCGTTGTCGCACATTTCTTCGAGGCTGGTCATGGGGCGGCGGCGGCGAAGATCGATGACGAGGTTACGCGCGATGGTGAAGAGCCAGGTATCGAAGCGCGACTTGCCGTTGAACTGGGAGCCGCGGGTGAGGACACGCATCCAGGTTTCCTGGAACAGGTCTTCGGCGAGCTCGCGATTGCCGGTGAGATAGAGCAAATAGCGCAGCAGGCGGTGCTGGTACTGGAGGATGAGCTGGTCGAGGACCTGAGGATCGTGGCGACGGAGCCCCTCGATGACGAGGTCGTTTTCGCGATGAACCTGTTCCGCAAGCTGAAGGGCTGCCGTGCTCATGTCAACATCTGAGACGGACGACAGAGGGCGGAAGACGCTGAGAGCAACGAGTTTTTCGAGTTTTTCAGAGAAATCCAAGGTCGTACCCTGAGGCCCGGATGCCGGCTGAGGCGAAGAACGACAATTGCCGAGTGTAACTCTCCCATTATCAATCAGATTTGGACATCGGGCAACGATTAGACTAAGGACAATGGAAATTATTTACGGGCTGCACCCGGTGGAGGAAGCCCTGCGCTCCGGGTCGCGGCGGTTCGATCACGTGTGCGTGGCGCGAGAACGACACGATGAGCGGCTGAAGCAGGTCGTGGCGCTGTGCCGCGAGGCCGGGGTGAGAGTGCGACAGGAACCACGGGAGGCGTTGAACCGGCTGGCGCGCACGGCGGCGCATCAGGGGGTGGTGGCCGTGGTCCGGGAGCGGGAGTTCCTGGACGTGGAGGACCTGCTGGCGGGCGAGGAGCCGCGGCTGGTGCTGGCGCTGGACGGCGTGGAGGATCCGCAGAACCTGGGTGCGCTGCTGCGCAGCGCGGAAGGCGCGGGCGTGGATGGCGTGCTTCTGACGGAGCGACGGTCGGCACCGCTGAGCGCGGTGGCGATTAAAGCGTCAGCGGGAGCGGCGGAGCATTTGCGGCTGGCACGCGTGGTGAATCTGGTCCGCGCGCTGGAACAGATGAAGGAGCGGAACCTGTGGTGTGTGGGGCTGGACGAACGGGGCACGCAGGATTACGACCGCTTCGACTTCACGTCCAACACGGTAATCGTTCTGGGACGCGAAGGGGCAGGCTTGCACGATCTGGTACGGCGTACGTGCGACCACCTGCTGCGCATTCCAATGTCCGGGCAAGTGGGATCGCTGAACGTATCGGCAGCGGGCGCGGTGGTGCTCTTCGAGGCTGCACGGCAACGACGGGAACGATCCACGAACAACAAACGGCGTTCGGACCGAGAATCGACGCACAAAGGGCTGGGATCTTGAGTTTCTGGAAATGGATAGGCGCCCTGGCACTGTGCGGGACAGTTGCGGCTGCGCAGCAAAGCGAGAAACCGCGGGTGCTGTTTTCCGGACCGCCGCAGGCCACAAATGCGAAGCCGGCCGCAACAGCGGCGAACGCGGCAGCCAGCAAAGCGACGAATGCCGAGCGCAGCGCAGTGACCATTACGGCGTGGGACCTGGAAGTGCATCTGGCGCCGCGGCAGGAGTCGATGGAGGTGCACGCGCGGGTAACGGTGCGGAACGACGGATCGGCGGCGCTGAGCGAGATCCCGCTGCAGCTATCGTCGACGCTGAACTTCGAGGACGCGGATCTGAATGGGACAAAACTGACGCTAACGCAGGCGACGATCAACAGCGACGCCGACCACACAGGGCAACTGCACGAGGCGGCGGTCACGCTGCCCGAACCGCTGGCTCCGCACGCACCGATAACGATTGCGGTGGATTACGGCGGGACGATTCCGCTGACCGCGCAGCGGCTGACGGCAATCGGCGCGCCGGATGCCGAAGCTTCGGCGTCAGACTGGGATCGAATCTCCGAGGACTTCACGGGGCTGCGTGGATTTGGCGATGTCGTCTGGTATCCGGTCAGTTCCCTGCCCGAGGCGCTGGGCGACGGCGCAAAGCTGTTCACGGAGATCGGGCGGCAGAAACTGGCGGACCAGGACGCGAGGATGGCTTTGCGGGTGACGGACGAATTTTTTGGCCAGCCTCCAAATGTGGCGCTGCTGAACGGGCATTTTGTTCCGCTGAATGTGCCGGTGTTGAAGCCGACGGGAGCATTTCCCGGGGTGATCACCTGTTCCCTTCCCGCGACGCGGCTGGGGTTTGAGACGCCGTCGCTGTTTTTGGCGCGGCGACAAGTGACGGAGGCCGACGGCGTACGCGTTCTGGCGACTGATGCCGATGTGGCGGACGCACAGGACTACATCACCGCGGCGATGCGGGCGCAGCCGCTGGTGCAGCTTTGGCTGGGGAAGAAATCGCACAGAGACTTCAATGTGCTCGATTTGCCGGAGACGGACGACGCGCCGGCGGAGACGGGCGACGTGCTGGCGATCCCCATGGGCGCGGACGACGCGACCAAGCTGGCGCCGATTGTGGCGCACGGGCTGGCGCATGCGGCGTTCTGGTCGCCGCGGGGATGGCTGGACGAGGGCGTTGCGAACTTCGTTGGGACGCTGTGGATTGAGGCAACGGATGGGCGACCGGCGGCGCTGGAGAATCTGAATGCGGAGCGAACAGCGCTGGCGCTGGCGGAACCGGCGAATCCGAGCGACGGCGGCGAGGATCTGCTGCACGCGATGAACGCGGTGTATTACCGGACGAAAGCGACGTATGTGCTGTGGATGCTGCGCAATCTTGCCGGAAATGCTCCGCTCCAGGAGGCGCTGCAAGAGTACGATCCGGCGCAGGATACGACGCCGGAGTACTTCGAGCACCTGCTGGAGAAAGCCAGCGGCAAGGATCTGGGATGGTTCTTCGAGAACTGGGTGTATCAGGATCGCGGGCTGCCGGACCTCTCGATCGGCAACGTATTCACAAGCGCGGAGGCACATCTACAGACGATGGTTGCCATCGACCTGAACAACGACGGCTACGCGGAAACAGCGGTTCCGGTGACGGTGAAAGGCGCTGACACCGCGGTGACGAACTGGGTGCGGATTCCAGCGCGGACCCATATGACCTATCACGTGATCTTCCAGGAGAATCCGACGGAAGTGGACGTGAACGACGGAACCGTACCGGAGGTGCAGGACAGCGTGCATGTGAAAACGCTGAGAACGGCTGCCCCGAATCAGTGAGCCGCTACGACGACGGGATGGGCGAGCGTGCCGCCGATGTGAGTGCCCGGGAGGATCAGGTCGAGGTGGCGGTCAAAGCCGATCGTTCCGTGCATGGGGATGGGACGGCCGGCTCGGGTCAGGATGCCGGTGAATGTGGCTGAGTTGTTGACGATGGAACCGGAAGCGGTCCAGCGGGCAAAATGGGCCAGCGGCGTCGAGGATGCGGCGACCTGAGCAAGTGCGCCATTCTGCCAGGTGAAGTAAAAGTTGCCAGCCGTGGTGGAGACCAGGCTCGCGGTAGTGAGGCCGGTCATGGATAGCTTGGCGTTACCGTTGATTGTGCCTGCGCCCCAGCGTTCGTGAAAGAGCGCGGCGATTTCGGCGGGTTTTGCCGAGGTGAGGCGCAGATCGAGATTCCAGCGAGGAATGCCGGCATCGACGGTGAGAGCGCCGGAACCGTGCAGCGATCCGCCAAACGCCGAAGCGTCGAGAGAACTGATCTCGAACCGGTTGCCACTAACACTGACCGAGGCTGTGGCATTGTGCAGTAGCAGATGGTCGAGAGTGAGGGCGTTGCACTGGATGGATCCGTGGAGCGGCGGCCACGCGGAACTGCGATTGCCGCCGAGCGCATCGGCGATGATCTGACCAAAGAAGCCGCGCTGCTCCGACGCGAGGGCGGACTCGATGGCAGAGGCACTCAGCGATGGCGCCTGGAGGGTAAAGGCCGAGGGACACGGTGTGGACTGATCGCAGACGGCAGGAAATTGGAGCGAACCGTGCATGGCTATGCCGTTCCACCGGATGGCGGCGTTCTGCCATGAAATCTGCTCGGAGCCGAGGTTGAGGTCGGCGGAATCCACGTCAAGCGGGGCGTGAAGAAATGCGGGGTGCAGCTCAGCACCCTGGACGTGAATGCTCCCAGTGGTCGCGAGGCCGGAGGATCCGCCATTGAGCGAAGGCAGCCAGTTTGCCGCAGTGGTGGTGTTCAGTTCGACGCGACCTTTGGCGCCAAGCGCGGAGAGAGGACGGCCGAGCAGCCCGAGGGTTGCTCCGGGAGCGGCAATGCGGCTAAGAGATGCGGGACCCTCGAGGTGCAGGGCGAATCCAGCACGCGTCAGGCGGGCGTCCACGATGAGCGGCTGGGGCTCGCCGAAGGGAATCGCAAAAGGCTGAAGCAGAATGGCGTTTTGTTGTGGGGGAATGGGCGCACGGCGATGTTTGGCGGGCGGCGTTGAGGTGAGGAAGCGGAGTGCAGGCAGCGTCAACGTTCCACCAGAGCCGGACAAAGAGACCTGGCTGGCTTCGGCTCCGCCCGTCAGCGTACGGCGTTCGGCCGCGACGAGACGGAAGCTGCCGTTGATGGCGCCGGCTGCGCTGACGTTTTGCGCGTTGGGCCGCATGCGGCCGAGAAGGGTAAGCGGAAACGAGACGGGGACCTGATTGATTTCGAGTTGCAGATCCGCATGCGGGGGCATGCCTGCCTGAACGCTGCCGGTTAACAGCAGGTGTCCGGGCGAGACGGGTAAAAAGCAGGTGATGTTGCCAAGGGTCCGGGCGGGGCGAAGGTAATGGGCGCTGCAGGTGGTATCGACGTCGAGCGTGGAGACGGGCTGAAATTCCTGGCGGCGCAGATTGTCGACGACGATATGCGAGCGGAGATCGAGATCGACAGGCGTGCCGCGAATGGCGGCGGTGACGTCGAGGTCGCCGCGCCAGCCGCTGTCAAAGCCGGCGAGCAACTGGCTAGCCTGGCCGAGCTGGGCGCCGCTCCACTCCGCCTGGAGATTGACGGGCATGGCGCGAATATCCGCTGCACGCAGGAGCGAGCCCTCGACGCGGAGCTGGCCGGCATCGGAGAGGTGCAGCTCAAGATCGGTGCGCACGGGCTGGGCCTTCAGACGCAAGCGCCATTCTCCGTTGCCAGCCTGCCACATGGAGAACTCCGCGTTCATGAGCGAGAAGGGCTTCTTCTCCGCTCCGTCTTTGAAGTCAATCCGCGAATCGCTGGCCTCAATGTAAGGGAAACGCGGGGTGGGGCCGGGATGGCGCTGCGCGGTGGGCGCATTGGGTATCTGCGAGGCATGGAGCAGCACGGAGCCGATGTTCCACTGACCGGCGCTGTTCCTGACCAAATTCAGGCTGGCTTCATCGAGACTGATGCGGCTGATTTCGAGGCGGCGGCGCCAGAGCGAGCTGATACGCAGGGAGACGACCACGGAGTTGGCGTGGAGGACCGGCTCGTAACCGAAGGCCGGATCCTCCTCAACAGTGAAGCCGTCGAGGGTGATGCCAGGCATGGGCAACAAACGGAGGGAGATGGCTCCCACCTGCACGGGACGGCCGAGCGAGGCCGAGATGCTGCTGGAGATGGAGCGTCGGTAGCGGCCGAGGCTGACGAGCGGCGGTACAAAAAAGGCGAGCAGGAGCACGGCGATCAGCGCCAGGGTGATGACGCGCCGCCGGCGGCGGCGCGGCGGCGCTTCCTCAGCCAGCGGCTCATCGGTCGCGGTCACTGCTACCTGATCAGGTGGAAGGTCCGGCGCCACCGCGTCTGATCGAAGAAGTGAATCGTTTCGTGGAGGATCCAGCCGACCTGGTCGGAGAAGGATGTCTTGTACTGTTCATCCTCAGGCGTGCGGAAGGACCAATAAACGAACAGGGGGCGGCCGACAATATTGGCGCGTGGCACGAATCCCCAGTAGCGGCTGTCGAGGCTGACGGTGCGATTATCGCCCATCACAAAATATTTACCGGGAGGGACAACGAGATCGCCGTTTTGAACATAGGAAGGCAGAGCCTCGGCCCATTCAGCGGTGATGTCGACGCCTTCCGAGGGAGGAACGGCGGGGAAATCGTCGCGGTAGGGGCTGTATTCGGGATCGGCCGGCGGGCTGTTGATGTAGGGCTCAGTGAGCGCGACACCGTTGCGGTAAACGACGCCGTCGCGCAGATGGATGTGGTCGCCGGGTATGCCGACGACACGCTTCACGAGGAAGAGGTGCTCGCCGTTGGATTCCAGAGTGGGTTTGTAGAAGACGATGATGTCGCCGCGGTGAACATCGCGGTAATAGACGAAGGGCGCCCAATGCGCGGGCGGGGCGAGGGTGATGCGATCAACCAGGACGTGATCGCCGATGAGGAGCGTCTTCTCCATGGAAGACGAGGGGATGGCGAAATTCTGGAAGATGAAGGTGAGCACGAAGAGTCCGACGACGAGCACACCACAAATGGAGGCGAAGGCTTCGAGGGGCGTTTCTTCGTGCTGATTTTTCGGCGGTGTGGGCAAATCCTCTTCCCTGCGCTGGGAGGATCGGTTCATCGGATGACGCGCAGGCATCGATCCCAGCGCGCAAAGTCCCTGATCCGGTCCAGCAGATCGGTTTTCTGTCCGAGTCTATCATCCGCAGCCTGGGAAACATCCGTTTGAGAAGGCTCGCGCAGTGAGAAATAGATGATGAACGGACGACCGACGAGGTCTTCGCGGGGAACGAATCCCCAATAACGGCTGTCGCGGCTGAAGTTGCGGTTATCGCCGAGGACGAAGTACTCGCCTGGGGGGACGATCAGGTCGCCGTCGCGCACATCGTTCTGCATCTCCTGCCACCAACGCGGATCCACGCCGGGATCGGTATAGCGCTGGGTGGGGAAATCGTCGCGAAAACTGTCAGGGTAGGCCGGCTCGAAGACGGCATAGGGCTCGGGGACAGATACGCCATTGACCCAGGCGAGGCCGTCCTGCAAATGCACGGCGTCACCGGGGAGGGCGATAACGCGCTTGACCACATGTTCCGCTGGATCGAGCGGGTAGTGGAAGACGATGACGTCACCGCGGTGCACGGTGCGGTAGGAGAGCAACCATCCCCAGGGACCGGGCTGGGCGTAGGCAATTTTATTGACGAGGAGGAAATCGCCGACGAGCAGGGTGCGCTCCATGGATTCAGAGGGAATCCGAAAGGGCTGCACGATGAAAGTGAGGACAAAGATGGCGGCGATCAGAGCCGAAAAGAGGGATCGGACCAGGTCGAGGACATTGAAGAACACGGTGTAGCGGAAGCTGCGCGCGGGGCTGTCGGCCAGCAACTGGCGGCGGAGCTCGGCCGCGTCGGGAGACTGCGCGATCCAAAGACGATCCTGCGGCGGAGGATTGGCACTCATGCGGGTTCCCTGACGGATTGCAGGCGATCGAGGGCGAGGCGAGCAGCGTCCTGTTCGGCAAGCTTGCGGGTGCGGCCGGTTCCTTCGGCAAGGACGCAATGGTCTGCACGCACTTCGACGAAAAACTGCTTCAGATGGTCGGGGCCGCTCTCGGCCGTGATGCGGTACTCGGGCTGACCCTGATGGCGAGCCTGGAGCAACTCCTGGAGTGCGGATTTGAAGTCGCCGACGCCGGAGACGGTCTCCAGCTGCGCGTGCAGGGCGCCGACAGAGGGCTCAAGGACGAGCGTTTCCACGATGCGGCGGGCGGATTCCAGGCCGGCGTCGAGATAGACCGCACCAAACACCGCCTCCATGGCGTTGGCAAGCAGCGCGGTCTTGGCGCGACCGCCGCTGCGCTCTTCGCCACGGCCGAGCAACAGATAGTTGCCGAGATTGAGGACGCGCGCGACCTCAGCGAGATACTGGCGGCTCACCAAAGCGCCGCGCAGACGCGTCAGCGCCCCCTCAGACAATTCGGGATAGCGGCGGTAAAGTGACTCGGTGGTGAGCAGGCCGAGAACGGCATCGCCCAGGAACTCAAGACGCTCGTTGTCGTCGCACTGCGGATCGGCGGAAGCACGCTCATGCGCCAGCGAGCTGTGGGTGAGCGCCTGGGCGAGAAGCTGCTTGTGGGTGAACTGGTGGCCGAGCGCCGCCTCAAGGCGCTGAGGGAGGGCCGATTCCGGCGAGGCCGCGCTGGTGATGAGACCGAGATCGTGTGCGGAAGGCTCCATGCGCGGCTTCTGCCCCTTCCCAATTATTGCAGACGGGCAGCAGGGGGTTCAGTGCGGGGTGGTCTGCGCCGGCGGCGGTGTTTTGGGAGGGGATGCTGTATCTTCGGCCTGCGGTGGCAAGGTGAAGGGCTGCTTCAATCCGGTTTCGGCGGCCTCCTTCGTGTCCGGCTGACCGTCGCGCACGGTGAGCGCGGCCTTATATTCGACGAGCGCCTGGTTACGCTGATCTTCCACATCGAAGATGCGCCCGAGATAAATGTGCGACCAGGCGAGGAGACGCGGGTCTTTGGAGTCGGTAAGGGTCTTGTGAAAGGCCGAGGTAGCGCCGTCGACGTTGTTGTTCATCAGGTCCACACGAGCGAGGATGAATTCAGCACGCCCCGGGTCGCCGGTATGCGACGCCAGGGCCTTCTGCGCAAGCTGCTGTGCGCTGGCTACGTCACCCTTCATCAGCTTCAGCTCCGCCAGATCGAGACCCTGGGGCGGCTGCGGCTCGCGACTGAGCAGGTCGCCCTCGCCGTACTGACTGAAGGTGATATGGCGGGCGCGGTGCACTTCCGCATCGACGTCCATGCCATAGACCATGGGGCCGATGGCGGTGTCAAGGCTCTCCGGCGATTTTTCGAACTGGATCAGCTGGTCGTAGAAGTACTGCGTAAGCACGTAGCCCTGGGCCATGGAGTGATCGACGCTCTGCTGGCGGACCTCCTCGTCCTTCTGGAGCGAGACTCTGCGCGCTTCTTCGTAGGGCTCGGTTTCACTGCGGGGCAGGTCGGCGGGCACCTGGACAATCTTTACGCCGGTATCCATGGTGCGCGCCTCGACGGCGTGGATGAGGCACTCGATCACGAGCGCGTCGATGTCGTTTTTGAAGTTGAACTGGAGCGGGGCAAACTGAATAGCCTTCAGGATCGGTTCGAGGCGATCGATAGCGTTGGCGCGGGCGTAAAGGAGCGGTTCAATCTCGTAGTGCAGGTAGGCGTGGCGAACGAGGCGCATGTAGATCTGGCCGTTCTTCGGCGAGGCGACCACGACGTAGTCGCTGCCATAGACGCGAGCATTCGTCTCTTCGGGAGAAAACATCGGCTCCAACACCACAAGGAAGCGGCGGCCGAAGGCGGTTGTGGCCGGCATCTTGAGGTAGTAGTTCGTGCTCACGATCATGCTGGTGAGGGGACCGTGCAGCTGGTTGACCAGATCTTCGTAGGCAGTGCGATTTTCGAGCCAGATGACGTGCAGCTGGATATCGCCGGCGAAGCGCCGCAGCAGGGGGAGCATGAGGAGGACGCCGTTGGCGTCTGGCGGCAGATCCTGCTCGTCCACGCTGGGGGTGAGGTCGGGGGGCGGGGTGAGGTAAAGCGCCAGCGAGACATACTGGGCGAGATTCTGCGCCGGATCGCTGAGACGATGCTGATCGATGTAGAGGCAGAGCTTGTCGCGGTCGTCCCGCGCCTGTGCGGAGGCCTGCGTCGCCTGGTTCACCTCGTCGCGAACGGTCCTGCGGACCGGGTCGGACTCGTCAAGACCGTCGTCGTAGCCGCAGGCATTCAGGGCCACGCCCATATAGAACATCGCTTCGCTGGTCTGAAGGCTGACGGTGGGGCCTGCGGGATCCATCAGAGCCGGGCCCTTGCTCGCCTGCGCCCCCGCGGGAAGCTGGGCGGGCGGCGCAGGGATGGTCTCAGGGAACGGAGTATTCCCGTTCTGCTGCGCAAGACATGGAGCCGCGAAGAGGGTTGCGGAGAGAAGAATGAGCAGCGGAAAACGGCGCAGGGTAGACGGCAACGGCATATATACGGGTGCGGGTGTGGACTGGTTCAAGTCTATGCGGCGAGGGTTGGAGGGTCAAACCTAATTTGCGGCGCGCACCGTGGAGCCAGGCAGACGACGGGCGGGCTGCCGTACAATGCACCCTATTGGTTACGCCTTTTATCATCCCTATGAAAAGACTGTCTCTTTGCTCTCTCCTGCGCGCCCTGCCGCGTGCTTGCTGCCTGCTTTTGATTCCGGCGACCGCAACCTCACTGGCCGCGCAAAGCCAGCCGACAGCGGAGCAGCTTTCCGCGGCCTACGCGGAAAGCCAGCAGGCGCTGCGCGCCGACGTGCCGGTGCGCGAGCCGCATGCGATGGTGGTGACCATCCATCACCTGGCAACGGACGCCGGTGTGGAGGTCCTGAAGGAGGGAGGCAACGCGGTCGATGCGGCGGTAGCGGTTGGATTCGCGCTGGCGGTGGTGCATCCGGTGGCGGGCAATATCGGCGGCGGCGGGTTTATGCTGATCCACGACCACACCGGGAAAAACATCTTTATCGATTATCGCGAGGAAGCTCCGCTGGCGGCGACGGCCAACATGTATCTGGACGCGCAGGGGAACGTGATTCCAAAAGCGAGCATTGTGGGCTATCGCGCGATCGGCGTGCCGGGGTCCGCGGCGGGGCTGGTTTATGCGGAGCGGAAATACGGGCGCCTGACGCTCCAAAAGGTGATGGCACCAGCGATTCGGCTGGCTGCGGACGGATTTGTGCTGAGCGCGGAAGAAGCGCAGGAGTTGCACGATCCGATCCTGACGAAATTCCCGGCCTCCAGGAAGATTTTCCAGCGTGACGGAGATTTCTACAACGCGGGCGATAGATTCCAGCAGCCGGAGCTCGCGGACACGCTGCGAAAGATCGCGAAGGATCCGAGCGATTTCTACGACGGGGCGATGGCGAAGCAGATCGCGGGTGCGGTGCAAGCGGGCGGCGGACTGATCACGGCTGCCGATATGGCGCATTACAAAGTGAAAGAGCGTACGCCGATTGTCGGCAGCTATCACGGATACACGATTCTCAGCGCTCCGCCGTCGTCGTCGGGCGGGATTACGCTGACGGAGACACTCAACATTCTCGACGGCTACAAGCTGGCTCCGCTGGGCGACCGCACCGCGCCGGAGATGCACCTGATTATCGAGGCCTTTCGCCGCGCGTTCATGGATCGCAATAACTACCTTGGCGACCCAGACTACGTAAAGATGCCGATCGCGCAATTGCTCAGCAGGAAGTACGCAGCGGCATGGCGGGCGACGATCGATCCGGATAAGGCGACACCGTCAGCGGACCTGGTGCGACCTGCGGGATTTCTGCCGCCGCCGCCGACTATGGCCGACGTGCGCAAGGAGCCGGTAGATACGACGCATTATTCGGTGATGGACGCGCAGGGAGACGCGGTTGCGGTGACGACCACGCTCAACGGCGGTTACGGCTCGGGCGTGACGGTACCGGGGCTGGGCTTTCTGCTGAACGACGAGATGGATGACTTTGCCTCGAAGCAGGGCGTGCCGAACATGTATGGGCTGATACAGGGTCCGGCGAACGCGATCGCACCCGGCAAGCGTCCACTTTCCGCGATGACGCCAACGATCGTCCTGAAGAATGGGAAGGTGGCGATGGTGCTGGGGTCGCCGGGCGGCCCAACGATCATCACCACCGTGGCGAACGTATTCATCAGCGTGGCCGATGAGGGGCTGAATATTCAGCAGGCCGTGGATGCACCACGCTTCCATCAGCAGTATTTGCCCGACGTGGTGATGCTGGAGCCTGGTTTTTCGCCGACGGCGATCGACGGGCTTCGCGCGATGGGCTACACGTTGCGCATCGGACGCCACTGGGGCGACGCCGAGTGCATCGAGGTCGATCCGAAGACGGGAGTACTGGAGGCCGGACAGGACCACCGACACCACTACGGCAGCGCCGGAGGGTACTGAGGTGCCGTTGGCTGAGGTCTGACCGCTGGTTTATCCTCGGGCAAAAGCGCACAATCCGGAGTGAAATCGATCCTGGGGGAACGCTATGCCCGACGCTGTCTGCGATATCGGCCTGATCGGCCTTGCCGTGATGGGACAAAACCTGGTCCTGAACATGAACGACCACGGATTCAAAGTGGCCGTCTTCAACCGCACCGTTTCGAAGGTCGACGATTTCCTCGCGAACGAGGCGAAGGGTACACAGGTGGTGGGCGCGCGCTCCGCAGAGGAGCTTGTGAGGCTTCTGAAAAGGCCGCGGCGCGTGATGCTGATGGTGAAAGCCGGCGAGGTGGTGGATCAGACGATTGAGCACGTGCTTCCGTATCTGGAGCCGGGCGACATCGTGATCGACGGCGGCAATTCCCTGTTCACAGACTCGAACCGGCGGACGAAGGACCTGGCGGCGAAGGGGATTCTTTTTATCGGAACGGGGGTATCCGGCGGCGAAGAGGGCGCGCGCTTCGGTCCGTCGATCATGCCTGGGGGAAATCCGGAGGCGTGGCCGCATGTGAAACCAATTTTTCAGGCGATCGCGGCCAAGGTCGAGGATGGGACGCCCTGCTGCGACTGGGTGGGCGACGCTGGTGCGGGACATTACGTGAAGATGGTGCACAACGGCATCGAGTACGGCGACATGCAGCTGATCTGCGAGGCCTACGACCTGCTGAAGCACGCCCTTAACGTGACGGCGGATGAACTGGCGGAGATTTTTGCCGAGTGGAATAAGGGCGAACTGGACAGCTTCCTGATCGAGATCTCTGCACTGATCTTCGCGAAGAAAGATGACGATGGGCAGCCGCTCGTCGATAAGATTCTGGACACCGCGGGGCAAAAAGGTACGGGCAAATGGACGGTGATGAGCGCGCTGGACCTGGGCATGCCGGTGACACTGATTGGCGAATCGGTCTTCGCGCGGTGCCTGTCGGCAATCAAAGAGGAGCGCGTCGCGGCGTCAAAGGTCCTGCAGGGACCGACGGGACAGGCAGCGATGGCGGACCGCACGGATTTCATCGAGAACGTGCGGCGCGCGCTGTACTGCTCGAAGATCATCAGCTACGCGCAGGGATACATGCTGCTGCGCGAGGCGGCCAAGGAGTACGGCTGGCGGGTGAACATGGGCGGCATTGCGCTGATGTGGCGTGGGGGCTGCATCATCCGCAGCCGGTTCCTGGGGAAGATCAAGGAGGCATACGACAAGCAGCCGGAGCTGCACAATCTGCTCTTCGACAGTTTTTTTGCGGGGGCGCTGAACGAGTATCAGGCGTCGTGGCGCAAGGCGGTGGTGAAGGCCATCGCGCTGGGCGTGCCGGCGCCGGCGTTCTCGACGGCGCTGGCGTTTTATGACGGCTACCGAACGGAGCGGTTGCCGGCAAATCTGCTGCAGGCGCAGCGGGATTTCTTCGGCGCGCACACCTATGAGCGAATGGACCAGCCGCGCGGAGAGTTCTTCCATACGAACTGGACGGGCCGCGGAGGGCGGGTGTCGTCGTCGACGTATAACGCGTAGGGGCGACCCCTCTACGCTTCCTTCTCCACGGGCGCCACTCCAATTTCGGCGGCTGGGCGGCCGCTCTTCATCTGCGACGAGGTGACCAGGGCGACGGCGCAGAGGACAGCGACCATCCCGGCGTATTCCGTCGGCTGCAGATGCTCGCGCAGCACCAGTGCGCCCAGAATGACAGCGACGACCGGATTGACATACGCGTACGTGGCCACCTTGGCTACCGGCACGTGGTGGATGAGCCAGATGTAACAGGAAAAACCGAGCAGGGATCCAAAGAGAACAAGATACCCGACGGCGCCGATGCTGCGCGTGGTCCAGTGGGCGCTGGGCCACTGCCATAGCACAGTCCCCAGCAGCACATTGCAGAGACCCGCCGCGAGCATTTCCCACCCAGCCGCCACCAGCGGATGCACCGGCAACCGCATACGCCGGAAGAGCACCGAACCGGCGGCCCAGCTGAGAGAGCCCAGCAGAATCACGCCAGCGGCCACGATCTGCATGGGTCCGCCGGCGTGGTGCTGCTCGCCCAGCGCGGCGTGAATGCTGGGCCATAGCAGAGCCACCAGAGCAAGCAACCCCAGCCCCAGACCCGCGATGCCGCGCAGGCGCAACCGCTCTCCGCCCGGCAGCAGCGATTCGATAATGGCGACGTACAGCGGAATCACGGCCGCGATCAGCGCCGAAAGCCCGCTGGCCAGATACTGCTCGCTCCACACCAGGCCCAGGTTGCCGCAGAAGAGCATCATGGCGCCCACCAGCGCCAGCCGCGCCATCACGCCACGCGAGTAGAAAAGCCGCTTGCCGCTGAGGGCGCAGAAGCTGAGCATGATGGCCGCGCCGATCAGCATCCGCGTGCCGGCCAGGATGGTCGGCGGCAGCAGGCGCACTCCGATGCTCATGGCCGTGTAGGTCGCGCCCCAGCACAGGTACACGCTGCCAAACGCCATCCAGATTGCCGGACGGCTCGGGGAAGGAGAGGAAGATGGCATTGCTGGTTCCATCGTATCGTCCGGAAACAGGCCTGCCGTCCAGGTTCCACTGGCCCTTCCCCAAAATCGGCTGCTACAATCTTCCGTCCGGCGGTCCCCAGCAATTTGGAAAAGCCGCCCCACGCTCTAAACTGAGGTTTCAGACATCCAATCTGCTGGAAGGGGATTCGATGGCCCGAATTGCGGTCTCCGGCGCGGAAAGCAGTGCGACAACATCCGAAGCGTCTTTGCAGCGGACGGGCGGCATTGCGCCTGACAGGCTGATTGAGATTTACCGGCTGATGTATCTTTCGCGGCGCACCGACGACCGGGAGATCATCCTCAAAAACCAGCAGAAAATCTTCTTTCAGATCTCGGGCGCGGGGCATGAGGCGCTGCTGGTCACTGCGGGGCTGGCGATGCGCGCGGGCTACGACTGGTTCTTCCCGTACTACCGCGACCGGGGGCTCACGCTGGCGCTGGGCAGCACGCCGGAGGAGCATTTTCTGCAGGGAGTCGGTTCGGCTGAGGACACAGCCAGCGGCGGGCGGCAGATGCCGTCGCACTGGAGCAATCCGAAGCTGCACATCGTGACGCCGTCGTCGTCGACGGCGACGCAGTGCCTGCATGCGGTGGGCTGCGCTGAGGCGGCGCTCTATTTGGCGGCGCATCCGGAGGCGGCGAAATCGCACGACGGGGACTATCGGCAATTCCGGCCTGTGGATTTCCATGGCGACGAGGTGGTCTACGTCTCGCTGGGCGACGGATCGACAAGCCAGGGCGAGTTCTGGGAAGCGATCAGCGTGGCGTCGAATCGCAGATTGCCGGTAGTCTTCGTGATCGAGGACAACGGCTACGCGATCTCGGTTCCGGTGGAGGTGAACACGCCGGGCGGAAACATTTCGCGACTGGTGAGCAATTTTCCGAATTTCTACTTTGCGGAAGTCGACGGCACGGATCCGATCGTCTGCCTGAAGGCCTTTGAGGAAGCGGTGGCGCACTGCCGGGCGCGCAAGGGACCCGCGCTGGTACATGGCCATGTGGTGCGGCTGTACTCGCACTCACATTCAGACAACGACCGGGTTTACCGGCCGGAGAGCGAGCGCGAGGCCGAGGCGCTGCGCGACCCGATCCACAACTTTCAGATGTTCCTGCTGCGCGAGGGCGTTCTGGATGCCGAAGCAATCGAGCGGATTGAGAAGCAGGTGGACGAGGAGGTGCGCCAGGCCGCCGAGCACGCGCTGCGGGCGCCGCTGCCCTCGACGCAGACTGCGGCTATTCTGCGCCATCAATACTCAGAAGATTACGACCCGACGCGGCGGGAACTGCAGACTGAGCTGAAACCGCAAGGCGACGATCGGACGATGGCGGACCTGATCAACGCCTGCCTGCACGACGAGATGCGGCGCGATCCGCGCATCGTGGTTTTCGGAGAGGATGTGGCGGACTGCTCACGCGAGGAGTATCTGGAGCAGAAAAAGGTCAAGGGCAAGGGCGGCGTCTTCAAGCTGACGGCAGGGCTGCAGTGCGAGTTTGGCTCCTCGCGGGTGTTCAATTCCCTGCTGGCGGAGGCGTCGATTGCCGGACGCGCGGTGGGCATGGCGATTCACGGGCTGAAACCGGTGGCGGAGATTCAGTTCTTCGACTACATCTGGCCGGCGATGCACCAACTGCGCAACGAACTGCCGGTGATCCGATGGCGCTCGAATGGCGGCTACGCCGCGCCGGCGGTGATCCGCGTGCCGATTGGCGGGTATCTGACGGGCGGCGCGATTTATCACTCGCAGTGCGGCGAAAGCATCTTTACGCACACGCCGGGGATGCGCGTAGTGTTTCCATCGAACGCGCAGGACGCGAACGGCCTGCTGCGCACGGCGATTCGCTGCGACGATCCGGTGCTGTTCCTGGAGCACAAGCGGCTGTACCGGGAGACGTGGGGACGGGCGCCGTATCCGGGGCCGGACTACATGATTCCGTTCGGCAAGGCGAAGACGGTTCGAGAAGGCCGGCACCTGACGATCGTCACGTACGGCGCGGTGGTGCCGCGCGCATTGCAGGCGGCGCAGCGGGCCGCTCGCGACCTGAACATCGAGACGGAGATCCTGGATCTGCGCACGCTGAATCCGTACGACTGGGAAGCGATTGCGACATCGGTGCGAAAGACGAGCAAAGTGATTGTGGCGCACGAGGACACACTGAGCTGGGGATATGGCGCTGAGATTGCAGCGCGCATTGGCGAAGAGTTGTTCGATGAGCTGGACGCGCCGGTGCGCCGCATTGCCGCGCTGGACAGCTTCGTCGCCTACCAACCGGCGCTCGAGGATGTGATCCTGCCGCAGCCGGAGCGGATCTTCCAGGCGATTGCCAAGATGGTGAAGTACTGAAACGTGCTGTGATTGAGTCGCTTGCCGGATCTTCAACGGCTGAGGCCCGGGAAGGATCACCTGCCGATCGTCTGGTCGATGTTTATCGCAGGCTGCTGGCGGTGGCGCTGATCGTCGGGGCGGCGCTGGCAGTGGCCGGCACGCTTCATTGGCCGCTTGCCGGAGACGCGACGCTGATGCACTACGGCGCATTCCTGCTGGGCCATGGGTTCGCGCCCTATCGGCAGATTATCGACATGAACATGCCGGGGTGCTTCCTGCTGGACTGGATGGTGATCCATGTTTTCGGTCCCGGAGCGCTGGCGTGGCGGATCTTCGATTTTTCCCTGATCGCCGCGGCCGCAGTCGCGATGATCAGTATCGCTAAGCCGTATGACTGGCTCGGCGGGGTATTTGCGGCGGGATTTTTCTTCATTCTCCACGTGCACGACGGCGTGGATCAGGCCGGCGAGCGCGATCTGGTCCTTGCCATCCTGATGCTGCTCGGCTGCGCGGCCATATTTCGCGCACTACGAGGGTCCTCGTGGGCATGGAGCGCAATTTTCGGCCTCGCATCCGGCGCGGCCATAACGATCAAGCCAACGGCCGCGCTCTGGTTTCCGGGCATGCTGGTATTAGCGGGATTTGCGCTGCAGCGTCGCCGACGGCCGATGGGTGCACATCTGGCAGCTGCGTTCGCGGGCTGCGCGGCGCCAATTGCGCTGACATTTCTTTATCTGGCGCGTGAAGGTGCCGTCGGCGCATTCGTGCAGACCGTCAGCGGCCTGATGATCTACCACGCACACATCGACCGCTTCCCACTGCACTTTTTGCTCACGCATCTGGTGCCCTCGGCGCTGTATCCGGCGATAGCGCTGTGGCTGGCGTTGGCGATCGCGGGGCGACGCTGGCGGACCTGGGAGGGAGCGGCACTGCTGTGGTCGATCGGCGTCGGGATCGCATCGTTTGTTGCGCAGGGCAAGGCGTTTCCTTACCACAGGTATCCGCTGGAAGCATTTCTGCTGCTGGCGATGGGCATCGATGCGACACTGGCCCTTCGCGCGCTGAGGTCAGCGTGGCAGCCATTCACCGCAGCGGCTCTGCTGGTTTTTATGGCGCTGGCGCTGGGGCCGACCTGGCTGATCCGCGCAGATCACTATGACTGGCGGCATGACGATTTCACGCAATCGCTGACCGCTGACCTGACGGCGCTGGGCGGTCCCGCGCTCTCAGGCCACGTGCAGTGCCTCGATATGACGGCCGGCTGCCTGGGCGTGCTGTACCAGATGCGTCTGGGGCAGAGCACCGGGTTCCTGTATGACTGCTACTTCTTCCACCAGCCACAAACAGCGGTCACGCAGCAACTCCGCGAGGAGTTCCTGGCGGATATGGGCCATGCGCCGCCCAGGGTGCTGATTGAAACCAGCCAGAATTGTCTCGGTGAGCCGCTCAGCTGGCGCGGACCGGACGCGTGGCCGGCATTCAGCGCGTGGCGCGCGGCGAACTATTCGCTCTATGCGGAACGGCAGCCGACGCGGCTGATTCGGTGGTGGCCGATCGCCGAGCAACCGCCGGGGTATCGCATCTACGTGCGCAGGATGAGCGCGCCAGCGACAATCGCCATGCTTCAGGAAACGGCCACCGGATTAGCCAGCCGTATATCGGCGAAGACAAATCCGTCGCGCTCTACCACTTCGCCAGTTTCGATGGGAATCGGCTCGCGGAAGATGGGCCCGGCGTAAACGAAGCTGTGGAACTCGCCGTTCTCGCCGCAGGGGTCGACGCCGGGCGGCAGGTCGCGCAGGAAGTGCTCATCGAAATCACGCCCGGCAAACTCCGCCGGAAGCTTCCTCGGATCGACGCAGACAATGCGGGCGCGCAGACCAGCAGCGATCATCTGCTGAGCAAGCTTGTGCGTGTCGAGCCCCCAGACTGGAAAGACCGGTTCCAGCCCGGTTCCCCGCAGTTTTTCCTCGCGATAGCGACGCACGTCCTCGAGGAACAGGTCGCCGAAGCCCATCATCTCTGCGCCGGAAGCAAGGACGTCGGCGCAGGCCGTTCTCATGGCGGATTCATAGTTCTCGTTCGAGCAGGGCCACGGCAACGGAACCAGGTGCAAGGGCAGTCCGGCAGCCTCAGCCTGCGCCTCCAGCAGCGCGCGGCGGGTACTGTGCATGGCGACGCGGTCAAATTTTGCGTTGAGCGTGGTGAGGAGGCCGGCAACATCGTAGTCGCTGCTCTGCCGGAGGAGATGCAGCGCCCAGGCACTGTCCTTGCCGCTGCTCCAGGAAAGAATGAGTCTGCGTTTCACCCTCCCAGCGTAACCCAGACTGCTAACCGAGGCCGCGCGGTTCAGCGGCCGCCGGAAGCAAACCTGGCCACAGGTGCGCTCGCCGGGCGATTCTTCTCGCGTGACGGCGCCACCAGCATCGGACCTGCGCCGGCTATGCCGGTTGGCTTTGCTTTCTGCCGCGCGCGCAGCTTGATGCGCAACACCAGGTTCGCATTCTGCAACTGGCGCACACGCTTGCCCGCTATGACGAACGTGATGGCACATCCGATGAAGACGCCAATCCAGCATCCGGAGATGAGGCCGGTGAGAAATCGTACCCAGGGATGCATACACTCTCCCTCAGTGAGTTGGATAGCTGAATCCGGAACGGGAGGAGCCGCGGCGTGGGCGTTGGGTTTAGTGAGACAGAAATCCGCAGAAACCCAGCGCCGGGCCTCGAAGCTAAGCCTGGCCGGGAGACGCCACCTTACGTAAGTTACGATGCAGTTCGAGAATGAAATGATCCGTCATCCCGGCAATATAATCGGCAATGACCCGAGGCGCCCCATCGGCGGGAACCTGTGCCGCGTAGCTGGGAGGCATGCAGGAGGGGTCGGCGAACCAGGCGGAAAATAACTCCGCGATCACCTCGGCGGCGCGGTGGTGGCCACGCTCCAGGTCTTCGCAAAGATAGAGATTCTGATAGAGGAACTGCTTAGCCTGCCGGCGCAGTTGTTCCATCTCCGGCGAGAATGCCGCCAGGCGCTCTGGGGCGCGGCGAATTCCCTCGAGGCTGACAATTCCCTGCTCGGCGGCCCGGCAGCCGATTTCCGCGATCAGGTCGTCGACGAGCGCATTGAGCATCAGCTTCAGCGCCTCCTGAAAGAGCAGCTTCTCCGGTGCGCCCGCATGATTCGCCGCCAGTGGCTGGAAAAAGCGTTCGAACAGCGCGACCCCCCCGCGAATCTGCGGAACGGAGAGGATCTCCGCTTCCACGCCGTCATCGAGATCGGCGGTGAGGTAGGCGACTTCGTCGGCGAGGTCGATCAGTTGCGCTTCGAGCGGCGGCCGGGAGTCGAGGAAATACTCGGCCAGTTCGGGATGCTGCTGAGGCGAGTAATCGCGCGAGTGCTTGACGATGCCTTCGCGGACGGCGAGGGTGAGGTTGAGCCCGCGAAACTCGAGGTGCCGATTCTCGAAGTGCTCCACGATACGCAGCGCGTGGAGATTGTGGTCGAAGCGCAGGCCGTATTGGCGCAGGGCGTCGTCGAGGGCGCGCTCGCCGGCGTGGCCGAAGGGCGGATGGCCAATGTCGTGGGACAGCGCCAGCGCCTCGGTCAGGTCCTCATTGAGACCCAGGGCGCGCGCCGCCGTTCGCGCGATTTGCGCGACCTCCATGGTGTGGGTTAGACGGCTACGGAAGTGGTCGGAGCCGCGATGGGTGAAGACCTGGGTCTTGCCGGCGAGGCGGCGGAAAGCGCGCGCGTGAATGATGCGCCCACAATCGCGCTGGAAAGGCGAACGATACGGATGCTCGGCTTCAGGAAACGCACGCCGCGCGAGCAGTCCGTGCCGCGGCACCGCGCAGGCGGCGGGCAGAGCCATGATCCCTTGCATGGGTTCAGTTTACTTCCGGAGGCGGTTACTCCGGCTTCGCAGCCTGCGGAGAAGTATTCGACTCTTTTGCAAGGCGGACGCGTGCGCTGTCCAGCTTCTTCTGCACCTTACTCACGTCGTTGGAGTCCATATCCGCCTGCACAGTGTGAGCAAACTCATTCAGCGAGAGCTCCCACTGCACCGCGGCCTGTTTGAGCTGGCCGGTCTTTTCGTACACATCGCCGAGGTGTTCATGGACGGTGGGGTCGTTCCCGTCGCGCGCGATGGCGCGCTCCAGATTATCCTCGGCCTGGGTGTACTGGCCGAGCCGGTAGTAGGCCCACCCCAGCGAGTCGAGATAGGCATAGTTGGTGGGCTCCAGCTTCACTGCTTTCTGGATCATGGAGAGCGCTTCGTCGAGATCGACGCCGCGGTCGGCGAGCATGAATCCGAAATTGTTCAGCGTGAGCGCATTGTTGGGGTCCATGGCCAGCACTTTGCGGAAATCGGCCTCAGCCTCGTCGTAGTGCCTGGCACGATCGGCGTTCATCGCGCGCTCAAAGGCCACCATGAGCTGATCGTCCTTTTTGGTGGCCTGTTTATCGGCTGCATCCAGGACGTCGGATGCGTCTTTCCACTTGTGCAGGTCGGTGTAGATCTGGGCGAGCTGGTAGTAGACTTCCAGGTTCTTCGGGTCGCTCTGCAGCAGACCCTTCGCCATGTTGATGCCTTCATCGGCGTGCCCTGTGTCGGCCAACTGGCGGGCCAGGGTCAGCTTCGCATCCACGCTCTTTGGCTGCTTTTCCACGGCTTCGCGGGCAGTGGCAACGGCTTGATCGTACTGGCGCGCCTCGCGATACGTGTCCACTTGCTCGTCGTAGGCCTGCTCTTCGAAGTCGCCGCCGAGCGTGGCTTTCTTCTGATAGGCAGCAATCGCCTGGTCGGGACGGCCCTGCTCGCGATAGACCTGGGCGAGACGGTCGAGGATGAGAGCGTAGTTGCTCTTTTCCTGGTCGGAGTACTGGCCGCTGGGATGCTCGGTGGCCGCAGCCAGATCGCTGTAATCCTTCGCCGCGTCGTCGAGGTGGCCGAGACCGTCGTTGACAGTCGCTTCCTGGAACTCATACTCGAGGTTATCCGGCGCCTGTTCGCGCGCTTTCTTAATGGCGGTCAGGGCATCGTTGAAGTTGCCGTTGTCCTCGTCGATTTCAGCGATTTGCCCCCAGGCTTCGGGATCGGTGGGATCACCGGCGGCAATATCCTTCCACGCAGTAAGGGCGGCATCGGTCTGGTTGAGGGCCATGAGATCGTGGGCGAGTGCTCGCTCCACATCGAGATTGTCGGGCTCGAGATCCAGCGCTTTCCTGAAGGCCGTTACCGCATCCTTTGTGTCCTTGATCTGGTCGTAGGTGGACCCGAGCTGAAACTCGGTGCGAGGCGTCTGGTCATCGTCGGGCAGCGACTGAAGCACCTGGACGGCCTTCTTCGTGTCGCCGATATCCATGTAGAACCGGTTCGCAATCAGCGCGGCTTCTTCCGAACCGGGGTCGATGCGCTGGGCCGCGGCAATCTGGGCATCGGCCTGCGCAGAATTGTGATCAGCAGCGTACAGGCGGGCCAGCATCAGGTGATCGTCAATGCTATTCGGCTGGAGTTGGACAATCTTTTCGTACTCGCCGATGGCCAGCTTGAGCATCTGGCCGGAAAGATCACCCTGCTGGCTGTCGCTGAGGGAGCGAAGGTACACTTCGGCGAGGAGCCGGTGCGCATCGAGATCGCTGGGGTCCTGCTTAATGCGATCCTGGGCCGCGACGATGGCCTCGCGAATGTGTCCGGTGCGGAAATAGAGTTCGGCCAGATGGCTGTTGAGGTACTTCGACGAAGGATCGTCGTTCAGCGCCATCTTGTACTCTTCAATCGCGCGGGTGGCGTAATCGCTGCGTCCGTAGGTGGCCGCCATCTCCTCGTACTCGTGAGCCATCATGTAGTGGTAGTAGGCGTTTCCGAGGTCGGTGGCGGACTCGCCGGATTTCTGATTGGCGGTGGGCACCTGGGCTGCCGAGGAGGACGAGGGGGCGGCGGTCTGAGCCGAGAGTCCCGAAGCCAGCGCCAGCGCGGCAACCATGCAGAGCGGCGAGAGACGGTGCGAGAAGTTCTTCATGAATTGGGAATTTCCTGTTCCGGACTGCTTCGCCGGGTCGCGGAGGCAGCCAGGCTGGAAGCATCAAGCGACCCCCCGAATGAGAGATCGACCGTGCTTCCTAGGACGATTGTAACCCGCTGTGGGACGCAGAAAGCGGCTGACTGCAGCGAAATCCGGGGTGGTTGACCGCCGGCGGCGCCGATGGCGAAGGGGTGTTCGATCACGAATCGCGCCGGGTACGATCGAGCAGGGCAAAGAGGACCACGGCCAGGAGGGCGTTGGCGGCGGCGCGGATGATCTCGTGGACCCAGTGCCAGGCGAAGGGCTGCCCCAGCATGCGGCGCTCCACGAGCCATAGAATGCCGGTCTGCGCCAGGGTAAAGACGAAAGTAAGGAGCAGGCGGCTGCCGTGGTTCTCCGTGTCAATGCGGACCCCCAGGGAAGCCGCCAGATAGCCGACGATGGCCTTGGAGATGCCGAAGATGCCCAGGGGATGGTGCGTCAGGGCGTCCTGGGCGATGCCGACGATCGCACCCACGATCGTGGCGCTCATCGGTTCGCGCATGGAGATGCCGTAATAGATGGTGATCAGCAGCGGCAGGTCGATGAGGTCGAAGCTGGTAAAGTGCAGCGACAGAAACGACTGCAGGCCCAGCGCCAACAACGGAACGAGGATATAGACGAGGGGAGGAAAAGAGCGGCTGCCGACCTCGTGGCGCGACGACGCGATCAGGGCCATCAGTTCTCTCCCTGGGGCGGGGAGTTGGGCGCAGCTCCGGAGCTCGCCTGGCCGGGCTTGGTGGGATGCGGAGTCGTGTTGCCCTGATCGCGAGGGGTGGGTTTGGCTGCCCGCGGCGAAGCAGGACCGGATGAACCAGGGCCGGAGGTTGTGGCGGGCCTGACGGGGCGATCGTCCAGAGGCCGAGGGTTGGTTGTTGCAGCGCTGCTGCCGGTCTGTTCGGCTGAATCCGGGGTAATCGGCCGACCTGGCACCAGGTCGGCAGCGGGAGGGGTGGCTCCCATGGAGAAGCGGTCAGGATGCTGGGCCGGAGGCGGCGGAGGCGGGATGGT
>JBATVK010000042.1:0-3983 GCA_049671725.1 Acidobacteriaceae bacterium
AGCTGGGATTGAGAAGGAAATTGAATGGTCGGGACGGGCAGATTTGAACTGCCGACCCCTCGCACCCCAAGCGAGTGCTCTACCAGGCTGAGCCACGTCCCGACAACGCAGAGGTCTGCTCAGCAAGTTTACCACCGGGCTCGCCCACGACCCACGCCTCCGTTGCTTCCATTACCATGCCAAGGTGGGTCATTGTCCGCGGAGGGTGCCTGTGAAACAGCGTATTGCCTTTTATCTGCCGATCCTGCTTCTCGTTTTCCTGGTTGTGCCCGCGCTGCGCGCCGCCGACGTTCAGCCGGTGCGCGCCACGCTGCCCAATGGCATGCGCGTCGTCATCCTGCGCAACTCGCTGGCTCCCGTGGTCACGGTCGAGGCCAATTTCCTGGTTGGCGGCGATGAGACCCCGGACGGCTTTCCGGGCATGGCCCACGCCCAGGAGCACATGGCCTTCCGCGGCTGCCAGGGGATGACCGCGGATCAGACCGCGGCCATCTTCGCGCTGCTCGGCGGCGACAACAACGCGGACACGCAGCAGAACATCACCCAGTATTTTGAAACCGTTCCCGCCGCCGATGTCGACGTGGCGCTGCACGCTCAGGCCGCCTGCCTGCACGGCATCGACGATTCCCAGGCCGAGTGGGACAAGGAGCGCGGCGCCATCGAGCAGGAAGTCTCCCGCGACCTTTCCAATCCCACCTACAAATTCATCAACCGGCTCAATCAGGACATCTTCGCGGGCACGCCGTACGCGCACGATCCGCTGGGCACGCGTCCCTCGTTCGACGCCACCACCGGCACGATGCTGAAGGAGTTTTACGAGAAGTGGTACACGCCCTCGAATATGATCCTCATCGTCGCCGGCGACGTCGACCCCGACGCGACGCTCGCGAAAATCAAGGAACTCTACGCCGACATTCCCTCGCATCCGCTTCCGCCGCGCCCTGAAATTCATCTGCAGCCGGTGAAATCCGAGAGCTTCACGATCGAGAGCAATCTGCCCTACACGCTTGGCTTTGTCGCGTGGCGTCTGCCCGGCACGGACTCGCCCGACTACGCGGCCATCGATATCCTCAGCGACGTTCTGGCCAGCCAGCGCGCCGATCTCTACGGGATGGTTCCGGCGGGCAAGGCGCTGGCCGCTGAATTCGGGCTTGCGGAAACTTACCCGAAGGCCAGCATTGCGTTCGGCCTGGTTGCGCAGCCCGCCGGCGTTGACACGGCTCCGGCCATCGATGAAATGCGCCAGATCATCCAGAACTACGCCGCGAACGGCGTTCCCGCGGATCTGGTGGACGCGGCCAAACGCAGCGAGATCGCTCAGGCGGAGTTCCAGCGCAATTCCATTCCCGGCCTCGCGGACGTCTGGTCGAATGCGCTTGCTGCCGAAGGCCGCAATTCTCCCGAGGAAGACATTGATGCCATCCGCAAGGTCACGGTGGCCGACGTCAACCGCGTTGCCAAAGAATACTTGCTGAACGCGGCCACCATTACAGCGACCCTGAAGCCGACGCCCTCCGGCGCGCCGGTTTCCGGCAAGGGCTTTGGCGGCGCTGAGAGCGTAACGGAAGCGCCCACCAAGCCGGTGGAACTGCCCGCGTGGGCCGAGGCCGAGCTGAACAAGCTCCAGGTTCCCACCACCTTCATCCCGGTTTCCGACACGAAGCTTCCCAACGGCATCCGTCTCATCGTACGCACGGACACCACCAGCCCCACGGTGACGGTCTTCGGCCGGGTCAAGCACAATTCCGATCTGCAAACACCGAAAGGCCAGGACGGCCTCGCCGATATTCTCGACGGGCTCTACTCCTACGGCACCACCTCGCTGGATCGCATCGCCTTCCAGAAGGCGCTCGACGACATCGCCGCGAACGAGAGCGCGGGGTACGACTTCTCGCTCAAGGTGCTGAAGGAGTACTTCGATCGCGGCGTGCAGCTGCTGGCCGACAACGAACTGCACCCCGCGCTGCCGCAGCGAGCCTTCATGATCACGCAGCATCAGACGGCGCAGTTCGTCGCCGGGAACATCCAGAGCCCGGGCTACAAGACTTCGCGCGCGCTGGATGTGGCGCTGCTGCCGGAGGGCGATCCGGTGCTTCGCGAAACCACGCCGCAGACGGTTTCGAGCCTGACGCTCGATGAGGTAAAGCAGTACCACGACACGACGGTGCGCCCGGATCTGACCACCATCGTGGTTATCGGCGACGTGACGCCGGAAGAGGCGAAGGCGACGATCGAGAAATGGTTCGGCGACTGGCACGCTGAGGGCCCGAAGCCCGATACCACGCTGCCGCCGGTGCCGCTCAACAAGGCTTCCGCCGCGACCGTTCCGGATCCGGAACGCGTGCAGGACGAAGCGATTCTGGCCGAGCAGATTAATATCAACCGCTTCAGCCCGGACTACTATCCGCTGGAGCTGGGCAACCACGTGCTCGGCGGCGGCTTCTACGCAACGCGCCTCTATCACGATCTGCGCCAGGTTTCCGGCTATGTCTACTCGGTCAGCGCCATGCTGAACGCCTCGAAGACGCGCGCCAGCTACACGGTGGAGTACGGCTGCGATCCGCCAAACGTCTCCAAGGCGAAGGCCCTGGTGATTCGCGACCTGAACCAGATGCGGACGCAGGACGTTTCGCCCGCGGAGCTGCATCAGGCGAAAGCGCTGCTGCTGCGCTCCATTCCGCTGAGCGAATCGAGCGAGGATGCAGTCGCGGGCGGTCTGCTGGGCCGCGCCGAACTGGGGCTGCCCCTCGACGAGCCGGTGATTGCGGCGAAGAAGTACTACGCGCTCACGGCCGACCAGGTGCGCGAGGCCTTCGCCAAACATATTCAGCCCGACGACCTGGTGCAGATCGTGCGCGGGCCGGCGCCGCAGTAGAGGCGGAGATGTTTTTCGGGGGCGCGCCGTTTAGGCAAGCCCCTCTGCGTCTTTCCCGGCCGCACACAATGGACGCGCGCTACGGAGAACTTTTCACAGCGCGGGATTCCCGATCCGTTGTACCGTAGGGCTACACGGGAGAGGTGACCCATGGTCTGGGATGTGTCGTACACCTGCGATATCTGCGGCAAGAAGAAGGGCGAATCGAACCACTGGTGGATGCTGCTGCTGGGCGACGTGCCCTGCTACGAGGAAGGCCAGCCGCACCAGGCCTTCACCGTCCTGCCCTGGAACGCCGCGGAGAGCCGCAATCCCGAGATGCGCCATCTTTGCGGCCAGAACTGCGCGATGAAAGCGCTGGAGCGCTTTATGACCACGCACAACGTGGACCGGGAGCTGGCCGAGGTCGATTAGTCCGCCTGGCTCTTCGCAGGCTCTTCTTTCTTCGGCTCGCACAGGTGCAGCTGGTTGCCGAACGGATCGAGCAGATTCAGGCGATCGGTTCCCCAGAATGTTTGGGTGATCCCCGGCCGCCAATACGGATAGCCTTTCGCGGATAGCTCTGCGTGCAGCTCGCGCACGCCCTCGAAATCCACCTGAAAATTTGCGCCCGGCGATCCGTCGCCGTAGTGCTCGGAGAGGTGCAGCACCAGGCCGTCGCGCGAGACCTGCATATAGAGCGGCGCGCCTGGGTCGAAGCGATGCTCCCAGTCGAGGTGGCAGCCCAGATAGTCGAGATAGAACTCGCGCGCCTTTTCGACGGAGAAGATGCGCAGGATGGGAATCACGCGAAGAGCAGGCACGCTGACGATCGTATCCTGGGGGCTCTTCCGGGCGCATTACGCGAAGATTACGCGGAGTCTGCAAGAATGAAGGCGCGATAACGAAGACGCCGTGCGATGCCGGCGCGGAACGGGCCAGGGGAATGGGGTAATGGAAAATTTTCGCCTGAAGGTGTTTCGCACGGTCGCCCAGGAGGCGAGCTTCCGGCGCGCGGCGGAGCGCCTGCATCTGAGCCAGCCGGCGGTGAGCCAGCAGATTCGCGCGCAGGTACAGCGGGACCTTCGACTGGCGCGTCGTCGGCTCGGAGATGGCCCAGTGGTTGTTC
>JBATVK010000043.1:0-37369 GCA_049671725.1 Acidobacteriaceae bacterium
GCGCGAAGGCAGCCGCTCCGCCAGGATGTCGGCCGTCTTCTGCTCGGCCTGGCTCAGGTCGTCCTGCATCTGCGACGGCATCTGCGGCCCGGTGCTGGTGATTACGAGGACTTCCTCAAGACGGGAAAGGTTGGCGGCCGGTTTCACCAGGATGTTCACCAGCGTGCCCTCGGGATCCGGGACGATTCTTTGGACAGTGCCCACAGCCAGACCGCGCGGGAAGATGCCATCGCCGCCACTGGTAATGACCGGCTCTCCTGCTTTGATCCGCTCATCGGGAGAGACGTTCACGATCTGCGGCTGACCCCAGCTGTCACCGCGCAAAACTCCGCGTATGCGGGTCTTTACCAGAATGACGCCAGCGCCGCTGGTGGCGTCGGAAATCTCCAGCACCTGACTGGCGTGGGCGAAAACGTCACGGGTCTTGCCCACGATGCCGTCGGGAGTGATGACGGGCATATCGGGCCGCAGACCGTCTTCGGAGCCCTTATCGATGAACAGGACGTGGGACTGCTCCGTCCCGGAGGTTCCGATGACCTGGGCGGCCAGGGTTTTGTAGATGTACTTTTCCTGAAACCCGAGCAGCGCTTGCAGGCGTAACCCCTGACGCGCATCTTCGGCGAGCGAATCCTCCTCGAGGCGCAACTGGCCGAGCTGCGTTTGCAGATTCCTGTTCTGCTGCCGGACGTGGATCAGGTCGACGTAGCCGGACCAGACGCCGCGGATACTGTGGCCGGTCCAGCGAAAGAGCCGCTCCGGCGGCGTGACGATGCCGACCACCCAGGAGCGGATCAGGCGCACCCCTCCCTTGTCGGCGGCCTGCCCGGGTGCGCGCACCTGCACGGCCAGTCCAATCACCTGCGCCAGGAGCACGGTAATCAGCACCAGGACGTTACGGTAACGGCTGAAGAAGGATTCCATGAAATCAGAGCCCGCTGAAGCGAGCGCGGCGCGCTAACTGCCTCAGTCGATCTTGATCTTGCGCAGCAGGCGGAAGTCGCTGAGCATTTTCCCGGTACCGAGGACCACGCTGGCGAGGGGATCGTCGGCAATGGAGACGGGCAGCCCGGTTTCCTCGCGAATGCGCTTATCGAGGTTCTTGATTAGCGCGCCGCCGCCGGTGAGCACAATGCCGCGGTCGCTGATGTCGGCACTCAGTTCGGGAGGAGTCCGCTCCAGCGCCACGCGGATGGCGTTCAGAATCGTGGCAATGCACTCGCCGAGAGCCTCGCGAATTTCACCGTCGTCGATGGTGATGGTCTTGGGGACGCCTTCAATGAGGTTGCGGCCCTTGATCTCCATGGTCAGGGGTTTATCGAGCGGATAGGCGGAACCGAGGTCAATCTTGATCTGCTCGGCGGTGCGCTCGCCGATGAGCAGATTGTATTTCCGCTTGAGGTAATTCATGATGGCCTCGTCCATCTGGTTGCCAGCCATGCGGACGGAGCGCGAATAGACGATGCCGGAGAGCGAAATCACGGCGATATCAGTGGTACCGCCGCCGATATCGACGACCATGTTGCCGCTGGGCTCGGTGATGGGCAGGCCGGCGCCGATAGCCGCCACCATCGCCTGCTCGACGAGGAATACTTCGCTGGCCTTGGCGCGGTAGGCGGAGTCCTCGACGGCGCGCTTTTCCACCTGGGTGATTTCCGAAGGGACGCCGATGACGATGCGCGGATGGACGAGCATCTTGCGGTTGTGGGCCTTCTGAATGAAGTAATTCAACATCTTCTCGGTGACTTTGAAGTCCGCAATGACGCCGTCTTTCATCGGCTTGATGGCCACGATGTTGCCGGGAGTGCGGCCCAGCATCTCCTTGGCCTCCTTGCCCACGGCCTCCACTTCGCCGGTGTTCTTGTTGATGGCGACAATGGAAGGCTCGTTGACAACAATCCCTTTATTCGCAGCAAAGACGAGGGTATTGGCGGTGCCTAAATCGATGGCGAGATCGTTAGAGAAGACACTGAACAATGACCGCAAACCGTGCGATCGTGACGAGCGCGGCTGAAAACCATTCGATGACATGGAGGAAAGCTACAAATCCGAGAGGAACTGGTTCCTATTGTAAGGCCTGGGGACCACCGTGGCACGTCTTTCTGACCCCATCCGGGAGTGACACCTTTGGGTAACGATCGGCGGTTCAGGGTATTCTGAGATGTTTGTTCTCCAGGAGATGTCCCGCGTGTCCGTTCAGCTCTTCAAAAATTTCATCAGTGGCCGGTGGGTGCCCGCGCGCACCGGCAAGACCTTCCTCAACGTCAATCCCGGTCGCAAGGACGACATCGTCGGTGAATTCCAGGCCTCCGGGCCTGAGGACGTCGACGATGCCGTGGCTGCGGCGGCAGGAGCATTCAAGCAATGGCGCCTGACGCCGGCGCCCCAGCGCGGCGAGATCCTGAACCGCGCGGGGCAGATCCTTCGCGAGCGCAAGGAGCAGTACGCCCACGACATGACCCGGGAAATGGGCAAAGTGCTGGCGGAAACGCGCGGCGACGTGCAGGAAGCGATCGATTGCGCCTTTTATATGGCCGGGGAAGGCCGGCGACTGTTTGGCCACACCACACCGTCGGAGCTGCGCAACAAATTCGCGATGTGCGTCCGGATGCCGGTGGGCGTTTGCGGAATGATCACGCCATGGAATTTCCCGATGGCCATTCCCTCATGGAAACTGCTGGCCGCGCTGATCTGCGGTAACACGTGCGTGATCAAGCCAGCGCAGGATACGCCGCTCTCGACTTTCAACCTGGTGCAGGCACTGGTTGACGCGGGTCTTCCCTCAGGCGTGGTGAACATCGTGACCGGATCCGGCTCACAGGTGGGGGCGCCGCTGGTCGAGCATCCGGGCGTAAGCGCGATTTCCTTTACCGGATCGTCGGAGGTCGGGCGTCAGGTGGGAATGTCGGCTGCCGCGCATTACAAACCGTGTTCGCTGGAAATGGGCGGCAAGAACGCGATGATCGTGATGGACGACGCCAACCTGGAGCTGGCGCTGGACGGTGCGCTATGGGGCGCCTTCGGCACCACCGGGCAGCGCTGCACCGCAACCAGCCGCATCATTGTGCATCGCGGGGTAGCGAAGGAATTCACAGATAAGCTGGCAGCGCGCGCCAGGGCGCTGAAGGTCGGGGATGGGCTGGACAAATCCGTGCAGATGGGGCCGCAGGTGAACCACTCGCAGATTGAGACTTCGGCGCGCTATTGCGAGATCGCGAAGAACGAGGGGGCAACGATCCTGACCGGCGGGCATGCGCTCACGGAAGGAGCCTTCGCACAGGGCCACTTTTTCGAAGCCACGGTGGTGGGCGGCGTGAAGCCGGGCATGCGCATCGCGCAGGAAGAGGTCTTCGGACCGGTGGTGAGCGTGCTGGAATGCGCGAACTTCGACGAGGCCATTGAGATCGCCAACGGGATCCAGTTCGGCCTGTCGACGGCGCTCTACTCGCGCGACGTGAACCATGCATTCCGCGCTATGCGGGATCTGGAAGCCGGCATCACCTACATCAACGCGCCCACGATTGGAGCGGAGGTGCATCTGCCCTTTGGCGGCGTGAAGCAGACCGGCAACGGCCATCGCGAAGGCGGGATCGGCGCGCTGGAGTTCTTCAGCACGTGGAAATCCGTTTACGTGGATTATTCCGACAAGCTGCAGAGGGCGCAGATCGACACGGAGGAGTAAGTCGCGCAATTAGGACGGCGCGCATTTTTTCTATGCCCCGTCGGTCGCATTGACACAGCGAGGCGCGCTTGTTCTAGCATGAGGTTTGGTCTCCCATGGTTTGCACGGCGCGCTCTCGCGATAACGATGGCTGCGCAATTGCGGATGATGCAACAGATCAACGCTGGTAACAACTTCATCGAATCGAAGTCCAAGTCATCAGTCAGACATGATTACTGTCCAGGACCTGACCAAGAGATACGCACGGACCACCGCCGTCGACCACATCTCCTTTGAGGTAACCAAAGGCCAGATTGTCGGATTTCTGGGCCCCAACGGCGCCGGCAAAACCACCACCATGCGCATGCTGACGTGCTTTTTTCCGCCGACGGCGGGTACAGCTACGGTTGCGGGCTTCGATATCTTCACGCAGCCGCTGGAGGTGAGAAGGCACATTGGGTATCTGCCCGAGTCGCCCCCGCTCTATCTGGAAATGGAGACTGTCGAGTATCTGCGCTTTGTAGGCCGACTGAAGGGACTGGCGGGCGCGGAGCTGGAAAGGCGAGTGGCTTTCGTCTGCGATCGCTGCGCGATTGGCGACGTGAAGAAGAAGTTGCTGGGCAAGCTGTCCAAGGGCTATCGACAGAGGGTGGGCCTGGCACAGGCGATCATTCACAATCCCGATGTGCTGATTCTGGACGAGCCTACTTCGGGACTGGATCCCAGGCAGATCAACGAAACGCGCGATCTGATCAAGAGCCTCGCCGGCGACCACACAATCATCCTGAGCACGCACATTCTGCCGGAGGTGGAGCAGACCTGCGAGCAGGTGATCATCATCAACAAGGGCAAGCTGGCTGCAACGGACTCGGTGCATAACCTGCAGGCACGGGCCCGCGGAGCAGAGACGATGCTGCTGGAGGTGGCTGCCCGCATCGGCGAACTGAGCGCCCCGCTGGTGCTGGAACGTCTTGAGAAGCTGCCCGGAGTCAGCCGCGTGGCCACGAAAGAGGGCCGCGGCACGAGCACGGTCTTCGAAATCGAGAGCGACAAAGGGCGCCTGGTGCGCGGCGACCTCGCTCGCGCCGTGGTGGAGGCCGGGTGGGACCTAAACGAGATGCGGCCCGCAGCGATGAGCCTGGAGGAGGTCTTCCTGCAGCTCACGGGCAGTAGTGCCGCACCCGCATCCTCTGCGCCTCCGGAGAGCGCCGCATGAAGAACGCATGGATTATCTGCCGCCGCGAGCTGAACAGCTATTTCGCCTCGCCGATCGCGTGGCTGCTGGTCACTATGTACAGCCTCATCTTCGGGTTTTTCTTCTGGAATTACCTCGGCCACTTCGCGATGGCCGCAATGGAGATGCAGATGCTGGGCCAGGCGGGCCCCGTGAATGTGAACGAGGAGATTATTCGTCCGCTCATCGCGAACGCGAGCTTCCTGGGAATCTTCTTTATCCCGTTGATCTCGATGCGTCTCTTCGCCGAAGAAAAGCGCAACGGAACGATCGAACTGCTGGCCACGTCGCCGGTGCGCGACGGCGAGATCATCGCGGGCAAGTGGGCAGCCGCGACGATCCTGTACTGCTGGCTTCTGCTCTACGGATTCCTGAGCTTCATCTTCCTTTTCGTCTACGGCCATCCGGACTGGAGGCCCATGTTGGTAGGTTTTCTCGGGTTGTTCCTGCAAGGCGCAGCGCTGCTGGCAATTGGGACTTTCATCTCCTCGCTGACGCGCAATCAGATTGTGGCAGCCGCTGGAACTTTTGCCGCGTGCCTCCTTCTGTGGGTCTTCTCATGGGTGAGCAGTTATAACTCGGCAACGTGGGCGGCGGTGCTCTCCTATCTTTCAGTCATCACTCACTTCGAATCCTTCGGCCGAGGGGTATTGGAGTCGAAAGACGCGGTCTACTACGTGAGCGTGATCGTTCTTGGACTCTTCTTCACCGCGCGCTCGATGGAATCGCTGCGCTGGAGGTCATAACCGGGAATGGCAAGTCAGTGGCTGAAAGCGAGACAAACCAGGTACGCGGCGTTCGCGACGACTTATATCGTGGTGGTACTGGCCGTGGTGGTGGTGGCCAATCTTCTCGCCAATCGATACGACAAGCAGTACGATGCAACCTCGAACAAGCAGTACAGCCTTTCCGAGGAGACGCATAAGATCGTCGGCGGGCTCAGCCAGGACGCCACGATCACGTATTTCAACGTGAGCACGCGCTTCGCGCAGGGCAGGGATCTTCTGGACGAGTACGCGAATCTCTCGCCCAAAGTGAAGGTGGAGTACGTCGATCCGGAAAAGGATCCTGAGGCCGCGCGCGAATACGGCATCGAATCGATGCCGGCGGTAACGGTGACGCTGAATGGGCACACGGAAAAGGCGAACGACGTCACCGAAGAAGGCATTACGGGCGCGTTTATTCGCGACATCAAGGGCAATACACGCACGGTTTGCTTCGTCGCCGGCAGCGGCGAACACCAGCTTGACGACACCAGCCCGAACGGCTTGACCGATCTGAAGGCTGTGCTGGGACGCGACAGTTATCAGACGAAATCCATCGACCTGGTGGGGAGCGACCAAATTCCTTCCGATTGCACGGCTGTGGTTGTCGCCGGACCCACTGGCAATTACGAGCAACCGGAAGTGAGCGCGATCAGGACTTATGTCGAGAATGGTGGGAGGGCGATGTTCCTGTTGGATCCACCTCTGCAGATGGGCCCGAACACCATCGCGGACAACGACGCGCTGACTTCCCTGCTGGCTGGCTGGGGCGTAACCGCAGATAAAGACCTGGTGCTCGACCTGAATCCAGTCGGTCAGTTACTCGGTCTTGGCCCGCAGGTACCACTGGTGACGAGCTACACGTCGCAGCCCATCGTCGCAGAGATGAAGGGCTCGACGACCGGCTTCCCCATGTCGCGCTCGCTTACGGTGAAGAATGCCGAACACACCATGGTGCAGCCGCTCTTCAGCTCTTCGGATTCGAGCCTGGCGACGATGAATCTGAGCTCGCCGAAGGTGAGCGTCAGCGATCCGAATAACAAGAAGGGCCCGCTGACGCTGGCCGCGGCCGGCACCTACGACACAGGAAAACCGAATTCGCAGGGACGATTCGTCGTGGTCGGCAGCTCGATCTGGGCCTCCAACCGCTTCCTGCGTTTCAACGGCAACAGTGATCTGGCGGGAAACGCCATCAACTGGCTGTGCTCGGATGAAGACCTGATCTCAATCCGTCCGAAGCCACCGGAGAACCGGCCGATCACGATGACCGGCGGACAGATGGTCACGGTGCGCATCATCAGCCAGTTCGTGCTGCCGTTAATCGTGATCCTCGCCGGGATTTTCGTGTGGTGGAAGCGGAGATAACCCAGCACTTGGAACCAGAGCCATGAAATTTCGCGGCCTTCTTGCAGCCATCGTTGTCCTGCTGGCGCTGGGCGGCGTTCTCTATTGGTCGAATCACCGCAAACCAGCGAACCCGGCTAACTCCTCCACTCCGCCTATTTTGAAGATTCAGGCGACAGCGGTTACGGGTCTCACGCTGAAGCCAAATGGCGGGCAGGCGATTGTGCTGGCGAAGTCGGGCCCGCGTACGTGGCAGATTCAGGCGCCGGGGGAGTATCCCGCCAGTGCGACAACGGTCAACGGCATGCTCGCAACGCTCGGCGAGATGCGCTCCGACCGAGTTATCGAAGAGAAGGCGGAGGACCTTTCGCGTTATGGCCTCAGCCAGCCTTCGTTCGAGCTGGACTTCACGGAAAATCATGAGAGCCACGAGGTTTCATTCGGCGACAACAGCCCGGCCGGCGGAGGCGTCTACGTAACCGTGAGCGGCGACCCGCGAGTCTACATGACTCCCAGGTGGGTGAAGGACGATCTGAATAAGTCACTGGAGGCTCTGCGGGATAAGCGGCTGCTGCCGGTCGATGCGGCAACCGTGGTGCGCTTCGACCTGATCCGGAACGGACAAACCATCGAGTTCGGGCGCGTTCGCAACGGCTGGCAGATCCAGAAACCCCAGACTTACCGCACCGATACGTTCCAGGCAGACGATCTGCTGGATCAGGTAACGGGTGCGGAATGGGATCCCAGCACCGACCCGGCCAAAGCGGAGCAGGCCTTCGCGCATGGCAAGCCCTACGCCGAGGTGAAGCTGATGGGCAGCACCGGGGACCAGACGCTCGAGGTGCGGCAGGACGACGGCGACTACTATGCGAAATCGAGCGATGCGCCGGGGACCTGGAAAGTACAGGCTACGCTCGGCGAGGCACTCGGCCGAACGCTTGACAGTTTCCGCAACAAGCAGCTCTTCGACTTTGCGTACGCGGAGCCGAATCAACTCGATGTCCACTCCGGAACAACGGCACTGTTCCTTAACCGCGCGGGCGGTGACTGGTGGTCCGTCGGCACGAAAATGGACAACGGCAGCGTGGAGGAACTGGTTTCCGCGCTGCGCTCGCTGGCGGCGACGAAATTCGTCGATTCCGGCTTTACCACTCCGGATATTCGCGCAACGGTGACCTCGGGCGGCGGCAAACAGGTGGAGACCGTCGAGATCCAGAAGACAAAGGACGGCGGGATTGCCAAGCGCGACGACGGGCCAACGCTGTACGCGATCGACGCGGACACGATGAGCATGCTGGAGGGCGCCATCAGCGGCGTGAAGCCGGCTGCGCCAGCGGCTCCAGCGAAAAAATAGGCAGTCTCTACAAAGAGCGGCGGCTGGCCAGCACCATCGCCCAGCAGCCAGCGACGACCAGCAAAAGGGAAGCAAGAGCCGAGACCAGCACCGCTGGTCCAAAAGAAGACAGCGGACGCATGGAGCCGGCCTGGGCGAGGATCCAGCCGGCAGCAATCACGGCACAGACCAATCCCAGCGCCTGCATGATCCGCAGGGGACGCTCGGCGCGTTCAACAGCCAGCCGCCGCTTGCGCCGCTCGGCTCGCAGCCAGACTGCCGCAGACGGCGGCACGGAGTGGCTGGCGGCGATGCTTGCGGAGTAGCCGTGCAGGGCCTGGCGCAGGGTCTCATCGGAACGATTCATCGCAGCTCCCCTCCCGCGTTCAGGAATTTTTTTGCCCTGGCGCGCGCGCGAAAGAGCAGCGTGCGCACGCTCAGGCGGCCCAGGCCGGTAGCTGCGGCAATCTCCGCGTGATCCATGCCTTCCACGTAGGCCAGCCACAGCAACTGGCGCTCTCTGGAGTTCAGATGCGCGAGCATGGCCCGCACGTCGATTGACGCATTCGGATCGGCGCTGACTGCGGCCTCCGCAGGCTCCTCAAACGCACGGCCCTCGCCGGAACGCCAGCGGTCGCGGAGCAGGTTGGTTGCGATCCGGAAGAGATAGCGGCGGACGGCGTCCGCAGCCATACCGGATTTTGCCTGCACCAGAAGGCGGCAAAAAGTCTCCTGGAGGAGGTCGTCGGCGACGTCGCGGCGCCCGGTGGAAGCGGCCAGGTATCCCAGGATCGGACCGGCATTGGTGTCATAGATGCGCTGAAACTCAGCCTCGCTGAAGGCCATGGCAGACGGGTCCACGGGCGCGCCCTCAAGCGCACCCGCGAGTGCTGCTCCGCCGGTTTCAGCCGCGGTTTGCACGGTCCATGAGACCAAGCCGCCGGGAGACAAACAGGCTGGCAGCCGCGGCAAAAAGAAAACCGAGTCCAAGGCCAATAGCTCCTGTGCCAAAGATGATAAACCCCTCGCCTCTATCGCTCACGTGGTGGTGCAGGAAGAGCATGGCGATACCGAAGAAGAGCAGCACGATCCCCGTCTGCACTCCAAAGAGGATGCGGTTGAACGGCGCTTCGACGCGGGTTTCCTCCACGGTGATCGACTCGAGAAAGCGACGGCCGGTCTCACTGCTGGCCAGCGTCACCAGCGATTCGGAGGAATCGATCCGCTGCAGGATCTTCTCCTGTAACCCAGCTCTGGCCTTGGCGATCAGGTAGCGCCGTACGCTGGTGAAGATCACCCACACGAACCAGCACATCGTAAAGGCGACGACACCGTCCTGCATTATGTCCCAAAAACCCATTGCGTTCCCCTCCAGGACTGAATTTCATGCTGCGTCACCCTCTATAACGGGCGAGAAACGAATTGGTTGACAGGCCGCGCAAAGATTCCGGGCGATTTCGGGGCACCGTCGTTTTCCGGATTCCGTAAACTGGATCTTCAACTTCCTTCGGACGCCAACTATGACCACGACCGATCCCCGCGCCGCCCTGCTCGAACTGCTCGCCCGCATTTCGTTTCGCCTTGGCAACTTCACGCTCTCTTCGGGCGCGAAGAGCGACTACTACATCGATTGCCGCACCACAACACTTCACGCAGAAGGCGCGCGGCTCACTGGACTGGCCATTCTCGAGGTGCTGCGTGAGAACAAGTTGCATCCCGCGGCGGTCGGCGGCCTGACCATGGGGGCCGATCCTGTGGTCTCCGCCGTGGCCATTGCCAGCGCCACGCGGGCTCAGCAGGATTCCGCTGCGCCGCTGATCCACGGATTTCTGGTTCGCAAATCAGAGAAGTCCCACGGAACGGGACGGCGCATTGAGGGCTTTTGCGAGGCCGGCGCGCCGGTGCTGATTGTCGACGACGTGTGCACGACGGGGGCTTCGACGATCACCGCGATCGAAGCGGCGCGCGAGGCGGGAATGCACGTCATCGCCGCCATCTGCCTTGTGGAGCGTGAGGAAGCCGGGGGACGCGCCGCGCTTGAGTCTGCCTGCCAGGGTGCACCATTTCTGCGGCTCTACACCGCGAACGATGTTCGCGCCGCGCATGTGCGCCAGGCTGCTCGACAGCGGGAAAAATAAAACGGGCGCACGCTTCGTTGCATGCGCCCTGATATGGCCCGGGGAGAAACCTTACTGTATCGACGAGGCTCCGCTGTTGGGGCTTGTCGCCTGGCTGGTCTGCTGGCCCGCGTTTCCGGCTGCCTGATTGCTGAGAAGCTGCACTTCCACGCGGCGATTCTTCGCGCGGCCGGCAGCGGTGCTGTTGCTGGCCACTTCTTCATCCTTGCCCAACCCCACGAGATAGAACTTGTGCGGAGGGATGTTGTACTTCGAGGCCAGGTACTGCACTACGGCCATCGCACGGCGGTCGCTGAGCGCGTAGTTGTACTGCTTCGAGCCGACAGAATCGGTTCCGCCGGTCACTTCCAGGATGTAGCCTCTGGCCGATGTCAGCTGGTTGCCGAACTGGTCCAGGTCCTGCCTATCGGAGCGGGTAAGCAAACTCTTGTTAAAGCCGAAGTTCACAGAGACCACGGCAACCTGTTGATAATTTTCGAGATTCGCGACGACGCCCTGGAGTGAATCCGCGCGGTTGACTGCGTCCTGCGACGCTTGTTGGGCTCCGTTGGCGGCCTGCTGCGCGTTCTGTGCGGACTGCTGCGCCTGGTTTGCGGAGTTCTGCGCCTGCTGAATTCCCTGTTGGGCGCGCGCGTCAGTGTCGCGGATGTCGCGCTGGGTGTTGGCGGTGGCTTCGTCCAGTTCGTTCGTCTGCTGGATTACTGGAGCGGTCTGGCTGCGAGCGTAGTTTTTAGTGGTGCAGCCGGTGGTCATCAACAATGCAAGAGCCGCCGCGGCCGAGGCTGCCGCGTAGCCGGATATGCGGGTCATGGTGTAGCTCCGTTTGTTCTTATTCTTCTTCGCGGGGACTTTACCGGTCCCCCTTTTCCAGCGAATACGATGCACCCGCAGGACCAAACAGACGAGTGACGGTAAGTATTTGTATCAATGGTGGTTATTGGAGACATAGCGGATCGTGTCGGGTATCGTACCAGGTACTTTTTACCCATGACGGAGCCAGTTTTCAGCCAAATGCCGCCTTTTAGGTGAACCTCTAAAATAAAAAGAGCCATGGATTTGCAGGAAAAGATACGCACGCTTCCGACCCGTCCCGGTGTGTATCTCTATCGCAACGCCGAGGGCGAAGTCATTTACGTCGGAAAGGCGAATAACCTGCGCTCCCGGGTGCGTTCGTACCTGCTGGAGGCGAACCAGGCCAACGCCAAGACCGGATCGCTGATGCGCGAGGCCGTCGACGTTGAGTACATCCTGGTCGACAACGAGCACGAAGCCCTGGCACTCGAGAACAACCTGATCAAGCAGCGAAAGCCGCGGTTCAACATCCTGCTGCGGGACGACAAGACCTACCCCTACGTGAAGCTGACGCTGGCCGATCGGTATCCCAAGGTATTTGTGACGCGGCGGCTGCGGCGCGACGGGAGCGCATACTACGGGCCGTACTTTCCGGGAAACCTGGCCTATCGGGTGGCAGAGCTGATCCACCGGGCGTTCCTGCTGCCAAGCTGCAAAGTCGATCTGTCGCGCGACCACGCGCGACCGTGCCTGCAGTACTACATCCATCGGTGCCTGGGACCGTGCGTGCCGGGATTGACGACGGCGGAGGCCTACTCGGAGGCAGTACGCGACGCGCAAATGTTCCTGGAGGGACGAACGGCGGACCTTGACCGGTCGTTGCACGAGCGGATGGAGCAGGCGGCAACGGCCGAGCATTACGAGCTGGCGGCGCGGTACAGAGACCTGCTGGTGACAATCGACCAGCTACAGGAGAAACAGCGGATCGCGTCGGCCGAGTCGGACGATGCGGACGTCTTTGGGTTCCACTACGAGAACGGGATGATCGCGGTGAACCTCTTCCATATGCGGGCGGGCAAAATCGTCGACCGGCGAGAATTCTTCTGGGAGGATTTGCCGGAATTTGTGGGGGAGATCGGCGAAGCGGACGAAGCGCGTGCCCCGCAGGCAGAGACCGCTGCGCAATTTGAGCCGGGCGCGTTCTTCTCTGCCCTTTTGAAGCAGCTCTACATCGACCAGCCATATGTGCCGGCTGCGATCTATCTGCCCGTAGACTTTTCCGACCGGACAGCGCTGGCCGCGCTGCTGGCACAGCAGACGCATCATCGCGTGGAGCTGGCGGCGCCGCAGCGAGGAGACAAGCGGTCGCTGGTGGATCTGGCGGGACAAAACGCGAAGCAGTCTTACGACCAGCGCTTCCGCGTGCTGCAGCCGAGCCGCAAGGCAGTGCAGGAGGCGTTGCAGGACGCGCTGACGCTGGAAGAGCCACCGCGGCGCATCGAGTGCTTCGATATCTCGCACATCCAGGGTGCGGAGACGGTGGCGTCGATGGTCGTCTGGCAGGACGGCGAGATGAACAAGTCCGCCTATCGCAAGTTCCGGATCAAAACGGTGGAGGGCGTGGACGACTTTGCGGCGATGCGCGAGGTGATCACGCGACGCTACCGCCATCTGGCCAGCAACTGCGATCCGGCATCGCTGCCCGGCAAGGATCCGGGGGACAAGCCGCGTTCGCCGGCGACGGAGGCTCCGAGCCTGATCCTGCTCGACGGAGGGCTGGGACAGCTGCACGCCGCCGCCCAGGCACTGGAGAGTCTCGGAATCGTCGCGCAGCCGTTGGCTTCGATTGCGAAGCGCGAGGAGATCATCTACCTCTACGGCCAGGAAGACGAGCCGATTGTGCTGGACCGACGGTCGCCGGTGCTGCACCTGATGCAGCGGATCCGGGACGAGTCGCACCGGTTCGCGATCACGTACCACCGGAAGCGGCGCGAGATGCGGGACCGGGACTCGGAGCTGCTGGAGATTCCGGGAGTGGGGGCGCGGACGCGACAGCGGTTGCTGGAGCACTTCGGGAGCATGAGGTCGGTGTCGGATGCTGGCCTGGAGGCGCTGGCGGCGGTGGTGCCTCCAAAAACAGCGGAGGCTATCCACGCGCACTTTCATCCGGCAGAAGCTTCTGCTTCCGTTCCGACTCCGGGATCATAAACGCGACGACAATGTGCGGCTCATTCGCGATTACAGGGTGTCGCCTTCCCTCGCCATCAAAGTGGACGGGAAGAGGTCCTGGGCGCGTACGAGCATCGCGTCGAGGAAGTCGTCGTCATGTGCCGGGGCGTGATGGAAGAGCGCGAGGCGCTCGACGCCGGAGTCGCGGGCGATTTGCGCAACGTGGGCGAAGCTGCTGTGGCCCCAGCCAATTTTGCCGGCGTACTCCTCGGGCGTGTACTGCGCGTCCATGACGAGAAGCCGGGCGCCCTGGGCAGCGCGGCGGATTCCTTCGTCGATGACGGGCTGCCGGCCGCACTCGTGGTCGGAGGCGTGAACGATGGCGGCGCCGTCCTCCCCAAGGCGATAGCCGGCGGCACCCTGGGGATGGCAGAGCGGGAAGGCTTCGACGCGGAGGCCGGCGAGCTCGAACGGTTCGCCGCAACGGACGGATCGGAACTGGGTGCGAGAGGCAACCTCGGCGAGCGGCAGCGGGAAGAACGGGTGATCCATCTGGAGGCGGAGGCAACGGCGGATCTCGTCTTCGGGGCGATTGGCGCAGAAGACCAGGTCGAAGCGGGGATCGAAGAGCGGGGCGAAATAAGGCAGGCCCTGGATGTGGTCCCAGTGAAAGTGGGTGAAAAGGATGTGAATGGTGCGGGCGTCGCCACTGAGGAGGCGGTCGCCGAGGTCGCGGGCGCCGCTGCCGCAGTCGATGAGGAGAGCATGGCCTGGATCGGGGGTTGCGATTTCGAGGCAGGCCGTGTTGCCGCCGTAGCGCAGACGATCCATCTGCGGGGTCGGCAGCGAGCCGCGCACGCCGCGGAATGTGAGGTTCATGGGGAACTCCGCCACAAATCGGTCAAAGCAGACGCAATGGGGAGCGAGGGAATCAGGGGAAAAGTTTGGAGGCGCGGGTCGGAATCGAACCGACGCATAAAGGTTTTGCAGACCTCTCCCTTACCACTTGGGTACCGCGCCCTGAACAGGAAATGATAATCCAGAAGGGGAACCGGGGGCTGGAGGCTGGAGCGGGAGACGGGACTTGAACCCGCGACCCTCGCCTTGGCAAGGCGATGCTCTACCACTGAGCTACTCCCGCACGGTTCCAACTGAGTATATCGGCCTGGCGAAAACGGGTCAATGCAGATGCAGTGCGGGGCGACTTTCGTGGGCTCTGTCACCCGCGCAGACGCTGTCGATGGAAGGGTTCGACTTATGGATACTGAATTTCGCCTGAAGCTGCACGGAGAATCTGGCTCGAAGGAACTCACAAAAATGGAGCGAAGGCGGCGGCGGAGCGGAGCGGCGCAATCGACGCGGCTCGACTAAAATGAAGAGGGAGTGTTTCTTTTCACAGCGGGAGGCGGTTTGCGGTGATCCGCCGCGGCAGCCGCCAAAGGATAACCTTGAGCGCGAATTTTCTTACCAAAATATTTGGAACGAGCAACGAACGGGTGGTGAAGCGCCTGCTGCCGGCCGTGCATGCGATCAACGCGCTGGAGCCGCAGGTGAAGGCGCTCAGCGACGAACAGCTGCGCGCGAAGACGGTTGAGTTCCGGGCGCGGATTGCCGCGGCGATGGAAGGAGTGGTGGAGGAAGAGGCACGCGTCCAGGTGGAGAAGCAGGCGCTGGACGACATCCTGCCGGAGGCATTCGCGGTGGTCCGCGAGGCGGGCTGGCGGGCCGTGAACATGCGGCATTTCGACGTGCAACTGGTGGGCGGCATGGTGCTGCACCAGGGCAAGATTGCGGAAATGAAGACCGGCGAAGGCAAGACGCTGGTGGCTACTCTGCCGGTGTATCTGAACGCGCTGGCGGGGCACGGCGTTCACGTGGTGACGGTGAACGATTATCTGGCCAAGCGCGACGCCGAGTGGATGGGCAAGATTTACGAGTTTCTGGGGCTGACGGTGGGCGTGATCGTCCACGACCTCGACGACCAGCAGCGGCGCAAGGCATACGGGTCGGACATTACCTACGGGACGAACAACGAGTTCGGGTTCGACTATCTGCGCGACAACATGAAGTTCGAGATTGCGGACTGCGTGCAGCGCGGGCACTACTTCTCGATTGTGGACGAGGTGGACTCGATCCTGATCGACGAGGCGCGGACGCCGCTGATCATCTCCGGGCCGACAGATCAGACCACCGATAAGTATGCGCGAGTGAACCGGATCATCCCGTCGCTCGAAGAGGGCGAGGAGATTGAGAAGAGCATCGAAGAGAAGATCCTGACCGGCGATTACGTGGTGGACGAGAAGCACAAGACCATCAGCGTAACCGATGAGGGATGGGAGAAGATCGAAGGCTTGCTGGGAATCGGCAACATCGCCGATCCGGAGAACTGGGACCTGAAGCATCACGTCGAAACGGCCATCAAAGCGCACTCGCTGTACAAGCGGGACGTGCAATACGTGGTGAAGGACGGCGAGGTGATCATCGTCGACGAGTTTACCGGGCGTCTGATGCCGGGACGGCGCTGGTCGGACGGGCTGCATCAGGCGGTCGAGGCTAAAGAGGGCGTGAACATCCGGCGCGAAGACCAGACGCTGGCGACGATCACGTTCCAGAATTATTTCCGCCTCTACAAGAAGCTGGCGGGCATGACGGGAACGGCAGAAACAGAAGCATCGGAGTTCGGGGAAATCTACAAACTGGATATTGTGGTGATCCCGACGAACCGCCCGCTGCTGCGCATTGAGAATCCCGACGTGGTGTTTCGTACGGCGAAGGAGAAGTATCACGCCGTAGCGGATGAGATCGCGACACTGCATGAGAAACAGCAGCCGGTGCTGGTGGGCACGACCTCGATTGAAAAATCGGAGTTGCTCTCGCAGATTCTGGCGCGCAAAGGCGTGCGGCATGTGGTGCTGAACGCGAAGTATCACGAGCGCGAGGCAGAGATCGTGGCACAGGCAGGGCGGCTGGGGATGGTGACTATCGCCACGAACATGGCCGGCCGCGGCACAGACATTCTGCTGGGCGGCAATCCGGATTTTGTGGCACGGCAGGAGCTGGTGAAGAAGTCAATGGCGCGGGCGATCAGTGTGGCAGAGGGCGCGATCAATCCCATGGCGGCGCCGGGCATGCTGCGCTTCTACTACCAGGGCCAGGAATACGAGACCAGCCAGGAGAACTGGGATCGCGTCTACCAGGGACACGCGTCGAGCGCCGGAGAGGAACATGAAGCGGTGGTTGGCGCCGGCGGGCTGCACATCATCGGCACGGAGCGGCACGAGTCGCGGCGCATCGACAACCAGCTGCGCGGACGCGCCGGCCGCCAGGGGGATCCGGGCGCTTCACGGTTCTATCTTTCGCTCGAAGACGACCTGATGCGCATATTCGCGCGCGAATGGGTGGGAACGCTGCTGCAGAAGATGGGCATGGAAGAAGGCATGCCGATCGAGTCGAGGATGATCTCGAAGCGGATCGAAGCCGCGCAGAAGGCGGTGGAATCGCAGAACTTCGAAGCCCGCAAACACCTGCTGGAGTACGACGATGTGATGAACAAGCAGCGTGAGGCGGTCTATGGGCTGCGGCGGCAGTTGCTGGAAGGGCTGGACCAGAAGGAGCTGATCGTCGAGGATTATGTCCCGAACCTGATGAGCGACATGCTGGACGAGTTTGCGAGCGAGAAGGTTCACCCGGACCAGTGGGATGTTAAGGGGCTTCAGGAAAAGCTGGTTTCCCAGTTTGGCTTCGACCTGGCCGCAGAGAAGATCGACACCTCGCACATGACGCGGCACGAGCTGGGTGAGACTCTGTTCGACCGGCTGAAGGAGAAGTACGAAGCCAAAGAGCAGCTGATCGGCGAGCAGGCGATGCGCTTCCACGAGCGGATGATCATGCTGAGCGTCATAGACGGCCTGTGGAAGGATCATCTGCTCAACATGGATCACCTGAAGGAAGGAATCGGGCTGCGCGGCTACGGGCAGCAGGATCCGCTGGTGGCCTATAAGAAGGAATCCTTCGAGATGTTCGAGGGAATGATGGACCGATTCCAGGAAGACACGGTGCGCTTCCTGTTCCTGATGAAGATTGTGGGGCCGGATGGGCAGCCGGTGGAGATTGCAGCGCGACCGCGGCCGGCGATTCCGGCGGCTCCGCAGGTGGCATCCGCCGAGGGAGCGCTGGGGAACGGACACCGAACACCTTCCGAGCTGCCGGTGCCTATCCCGACGCGCGCACCGCAGACTACCATCGACGAGCTGGAGCGCGAGTTCGAGCGAAAGAAGAAGCGCGAACTGGAACACGCGCGGATGGCGGGCGGGGGCGACGGCGGCGGAACGGTGACGCCGAGACGCGCCGGCGAAAAAGTGGGCCGGAACGATCCCTGTCCCTGCGGTTCGGGCAAGAAATATAAGAAATGCCACGGGGCGAGCGAAGGATAGAGGTCAGGCTAACAGCTCAGGGTGCAGGAGACAGATCCTGCACCTTTTGCGTTTCCGGGCAACAGATCTGCGGCTCAGACGCTGGAGCGACGGTTCTTGTAGACGATGCCGGCGACGATGAGGAGAAAGGCAAAGCAGCGGACGCTGTAAAGCCAGGTGCTGGCTTCGTTGGGGTGCGCGGCAAACATCATGGCGGTGCGGTCGCCCGCCTCGATGAGGAAGGCGGCGGCGAAAGCGAGAAAGAGAGAGTCGCGGGTGTCGCGCCAGAAACGGAGAAAGAAGAGCCCGGCGGCAAGGGAGGCGGTGGCAATGACACCGAGGAGGAAGCCTTCGATGACCTGAATATGAATCATTGCTGACCCTCCCAGATGAGACCGTAGAGAAGGATGAGCATCGCGGCGCTTCCTACGACGAGGCGGGGCAAATAGAGGTCCACGTTGGGGAGCAGGATGAGGTCCACGAAGACCAGCAGATTGTTGAGCGCGAGTCCGAAAAAGCAGACGGCGCTCCACAGAAGCAGGCGCCTGCGGCCCGCGGCGTAGGCGCGGGAGAGGAGAATCCCGCACCACAGGGTAACAAGAAATCCAAGAATATATACGGCGGAAGCCATATGCGACCGTTCTCAGTCTTTCTTCAGCCTGAAGGCGCGCGCAAACTGACGCACCGCAGGCGATGCCTTGGAGTGAATCATGCTGGAAATGCGAACCAGTTCCCGGCGATACGTCTCATCGACCCGCGGAATGAGAGCAGCATGCCGCGAGTCGGGGTTCCATGCACAACTGCCGGAGTCCAAATTGACCAAGCCGCGTTGCTGGAGGTCGTACAGAATGGCCTGGGCGTGCTCAGCGGAGATGTACAGCAGATGGGCCAGTTCCCCAACCGAGTAGGGCTGCAACCGACGGTTCCAAACGAGGAGCAGCGCTTCCAGGTGCGGGACACTGTCGATCTCCTCCAGGACGAACGAATCGATTTGTCGCCGGAGCGGATCTTCTTCTTTCATGACCCATACCGCGGCCACAGCAATGACCGCTCATGCACTGGGGATTGGGCCCTATATTGCCAGAATACCGTTTGGATGCTGTGCAACACGCCCGAGGTAGCCCAGGTCCGCAGAAATTTGATCGCTCATGAGGGCCGCAGCACCAACGTCTCAGGAATTGGATTTGGCGCTCTGCAGCAGCCAGTCGAGATATTCCTGCCTGCCGGTGCCTGGATGCAGGACGAGGAATTCGGGCATTTCGTAGGAGTGCATGCGGCGGAGCTCGGCTTCGACGCGATCCAGGTTTTCCGACGTGGTCTTAATTATCAGAAGGACCTCATTGGCGGTCTCCACAGCGCCCTGCCAGCGATAGACGGAGGTGAGCCCTGGAATGAGATTGACGCAGGCGGCGAGACGCTCGTCGACAAGCGCCCCGGCGATACGCTCGGCTTCTTCGTGCGAGCCGGCGGTCGTGAGAACAAGACGCACATGTGCGGCGGATACAATCATCGGTGCGGCGGCAGACGGACTGGCAGCATCATAAGCCCAGAACCGCAAAAGGAAAAAGAACATGACAGCCGAAATCAAATTCGGAACTTCCGGATGGCGCGCGATTGTCGCGGAGGACTTCACGCTGGGCAACATCCGGCGCGCCGTGGCCGGGATTGCACACTATGTGGCGTCGCAGCCGGGGCCCAAGACAGTCCTGGTGGGCCGCGACCCGCGATTCCTGGGCGAGATGTTTGTGGCTGAGGCCGCCAAGGTGCTGGCCGCAAACGGCGTGACGCCGCTGGTCATTCCGGAGCCTGCGCCGACACCGGCGATCGCTTATGCAGTGTGCAGGCGGCATACCGGCGGGGCGATCAATTTCACGGCCTCGCACAATCCACCGGAGTACAACGGGATCAAATACTCAACGCCGGATGGTGCTCCCGCACTGCCGGAAGTGACAGGACAAATTGAAGCGAAGGTGCAGTCTCTGGGTGAGGTCGCGCCCCCCGCGGACAGAAGCGAGAAGTTCGAAGAGGTGGACGTGAAACCGGATTACCTGAAGCGACTGGGCGAGCTGGTTGACTTCAAGGCGATCCGGAGGGCCGACCTGAAAGTGGTGTTCGATCCGTTCTGGGGCGCAGCACGCGGATACAGCTGCCACATTCTGCGCGAGCACGGCGTCGAGACAGCGACAGTACACGATTCGCGAGACGTTCTCTTTGGCGGACATGCGCCGGAGCCGGACGATCATCTTCTGGGAGCATGCAAGGAGAAGATGAAGGAGACGGGAGCAAGAATTGGGATCGCGACGGACGGCGATGCGGACCGCTTCGGCATTGTGGATCGCGACGGGACGTTTATTCAGCCGAATTACGTCATCGCACTGCTCTTTGACTATCTGGTGGAGACGCGCGGATGGAAAAATGGCGTGGCGAAGTCGGTAGCGACCACGAATCTGATCAATGCTCTGGCGAAGGAGTTCGGGGTGCCGTTGTACGAGACGCCGGTGGGATTCAAGTACATCGGGGAGCTGATCAACGGGGATAAGATCGCGATCGGCGGCGAGGAAAGCGCGGGGCTGACGATTCGCGGCCACGTTCCTGAGAAGGATGGCGTGCTTGCGGGACTGCTGGTTACGGAGATGGTCGCCGTGCGGGGCAGGTGCCTCGGAGAGCAATTGCAGGGATTATTTAACCGAGTTGGTTCCTACTACCCGAATCGGGAGAATTTCCGCTTGACTCCGGAGGTGAAGGAAAAGTTTACTGAAAAGATACGGACTGACCCGACGGAGATCGGCGGGCGCAAGGTAACTCAGGTGGTGCGGACCGACGGTTTGAAGCTGATTCTGGCGGATGGCTCCTGGGTTTGCTATCGGCTGAGCGGGACGGAACCGGTGGTTCGGGTGTATTCCGAAGCTCGCAAGCAGGAAGATCGGGAACCGCTGAGCCGGGCCGCAAAAGACTGGGTGCTGGCCTGAAGGCAACGCGCGGAAATGGTGGCGCGAGCGGAGGCGAAGGACGGGCGGATTGATCGGAGTAGAAAACAAAGCAAAGTCACCCTTGCAGGAGCGGGCGCTGGCAGGCGCGGCCGGATTCCTATACCGCATGCGGCGGCGTATCGCCACGGTGCTGGTGGTGGCTGCAGCATTGTTCTTTGGGTATCACGCAATTTTTGGCGAAAACGGCGTGAACATGTTCGAGCAGAAGCGCGTCGAGGACGGGGCGATCCAGAAGCGGATTGTCGAACTGAAGCAGGAGAACGCACGGCTGGAACAGAGCGTCCAGGAGCTGAGGAGTGACCCGGATGCGATTGAGCACGAGGCGCGGGAGCGGCTGCACTACGCCCGGCCCGGCGAGGTTATCTGGACTGAGGATGACCCGACTGCTACCACCGCGCCGCCCCAGCCCGCAAAGAAATAAGCGCGGCGATTCCCTGCCCTCAAGCGCGCCGCCTGTGGGGCGTTTTCCGCAGAACGCCGCATTTAGACTGAAATCATAATATGGATAAATTCGTAATTCGCGGTGGCAAGCCGCTTCTGGGAACGATTCGCGTGAGCGGATCAAAGAACTCTGCCCTGCCCTGCATGGCGGCGGCGATTCTGACAGAAGACGAAGTGGTGCTCGAGAACATTCCGCAGGTGCGGGACATCGAAACGGAGCGGAAGCTGCTGGTGTCGATGGGCGCGGAAGTGGAGCTGGGCTATGGGCGCGCGCAGCACCGGACGACCATCAGTTGCCGGGTCCTGAGCGATCCGACGGCGAAGTACGAGATCGTGAAGACGATGCGGGCATCGGCTCTGGTGCTGGGGCCGCTGGTGGCGCGGGCGGGCATCGCACGGGTGTCGATGCCGGGCGGATGCGCTATTGGCGCGCGGCCCATCGATTTGCACATCAAGGGCCTGGAGACGATGGGCGCGCAGATCAGCTACGAACACGGCTATATCGAGGCGCGCGCGGAGCGGCTGAAGGGCGCGCATATTCACTTCGACAAGATTACGGTAACCGGCACCGAGGATCTGTTGATGGCTGCGGCCCTGGCCGATGGGGAAACGGTAATGGAAAACTGCGCACGCGAGCCGGAAGTGACCGACCTTGCAGTGCTGCTGACCGCGATGGGCGCCAGGATCGAGGGGGCCGGGACATCAACGATCCGCGTACATGGCGTGGAGAGGCTGCACGGGGCGCGGCATCGCATCAATCCCGACCGGATCGAGGCGGGGACGTTTCTGGTGGCGGGAGCAATCACGGGCGGCGATCTGTGCGTGAGCCACTGCAATCCCGAGCACCTGGGCGCGGTGATCGGAAAGCTGCAGGAGTGTGGCGTGCGCGTGGAAGTCCTGGGCAAGGATCAGATTCGGGTTCGCAGCGAAGGCAGCCTGAAGGGCGCGGATATTTCTACTGAGGAGTATCCCGGCTTTCCCACCGATATGCAGGCGCAGTATATGGCGCTGGCGACGCAGGCAGAAGGCACATCGCTGGTGAAGGAGAACATTTTCGAGAACCGCTTCATGCATGTGCAGGAGCTGGTGCGCATGGGAGCGAACATTCGCGTAGATGGACGGACGGCAACGGTGCGCGGGCGGACGCCGCTGTCGGCCGCGGCGGTAATGTGCTCGGACCTGCGAGCATCGGCGTCGCTGGTGCTGGCGGCTCTGGTGGCCGACGGCGAATCAATCCTGGATCGCGTTTACAACATCGATCGCGGCTACGAACGCATCGAAGAGAAACTGCGCGGCGTGGGAGCGCAGATCCGGCGCATGGGTAACGTCTTCGGAGAAGCGTGAGCCGGCGCAACCTTGCAACGAGGGGTGTGAAGCGGCGCCGGGCGCGATCGCATCCAACCGCGAAGAGGAGAAAGTTCCATGGCTAATACCGAAGATGGCGCGCTGCGCAAGCAGCTCGTGGAATTTCTGCGCGGGAACCAGGCTCATGCCGACCTGAAATCGGTACTCGACGGCTTCCCCGAGAAGCTGCGCGGAAAGAAGCCGCAGGGATCGCCACACTCCGCCTGGCAATTGCTGGAGCACATCCGGCTGGCGCTCCGCGACCTGTTGGATTTCTCGACGAATTCAAGTTATGTGGCGCTAAAGTGGCCCGATGGTTACTGGCCGGCTGAGGATGCTCCGCCCAGCGACGACGCGTGGGAGGCATCGTTGAGAGCCGTGAAGAAGGATATGGCGGATTTCGAGAAGCTGATCGGTGAGCCGAAAACAAACCTGTATGCGACGATTCCGTGGGGCGAGGGACAGACGATCCTGCGCGAAGTTCTGCTGGCCGGTCAGCATACCAGCTACCACCTGGGACAGTTGGTGCTGCTGCGGCGCGAGCTGGGCGCCTGGAAGGACGAGTAGCCCCCGAGATGCCGCCGATTACGGCTGTTGATCGGTGCTCAGGGCGGCTTTGGCAGCGGCGGAGTGGTCCGAGTCCTGAAAGGGTGCGGGGAAGCCCAGGGTCACTTTGGTTCCGCGGCCGGGACGGCTGTGGATCTCAAAATGCGCGGCGTCGCCATAGAGCACCTGCAGGCGCTCGCGGACGTTTTTCATCCCGATGCCAGTTCCCTGCAGCACGCCGCTCGAATGGGCGCGGCCGGGAGCAATGCCTACGCCGTCGTCTTCCACTTCGATGACCAGACGGTTGCCTTCGCGACGACTGCGCAGCGTGACGACGCCACCGGCGATGCGCGGCTCCAGCCCATGCTTGATGCTGTTTTCGACGAGCGGCTGGAGCAGCATGCTGGGAACAGGGACTCTGAGCGTTTCAGGATCAATCTGCTTCTCGACGCGCAGCTTTTCAGCCCCAAACCGCACCACTTCGATGCTGAGGTAATCCTCGGTGGTAGCGAGCTCCTCGCTGAAGGGGACAAAGGAATCGTGCTCGCGAAGCATCCTGCGAAGAATATTGGCGAGCTTGACGATCAGCTCGCGCGCCTGTTCGGGGCGGAATCGCACCAGCGAGGCGATGGAATTCAGAGTGTTGAAGAGGAAGTGGGGGTTGATCTGGCGCTGCAGGGCGTCGAGACGGGCTTCGAGGAGGAGACGCTTCTGCTCTTCGAGCGACTGCTCGATGCGGATGGCGTTCCAGATCTTGAGCGGGATGCCGACAACCATAGCCGCACACGCCCAGACGGCAAGGCGGACGGGCCAGGACTGGGGGAGCAAGGCGAACAGACGATGCGGGTAGGCGCGCGCGATCCACTCGCGGAGCACTTCCATGGCGACGATGAGGACGAGAAGCAGAATCTGCCTGTCGATGCCCGGCCGCAGGAGGTTGCGGCGGATCCAGCGATAGAGGCTCAGGTCAACAAACGGCGAGAAGGACCAGACATCCTCCTTGTCGACGAAACGGCCGTAGATGCCGGCGGTCACGGCAACGGCGAGAAGAAAGGGCAGAGCAAGATACTCGCGATGCAGGATGGCCGGCAAGGAAAGGAAGATGGCGCCGAGGAGCGCGGAGCCCGGGCCGACCAGGATTCCCAGAAGGATGGTGGTCTCAAAGGAGATGTCGGCGGCGTAGAAGTTGGGGACGGTTACGCGAACCCACACGCCGAGGCCCAGCGGAATGCAGATGAAGGCGAGCAGGCCGAGGATCTGGCCGGCCGTGCGTTCTTCGCGGAAGAGCAGACGCTGAAAGACGCGCGAGCGGGCCAGCGCGGACGAGACCGCAGCAGCGACACCCAGCTTGATGAGCAGGGTGATGAGGATGAGCCTGGAATCTTGCAGCACGGAACCAGCGTAACGCGGGGAACGGAAGAGCATCCAGCGAAAAGGGTCGCCGGATCGCTGCTTCTATAATCGAGCCATGGCCATCGCTTCAGTCCGCAGAGTCGCCGATGCCGATTTCCCTACGCGCTGGGGACATTTCCGCATTCTGGGCTTTGAAGGTGCGTACACGGCGCAGGCCAGGGACGGCGGCTGTGGGGCAACTCCGGAAAAGGAAGAGGCTGTGGCCCTGGTGATGGGCGATGTGCGATCCGCGCCGCCGCTGGTGCGAGTCCATTCTCAGTGCCTGACAGGCGATGTGTTTCATTCGCTGCGGTGCGATTGCCGGCTGCAACTGGAGTTGGCGCTCAGGAAAATTGCCGAGGCGGGTGCGGGAATCCTGATCTACGAGCAGCAGGAGGGCCGCGGCATCGGGCTGATGGCCAAGCTGCGCGCCTATGAACTGCAGGATCAGGGGCTGGATACGGTAGAGGCAAACTTGCAGCTTGGGTTCAAAGCGGATTGCCGGGAATTCGAGCTGCCGGCGGAAATCCTGCGCCAGATGGGTGTCACGTCGGTGCGGCTGATCACGAATAATCCGGACAAGGTGGCGGCGCTGGAGGCGGCCGGGGTGCGCGTCACCGAACGGGTTTCAGCGGAAGTGCCGGCCGAGGAAAGCTTCGAGGCGTATTTGCGCGTCAAGCAGGAGAAGATGGGGCACATCTTCGGATAATCCATGGACGCTGCTGCCGCCCAATCCAGGAAGGCTTGACACGCGGCGATTCCCGCATGGATACTGGCCGCGTTCCGCAACAGGAAGTTATTTCTTATCTGTGAGGCTTCCTCGCGGCTGCATCGTGATCGTTCCTGGCACTTCCCCACTGTCGGCTGAGGTGATTTGCGGGCCAATGCGTCCGCGTGCTCCCCTGTAGCGATTCGCTTACAACGCTGCTCCACAACCCATTTTCATGGAGGTCACCCACGTGACTCGTCGTCGCCGGCTTGTTGCCGTTGCGGTCCCGGGCGTGGTACGCCGCATTTTCCGTCCATCCAGCAGCATCGTAACCGCCATTGCAATCGCCGCACTTTCATGCGGCGCGCAACAGACCATCAGCCCCGCGCAGGAGTTGGGCCCGGCTGCGGGATTTTCCGCACTGAAGCTGCGCCAGATCGGCCCCTTTCGAGGCGGGCGTGTGGACGCAGTGGAGGGAGTTCCGGGAGAGCCGCTGGTCTATTACTTCGGCGGAACCGGCGGCGGCGTCTTCAAGACGACCGATGGCGGGCACACCTGGAAGCCGATCACAGACGGACAGATTGACTTCGGCTCGATCGGCTCCATCGCGGTCGCTCCGTCGGACCACAACGTGATTTATGTCGGGACGGGCGAGAGCGCGATTCGCGGCAACGCATCCCATGGCGATGGGATTTACAAGTCGATGGATGCAGGAGAGACCTGGAAACATATCGGACTGGAAGATACGGAGCAGATCGGGCAAATCCGCGTAGATCCGACCAATCCGGACCTGGTGTACGTAGCTGCTCTGGGACACATGGCCGGCCCCAATGCCGAACGGGGAGTTTTACGGTCGAAGGACGGCGGCAAGACGTGGCAGAAGGTGCTCTTCGTGAGCGACAAGGCTGGAGCCATCGATCTGGCGATGGATCCGGTGAATCCGCGGGTGCTCTACGCGAGTTTCTGGGAAGTGCTGCGGCAGCCCTGGAACTTCTCCAGCGGCGGACCCGACAGCGGCATCTGGAAGTCGACGGACGGCGGCGACACCTGGACCAATCTGACGCATAACCCGGGATTGCCCAAGGGGGTTCTGGGGCGCATCGGACTAACGGTATCGCCGGCAAATCACGAGCGAGTGTGGGCCCTGATTGAGGCGCAGGATGGCGGTATTTTCCGGTCGGACGATGCGGGCAAGACCTGGATGAAGCTGAACGGCGATAACTCCATCAAGCAGCGCGCGTGGTATTACTCCCAGGTATTTGCCGATCCGAAGGACGAGAACACGGTGTACGCCGTCAACACCGAGCTGTTCCGCTCAACCGACGGGGGAAAGACGTTCACCACCATTCCTAACGGCCACGGCGACAATCACGACATGTGGATCGCGCCGGAGGACCCGAATCGCTTCATCGAGTCGGACGACGGCGGCGCGCAGATCAGCTTCGACGGCGGTAAGAGCTGGAGCACGGAAGACAACGAACCAACCGGCCAGTTCTACCGAGTATCGGTGGACAATGACTTCCCGTTCCATATCTACGGTGCGCAACAGGACAACTCGACGGTGGAGATCGTCAACCGCAGCAACAGCGGCTCCATCACGGACAGCGACTGGCACGACGTGGGCGGAGGCGAAAGCGGGTGGGTGGTCGCCGATCCGCTGAATTCCAATTACGTCTATGCCGGCTCCTACGACGGGCTGCTGACGCGTTACGACAACAGGACGGGATCGCTGCGGGACATTAATGCGTGGCCCGACAATCCAATGGGCTCGGGCGTTGAGGCGATGAAGTACCGATTCCAGTGGAGCTTCCCGCTCGAGTTCTCCCCGCATAATCCACATCTGCTGTACGCCGGCGCCAATGTGTTGCTGGGCACTACGGACGAAGGGCAGAGCTGGACGGTAATGAGCCCGGACCTGACGCGCAACGATAAGTCGAAGCAGGGGCCGTCGGGCGGACCGATCACGAAGGACAACACGGCGGTGGAGTATTACGACACCATCTTTACGATCGACGAGTCGCCGGTGCAGGCGGGCGTCATCTGGGTTGGCTCCGACGACGGGCTGGTCCACGTAACGCGAGACGGCGGCAAGACTTGGGAGAACGTAACCCCGAAGGACGCGCCGGAGTGGATTCGCATCAACTGCATCGCGGCTTCGCCATTCGACGCGGGAACCGCTTATGTGGCCGCAACGATGTATCTGTCAGATGATTTCCACCCCTTCCTGTGGCGGACGACGGACTTCGGGAAGACGTGGACGAAGATCGTGAACGGGATCCCTGACGATGACTTCACGCGCACGATCCGGCCCGATCCGATTCAGAAGGGGCTGCTGTTTGCCGGGACGGAGTCGCACCTTTACATCTCGTATAACGATGGCGACACCTGGCTTCCCTTCCAGCTGAACTTGCCCGCAGTTCCGGTGACAGATATCGCATTCCAGAAGCAGCAGGACGATATGGTGCTGGCGACGCAGGGCCGCGGCTTCTACGTGCTGGATGATATGCCGCTGGTGCGGGCACTGAATCCGGCGAATTTCAGCCGCAGCACGGACGTGAAGCTCTTTCCCGTGAAGCGGGCCATCCGGATCGACGGATTTTCGTTCGACTTCGGAGGATTTGGCGGCGGGGCGGCGGGGCAAAACCCGCCCTCGGGCGCGGTGATCTACTACTACCTGGCACACAAGCCGCAGGGCCCCGTGACGGTCCGCTTCCTGACTGCATCAGGACAACTGGTGAAGGAGTTCTCCAGTGAGCCTACCGCTGAGCAGAAGGCGGAAGAAAGTGCCCACGGAAGCGGCGGATTAGGGCGCGGAAGACCGCAGCTGGCGCCGGCGAAGGAGGGCCTGAACCGATTCGCGTGGGACTTGCGCTACACGGACGCCACTGGTTTTCCGGGCCTGCTGATGTGGGACGGATCGCTGCGTGGCCCGCTGGCAGTGCCGGGGCAGTATAAGGTGGAGCTGACGGTCGACGGCAAAACCGAGTCAGAGAACTTTACGGTGATCAAGGATCCGCGTGCACCGACAACGCAGGAGGATTTCGATAAACAACTTGCATTGGCGCTGAAGGTTCGCGATCGCGTGTCCGATGCGGATTCCGCGGTGGTCAGCATTCGCGCCGCGCTGGACCAATTGAAGCCATACCTGACCAGCTCCAACGAGCGCGTTCGGACCATGGCGAAAGATCTCTCGGACCAGCTGACGGGAGTGGAGGAAAACATCTATCAGACGAAGCTCCACGCGGATGAGGATGCGCTCAACTACCCGATCAAACTAAACAATAAGCTGGCTTCGGTTGAGGGGGTGGTGGAAATGAATGACGTGGCGCCCACAGCCCAGAGCTATGCGGTGTTCGACGAGCTATCAGCACAGCTACAGACGCAACTGGATCATCTGCATCAGATTGAATCGAGCGGTATCGCGAACTTCAACAAGCTGATCCACGACCAGAATATCCCGGCTGTGAGCCTGGCACCGGCAGCGACTGCGGACTAACTCACTCGAATCGAATCGCCGGCCCGCGACCTTCAGGCTTTGCGGGCCGGAGGCGTGCGAATTCGACTGCCGGGATACAAACCTGGCTATAACGCGTGGAACTGAAGGGACGCTGAATACCGCATAGCGCATCCTCCGAATGGTAACCCGGCGCCGCTCCGACTCATCGGCTTAAGGTATCAGCACGCGGTGAATGGTTTCTGCGAAGCCTTGCCACGTGCACGACATATCCTGCCTGCCGCAGTCTGGCACAAACAGCTGCGCGCGATCCGGCGGCGCCGCAAGGTCCAGCACCTGTGCGGTGCGCATTTGTTCCAGCGTCTGCGCCGTGTAGTCCACGGTGACGGAGTAAGCGCCGCCGGAGCCTGCTCGCCACAGCTCGAAAACCAGCGCGCCTCCCGGAGGCGTATCGTCGCGCCGCCCATCGAGAATCCACTCAAGGTGAAGCGCCCCGGCAACATTCGCAATGTTCGTGTCGTGGCCCACGAGCAGGAGAAGGCGATCTCCGGGCTTACCGAGTGCACCGGTTACCGCGTGGCCGGTCACCTGCTGTTGCAGAGCCAGCAGGATGCGCTGCAACAGGTTCGCGGACCCGATGCGCGCCACCGCGAAGGTGCGGTCTTTAATATCCTCGTCGGCGCTGTGCAGCTGCATCAGGCTGCGCAGCATGGCGCCGTCCACGCAGCCCCAGCCCACGTCCGCGGCGGGCATCCCATCGGTGTATTCCAGCAGCAAATTCTCCGCAACCGATGAAGCAACATCCAGCGGACCGTGCATCTCCACTGGATGTCTGGCCGTCCCGGCCTCCAGTGAGGCGGGAATGTCGGACAGCGACAAAGGCTGCCGGGTGCCCGCAGGTGCATGGCCGCAGCCGGTGAGTACCCGTTCCAGCGCGTCTAGCTGCGCGCGATACGCCAATGCCAGGTTGGCCGGATCACCGCCAATGCGTCCCCGGATTGCGGCGGTCTCCAGCGCGGGATCGGCTTTCGCCGCACCCGCTGACATCGAGTGGAAGAGAGGGTCGTGGGTACCTTCCGGCAAGGCGTGGACCGCAAAGCCGCAGCCTGGGAACATGCCCTCGGCGAGCGCCTTGCCCGTTTCGCGCGTCCGCTGGTCGGAGTCGGCAAGGATCGTCGCGTGCGCCGCATCGGCGCATTCTGATGGGGCGAGAAGGCCCTGCTGCGCAAGCCACGCACGGTCATACGCTCCAAACAACTGCATCAGTTTGTAGCCGTGTGGGGTCAGATAGCCCGGCGGCACATCCCATTTCGGCCACGGCAGCGCGGAGTAACGGTCGTAGCGCGAAGGCTCGCCGGTGGGCGACCGTACTCCGTGACGGGTGAGGATCACGACGAACTTCAGCTGCTCACCCCTGGCGGCTGGAGACTGCGCACAGAGCGGGGGCGCGGCTCCGGCCAGAGCGACAGACAAACACACGGCGATGCGGCGGTAGCTCAATGAGATCGAACCTCGCTTCTGAAAAGAAAGCAGGCCGCCCGCTGAGAGGCTTACGGCGGCCTGCGAAAGATCAGCGATCCCCGCCGAAATCCCAGCGCAGGCCGCCGTAATAGATCGGCTTGTAATACTCGCGCTGCGTCATGTACTGCGGGCTGCCGTTGTAGAAGCCGAGGATCGCATTGTTCGCGTTTTCTTCCGAGACGGTGGCGCTGAAACCTCGCCCCAGATAGTAAGTTGCCTGGGCATCCACCTGAGTGCGCTCGTAGTAGTAGTTATCTCCGTACGGCCCCCTGACCGTGCCGACGTCGCCGGTTTGCCACTGGTACGTAGCGATATTGGGGCCGTCGTAAGAGATGCCGAGCTCGACGATGGCGCGCTTGGTGGCATAGGAGGGTGTGATGTTCCAGGACCACGGCGCCTGGCCCACCAGCGGCGGGGTGTCGGTGCGCCCCTGCATGTCGTAATTGGCCGACTTGGTCCAGGTAGCATTCGCATCGATGCGGGCGTTGGACAACACGCCCGGCAGCCAGGTGAGGTGCTGCTGATAGGCGAATTCAATTCCCTGAACGTAAGCGTGCCCTCCGTTTTGCCACTGGTTAAGGAGTACAGTCGGCGTGATCGGATTGGGGAACGGGTTGGGGACAGTGGTTTCCGTCTGGAAGAGCGGCTGGCCTATCTGTTTGTAGAAATACCCGCTCTCGATCATGCCCACCGAAGGCATGAATCTCTCGTAGAGGATGTCGTAGTCGTTGGCGTGTTCGGCGACCAGCGCCGGGTTGCCGATGCTCTCGGTGTTGGGCGTGGTCGACTCGTCCAGGGTCTTGTACGGGACCAGGTCGTATGGATCGGGCCGGGAGATTCCTCGTCCATAGACGGCGCGGATATCGGAGTTCTGATCGAGATGGTAGCGGAACTGCACGCTGGGGAGCGGGCTGACGTAGGAGCCTGTGGCGCTGACCGGACTCGTTGAAAGCCACTCGCCATTGTCATCGTCTGTGACGAGATAGCCGGTATTGGACTCGTTCGTCGCCTCGATGCGCAGGCCCGTCTGGAGGCTGGCGCGGCTGCCAAGGTCCAGGGTGTTCATGATGTATCCGGCAGTAATCCGCTCCTGGAGGTTGTAATTGGCGGGGTCGGAGTTCAGGTGGGTCGCTTCGACGTCCAGCGGAATAACACCCGGATTGTTGGCGAGCCACTGCGAGACCAGTTCGAAGTGTGTAACCGGGCCCATCTGGTAGCTGCCGCCATAATACGAGGGGTCCTTAAAGTTACTGATGAACTTCGACATCAGCGGAGCCATCCCGGTACATTGAGCAGGGTTGGGGTTAGTGGCGTTAGCCATGGCATCGCAATCGTAAGTGGGCGAAGTCGCGTCCTGTCCTTTGTGCTCGTTGCGGACCTGGGCGCCGAATTCCAGCGTCGAAGCATGGGTCCCCAGATGATAGTTAATGCCATACGATCCAGCCGCGGTAAGGTTGAGCTGTGTGGCGTCGCCTGAAGTCAGATTCACGTCATTGAGAAAATATTGTGTCGGATCATAGATCGCCTCGTTCGGGCAGCGGAACTGGGGACGATGGATACTGACGGTCAGGGAGGGCTCGTAGGCACAGTCGTTCCCGACCACAGGGTTTCCGTTTGCATCCGTCACAGGGTAGAAGTCCGCGCCGGGATTGCCGGCCGCGCCACCTTCGCGTGAGTGGCCGGCCGAGAGCACCCACTTCGCCCACGACTTCCTGAAGACGTGGTTGCCTCCGAAGGTGAGCAGGGAGATCTGGTAATTGGGACGGCGGAGGCTGTTGGAAAACGTAATGCTCGAGGAAGCCGGGTTGTTGCCCTGCGTCGCTACACCGGAACTAATGTCGTACTCGTATTTCTGCCCGTAATCCCTGAAGTTCGAGAACAGGCCGTGGACAAAGATGTCGGATCCCTCGTTCAGCTTATAGTCGGCGCTGCCGCCAAAGCCGTAGCGAGTGTGGTTATAGAAATACTGGTTGAGGGCGATGAAGTCGAAGGACGTCGCGCCATCGAAGGCGAGATCCGGCACCGGTTCCACGTCGTCGGTGCCCAGATCGTTCAAGTCGTAGCTATAGCTGAACATCACGCCAAAGCGCTGGTGAGCGCCGAAGCGCTTCCCGATCGTCGCGTCGTCGCGGAACCAGGGCTGGCCCGTGTCGATGGGGTTCCAGCCGCCTACGCTCTCCAGGCTGACTGTGGGCCGTCCGTTGGTGGCCTGTTTCATCTGCATGTTCACAGAGCCGCCGATGGCGTCGCCATCCTCATTTGCGGAAAGCGTTTTGTTGATTTGTACTGCTCCCACCAGATCGGCCGGGATGACCCAGAGATCCACCTGACGCACCTGAGGATCGGGCCCGGGAACGATGACACCGTCCAGGGTAGTGTTGCTCAGGCGCGGCTCGGTGCCACGAATCTGCACGTACTGCGCCTCGCCCTCGTTGATCTGCACCGTCACTCCGGGCATGCGGCCCAGGACGGTGGCGATGCTGGCGTTCGGCAGGTTTTGGATTTGCTGGGCGGTCATCACGTTCAGGATGTTGGGCGACGTGCGCTGCTCGTTGATCGCCGCCACATCTCCCTGCAGGCTGGCGTTGACCACCACCTGCTGGCTGGTGGAGGCGACTTTCATGGTGGTGTCCGCCAGCGTGTTCTGGCCGGAAGTGACAACGATGGTGGAAACAGAATTCTGAAAGCCCACGTCGGAAACCGTGATGGTGTAACTGCCGGGCCGCACATTCTGAATGTAGAAGTCACCCTGTGCATTCGACACGGCCGTAGTTGCGCCCGGCTGCAGCGCGATCTGTGCATGCGCCACCACCGCCCCGGTCGCGTCCTTGACGGTGCCGCTCACGCTGCCGGTGGATGCCGTCGGTGCGCCCCCGGTCGAAGGGTTAACGGAACCAGCGCTGCTGGCCGCAGCGTTCCTGGACTGGGCGGACAACGCGCCGGTCGCACTGAGAGCGATCACGGTCACCGCACAGGTGATTCCCCAGCGAGTCAGGGAGATCATTGCATGCCTCCATGCCGAACGCCCGGTCGGGCGGGACGTTCCACCTCCAAGTTGGCCGCCCGGCGCTGAAATGGTGCTGAACGGGACGTGAATAAGAGGTGAATTCACCGGAGCTTCGCCCTCCGCATGAGCTCAGGAACGCGCTGAAACGCCACACAGAGGGGATAATGGACGCGACGGCCAGATGGGCCGCGAGGTGGCACGATGAGGGTTCTGGTGATCGAAGACCACGCCGGGCTGGCGAAGAACGTGGCCCGCGCGCTCCGCGAGTCGGCGAGCTACGCCGTGGATCTTTCGCCAGACGGGCAGGACGGGCTCTTCATGGCGTTGTCCACCCCGTACGATCTGGTGCTCCTTGACCTCATGCTCCCCGGCCTGGACGGCTTCGCAGTATTGCGGCAGTTGCGCGCGAGTTCGTCGCGCGTTCCGGTGCTGATTCTGACCTCGCGTGACGACAAGGAGACCACCGTCTCTTTGCTCAATGCCGGCGCGGACGACTATCTCACGAAGCCTTTCGATATCAGCGAACTGGTGGCTCGCTGCCGCGCCCTCATCCGGCGCTCGCGGGGACATGCCGCGCCGCGTCTGCAGGTCGCCGATCTGGTGGTCGTTCCGGAGTCCATGACCGTTACCCGGGGCGGACAACCGGTGACACTGACCGCGATGGAGTACCGCCTCCTCGAATATCTGGCGCACCGCCCTCGAGCGGTCGTTTCAAAGAGCGAACTCCTCGAGCACCTCTACGACTACAACTGGGAGAAATTCAGCAACGTGCTCGAGGTCTACGTCTCCTCGCTGCGACGCAAGCTGAACCGCGACGGGGCCGTACCGCTGATTCACACACTCCGCGGCCGTGGTTACATGCTCGTGCGCGATCTGCATCTGTAACATCCGCTTAACAGATTCAGGGTGTCCCACAACGTACAATTGGTGTTTCTTCGGAACTCGGCCTTGAGTCTTCCCATCCGAATCCGGCTTTCCATCAGTTACTTTCTCATCTTTGCCTGCGCCTGCGCGCTGCTGGTCGGCGCTGCCTGGTGGATGGCGAGGCGCAGCCTTCTCTTCGAGCTGGATCAGGAGATGCAGGAGCACATCGACGACGTGCACGACTTCGTTGTGGCCAATGACCTGGGTGCCGATGAGGCTCGCACCCGCGCCGCCATCTATGCCGAATTCAGCCGTCAGGACGAGGGTAAGTGGCTGCAAATCGAAGAAGGACAGGGCAACTGGATTTACCGGCCCTGGCGCATGCTGCTGAGCCCACAGAGTCTTCCTCCCGCCGCGTTCCTGCCCGTGCATGGCGACTTCATCGAGTTCACTGCGGGACGGCACACGGTGCGCGCTCTGCGCCGCGCCTTTACGGTGAACGGCCGGGTTTGGGTGGTGGAGTCCGGAATCACGCTGACCAAGACCGACGCCGTTCTCAACCGCTTCCGCGACGACCTGCTGCTGATCGCACCTCTTGTGCTGCTGATGGCGGGCTTTGCCGGGCATCTGCTCAGCCGGCGCGCGCTCGATCCGGTCGCCGCTATAGCCTGCGAGGCGCAGCGTATCCACGAGGGCAACTTGCAGACGCGCCTGCCGAGCCTGGAAACTGGCGACGAGTTAGCCCATTTGTCCAGGACTCTTAACGACATGCTGGAGCGGATCGAGTCGAGCGTACGCAGCGTGCGGGACTTCACGGCTCATGCCTCCCACGAGTTGCGCACACCGGTAGCGCTCATCCGCAGCGAAGCGGAACTGTCGTTGTGCTTTGACCGCACTCCGGGCCAATACCGCGAGACCCTGGAGGAGATCGGAGCGGAGGCCCGGCAGATGTCCTCCCTTCTTGACAGTCTTCTCTTTCTCGCCCGCGTGGACGCGGGAACGGAAGAGGCGCAGCTGGAGCCTGCCGATGCGCACCATATATGCTCCATGGCCGCTCGCAAATGGCGACCGGTCCTCAGCGAAGCGGGCATCGAGTTCTCTGTCGAATTGCCTTCGGGTCTGCTGACGGTGATGGCCGACCGGCTATATCTTCCGCGACTGCTCAACATCGTGCTGGAGAACGCAGGTAAGTACACACCCCCCGGGGGGGCTGTCCGGCTGTCGCTTACCGCTGAAGGCGAGCGGGCGCACTTTGAGGTCGCCGACACCGGCGTTGGTATACCGCGGCAGGACCAGGCGCAAATCTTTGACCGCTTTTACCGGGCTGCCAGCGTGCGCGCAGCCAGAATTCCGGGCTCCGGGCTCGGTCTATCTCTGGCTGCGTGGATTGCTGCCCGCCATCAAACGAAGATTGACGTTGTGAGCGAACTGGGCGCTGGCAGCAGCTTCTCCTGGACGCTCCCCCTGCAGTTTCCAAGGGCCGAGAGCTTGACCGCAAAGGGACCGGAGTCTGTGGCTGCACAGGAATGCCGGACAACTGTCGTATAGCCTTTTTCCATTTTCATTACTTATATGGCTGAGAGCAAAGGATTCGATTTGATCCTCTCGCCCACTCTGAACAGACTCAGAGAGATTCAATAACTCACCGCGCCAAATGCGAGCTTTGTGGCCATCGGCCACATGGTGAATCCTACCGGCGTGGATTGCTTTGTATCAAGCCCAGAGACCGCAAGATGTAACAAATGTGTTACACGACGGCTTAGCTAAGGTCGAGCAAACGCTTTGAGCGGGTCTTCAGCACTTCGAGGCGGGCAGCATTAACGTCGTAGCCCTCTGCCGGGTCCAGGTGTTCCAGAATGTGATCGAGCATTTCGTGAACTCATCCTCCTACCTTCAATCTGCCGAGGCGGAACAGAAGCGGCGAAGTTTCGTGAAGGCTTGTGTCAGGCACCTCTCGTCGAATGGTTGGAGGCCACCCGATACCTCGCTGGCGTGGTGCAGCCCGAAACAAAAAGACCGGTTCGGCCACTCGGCCCGAACCGGCATGCGATTAACTGCCCAGTAATGCACCAGTGCACTTGTGCACTACTGCACTCTACCCAACAGAGCGAACAACGGCGAAGTTTGGTGTTGGTAGCACTGTCAGTAGTGAGGCGTCATGGGAGTGCAGGCGCGTGCACGTTCGCCAGGATCGAAGGGCGTTTCATGCCGGAAGATCGGGGAATTCGCGCAGCGGTACGGGCAGCCTCTACACTGCGCTAAGATTTCACCTATCGGGAAGGGCAATCACAGGCGAGACGTGTGCAGGCAGATGCGTGGGTCAGCGCAAGTCCAGAAAGCGCTCGAATGTATTTCCCGCCTTGAAGCCGAAAACCAGCGGCTTCAAGCCGAGAACGAGCACCTCAATGAGAAGTTTGTCATCTGGGCTTACAACGCCTACGTGCGCGGGCTTGGAGAAAAGGAGTTAAATCGTTCGCTTCCCGAGATCGACCGTCGGCAAACGCAGGTAGTTGTCGCAGCGAAGAGCAGTATAGCTTCGCTGAGAAATGAAGTGCGTCACGCATTCAAATTCTCAAGGTCGATCTTCTGCTTTTCCTTCAGTAGGTCGTAGATTAGGTCGGTAAGCGCGGACATGGATTACCGATCCTGCTTCAGTACCAGCGTTGCTGGGGCTTGATGTGAGGTCAATGCGCGCACGACGGCATCGGCGACTGCCCCGGGCAGAGTCCCACGCAGGGCGTCTTCGCGATTCGGGGCGCCTGGCGCGCAGTTAAGGAGCGGCGGTGAAGACGTAGTCGGTATGCACCTGGCTGGAACCGAAGTAGGTATACAGACGGGCATAAATGGTCTCGCCGGTGGTCGGCAATCCGGAGACGGTGGCGGAGGTGGCTGTTATGGGGCCCGTGGTGTGCAGGTTGTAGGCTCCGACCGTGGTTCCCAGGCGGAGGATATACCCGGTGGCGCCGGTCCCGGCGGACCAGGAGAACGTCACCTTAGAGCCTGCGAGCACCGAGCCCGGAGCGGGCGAGGTCAGCGCCGCCTAGCTCGCCGCGGTGAAGACGTAGTCGGTATACACCTCGCTGGAATGACCTGCTCCCCTGGATCCGTACAGAACTGATTAGGATTTCTGGAAGCGGAGGAGAATGTCAACGGCGTTTGAAAATTCCTCGAATCCGGGCGCTTGAAAATTCCCCACTCTGGGCGGGGTAAGGTTTGAGATCGGCCGGGAGTGTGCGGCGGAGGGCGAAGCCCGGAGC
>JBATVK010000044.1:0-12914 GCA_049671725.1 Acidobacteriaceae bacterium
CGCCACAGCCTTCGGGCTCGGCTTCCCACCCCATCGACCAGGTGCGGTCGATGGGGACCCCGGCTTCGTCTGGCCCGATTTTCCCTCGCAACGCCGGCCGCGCGAAAGTTAATAACAGCCTCTAGACTTCGACGCCCTTTGGCTTGACGTGGTCGCGGATGAAGCGGACGACGGCGTCGAGAGAGGTGCCGGGGCCGAAGATGGCGGAGACGCCCTGGGACTTCAGGGATTCGATGTCCTGGCCGGGGATGGTGCCGCCGAGGACGACGAGGATGTCGGAGGCGTTGCGTTCGCGGAGCAGCGTGGTGATGCGGGGGACGATGACGTTGTGGGCGCCGGAGAGGATGCTGAGGCCGACGCAGTCGACGTCCTCCTGAATGGCGGCGTTGACGATCATCTCGGGGGTCTGGCGGAGGCCGGTGTAGATAACTTCCATTCCGGCGTCGCGGAGGGCGCGGGCAATGACCTTGGCGCCGCGGTCGTGGCCGTCGAGGCCGGGCTTGGCGACGAGGACGCGGATGGGCGTGACGCGGTCAGGCATAGAGAACGCTGAAGAATAGCACAGGGGTTCGCGGGGGTGCGACGGCGGCCGCGGTTCCACGCCGTTTGCGGGAGCGCGACCGGGACACGGGGAGACCGTGGCCATCGAGGGCAAGCGAATTTTTTGCAAGGGGAAGTCGGGCATGGCAAGAGCCTGACGCGAGCCTCGTGAGCTTCGGCGGGGGCTTTGGCAGGTCTGCATGCACCGATGGTCAGGATTCATTCGCCAGGGTTTTTGGAAGGCGGTGGGGGCGTGGGGGCAGCGCTTTCCCGAAATGGTGCAGGACAGTACTTTCGCGAGAGGCGCGACGAGGATTGCGTAGACGTTTTGTGCGGGGAAGGCGTTTGCTTCTTGCTGTGGGGTGAACCTGGCAGCGACAACTGCTGTGGAGTGGGCCTGACCGGTGCTGCTTTGTAGTGGGGGCGGACCTCGCGTGGTTTTTCCCGCGCGCTGTGGGGTGAACCTGGCAGCGACAACTGCTGTGGAGTGGGCCTGCCCGGTGCTGCTCTGGAGTGGGGGTGGACCTCGCGTGGTTTTTCCCGCGCGCTGTGGCGTGAACCTGGCAGCGACAACTGCTGTGGAGTGCCTGACCGTTGGTTTGCTGTTGGGTGAACCTGGCCGATGGCGCTGCGCGGCTGGGCGGTTTTTGCGGGTACTTTGAGGGCGTGGCGGCCCTCGGAGTGCCTTCGCAGAGAAAGCAAACCGGGTGTGCGCAGGGGCGAGCGCCGAGTGTGAAGCCGCAGGTATCCCGAAAAAGAGAGGGACGGTACTTTGGTGAGATGCGCGACGAGGATTGCGTAGACGTTTTGGGCGGGGAAGGCGTTTGCTTCTTGCTGTGGGGTGAACCTGGCTGCCGCCGGCTGTGCTGAGCTGGCTGTGCTGAACTGGCTGCGCTGCTACGCTGCTGAGCTGGCTGCGCTGGTGAGCTGGCTGCGCTGGTGAGCTGGCTGCGCTGCTGAGCTGGTTACGCTGCTGCGCTGCTGCGCCGCTGAGCTGGCTGCGCTGCTGGGCTGGTTAACCTGGCTGCGCTGCTGAGGGGCGGGTTTTCGCACTTTTTCAGAGCGCTGGCTGGAGGGGCCTGAAACAGGCCACAGCGGTGGCGTGTATTCGCGGCGGTTCGCGCAAGCCGAACGACCCGCGGGTACACTGAGAACGCTCATGCTGCGCGTCTTTCACAATCTGCGAAGAGCGGTGTGGTCGGCCTTCGGGCACAACGCGCTCACGATGGCGAAGGCCGCGGCGTATTCGGCGATCCTGAGCATTTTTCCGGCGCTGCTGGTGGTGACGACGCTGGTCGCAATGATGCCCGCCGGAGACGACATCCGCGGAGTGCTGCGGGCGGGGTTCCAGCAGGTGCTGCCGCCGGACACGATGCTGCTGGTGCAGAGCTACTTCATCACGTATCACGCACGGTCGATGCGGATCATCGGGGGATCGGTGTTCGTGAGCGTGTTTGCGGCGATGGGGGTGCTGCTGTCGCTGATGGAGGGGTTCCGGCGGGCGTACCGGCTGCCGCGGGGGACGTGGGGATTCTGGAAGGAGCGGGTTGCGGCATTGCTGCTGGTGCCGGGAACGATGATTCCGATGGCGATCGGGACGCTGTTTCTGGCCTTCGGGCACGGCATCGAGCGGTGGATGATCGTCAACTCGGAACACGATCTGCACCTGTACGTGATCGTGCTGTGGCGGCTGATCCGGTGGGGGATTGCGCTGGCGGCCAGCGTGCTGTCGCTGATCATGATCTACCACTACGGAGTGCCGAGGCAGAGGATGGCGCTGCAGACAGGGAAGCTCGCGTGGGGGCGGTGGCGGGAGACGCTGCCGGGCGCAGCGATTGCGACGGCGACGTGGTTCATCGCGACCCTGGGGTATGGGTTTTACCTGACGCGGTTCGCGGATTACTCGATCGTGTACGGATCGCTGGGAGCGGGGATTGCGACGCTGGTGTGGCTGTATATGGTTTCGCTGAGCGTGCTGATCGGGGCGGAATTCAACGCGCAGATGTTCCCGCTGCCGGGGAAGGATGCGGCCGAGGCGCCGGCGGAAGCGGCGGGGTTGGGGAAGGATCAAAATGCGGCTCCCTTCGCGGCGATGTGAGAGAGGCCGCGGCACACGCTAAAATGAGGTAGAACTACTTCCCAGGCCGCAAGGCAAAACTCAATTCATCGTTCAAAACATTGGGGGTTGGATGAATCTCTCGTCGTCAAGGCCCGGCCTCGTGGGGGAAGACCCGCGCCGCGCCAAGATTGTCGCAACGCTGGGCCCGGCTTCGTCGCAGGAATCGGTATTTCGCGAGCTGCTGCGGGCGGGACTGGACGTAGCGCGCCTGAATTTTTCCCACGGCACGCATCCGGAAAAGCTGAAGCTGATCGAAATGGTGCGGAAGGTCGCGCGCGAGGAGAGCAAGAGCGTTTGCATCCTGGGCGATCTGCAGGGACCGAAGATCCGGACGGGGCGGCTGAAGAACCGGATTCCGGTGCAACTGAAGGCGGGGCAGCGGCTGACCATCACGCCCCGGGATATCCAGGGCACATCCGCGACGATTGGGACGACCTTTCCGACGCTGGCGGAGAACCTGGAGCCGGGAGCGCGGATTCTGCTGTCGGACGGGCTGATGGAGCTGCGGGTGCTGGACATCCCGGGCGAGGACGTGGAATGCGAGGTGATCAACGGCGGGCTGCTGGGCGAGCACAAAGGGATCAACCTGCCGGGAATTCCGGTGCGGGTGCCGTCGCTGACGGAAAAGGACGAGGAAGACCTGGAATTCGGGATGAAGCACGGGCTGGATGCGATCGCCGTGTCGTTTGTGCGGACGGCGGAGGACGTGCGGCATGTGAAATTCCGGGTGGCGGCGCTGGGGCTGGAGACGTGGATCATCGCGAAGCTGGAGAAGCCGCAGGCCATTGAGAATCTGGAAGCGATTCTGGAGAACGCCGACGGAGTGATGGTGGCGCGCGGCGACCTGGGGGTGGAGATGCCGCCGGAGAAGGTGCCGGCGATCCAGAAGTATGTGATCAAGTGCGCGTCAGAGTACCGCAAGCCGGTGATCACGGCGACGCAGATGCTGGAGTCGATGATCGAGAACCCGCGGCCGACGCGCGCGGAAGCGAGCGACGTGGCGAATGCGATCTACGACGGAACGGATGCGGTGATGCTGTCGGCGGAGACGGCGGCGGGGAAGTATCCGGTGGAAGCCGTAAAGATGATGGCGAAGATCGTAAGCGAGACAGAGACGCACCTGCGGGAGACGAACGCGTGGGAGTCGCGGCCGGGGCGGGGGCGGCTGTCGATTGCGGAGACGATCTGCGAGTCGGCGGCGCACGCGGCGCAGGATCTGGACGTGAGCGCGATCGCGGTGTTCACGGAGACGGGCACGACGGCGCGTCAACTCTCGAAGTACCGGCCGAAGCCGCCGATCTTCGCGCTGTCGAGCGTGGACGCGGTGATCCATCGCATGGCGATGCTGTGGGGCGTGCATCCGATCAAGTGTCCCAAGCTGACAACGACGGATCAGATGGTGGAACAGGCGGAGACGCTGCTGGAAGAAGGCGGGTTCGTGAAGCCGAAGGAGATCCTGGGGATCGTGGCGGGCACGCAGACGAGAACGGGGTCGACGAACTTCCTGCGGCTGCACGTGCTGGGAGACCGGATGGCGGAAAGCGCAGTGACGACGCGGAAGGCGAAGCCGGCGGCGAAGAAGGCGGGGCGGAAGGGATCCGGCCGGGGCTGACCGCGGCAGACAGTGATCCGTAGACAGTAGACAGGGATTCCGACTTTTGCCGCGTTCAGGCAGAAGCGGGCGGTGCTGCGCGCGGAGACTCGAGCTCGGGGCTCGGAGTTGCGTTTTTCCCGAAATGGTTCAGGAAGAGTACTTTTGCGGCCGGCACCGCGAGGATTGCGTGGACGCTTGGGCAGCCGAGGGAGTTTGCTTCTTGCTGTGGGGTGAACCTGGCTGCGACAGCAGCTGTGGAGTGGGCCTGGCCGGTGGTTTGCTGTGGGGTGGGGGCGGACCTCGCTGCGACTGCTGTGGAATGGGCCTGATCGGTGGTTTGGTGGGGGGTGAACGTGCCTGCGAGACTGCTGTGGAGTGGGGGGGACTTTGCGCAGTACTTCCCGCCTGCTGTGGGGTGGACCTGGCTGCGACACTGCTGTGGAGTGGGCCTGACCGGTGGTTTGCTGTTGGGTGAACTTGGCCTATGGCACCGCGCGGCCGGTGGGCGGTTCTTGCGGGTGCTTTGAGGGCGTGGCGGCCCCTCGGAGTACCTTCGCAGAGAAAGCAAACCGGGTGTGCGCAGGGGCGAGCGCCGAGTGTGAAGCCGCAGTTATCCCAAAAAAAAGAGCGGGACGGTACTTTGGTGAGAGGCGCAGCGCGGATTGCCTGGACGCTAGGGCGCCCAGGGGCGTTTGCTTCTTGCTATGGGGTGAACCTGGCTGCAACAACTGCTGTGGAGTGGGGACGGACTTTGCGCAGTACTTCCCGCGCGCTGTGGGTGAACCTGGCTGCAACAACTGCTATGGAGTGGGCGCGGGCTTTGCGCAGTACTTCCCACCTGCTGTGGGGTGAACCTGGCTGCAACTGCTGTGGATTGGGCCTGACCGGTGGTTTGCTGTGGGCTGTGGGCGGACTTCGCGTGGTTCTTCCCGCCGGCTGTGGGGTGAACCTGGCCGGTGGCGCTGCGCGGCTGGGGGCGGTTTTTCCCATGTTTCGCTGGGCCGCTTGGATCGATTTTTCCGCAAGCCGGGCTGCGCCGCCGCGGGGTGCGGATGCCTGGAGGGTGTGGCGGGCCTGCGGGCACCTTTGCAGAGAGCAGACCGGGCGCGCGCTGCGGGCGCAGGGGCGAGCGGGTTGGCTCGCGTCCTGCGCAGCGCGCGGTGCAGCGACATCAGGGCAACGGCTGGACCGCGAGGTAGCTGTAGAGGGGAACGGTGGTGGGCGATCCGGGCGCGGGGGTTGCCGCGCCGGTGGCCGGGTTGACATCGAAGACATACAGGTTGCCGGAGTCCTGGCCGATGGCGAAGAGGTGTCCGGCACTGTCCCAGGCGATCTGGCTGGGGCCGTCGTTGGAAATGAGGGTGGTTCCGCCGGAGAGAACACCGTTGTTATAACGGAAGATTTCAAGCCCGGAGCTGCCGGCGATGGCGAGCCAGCGGCCGGAGGGATCGAACTTGTAGTCGGTGGCCTGGCCTACGGAGGTTGCCGGCATGGTGGCCGACGTGTTCGTGGTGCTGAGCGCGCCGCTGGAGCCGATGGTGTAAACGGCAAGCTGATTGACTCCGGTGTAAGAGCTGGGGTCGGTGCCCACCTGCAGAGAGAAGATGACGTGCTGGTTATCCGGCGCGGCGATGGCGGCGGCGTAGGTGGGGCAGTAGCTGGTGCCTTCAGGATTCGGAGTCAGGGTGGGGACGTTGGCGTTGGGATTGAAGTACGTGAGTGCTCCGCTGGAGGCCCGGGCGAAGCCGTAGAAGTTCTGATCGCCGAAGGTGCAGTCGGAGGTGTAGCCGAGACGGTCGTTGGGGGTGAAGGCGATCTCGTCCTCGACGTAGCCGGGCGTGGATGCGGCGTTGTCGACGATATCGCTGAGCCAGGTGAGCGAGCCGTTGGGTTTGATGGCGTAGGCGTTGCCGTGATCGTAGAGGGTGACGCCGGCGCGGTCGGTGAAGTCCGTGGTGGTACCGGAGTTGTACGTGTAGAGGCTTGAGTTGAAGGCCTCGGCCGGAGTCGAAGTGGCGAGAGAGAGCGAGCCGTTGGGGGCGATGCGCCAGGCGCCGATGCTGTCGGCGCCGCTGGCATTGAGATCACCGAAAAGATAGCGGCCGTTGGCGACGATGACTGAAATTTGCGAGGGCGTGTCGACGGGCGAACCGGGGACGGCGGTGAGAGCGCCATCGGCGGCAACCGACCATCCCTGAATGTAGTTGCCCGCGCCGCCCGCGATGGAGGGGGTGGAGACGTAGACGAAGGAATTGTTGCGAGAGCCGGCAGCGGAAACGGCGGCGGAGGATGCGGGAGATGAAGGATGAATGCTGGCGTTTACGCCGGGGGTGGGAGCAGAACCACATCCGGCAAGCAGGGCTGCAAGAGTGAGGGCGGACGTACAGAGGAAGGGCGAGCGAGCGATTGTCATGAAGAATCTCCTGAATCGTGGCCCTGGGCGGTTTAGATGCGGGAGGGTTGAAGCAGGAAAATCGGGGACAACCGGTTTCGGCGAATTGAAAGGAAATTAACGTGTGGGCAGAGCGGTGCGGATGGGTTGGCGCGGGAGGCGCGGCAACGGAAACGCGCGTTTCCTGCTCTAAGGACGGTGTGCAACTGCCGCTATCCGCTTCGCCGCCGGATCGGGAGTTGGGAAGACGCTTGAAATTTCCTTGAAACCGGCCCATTCTTGTTGGCAGACAGGCTCCACCCCTTGAGGGGGCCTTATGGGAAACTCCAAAAGATTGGTTCGCAGCCTGGTTCCCGCGGCGATCTGCGCTTTGGCGACAGCGGCGGCGGTCCCGGCGCGCGCTCAGGTGTTCGTGGTCGAGCCGTCCCACATCGATCAGCACTACGCGACGATTGCGCCCACGGACGTGAAGCTTTCCAGTGAGCCGATGACAACGGTCGACCGGGAGCGGCTGGTGCGGTATCTGGAGTCGGAGCAGGGATTCGCGATACGGCCGCTGCCGATCTCGAATCTGGACCTGCGCGCCAACGGACAGATGGATCCCGAGGGCGAGAAATACATCGACCTGCTGCACGACAAGGGGATGGCGGCCAAGCCGGGAGACCGGGTGGTGATCACGGACATCAAGATCCGCGACGACCGGATCGTGATCGACCTGAACAACGGGCCGGAACACAAGCACAAGTACCTGCGGCACATTTCCATCGGGATGGACCCGTATAACGACAACCCGGTGGTGGAGGACGATCCGCCGCCGACGGGATCGCGAGTCACGCTCATGTTTCCAGGGAAGCTGCCGGACATGACGGGCGAGCAGGTGGAAGAACTGCTGAAGCCGGTGATCGATTTCGGGGTGAAGTCGCAGGCGGAGGCGTACGCCGAGTCGCTGCCGGATTTTCTGCGCAAGGCGATCCTGGAGCATCGGGTGCTGGTAGGAATGGACCAGGACATGGTGCTGTACGCGAAGGGCGAGCCGATCCAGAAGTTCCGGGAGCAGGAAAACGGGAAGCCGGTGGTGATCTGGATGTACGGGAAAGCGCCGGATCCGGTGGAATTTGTGCGGTTCCACGGGGATTTTGCGGTGCGGGTGGAGATTGACCGAGTTGGGCAGCCGGTACAGGTACAGGCCGCGAATGAGATGGGCGAATACTGGGGGAATACTCCGGCGGTGGCGGCGAATCAGCATCCGGTGGAGGAAGGCGACCGGACGGAGCAGGATATTGCGAACGAGAATGTGACGGGACCGGCGCCGAGCCTGAAAACTCCGGGCGAGAAACTTCCGACGGATACGAACCCGGCGGAGGGCCCGATCAACTGGCCTCCGGACCTGCGGAAGCCGGGCGATCCGGGGTACACGCCGCCGGCGCAGACGGGCACGCAGACAGCCGGATCGGGGAGCGGCAGCCAGACGAGCAGCGGGCAGAGCTCGTCGAGCACGGCGAAAGCGCAGACGAGCACGACGACGCAGCCGGGGCCGGCAAACGCATCGGGTTCGTCGAGCGCGACGAGTTCGAGCAAGCCGGGGCAGACGACTACGCAGCCTCCGGCAACTACGCCGCAGCAATTTGTGTCGTCGGCGCAATAGCGCGAATCCGACCTCGACAATTGCAATAAGATGGCCGGGAGAGATTCCGGCATGAAGACGATTCTTTGCGCGCTGATTCTTGTGGTGGGCGCGGCTGCGCCTGCTTCCGCACAAACCAATGAGGACTGGCATCCGGCGCCGGGGCATCCGACGCTGGCGCTGTGGCCTCACGGCGCGCCGGGGGCGGTGACGGCGACGGGGCCGGAGCGAAACTTTACAACCGCGAAGGACAAACTGGTGGCGGGACGGCCGGTGATGCGGATCGGCAACGTGACCGATCCGACGATCACGTTTTACGCAGCGCCGAAGACGCATAACAGCGGTGCGGCGGTGGTGGTGTTTCCCGGGGGAGGGTACCAGATCCTCGCCATGGATCTGGAGGGCACGGAGGTTTGCGACTGGCTGAATTCGATCGGGGTGAACTGCGTGCTGCTGAAGTATCGCGTGCCGCAGACGGGGCCGTATCCGAAATCGGCGGAAGCGCTGGAGGACGCGCAGCGGGCGATGGGGATGGTGCGGGAGCACGCGGCGGCGTGGCACTTTGACGCAGAGCGGATCGGGGTGGTGGGATTCTCGGCGGGCGCATATCTGGCGGCGGCGCTGAGCACGCACTACGAGCAGCGGCTGTATGCGGCGGTGGATGGGGCCGATGCGCTGAGCTGCAAGCCAGACTTCGCGATGGTGATTTATCCGGGGTATTTGTCGATTGCGGAGAAGGATTTCGAGTTCAATCCGGCGATTCCGGTAACGGCGGCGGTTCCGCCGACATTTCTGGTGCAGGCTGAGGACGATCCGGTGCACGTGGAGAACGCGATCGACTACTTCATGGCGCTGAAGCAGGCGGGCGTGCCCGCGGAGCTGCACGTTTACGCGCAGGGCGGGCACGGATACGGGCTGCGGCGGACGGAGCTGCCGATTACAGGATGGCCGCGGCTGGCGGAACGGTGGCTGCGGACGATCAACGTGCTGCCTGGCGCGGCTACGCGCTAACTTGATGCGGCGTGCGCGAGTTCCTGCTCCGGGACGACTCCGCGATTGACTTCCCAGAGATAGATTTCGTTGCCGTCAGGGTCTTCGAGCTGGGCGAAATTGCCGGGCTCGCTGCGGGTGATCGTACCCTTGACGGCAATGCCGTGCTGCAGCAGACGGGAGACGGCGGTTTCGATCGAGGTGTCAATCTCGAGGCCGAGGACGATGGAGCCTTTTGTGCCGGGCGCGGGGTGCAGGGAAGAGACGGGGTGAAGGCCGATAGTGAGCGAGTCGCCGGCTTTCAGGGTCGCCCAGGCGTCGCCGAAGCGGTTGGTAAGTTTGAGGCCAAGCACGTCCGTATAAAAACGGATCGATGCATCCATGTTGGTGACGAAGACGGTGGCATTTCCGCCGGAAACCATGGGAGAATCCTCCTGCGCAACAGAGTGACGGAGATCGCGGGCGATGAACAGGTCCAGAGGGGTGTACCAGTGAAGAGCGGCCGGAGCTTCGCCGTGCCGGATATCGTACTCGACCGCGCGGGGAAAGCGCCACTGCAGAAGCAAATCGAGAGGCAGGTGACGACGGCGATCCGCAGCGGGAGGCTGGCGGCGGGCGCGAAGCTTCCATCGACGCGGGCGCTGGCCAGGATGCTGGGTGTGAGCCGGGGAATCGTGGTGGCAGCGTACGAAGAGCTGCTGGGGCAGGGGCTGATCGAGACGCGTGAGCGTTCGGGGGTGACGGTGCGCGGGGCAGCTCCGCCGCTGACGCTGTCGGGATTGCGGGGGATCGTGCGGGCCGCGCAGTTTCCGGCGCGGATGCAGCCGTTTGACGATCCTGATGGGAACGGGCTGTATCTCAATCAGAAATAGCGGAACGGGGGCGGCGGGCGTGTCCAGGGTGTATCGCTATAAGAGCCTGGGTTGTCTGTGAAGGGAAAACCGTCCCTCAGGGGCTAAAGCCGAATTCCATTTGCGGCAGTTACGGCACGGCTGGAAGCCGTGCCCCTTCAAAACGGCGACTGTTTTCGTGTGCTGCGAAACTGAGCCGCTTCAAAGAAGGGATCTTGGCGGGCTGTGAGGCCGTGTCCTTCTACAAGACCAGACGAAATTCTTCAGCGCTCTTCAGAGACACAGCACTACCGCGGAGACTGGCGGCGGAGGCGGCGGTTGCGCAGCCATTTGGCGAAGCCGAGTCCGAAGAGCATGAGGCCGAAGGGCATGCACATCATGGCGACCATGAGGGAGAGCCATCCGCCGTTGGTGTGCGGCCCGTGAATGCCGATGCCGCCGAAGACAGCGATGGTGAGAATGGCGGCGACGATGCCGGCGATGAGGGTTCCGGCGCCGGTGCGCAGGAGCACGCGGGTTCCGTCATCGGCGATCTGCGTCCGGACTCGGGGTTCCATGACCGCACCGGTTGTGGAGGATTTTGCCATAGAACTAGTGGAAGGCGGCTACCAGCATCACACGGACGACCACGCCGGTGACGGAAACGTAGAGCCAGAGGGGGAAGGTGACGCGCGCGACCTTGCGGTGCATGCGAATGCGTCCGGAGAGCGAGAGATAAAAAGTGATGAGGACGATGGGGAGGGCCAGGGTGGCCAGCACGATGTGGCTGATGAGGATGGGCAGGTAGGCATCGTAGTAGACGCGGCTGTGCACGGGGTAAAGAGTGTCGCCGTGGAGGGCGTGATTGGCGATGTAGCAGATCAAAAACAGGGAGCTGAACGCGAAGGCGGTGAACATGCTGGCGCGATGCGCGGGGATGCGGTGGTGGCGGACGAAATAGTAGCCGGCGAGGAGGGCGATGGCGGCGAGTCCGTTGAGCAGCGCAATGAGATCGGGCAGGAAGGTATAGCGGCGGCCGGCAGCGTCAGAGGCGGGGTGGACGTAGATGAGCCAGAAGAGAAAGAGGGTGGCGACGGCGCTGATGGCGATGATGACGGCGATGGGGGCCGAGGCGGAGCGTTTGGGGGCGGTTGCAGTGGTCATGACTATGCCTACTTTCCCGTCGCGCAGAGCATGAGCGCGGTGAGCAGCAGCGGCAGATAGATGACGCTGACCTTGAGCAGGTCGCGGGCGTACATGCGGGATTCGGCGTTGCTGCGGGCGCGCACGATGCGGGCGAAACGGATGGTGTAGGCGAGATAAACGAGTCCGAGCGCGACGGCCACGACGGCGTAGATTTTGCCGTCCATGTGCAGCCAGTACGGGAGCAGGCTGACGGGGATGATGAGCACCGCGTAGGTGAGGGCTTCGAGCGCGGTGGACCATCCGTCGGGCTGGGCGACGGGCAACATGCGGATGCCGGCGCGGGCATAGTCGTCGCGGTAGAGCCACGCGATGGACATGAAGTGCGGGAACTGCCAGGCGAAGAGGATGGCGAAGAGTGCGACTCCCTGCCACTCGATGACGCCGCGGGCAGCGGTCCAGCCGAGGAGCGGCGGCATGGCTCCGGGAAAAGCGCCGATGAAGGTGGCGAGGGTGGTGAAGCGCTTGAGGGGCGTGTAAAGGGCGACGTAAAGAAACGCGGTGAGCAGGGTGAGCCCGCCGGTGACGAGATTGGTTTCGCGGGTGAGCCAGATGGTTCCGGCGGCGATGGCGAGGAGGCCGATGGCGATGCCGTGGGCGAGACCGATGCGGCCGGCAGCCATGGGGCGGTCCGCGGTGCGGAGCATTTTGGCGTCCAGTTTGCGCTCGATGGCCTGATTGAGGGCGGCGCTCCCGGAGGAAACGACGGCGATGCCGATGAGGGTTTCGAGCAGGCCGGGCTGGATGCTGCTGATGCCGGAGCGCATGGAGCCGAGGTAGAAGCCGGCCCAGGCGGTGAGGGTGACCATGAGGGTGACGCGGAGCTTGAAGAGCTCGCGGTAGTCGACGAGGAGGGATGCGGTTTCGCCGGCGCGCGGGGCGTGGAGATGGGCGTGAGGCGGCTGGTTCCAGCCGAGAGCGTCGGCGCGAGCGGCGGGCTCGAGGGTGGCGACGGTCGATTCCATGCCGGGGGCTGCGGGATTTACGGGCATAGGGATCCTGGGCAGCGATCGACGCGTTGAATGAAGGACGAGAGCATGCGGGGAAAATCCGGGAAAACAGGGGGACGAACCCAACCGTTCATGATACCTGCTGGTGGGATGCAGTGACGAGCGGGAGGTTCCGAACAAAGATTCAGACGGCGATCAGGAGCGGGGTAATTTCAGACGGGAACGAGTGGGCGGTGTTGTGGTCCTCAGCCCATATCCACGCGGTGAGGGCCTCGCGGATGTTGTCCAGCGCCTCTTTTTCGTCGCGGCCCTGCGAGACGCATCCCGGCAATACCGGGCATTCGGCGAAGCTGCCGCCTATGCTCTTTCATGTGCCCCGCGAACAAGCCGAAGACGGATGGGTCGCATTGCTTATAGATGATGACGCTTGCTTCGCCAGGGTATTTGGAAAGGGAGCCGGGCGCGGGAGAAGCAGCGGTTTCCCGAAATGGTGCGGGGCAGTACTTTCGCGACCGGCGCAGCGAAGAATTGTGTCGATGTTTGGGCGGCGGGGGCGTTTGCTTCTTGCTGTGGGGTGAACCTGGCCGCTGCTGCGCTGGAGTGGGGCGGACTTTGTGCGGTTCTTCCCGCTTGCTGTGGGGTGAACCTGGCCGCTGCTGCGCTGGAGTGGGG
>JBATVK010000045.1:0-33277 GCA_049671725.1 Acidobacteriaceae bacterium
GCTCGATCACACGCTTCTCGGCACGATGTACCCGAACATCCACGTGGCGCTGGTCAGCGTTCCCACCGAGCCTCTGGACGATGTGGAAGAGGCGCGGGTTGCCGACCGGATGACAGCGATCTCGCACGACGGGATTGCCTACAGGATGGTCGGCGCGTCCGGTTCGGCCAAGAACGGCAAGTACTACTATTGCGACGCGAGGCACGAGCCCCTGATTGCCAAACGGTTCCAGCAATGGCCCGAGGCTGCCATCACGTATTTCGGCATTCTCGTGTCCGACTGCAAAGTCGTGCACGCGGAGGCGGAAGCCACAGTGATGGTGGTGAAGGACACGGAACTGGGGACGAACGACTGCCGGGGATGGATCCGGAAGAGAACCTTCGAGAAGCTCGCGCTTCCCGAAGGCCACTTTTACCAGTTCCGCCTCGCCTTCGCCGAAACCCAGGCAAAAGGGAGCTTCAAAGTCATGACGGACGAAGTCGCTGACGCGCTGAACGTCGACGTCATCGTTCCGGAAAGCTCCATCAAGCCGAGTATCAGGATGCCGAACGCCGTGGCCAGCATGATTGGCCTCGGTTCGCGCATCTATCGGAGCCCGATCGTACTGGGAATTCGGGAAGTCTCGCGACCTCTCGAGTTCGAATCGAGCTACACGGTACTCCAGCATGCGCCGGCGGAGTCGATTGAAACCGAGATCGTTCCGCAGGCCGTAGAGATCATCGAAACACTCAAAACCGCGTGGAGAGACGGCAACCACCGCAAGGTGGTCGAACTCATCGGACGTGAGATCCGCCAGGACGACGAAGCCGCGGAGGAAGAGTTCCAGCGGGTTGTCGAGGCGGCTCTGCTCGCCGATGGATCGGGCGAAATCACCCGCCATCCCTACATCCACACCCAACTCAGCAAACTGATGGCGCACTGGGCCTACAAACTGATGACCGGAGGAGGCGTCAAACTGCCCGCCTTTGCGCTGGCGGACGACGGCTTTCTGGTTGTTCAGGGCGGCAAGGTCCTCAGCGGCGCCGACTGGATGCCGCTGGCTGCTGCCATCACCACCCTACCGTCGAAGCGGGGCCTGTGCGTGCGCTATCCCGTACGCATGAAGGAGGACCTGCTTCCACTTGAACACCTGCAGGGCGAGCAGTTAATCGTCGAGCTGATGGCGCGATTTGGGATGGACCAGGAAGTTGCCGTCCAGGTCGTGGCCGACCAGCTGACTCTTGAAGGGACATACACGCTGCATTCGGAGACCGCCAAGCGCAACGGCGGGGATTTTGATTTCGACTGGGTGTGTGTGATCGATGCGGACAGGTTTCCACGCTTTGTGGAGAGCCGCTTTCGCATGGAACACGAACATGAGGTCACGAAGACGAAGGCAGGAAGAGCCAGGTCTCCGTGGTTCTCGCTCGAGTTCGTGGCCCTCAAGTCGCGCGGGAATCAGATCGGGGTCATCACCGACCTAATGAGTTCCTGCGTCGCCGGCGGCCGTGAGGACCTGCTCTACGAGCTGGTTTCGGAGCTGCAGCTGGAAATCGACTCGCTCAAGCACAACACCAGCGCCGACCGGAAGAAGCTGCAGGCGATTCGCCAGCAGGTTTCTCCGGCGCCCTGGCTTGCCCTCAAGGAAGCCAAGGCGATCAACGACAAGGAACTGCCACTCTCGCTCGACGTTCTGCCCACGGATCGCATCGGAAGGCTCTACAACATTCTTCGCAAACACATCGAGGAACTGATGGAGAAGCCCTTCCCGATCGAGCAGTTCCGCGGACTGATCACCGGGAACGAGGTGACGGGTCCGATGTTTCTGGAATCACGTCTGGTCAATTCCGTGTATGCAGCCGGACACGGGATGATTCAGGCCAAACTCACCGTGGAGCAGAAGGCGCATGAGCAGGCGGCCGAGCGCGTGGCGGAAGCCAGGCGTCTGGACGACCGGCAGCGCATCGCCGCGGAGCAACGGGCGTTTGCGAAAGCAAAGGCTCGCTACCGCCGCGCTCAGGAACAGGCCCGCGATCAGGCGGCCTCTCTGCAATCGATCATCCGCAGTTGGGGTGACGCGAAGCAGGAAGACCGGGTGGGCTGGTGCCAGGCGCTCCATACGGTGGTCTCGCGCGGCAAAGGCATGGGCTCGATCCTGTTTCACGCCTTTCCGCAGGAGGTGATCGACTCGATCGCGGTCCGCACGGGGGGCATTCGCACGCAGGTGCAATGTCCTATCCAGCGGGTCCGCGTTGTGGTCGAGAACGATTGTCTCTACTCGATCCGTGGAGAGTCGAAGGAGTTCCTGCTCCGCATGGACAGCGGGACGAAGCAGATTGTAAGGGATCGCTGACGGACGCGGCAGGCTGCAATGCCTGTTCGCCAACTAATGGACGCCAGCCACCCGGCGGAGCAGCAAGCGAGCGGTTTTGCTCCTCCCGGGGGCAGACCTTCGCCTGCTGTTGCTTCCGGAAAGACACGGGAGAACAGTATGCGGTTCTTCAACTGGCGCAGAACGGACGGAGCGGTACGGGTTTCCGTTCGCATCCAGCGCACGCCCGAGCAGTGGTTCTTCCAATGGAAAGTGTGCGGAAGACGACGCTACTCGAAACGCGAACTGCTTGATCTGGAAATGCGGGTCAGGAAGTTCGTCAACCGGTGTCCGGCGACAGGACCGGCCACAGAGACTCACGCCGTGTGGCTGTGAGAAAAACACTCGGGTGAAGAGGGAGCCACATAAAGGCGCCCTCTTCTTCCGGGAGAAGCCAGGGAGACGTTCTCATGCTCCTTCATAGAGCTGCACTTCCCATCCTCCTGCTGGGCGGAACGCTGGCCGGCGCTCAGAACGTCGTGCATCAGACCGTCCACTCCGACCGGGTCACCCCCATCCACACCGCTCTCGATCACATCAGTGTCATCGCCTTGCCGGAGAGGATTACGCGGGTCGCGGCAGGCAGCCAGGTCATGCAGATCGAGTGGCATGGCAATGACGTTTTCGTGAAGCCCCTCCAAAGTGGGCAATCGACCGACCTGATGGTCTGGACCGAGCACCAGTTTTCGACATACGAACTCGAAGCGCCCGGCGACGTCAAGCAGATGACGTTCGTTCTCGACGAAACCAGTTCGCCAGTTCCGCGGCCGACGAGGTCGAATCTCGCCCAGGCTGCCGATCCCCCAGCCAAATCGACAGATCAGATCACCGAATCCGCCATCGGCTCGACACTGCTCCACGTCACTCCGGTTACCTCGCACGGCGTTCACCCTGCAAAGGACGGTGTCAGTGTCTCGATCAAAGATGTGGTGCGCGACGGCAGCGCCTTCTACGTGCGCTTCGCGATGACCAATTCGAGCACGCTTCCTTATCGGATTGAGCCGCCGAACGTTTTCGAGATCGCGCCGCGCCAGAGCGCGGATCTTTTGCCATCCATTAAGGACGAGCAGGTTACGGCAAAGTCCGTGGCTCAGTTCGGCGTGAATCAAACAACGCAGGTTTCCGTGCGGGACACCGACATTCCTCAGAAGGACTTATCGCCAGGTGCGACGGCCGTGGGTGTTGTCGAAATTCGGCCAGAGAACGCGGCAAAGCCTGGGATCTATGAGTTTGACTTCGGTGCCGATGGCGGTCACGCCGTCAAGGCAACAGCGGTGCTCTGATGGAAAAACTCGAATTCATCTCCGCGGAGGAGTCGCGGGCACGACTCCGAATTGCCTACCGGCAGTCCGGCGACGAGTGCTTTGTCGAGACGCTGCAGCGGCCGTTCCTGAACCCGGTTGAGCAGAGAAACGCCAAAGGAAAGCGCAACCTGCATCCGCTGTTCGTTGTCGGCGCGGTGTTGCTGCTTCTTGCTGGCGCCACCATGGCTTTCTTCAACTTCCGGATACCGGGCCTTTAGGGAGGAGCGCCATGCAGCGAGAGGTTCGCTATCGCCGCCATACCGATGAACAGGATGCGCTGCTTCTTGCGTGGGTGCTGATCCTTGGAGTGCTTGGGATCGGGTATTTCATTGTCTGGGACCGGCTCCATGTGCGCCCGGCGCAGCTCATCGAGATGACCATGTATCCGCTGCTGGGTCTGGTTTTCCTGTGGGAGGTCCTGCGCTACCGCGCAACCCGGATCAGCAAAATGGAAACCGCTTGGCCGCGGCCGATTCCGCATGTGACCCGCCGGCGAGATGAGAACTATCTCGAAGAAGCGCGTAACCTTTCCTCCGTTCTGCTCGGCTATGACATCTTCGGAGAGCCTTTCTACTGGTCGGACAAGACGCGGACCATGCAGTCGAACGCTTTCGGGATGACGGGCGCGGGAAAGACCAATTTGCTCGAGACCGTGACCGAGCAGGACATCGCTCGCGGCGTCCCCATCATCTTCATCGATGGCAAAGGCGACAAGAAGCTACTTTCTGAACTGCTTCCGTCGATCGAAGCCGCCGGGCGGATGCCGGATCTTCGCATCATCGACCCCATGCGCCCCGACATCTCCGCACGCTACAACCCATTCTGGGCGCCCCAAGGGAATGCCGAAGAGCACGTTGCCTTCGTCTTCGAATCCTTCAACATGGAAAAGGATTTCTTCGAAGGTCACCAGCGCGTGTACCTCGAAAACATCGCACGCGTGCTCCATTACTCCGGAAAACGGTTCAACTTCCACGATGTTCTGGTGTGCGCCTACGACCAGTCCATTCTCAAAAAGCAGATGAAAGCGGCGCTTGATCGGGTCGACAAAGACCCGGCGATCACCGGCCAGCAGAGGCTGACGCTCACCATGAGCGTGCGCAATTTGCTCGAATCCTTCGAGGACAAGGAGCGGGTATCGAAGATCCAGGGCCTCATCAACGAAATGATGACGTTCATGGGCGACGAAATGGCCATGATCACCGGCCCCTATGACGACCTGCTTTCGCTCGACGACGTGATCGACAAGGGGCTCATTCTGTTCATGAGCCTGAACGTCAATGTCAACGAGCGGGCGGTCACCGCCCTCGGCAGGATGCTGCTTCAGAACCTGCAGCTGATGATCGGCAGACGGTATTCCCGGGCCGAAGAAGGCCAACAGCAGCCCTTCGTCAGCGTCATCATGGACGAGTTTTCGCCCTTCGCCTACGAAAATTTCGCGCACATCCTGCAGACAGCGCGTGGCGCGAATGTCGCCTTCCTGTTCGCGCTGCAGAGCGCGCCACAGCTGCTCCAGGTCGGCCGGGGATTCCGGAACGACGTTTCGAGCGCGCCCAACACCACCTTCATGCTGCGCACCAAGGACGAGGAAACCGCCAAGTATTTCCTCAACGCGAGCGCCAGAGTGCGGCAGATGAGGCGCAGTATGCACGTCGAAAAGCGAGGCGTATTCAACACGCAATTCGAGGAAGGAATGGAAGGCAGCCAGACCGAGATCAAGGACACGCTGGCGCAGGACGAGCACATCAAGAAGATGCCGGTCGGTCAGATGGAAATGCTGGTGACCGATCCAATCCTCGGGACCATCCACAAGCACCTGCACATTCGGAAGGCGTCGAGCCACTGGCTGCCGCGCGTGCCCATAAACGTATATCCGAAACTGCTGACGCTGGCGTCGGACACGCACGGCCTGAACCTGAGCTTTCCGACGCCGGAACTCGAAGAAAAGAGACAAAGGAGGCGGAAGAAATGAAGCGTCACGCACTGCTCGCAGTCGTCTTTTTGTCGCTGGCCGCAAATGCGTGCGCGTTACAGGCCGATCGCAGTTCGTACGATCCGATGGCGCACCAGTGGCAGGCACAACAGCACAAGGGGATAGTCGAGAAGACTCTCGCGGGGATCAATCCCCAGGACAAAAACTACGGCGCCGTGGTCGGAGACTGGCGAAAAGAGGTCTTCGAAAGCACGCTGCACCAGGTCTATTTCTGGACCCTGATCCTGCTCGGCATGGGCTTCGGCATCTCCCTTACCGGGAATGGCTGGTTGTTGAGAGACCGGGAACGGCGGCTCACGATCTCCGCCGATATCGTCACGCAGCTCTTCAATGCGTACATTGGCTCTCGCGCTAAGGCTCTCGAAGTGATCGCCAGACACAATGCGCTGGTCGACCGGTACAACGCGCTTGATGGCGAAAGGCAGCGGCTCGAAAACCAGATTGCCGGGCTTTCCGAGAAACCCGTCCAGTCAGAATTGGATTTCAGCCAGATTCGGAAAGGCCGGGGCGACGTGGAGGAGCATCAGTCAATGCCGGCCGCGACCGTTCCGAATGAGCCGCAAAAGCAGGAAGCCGAGCACACCGAAGTCGGGAGCCTGAAAGCACAACTCGCGGACATTGAAACCAAACTGCAGCGAAAGACGGCGCAGCTTCAGGCAAAGGACAACCAGATTACCAACCTTCGAGAGCGGCTGAGCCGGGCCCACGACAGCCTGGAAGAGCAGCGCAAACCCAAAGCGCAGGCAGTCTGATTGGAGCAAACGGATGGTGATTCGGTGTCTCAGTTTCGGATCGTTGTGGTGGTTGCGGCCGGGCAATCAGGCGTCCGACCCGTTGCGCTTTTCCGTTCGTGCCGCTGTGTTCAATACCACGGGCTTCCGCTGCGGCTCGCATGAGCGGCGACTGTGGCACATTTCCGGCGTGGTGAGGATCAACCTCGCGTCGCATACCCAGACAACCGGTGCTCACAATTTTGAGAACGGCTGCTACCAAAGTCCCGGGCCGGAACGGCGGGGAGAGTGGAACCGGCTCCTGCTCGGGAAAAGTATTGGAACTGCCGTCGCGGCCGATCGGCTCCTTATTTGTACGCGAAGCACAGTCATCGGCCGCATCGATTTCGATAACCGGTGGCACGACGGGAGCGTTGCGGTCATCGCTGCGAGCGCACTCCGTGGCGTTCAGGAGACGTTGGTCCTGGCTACGCCCGGCGCCGAATTGAGGACGGCAAGCGGGAAATGGGAGGTCACGTGGAACGGTTTCGAGATGAGGAAGTTCTCGTAACAGAAGGCGAAAGTCGCAACCATTTGAGGCGGGGCGTTCTCCACTTCAATCCTGAACGCGATCTTCCGATGATTCTTGCGGTGCGCAATGCGGCCTTTATCAGCCATGGACAGCTGTTCTCCCAACTCGTTAGTCAGGGAACGGAATCCAACCGGCAGGGCTTTTGCTGGCGGCTGAAGCGGCTGGTCGATACCGGCCTCATCCATAGACTGCCTCAAATCATGCCGTATTCGGGCGCGACGTACACGATTACCCGCGCCGGTCTCATCTGCCTTGAGAGTTGCGGAGAAGGGCTGGTCAGCATCACCTCCGAATCCAGATCGTTGCCAAACAGCCGCCAGGCTGCGCACTATCTGGAGCTTGGCGAAATCAGGGTGGCTCTCAGAAGAGCCGGAATTCTGCGGAGATGGATCTCGGATATCGAACTCCGATCCATGAACCTGTCGATTGACCTGCCGCTTGCCAAAGATTACGACGCCGTTGCTGAACTCGCCGTCGAACACTGCATGGAGGTATCGGCGGGAATCGAGTACGAGCGGACACTAAAAGGAGCTCAGCGCTATCGGGAGATTGTGAAAGCGGTGAAAGACGAGAAGCAGCTTGATCTTCTTGTCTACCTCACCTCATCGATCGATCTCGTTTACCAGCTCCGGGCGCAATTTGAGGAGCTCGATTTTCCAACCGCGTTCGCGCCCTCCGGAGCATTCCGCCGCAATCCGCTGGATCTTCCCATGTACTCGACGCTGTTTTCAGGTCAGAAAAAGGCGACCCTGACCGAGATCGTCTCTACGTTGCCGCGCCATTAGTGTCGCACTCGTGGAACTGGTCCAGCCCCTGAACTTGCGATGGATTGCCGGCGCCGGCAAGGACTGCGGAGCGTTCATTCCCGTGGTATTTGGGAAGGCCCAGAGATCGCGTTGACAACGCCCCGATGACCTCTCTCCTTCGGCGATAATGCTCTTTACATTGCGCAGACAAGTCTTGACCACCGGCCACGTAAGCCGTTGGTCTCCCTGATGTTGTTTTTGACTATCCCTCAAGAGCCCTGATTTTTGGCTAAGAATTGCATTTGTTTTTCGCCTCGCGGGAGCCAGTACGAACCCGTCGGCTTAAGCTATGTTGAAGGACCTGGGATGGAGGTTTTGTAGCATGGCTAAGCTCGTCTATGAATTGAACCAATCCCTGGACGGCTATGTCGACCACGAGAAAATGGGGCCACCCCGTCCCGCGCTCTTTCGTCATTTCATCGAGCGGGTACGCGGCTTGACGGGCATGGTATACGGTCGCGGCATGTACGAGGTCATGCGTTATTGGGACGATGACCTTCCGGATTGGGATACGGAAGAACGCGAGTACGCCGCGGCATGGCGGGCGCAGCCGAAGTGGGTTGTGTCGCGCTCTCTGAAATCAGTGGGTCCCAACGCCACACTCGTCGACGGTGACGTGGAGGCGGCGATCCGCGGGTTGAAGGTAAAGCCAGGCGGGGAGATTGAAGTTGCCGGACCAGTCCTGGCAGGAAGCCTGACCGACCTTGGCCTCATCGACGAGTATCGAATCTACCTGCACCCCATCGTGCTTGGGTCTGGCCGGCCATACTTCACCGGCCCCCGGCCGCCGCTCCGCCTGGTCGCCAGCGATCCAATTGTCGAGGACGTGATCAGGTTGACGTACGTGCCTGCTTAGCGCGACTCGTCCGACGGGCTGCACCGATTCGTAGAACTGAGACACTACCTGTCCAGGCGGAAGGTTGAGGATCGCTTCACTCGGGGCCAGTCAATTGCGGACGGTTTGGGATGAACAATCGGCATAACGGTCGTTGGGTGAGTATGCCAAAGTCCTAAACTGAACCTGATGACCTACGACAATCTCTGCCTCCTCATCGATTATCACTACTGGGCGCGCGACCGGGTGCTCGACGCCGTAGCTGCGATAACGCCCGAGCAGTTCACTCGTCCCATGGGGAACAGCTTCAGCTCGGTACGCGACACCGTGGCGCATATCTGCGCTGCCGAGCGCATTTGGATCACGCGCTTGAAAGGCGAAAAGCCGCAGGGACTTCAGAATCCGGACCGCCTTCCCGATGTCGACGCAGCCCGCAAGGAGTGGGCCGAACTGGAAAGCGAGATGCGCGAACAACTCGCTAGATTGGGTCCGGAAGCGGTGGAACGCCCGATCGCGTATCAGGACCTTCGTGGCAATGACCAGTCGGATGTGCTCTGGCAAATGCTGCAGCATGTGGTCAATCACGCCACCTATCATCGCGGACAGATCACCACGATGCTGCGACAGTTGGACGCAGCGCCGCCGAAGTCCATGGACCTGATTGCCTTTTATCGCGAACGAAATCGGAAGGCGTGAACTGAGAAATGCGGGACGCCCCCACGACGTGTCCCCGGTATGTCGCCCTCCTCGCTTGCCAAATTGCTGAGCATTGACCTCAACGGACAGCTGCGCTGCCTGCGCTCTGGCCTGCCTTTCAACCCTTCGCAAGATCCTTCCGTCAGGCAATTCCCACCACCGTAGCGTTCATTTTGACCAATTCCATCTTTTGAGAGGAGACTGCTGTGCCAACAGCCTTCGTATACCGTCGTGCGCTCCGTTGCTTTGCGACGAGCATTGTGTTCACCATCCTCAACCTTGCTGTCTGTGTCCTGATGATCCATTGGGTCGCGGGGCAGAAAGTTTCGCCGGCTCTACTGCTCCTGATCGTGCCGCTTGCGCTCACGCTGGGGAACATGTGGCGTTGCACAGTGGCGGATCTCGGCTACATCGGGACAGCCCTTTCTGTCACTAACGCTCAGACCTCGGAACGGGCTCGAGCGGAGGTCTGATTCAAACTCTCAACCCGAGAATGTCCGCGCCCCGCCTTCAGGCTGGGGCTTTTTCATTTCCAGCCAAACACACCCTGAGAAGGAGGAAGTGTCATGTCGCATCGCCATCGCCGCTATTCAAAGCGCGAGCTGCTCGGCAGCTTGCACGTGGACTACATCATGTCCGTCACCGATCTTGGCCTGGCGGCCAGGACCAATCGCTGGGATGTGCTGCGCGCATTTCTGGCTGCGGGGGAAGCCCGGGCGGAACGGCTCGTGGAAGAAGAGGACGGCTTCCTGGTTCTGCAAAGCGTTCCCGGAGAGCCGAACACCGGGGGAATCTACCTCTTTGCGGAACCATTACAGTCCTTTTTCTGGCTCCGGTTCGATCTGAAAGAGGACACGCTCAACGGCAATGACTTCCAGATCGCCCTGCGCGTGTACCGCCTGCTCGACCTGATCGACGGTAAGCGCAGGAAGCCTCACCGCCGGCACGTTTCGGGAAACCACCCGGTTGCACCAGTGCCGGAGTTGGGCCTTAGCGCTCCAGCTATGGCCGTTGCTGCCTGCTAAAACGAGCAATCCGGGCCCATTTGACCGAGTTTCGGAACCGGGCTACAACAGCACAGCTTGACCGGAAGGGAGCACCAGCCATGGCTCAACTTGTTGGCACGTGGAAGGCGCCGCGACCGCAGCCGGAGATCCTGCCGGCTACGGTCGGTCAGGCGGCCGAATACATGGCATGGTTTGTGAACCGGCGGGCCTACACCCGGCAAACGGACCGGCCGGATGAACACTCGGGCAAGTATTACTTTTACCAGGCGCGAAACCGGAGGACAAAAGAGCCGCTGGGTCTCGACCCTCTGGTGATCCAAAAGCACCTGGCGGGGGAACAGACGGTCGGCCTCTACGCCATCAATCCGGAGACGCAGTGCTCGAAATGGGTGGCCATCGACGCCGACTACGAAGGCGCTTACCGCGATCTCCGGACGCTCAAGTGGGAACTCGAACAGGACGGTGTTCACGCCGTCGTCGAAATGTCGCGGCGCGGCGCGCACCTCTGGATCCTTTGCGAGCGGCCACTACCGGCCCGGCTCTGCCGCACCTATATTTATAGTCTCGCCCTTCGTCTGGACGTTCCGATCAAAGGAACGTTCAGGCAGGTGGACGGCATCGAGGTCTTCCCGCGCCAGGATGAGATTGGCTCCTCAGAGTACGGGAATGCCATCCGCGGGCCGCTCGGCATCCACCGCGCCAACATGCACCGCTACTGGTTCGAGGATGCGCCAAGCACTCTCGCCGACCAAATCGCGTACCTGCGGTCCGTGAAGCGGCTGACTGCGGCGGAACTCGAAACATTCACGCAGGGCGTCTCGATTCCGGAGTCCGTCTGCGGCCGGGCAGCGAAGGACGTTGCGCCGCCCGACGTCTCGCACACCGGATTTCAGATTCTCCAGCACGTCAAGGTTCGATTCAAACGGAGCGGAAACTACTGGACGCAGTGTCCATCGTGCGCGCAGCAGGCGCGCGATCGCGCACGGGACAACCTGGCGATTTCTGTGGCCAATCCTCAGTTCTATAAATGCTGGGCCGGATGCTCGCGCGAGATGATCCGCGAAGCGCTGGGCCAGCCCATTCCCAAACAGACCTGGCGGTAAACACGGGAGGTGAGCATGCAGGAAAGTCGGCTGACCACGATTGCGCGGCGTGGACTGGCGCTGCCCGCGGAAACTCTGGAACAGATCCGGAAGACCGGCATCCGCTGCCGGCCGCAACTGGACGTGGTTTACCAGCAGCAGGCGAAAGCGTGGAAGATTCGTGGCGAGGAATCGGGAGGCGCGGTGGAACTGCTGGGTCACTACGTCGGCTTTGTCGGCGTGGACGGCTGCGCGGTTCCATGGCTGCAGCGGGTTCAGAACTTCCTCCCCAATGGTATGCACGCTGTCATCGTGGGCGATGAATTCGTGCGGGTCGAGATGTTCCGCTTCGAGAACACTTACGATCTGCTGATTACCACCCATTGGCTGGAACGAAAGGACGGCAGGCGCGCGGAACTGCGGAGCGCGATTCTGTTTCTCGGCCGCAACGGATTTCTTGAAACCGAGCTGTGGGGCAAGGATGCTGCATTCCGCGGCGGCGCCATCCCGCACTTCCTGACTCGAAGCGGCGAACCAGGACCGCCGGGGCCGCTCTGGACGGACGCAGCACTGAAAGTGACCGAGGCTGTGTGCTGTTGCGGATGCCGTCATTCTCATCTGCTGGAAGCAGCGTTGGTGCCGAGGCTAGTCGAGGTGTCCGCATGATTGACTGGCATCATCCGCGGATCTACGAACGGCTGCGCTGTTTTGGCCTCACTCTCTTTACCATCGGCGTGGCCTCGCACAATGTCGCGAATCCGCCGATTGCAGTGGCGGCCATCGTTGTCGCAATCCTTCTGGTTGTGCGGCTGAGCATTGAACTCGAAATCGGACGCGACGAAGAAGGGACCAGTCTCGAACGCAAGCTCAGGCATATCGATCTGATCAATGCGTTGGCCATTGGCCCCGTGGTAGTCGGAGCGTTGGCTCTGCTGCGCCGGCTTTCCGCTGTCGGGATGTTCATCGAAGGCTAAGCGACAGGCAATTCGGGAACCCGATTGGTTTTCCAGAGGGGGGAGGACATGCATTTCACTCTGAAGGGCTTGATCGAGATGCTCGCGCAGGAGTGGTATGTTCTGTGCGCCTACTTCGCAATCTACGTACTGCTGGAAGTCCGCAGGCACGGGGAGCAGATCGCTGCGCATCGCGTCGTTCGCCACGCTCTCTGGGCGGCGTCCTTCGTGATCCTTCTGCATGCCGCGGTTGTGTCGGAGGTCCTCATACGGCGAACAGGAATTGACTTCAGAGTCTTCGATTACGTGATGGTGATGTGCCTCACGGGGACCACCATCTACCTGCTCGGAGAAATGTTCGAGGAGGTTCCCAAGTCTGTCGAAGCCAAGGCGGAGGAGCGGCCATGACGTCGGACTGGGCGCCGCTGGAACTGGTGTTTGGGCCGAAACTGTGCGAGTGCTTCATGTTCATGGGCCGATCCGGCGAACTCTACCTCTACAAGCACATCGACACGCGCCGTTACCTGAACCTCGACGCCGAGGGAAGATGCTTTCGCTACACGGGGAACGAGTATGCGCCTGAGGACATGCGAAAGGCCATCGCACACGTTTTCAGTTAAGAACACGGTGTTCGCGCCGGAACGACGAAGGCGCGGGAAAAGGAGAAGCAAATCATGAGCAAGACAGTGAACAAGGTCCTGCTGCTGGGCAATGTTGGCAAGGATCCGGAAATCGCGTCAACGAACGGTGGAACGCTGGTTGCCAAGCTCTCGCTGGCGACCTCGGAACGATTCAAGGACAAACAGGGCGAGTGGCAGGAGCGCACCGAGTGGCACAACCTGGTCGCCTACGCCCGCGGCGCCGAGATCCTGCGCGATTACGTGCACAAAGGGTCGAAACTGTTTGTCGAGGGACGACTCACGACTCGGTCCTGGGATGATAAAGAGAGCGGCAAGAAGATCTACCGCACGGAGATAGTGGTCGCGGATATCAGCCTGCTGTCCGATGGTGGGCGCTCGGAAAAGACGGCAACGGAGCAACGGTTGGCGCGTCATGTGCAGTCTGAGGAAGTCGCAGGCGACTTTGACGGGCTGGGTATATCCGACCAGGATATTCCCTTCTGAAAAGAGCTCTCCGATCGGTCGCGACATCGGTTCATGAAGGGCGAACCTGTTCCTAAACCGATCGCAGTTCGATCAATGAATGACTCGCGTCATTATCGCCGTTCCAGAATCGCGGCGGTGCATCGCCCCATGGAGAAACATCGTGCCTTTGAGCATATTGGGGTCTTCACTTACAGAAGGACCGAAGACCGTTAGATGACGCATGGCTCCGCTGAAACAGAAATGAAGGCCACGGCGCTGCCGCCGCTTGAAATCAATGGCAAAGAACTAAAGCCCACCATCGGCAAGGTCAGTTTGATCTGTGTGGCCGTCTCGTACGAGGCCGTCCGGAAAGGTTCCGGTAAATCGAGATTCCAGACCTCATTGAACTGCTTTGACGATCTTTCATTCGTCTCTTAATGCCGCCGTCGGATCCACACGGGCCGCGTGTTGTGCCGGAATCCACGTTGCGACGGAAGCTACCAGCAAAAGGGTGATGAATACAATGGGGTAGAGACCCGGTGCGCCGAAGCGGAAGCCCTCGAACATCGAATCGAAAAGCAACGGCAGCGGAACCGCCATCGCCAACCCAATGACGGATCCGATAGCGGCAAGCTTCAGCCCTTGCCGCAGAATCATCCAGGAGATGCCTGGCTTCCTGGCTCCGAGAGCAAGACGAATCCCAATCTCGCCTCTTCTCTGTACGACCGAGTACGAGATCAGCCCGTAAATCCCAATGGTGGCGAGAACCAGAGCCAGCAGCGCAAAGATGCCGAGCATCCGGGAAAATACGGGATCTCCATTTTGCTGGACCCTTATCACGCCATCCATACTCATAGCGCGCAGCAGCGGGAGGTCCGGGTCAAGTCCTGCCACGGCATGGCGCAACTCGGGAATGAGACTGTTGGGATCAACACTGGTTCGCAACATCAGGGAGAAGGACGAAATAGGCTTCTGAAGAATCGGCTGGTACACCTCCGGATCGACGCGCGTTTCCTCGGAGTAGTACTTTACGTTGCTCACCACGCCGACAATCTCGCTCCATTCCTGAGCGCTTTCGGAGGTCCCCACCTGGATTCGCCTCCCTACCGCATCGCGGTCGTCCAGGTACCGATGCACGAATTCCTGATTCACCAACACCACTCGCGGCGCCATTTCGTTGTCCGCCTCACTGAACGTGCGCCCCCGGAGTAACGGAACACCCGCCACTTGAAAGTAATCACGCGTAACCTGCACATCGAGAGCGCTGCGCGGGGTGCCGTGGGGCGAAGCAGGCTCACCCTGGATGCCAATCGAAGCGCTGTTTCCTCCGGCGGCAGGCAGGTTCGAAGCTATGGCGGCATCCGTCACTCCTGGAATCTGCTGCAGACGAGGAAGAAGCGCGCGGATGAACTGCAGTTGCTGCGCGGGATCCCCATAGCGTGCGTGATCCAAGACGAGCCCGGCCGTCAGCAAGTGGTCCTGCTGAAAACCGAGCCTCTGGTGCCCAAGCCGGTAAAGCCCCCACACTATCAGGCTGCTCCCCATCAGCAGGAACATGGCCATTGCGATTTCGCCGCCGACCAGCACCGATCGAAGGCGGCTGTGCGCGCGTGCGGCGGAGGCAGTGCGGCCCTGGCCCTTCAGCTCCATATCGATGTGCGTGCGGGACGCCTTCAAAGCCGGGACCAGACTCGCCAGCACCGCGGATGCCAGCGAGATGCACAATGCAAAGAGCAGAACTCGACGGTCGAGGGTGACCGGAACCGAGCTGATGGCCACATTGAAAGTCAAGGCCGCGCGCAGCAGGTGGATTCCCAAAACGGTGAGGAGCAATCCAGCCGCACCGCCCGCCAACGCAATGACCGTGCCCTCCGTGAAGAGTTGGCGAGCCACTCGCAGCCGGCTTGCGCCGAGCGAAACTCTGATCGCCATCTCTTTCTGACGTCCGGCTCCGCGCGTCAGCAACAATCCGGCAACATTAGCGCAGGCGATCAGCAGCACGAAGCCGACCATCGTCATGATGACGTCGATCGAATTGCGTATATCGAATTCGTAGACGAGATAATCGGCCAGTGTTCTCACGGAAGCGCCCCATCGACTCTCCGTGTCCGGGAAATCCAGCTGGGCGTGTCTCGCCAGCACATCCATTTCAGCGCGCGCCTGCTGCAGGGTAACTCCAGGCGCGAGCCGCGCAAACAGGAAGAGATAGCGGTTCTTCCGTGCGGCGGGAGCCGCATCCGCCGCACTCAGTGTCAACGGCGTCCACAGTTGCGGCGTATAGCCGAGCAGGCGGAAATCGGACCCCATCACACCCACAACGGTGTAGTCCTCACGGTTCAGGCGGACGGTTCGCCCGATGACGTGTGGATCGGAACCGTAGCGGCTCTTCCAGAGTCCATAACTCAGGATCAGAACATGATTCCGGCCTGGAGCGTCTTCCCCAGCCATAAACGTTCGTCCCAGCATCGGGCTGACCCCGAAAATGCCAAAGTAGTTCGGCGTGACGCTCGCATAGCGGATCGCTTCAGGCTGCTCCTGCCCCGCCAGGCTGCCCGGCTGATCGTCAGCGTCGGCCGCCATTTGCGCGAATACACGGGTATCCGTGCGCCACGCGAGGTAGTTGGGCGCGGAAACGGCATACACGTCCGGATGGTAGCTTTGATTCGGATTCACCGAAGAAATCGCCACCACGCCCTGTGAGTCATGCCCCGGAAGCCGAGGCATCAGAAACGCGCTGACAAGACTGAACATCGTCGCGTTGACACCGATTCCCAGCGCCAGCGTGAGAACGGCTGTCGCCGTGAAACCGGGCGATTTGCGTAGCTGCCGGAGCGCAATCTGCATATCCCGTGTGATGGAATCAAAGATAGATTCCCAACCGACGGACCAGATCTTATGGCGTACCATCTCGGCGCTTCCGGTTTCGGCGCGGGCCGCGCGCTGGGCTTCTTCAGCGCTCATGCCGCGCCGGTTCTTGTCCTCCACGGATGCTTCATAGAAACTTCTCAGCTCGTCTTCGATTTCGGCATTGCGCTCGGCTGGGCGCAGCAGCGCCCGCACACCAGCAATCAGGCTCCGCAGCATTTCTCCCCCTCTTCTCAGGCTTCAAGAATGCGACTTATAGCCGCCACCTGACGACCCCACTGGCGGCGTTCCTGTTCGAGTGCTTTTCGCCCGGCAGCAGTCAGCGTGTAGTACTTCGCCCGGCGGTTATTTTCTGTCGAGCGCCATTCCCCGCGAATGCGCCCCGAGCGCTCCATACGGCTCAGTGCCGGAAGCAACGAACCCGGGTTTACCCGGAACACACCGTCGCTAATCTGCTCAATGCGCACTGCTATTCCATAGCCGTGCATCGACTCCAACGCCAGAGTTTTGAGCACCAGCATTTCCAGCGTCCCCTGAACCAACTCGCGGTTGTCCGGCTCCAAGCTCGCCTCCACTAGATAATCAAGATGTATACGGCTAGTTCCTCCCGATTGTCAAGAGGAACCACGGGTAGTGCGAATTGGATCATCATCCGGTCGTAAACCGCTGAAGCTCTCGTGATTTGAAAGGTTAGCGACGCCGATTTGGGCGCTTCTGCGCGCCCTGTCTGATTCACCCCCAATCACATTCCACGATTTCGAGAGGTTTCGGTATGGAAAACTCACTGAATGCCGCAGACGCCTTAGCGCGTCTGGAGGAGCCCTTTGCCTCTAAAGACGTGAAGTGGCTGGTTGCCGCCACTTCAAGAGACGGCCGTAAGGGGCGCGTGACGCCCTATGCCGATCCGCGGGCCTACACAGACCGCCTGAACCACATCTTCACGGCGGGCGGCTGGACCCGGGAATACTCGGTTCACACCATCTCCCCGATCACCCGGATGAAGAAGGACAAGCCCATCCAGACCGGAAAGGTGCTGGTGACCTGCGTGGTGTCGATCCCCGGTGTGGGAGCGCACAGCGGGAGCGGCGAGGAGTGGGCAGACGACGAGAACGCAATGACGTCGGCGGAAGCACAGGCGTTTAAGCGGGCCTGCAGCTGTTTTGGCCTCGGCCGCTACTTCTACAACTTCGCCGAGATGTGGGTGGATCTCGATGAATACAAACACCCGCGGGAAATTCCGGCGCTTCCGTCCTGGGCGGTGCCTGAGCGCGAGCGGCGAGCACCTGTCCAGAACGGACCGGCCCGGAAGGAGAACGGCAACGGGACGGCAGCCGTGCAGAAGGGCCCACTCGACGCGAGCGTCACCGGCAAGATCGAGGTGTGCCGCCGGGACCTCGGGCAGATGCTCTACAGCAACGTCCTGGGGTCTGTGGCGAAGGTGCGGTCTGCACGGGACATCCCTAATCAGCGCGTCCAGCAGGAAGTGCTGAAGTGGATGGAGAGCGGCGTGCGTGGCATGGCGCAGGTGCGCCGCGTCGCTGCCGAGATCACCGAAACCGAGTTCTACGGGATTCTTGACGGTCTGGGAATCCGGCGACTGGACGAAATCCAGAACTTCGGATCCCTGGCAAAGCTCGTCGAGAAGATGAATGAGGCGCAATCGAGAAGGCCCGCCGCCTGATCGCGACGCCGGCAAACCAACCAGTGAGGGCTGCGAGCAATCGTGGCCCTTCCTGTTTTTGAGGTCAACCCATGAGAGTCACGGAGTGCTCCATGTGCCGGCGGCCAGCGGCATGGTTGATCGACACGGACGTCTTCTGTGAAGGCCACAAAGAACTCATCATCGAGGCTGCCGGCGTCGATCGGTTCAGAATCCGTCGGCTGACGGAAGCAGAGTTTGCCTTCCAGAGCGGTGGCAGGATTTCACGAACGGTGGCTGTGAAGAAGGAGGCGCAAAATCCCCATGGCGAAATTGCTTGAACTTCCCACTGACAGAGGCATCTGCGCAATACCGCTGAAGCATGCGGTCTACTGCCGGAGATGCCGGATCGTGTCCAATTCGCGACCGAGTGAATGCCATCTGTGCGGCAGCGATCGGGTTGTGCGTCTCGAACCGATTCTCGATGGTAGCCCCGATCCCCCGGCACAAGGCGTGCAGCAGGTCCGTCTGGCTCTCGTGAGAGCCGTGAGCGCGTAGACAAAGGCAGTTCTCGCTCCACCAAAATCCCGGAAGAGGAGGCGACCATGGCCCGCAGCGCCGCCCGTCTCAAGATGGGCTATTACCCACTGCCTGCGACTGAGGCTGAGAACATCCGATCTCTGCTCAATTTCTCGGGGCACTGTTCCGTGATTGATCCCTGCGTGGGGGGAGGAACGGCCCTCAACGTGATCACGGCTGGTGTGCCAGCACTTCGTTTTGGGGTGGAGCTCGACACGGGGCGTGCGGAGGAAGCCGCAAAGACCGGGATTCGAATGATCCAGGGCAATGTGTTCGACGCCCACGCAAAGGTCGAGAGCTTTTCGATGCTCTATCTGAACCCGCCGTATGATTCGGAGATCAATCTGACCGGCAATCGGCGCCTGGAGCGGCTGTTCTTGGAGCACACGCATCACTGGCTGGTCCAGCACGGAGTACTGGTGTTCGTTATCCCCTTCGTGCAGCTCAGTGACTGCGCCGGCATTCTGAGCGCAAATTTCACCAGGATTAGCGCCTTTCGCATGGCGGATGCCGATTCTGTCCGCTTCCGGCAGATTGTGGTGTTCGGTGTCCGCCGAAATGTCCGGGGTGCAGCGCACGAGGAGAGCCAGCGGCGAATACAGATGCTCGCCCAGCACGGCGGATATGAGAGGCTGCCTGAGCTCGCTCCGGGAACCGTCGAGCCATATATCGTGCCCGTCTCTGGCGAAGCAGCGTTAACCTACCGCGGTCTGCCGTACAACGTGATCGAAGACCTCTTGCCGCATTCTGCCGCCTGGAATCAGGCAACGCAGGTTTTGTTGCCCAGTGAGGATATGGCGATCGGCCGACCCATCACGCCGCTGCATGGCGGCCATGTGGGCCTGCTCTGCACCGCGGGGCTGCTGAATGGTGTCTTCGGCCAGGGCGAGGACAGGCACATCGCGCGCTGGCGATCGGTTAAGCACGTCACCGAGTTCCACGAGGAAGAGGGCGATACAAAGATCACCCGGCGACGTGAAAAATGGTCGAACGAGCTGCGCCTGCTCTTTATCACAGGGAAAGTGATGAAGCTGACCGAAAGCGCTCCGAAGGAGGGAGACAGCGATGGAGAATGCGCATCTTAGGATGGGCCTCCTTGAGTACGAGCGGAACACGGAGAAAATCACGACGCGGATCAGAGTGCGGGTCAGCCATTACATCGGCGAAAGCGAAGACGCGCATTTGCTCAGTGTGTTCGGAAATGATTCGGATGTCGGAGCGATCACGGCAGCAGTCTACGAAAAAGCGCGATTCCGGCTCACGTTTCCAGATGGAGAGACGCAGGAGATCTCGCTGGGCGAAGGAGCGAGCTGTTACCGCGGCAGTGTCAACATTCCGGGCAGAAAGCAGGCTGTCCGGCACATGATAGCGCTCTCCGAAGAACTGCGCGGGTTGAAATCGCTGTCTCGGACCTTCGTTCTGCGGCCAGAGCCAACGGAGGTATGGACGGCACTCGTCCAACGGTTTGGGCTGCCGGGGTTGCCGCAATGGGCCGAAGCGATGATCCGAGCGCTTGATGAGAACAGGCGCATTGCACCTGTGGATGGCATCGGATGCTTAGCGGCCGTGGTCAATGCGACCTGCGAGGAATTGCTCGACTGGATGGAGGCGGGAGTTGAAGGAGGGGCGCTCTCATTTCCCCAGTCGGACGGGCCCATTCGATGGTCCAACGGGACACTCGTGGAGGCTCTGCGACCTGAGTCGGAGTCGATGCAGAGGGCGGCGTGAGCCTGGCAGAATCGCTTCAGGTGTCTCTGAATCACTCCACCTGTTACCGTCAACCGAAGATTACAAGGAGGCAGATCGGCGAAGACTAGCCGACCCCCATTACTAATGCTGAGGAGAGAGTCCAGGAGCGGAATCGTTAGGTGAAGCTGATATCGGCGTTCAGGGCAACACCTTTCCCAGTAAATGGATCTGTGTCGAGATACAGGTACGGGTAGGTCCGCGTCTTGAAGAGCCATTTTCCGTCGAACTTCTCGAGTTTATCGATGAAGAAGCCGAAATTGTTATAGAAGCTCTTTCCCGGACCGCTCTTTAGGGGACCCAGACCTACCTCTCGCAAGAGCCAGCGCGCTGACGCTGTGTTGCCGTTGAGTTGGATCAGACCACTGTGAACGAATTCGACGAAAAAGTCTTTGCCATCTCGCAGCTTGTGAATGAGCGCAACGATTTCATCGATCCCCTTACAAGTGACGGCGAAAGGTTCGCCGATTGTAAAGACCGCGTCGGGGGTGAAAAGAGATCTGATGGTTTCGTAATCTGCCCGTGTCGCAGCATCAGCAAATCGTGCGGCAAGATCCCTGATTGCAGCTTCATCTTCGAGGCGCTGCAGGCGTTGTTCAATGGTGAGCATTTGAAGATCCTTATTTTACGAACTGGGTGAGTTTTGGAGGGATCGAGTGACCCCAGCCATTTACAAGGAAAAGTCTTGTCGCACAGCTGACAGAAAGTCAGCCGGACACTGCGGCGGCTACCCTGAGTGTATTGCTCACGATTTGCTCTGGACTGAGCAGAAGTGCTCAGTCCAGAGCAAAAGTCCGCGAACACCTGATCAGTACTCATAAATGCCCATGTCGTCCGAAGGGCTCTCTCGTCGCGTTGAATCGCCAAAGCTCGATTCCAGCATTTTCGGGTCGAAGCTGGGTCTATCTGTTGAAATCCCTTACTCCAGTTTCAGGCTGGATGGCTCAATGATGCCGGCTTAAGCTTGTGCATTGTCTGCGCAAGACGGCCATTCTGCTCGGCAATCCCAAACCAGATTCAGTCCAGGAGGTGCCTATGGAGACAACGGACATCTATGGCTATTTAAGGGCTCACGCCAGCGAACTCGGATCGCGCATTCTCGAATCGTACCCACCACTGCAGAGCATGACCGACGAGGTTCCCGCAGAACTATCGGCGCTACTACGAACGCCGCTTCCGGCCCAGGCAATCGCGATTGGCGGTTTGTCCAAGCATCTCAAGCATGTGCGCGCAGCGCGGATCGTGGCAGAATGTGGGGCGGGCAAAACCTATATGGCCCTCGGCCTCGCACACGTGCTCCAAGCACGCACGATTCTCGTGATGTGCCCTTCGCACATCGCGAAGAAATGGGCGCGGGAGGCGATCCAAACGATCCCGTTTGTACGCACTTTTCTGGTCGAAGACATGCGCAATGGCGGCGATCCCCGCCAGCCACACGGGGTCCTCGAAGTCCGTTTGCGCAAGGGACGAGTCGTTTACGAAGGAATGCAGTTGTCCCTGCCGGAGCTCCGACGTCTGGGCCGCGCGGGCTGGGTCGATCGCGTTCCGCGGTGCTCCGTGTTCATCATTCCGAAGGACAAGGGAAAGCTCTCCTACTTCTGGCGCCATGCATTTCTGACAGCGAAATGCGGACCCGACCTCGGCGGCGTGATCAATCCCGATACAGGGGTGTCCATTGAGAATTCGGACGGCGGTCGGCTCACGCGGCTCGACTTCGACAATCTGAAGATCAGCGAAGAGGTCGAGCATCCGTCTGGGGGAACGACGATGTTCTCGCCACTTTGGCAGGCAGACGGCAAGAAGATTCAACGCATGGCGCCAGTCGAATTTATCGGCCGGTATATGAAAGGTTGGTTTGATCTCGCCATCGCGGATGAACTTCACCAGTTGGCCGGCGACACGGCTCAGGGGAATGCCCTTGGCGTTCTGGCGCGCGCCGGCCGACGGCTTGTCGCGCTCACCGGAACGCTGATGGGCGGCTATGCCGACGATCTTTTCAACGTCTTCTATCGCATGGAACCGCACATGATGGCATCCGATGGCTTCGCTTACGGAGGGGAAGGCCGGCGAAGCTTTCAGGAGCAGTACGGGGTCCTTGAGACCATCGAGAAGATCCGCGAAGAAGACAACGCCTGCACGCGCGCTCCGAAGAAAACTGTTCAGGTACTCCGGAAACCAGGCGCGTCACCATTGCTGTTCGGCAAATTCCTGATGTCGACGACGGCATTTCTCGCGCTTGAGGACATCGCCGACAACCTGCCGCCATATACCGAAAGCGTGCTCTCGTGCGAGATGAGCGGAGAGCTTCGGGAAGCCTACGAAGAACTCGAAAAGGCGCTTCGGAGCGCCATGGCGGAAAATCGCGGCAACAAGAGTCTGATGAGCGTCCTGCTCAATGCGCTTCTCCTTTATCCCGATCATCCTTACGGCTTCGACGAGATATGGGCTCGGGCATTCGACCCGGCCACAAAGGAGTACTACAAGTTTCTGGTCGCACGGCCGAAGGAATTGCTCCAGGACGTTGCCTATCCCAAGGAGTCCTCTCTGATCGAGGACGTGCAGAGCGAACTGCGACAGGGCCGCCGCTGTCAGGTCTATGCGACCTATACGGGCGAGAAGGACGTCAACGGGCGGCTGGAACAGATTCTGTCGGCCGCGGGACTGCGTGTTGCGGTGCTTCGGTCGTCTGTGCCGACGCAGAAGCGGGAGGAGTGGTACGACCGGCAGCTTGAGTCTGGAGTCGAGGTGGTCGTCTGCCATCCCAAACTGGTGGAGACCGGGCTTGATCTGCTCGCATTTCCGACGCTCTACTTCTACCAGACCGGCTATTCGTTGCACACGCTTCGACAGGCCAGCCGGCGGTCCTGGCGGATCGGGCAAAGACATCCTGTACGGGTGAAGTTCCTCACCTACAAGGGGACCATGCAGGAGGTTTGCCTGCGGCTGATGGGCAGAAAGATGCTCGTGGCGCTGATGATGGAGGGCAAGTTCTCGGGCGAGGGCCTCCAGTCGCTCGATGCTGACGAGGATCTGATGTCCGCGATGGCGCGGGAACTGGTCGAGAAGGCGGGTGTCGGTGAATCTGCCGACCAGGTATGGCGCCAACTCGACAGGCAACGGTCGAAGCAGATGGGACCAAGTCCGCATGAAGTCGCGAAGGACGTAGATGACGGCGCACTGATTCCCACCGATGCGCCGGAACTCGGCGGTGAGCGCAGTATCCATCTGGTTCCGCCCGTGAGAGAGAAGAAGCGGCCGGATGCGCCTTCGTGGCCCGCAACGGCGACGGGCGATCAGCCGATCCAGCTCAGCCTGTTCGGCTGAGACAACAATCAACAAATTTGAGAGGTGAACCTATGTGCGAAGAGCGCGCAAAGATTCGTTGTGTCCAGTGTGAACTGATGCAGTGGGCGGACAATGCTCGTTGCCGCCGCTGCGGGCAGGCTCTGCCCGCGCCTGTCGTGAACGTCGTCGAACGGGTGGTGGAGAGAGTCGTGTTCCAGCAGGACTCCCAATGCATTCAGAACCTCCAGGAAGCCTCGAAACTGATCTCCGCCACCGCGGCCAGACTGGAAGAATCTACTGCCCGGCATAGGCTACCGGTGCGCCTGAATCCGCTCTCGACCGTCGAGACGTTCCCAACGCTCGACGAGATGGAACGAGTGATGATCCTGGCCGCGTACAGGAAGTCCAATCGGAAGCCGTTGGAGGCAGCGCGTCTGCTGGGCATCGGCAAGACGACCTTCTATCGCAAGCTGAGAGAGATGCGTCAGATAGCTGCGTGAAACTCCGGAGACGATTCTTCCCGTTTGACCGAGATTCGATCTGGAGGTACAACCCTCTTCGTCGGCATGGCGACCGGCACGGCCCAGCGACGGCCTCAACTCTGGCAGGAGGATAGAAGTGGATGCCTTAAGAGCGACATCTCACGATTCGGTAAAAGAGGATCCGCGGGCGGAACAGCCAAGCATCAGGGCCGCAACTGAGGCATCGGAAATGACGCCTCTGGAGCCCTTGGGGCCTCCGGCCGCCAACCGCCATCGTCTTCCCGACGAGCGTCCAGCGATTACTCATCACTTCGCGGTTGGAGGGCATGAAGGCTATCTGACGGTCGGCCTTTACCCCAACGGCCAGCCTGGCGAGATCTTCATTCGGATGGCCAAGGAGGGATCGACCATTGCCGGCCTGATGGAGTGCTTCGGGACGGTCGTGTCGGTCAGCCTGCAGCATGGTGTGCCCTTGCGGGTGCTTTGCGACAAGCTGTCGCACACGCGCTTTGAGCCATCGGGCTGGACGGGGAGCGCGGAACTGGGCTACGCAAAGTCCATCATGGACTACCTGTTCCGGTGGCTCGAACTCCGATTCCTCTCGGGAACGCAACTCGCTCTGTTTTCGGCATCCAGCAACTACGGCGGCAGCGTTGTGGCAGATCCGGGCAAAGTCGTGCCGTTTTCGTCACATGGATCTGAAGCTGGCGATGCGCCAGCCTGCCGATCCTGCGGCGCTCTGATGAGTCCAAATGGAAACTGCTATGTGTGCAGGAACTGTGGCGGCACGAGTGGATGCTCCTGAAGCATGTTGGAGCGCTTCGTCATTGAGCTGACACTTGTATGTCGTCCCGCCACAAATAGACGGGCCTTGGCGCAACGACGCTATTTCTTAGCAGCTTTCTTCTGAGCCGCCCAGCGCTTCCTCTGCGCGGCGGCAATTCGCTCTCTGGCCTCGGCGCTGAGATGGCGGCGTTTGCGTGGCTTTCCCTCGTTCGCACCGAATGCGAATGAAGTCGCCGCGTGTGTGAGGTTACCTTTGGTGCCTGTCAGCAGACTGCGCACCTGCTCGAGTCTGCTGATCTCGTCGTCGAGGGCTGCAACTATTTCGTTGATTCCCATCCCGGTCCTTTCAAAGTCAGTGGTTCCTGTCCATTGAATCAGATTTCAGGCATAAATCCCACGTCGACCCATTCTCGACAACCAAGGAGATGCTATCCATGAGTGGTCTCAAAGTTGAAGGCCTGCAGCGCGAATTCTTCTACAACGGAACGCGTATTCCCGATCCGGCTCCCAATCTTTCCGTCGAACAGGTGCGCGAGCTGCTGACGCCGACATGGCCGGAAATTGCGACTGCGACGCTGAGCGGACCGGAAGACACCGGCAGTGCGCTGCGCTACACATTCAACCGCGCCATCGGGTCGAAGGGATAGCCGTGCGCCGCCAGCAAAAGCACGCGGAGGAACTGATCGCCGCGTTTCGGGCCAGGGCTGCTGCTCCTCCGAATCGGCAGAATCAGCTTCTGGTGAGGCACCTACGATGCAAAGAATCTCTCGAACTCTCGGACGTCGTGACCAGCGCGCTCGGTCGCTGCCACGCGGACAACACGCGGGCGTTGCCAGCGCCGACAGAAATCCTGCCGCCGCTCCAGTAGAAGCGCTTGCTCCGGCCTTCGCTGTGGCACTACCATCCCTCGATGGTCAGCCTGTCAAGTACAGCCATGAGGTCAATGGCGAGATGCTCTTCGAGTTGTGCGCGGCTCTTGTGCGCATGGAGTTGGGGACGCCAAAACTGTGGAGCGAGTGCGGCGAAGACCCGCTTGCCTTCGCCAAGCGTTCCATTGTGAATCGGATCGGCAAAGAGACCCTTGAGCTGCTCGAACGCAACGTCGAATACCACCTCGAAGTCACGGATGTGGTGGGTGCGGACAGCGCCGGGTTGAGCACGGGACAGCTGGCGATCACCATCCATTGCAGCGGCAGCGGCTTTCTAAAGATAGGCCCTGCACTGCGGGCTCTCGAAGCGGAGGAGAAAGGTCTCGGTGCGGCCTTTTACTGGACGCTCATTCGGTCGCTCTATCGCGTGATGCGAATCTACGACCACAGCGACGCGCAGGCTTATGAGGAGAACCTGATCGAGTATGCCCAGGAAGACGATCCAGCCAATCGGGACCAGTATGAGTTCCCCGAGGTCGAGAAGGCTTTGCCCGAGTACATCCGCGGGAGTCTGAAGCACGAATCGGAACACTGGCGTTTGGACTACCGGCGGTTGCTCCGGCGCCACCGCAATGGATCGTACCGGAACTGGATTCAGCACATCGAGACGATTGCCAAACTTGCCAGAGTCAAAGCGAGATCGTTTGAACCGGCAGATTACGACGGGTACTACGACGGCCCGCCGCTGCCGGCGCTGTTGATCCTCTTCGAGGAGCATGATGCCGTCGCGGCCTGCTTCGACGAAGAGAGCCAGCACATGCTGGAAGGCTCGGCAGAACCAGCGTTCTGTGCCGTGTTCACACTCGACGATGGGCAGCAATGTTTTGCTGCCATGTGTGCCGCCGAGCGGTTTGTGCTCGTGAACCGGGAGGTTTGTGAGCTGATCGAAGATATCCAGGCGTGGGAGAAGGACAGACATGAAAGTCGAGATCGCGATTGGGGAGATGCATCGCTTCGAGTTGCGTGATGCGCTGCTCATTTACCGCGAGAACCGGCGCAGCTTCATCACCTGGCATACGGTAACAGCTCAGCAACAAGGCCCTCCAATGCTTGGGCCGGCACAGCCTTTGACGACCGCATTCATCGAGGACTTGGCCGAATCGCTGTCCGGCGGGGCCGTGGCCGAGTTCCTTCCGGAGAAGGTTCTCGCGAAGTCGGACCGCATGATCGCCTGGTGGACGCCGCCGCGTATGCGGCGCATGTTCTTCGAAAACGCCGAAGGCAAGGCGCAGCAGCTCAATGGACAGGTATTTCCGCAGCCGGCGCTGGTGTGGAAGGTGACGCAGGGTGACCTGAAGATCCGGGCGCTCTGCGAGAATAAACGGCCAAATGCCAAAACCACGCTCGCTGTCGCTCCCTTCTGGAACCTTTCGGACGACGGCCGCGTCTGCCTGGGAACGATGCGCAGCCCTGACTGTGTTTCCGTGGCATCGATCGAAGCGTGGGAGCAGGGATTCTACGAAAGTGCGTTCACGCACGCCAATGTCGGGCGACTGACGCGGCAGGAAGGCGGACACGATGCTCTGTGGGCGAAACTCGCTGGCAAACGGCGGCCATTTCCTACCAATGCTCTGATTCGGCTGCCGCAGTCGCTCGCTGAATTCATTCAGGGGAGGTAGCGGCCGATGCGCGTCGAGCATCTTCTCCCATCCGGTCTCCTCGGTCGCCGGCCCGTGCGGATTCTCGTGGTCGGCGCCGGAGGCACCGGTAGCGCCATTGTGATGGGCCTGCCCTATCTCCACCAGGCGATGAGGGCGTGGGGACATCCTTACGGCCTCGAAGTCACGCTCATGGACGGGGACACGGTCTCCGAAACCAACTGCGTCCGGCAGCCGTTCTCCTGGTCCGATGTAGGCCAGAACAAGGCGACCGTCCTCATCAACCGCATCAATCTTTTCTGGGGCACGAAGTGGAATGCCCAGCCCGTGTGCTTCGATGAGGCAACGCTCCGAACGAATCATGACCGGAATCCGGATCTCCTGATCGGCTGTGTAGACACGCGGGCCGCGCGCGGCGTCATCGATCGCAGCGTGACCAGGAAGTCGAGCTACGTTACTTACTGGCTCGATCTCGGGAACAATGCATCGAGCGGGCAATTTGTTCTGGGGCAGCCGCTCAATGCCAGGAACCGCCGGAAGGCGGAACGGCTACGAACAGTCACTGAGCTTTACCCGGAGATTACCGATACAGCGGCCGGCGAAGACCCTCTGCCCAGTTGTTCCGCGATCGAGGCGCTCGAACGGCAGGAACCGTTCATCAATCAGACACTCGCGGCCAGCGCGCTCGCCATGCTGGCGAGACTCTTCCGTTACGGCAGGCTTGGCCATCATGGCGGATTCCTCAATGCAGCCACCGGAAAAATGACGGCTCTTCCTGCTGACCCGGAGGTATGGCGGCGGATACGGAAATTGAAGAAGCAACTGACGCACCCGATCAGCGCTGTCACCGGACCTGCCAATGTATGATTCGCCGCGGACCGATCGTGTACGGTGGTCGAACGGGGTTCAGGGCCTGGCCAGATTTCCTTGCTCTGGTCGTAAATTTGTCATTACACTTACCAGTAGGAGTATTACTGATGCAGATCACCAGCAAGGGACAAGTGACGATTCCTCAGGAAGTCAGGAACCAACTGGGCCTTCTGCCCCATACCGAGGTCGAATTCGAGGTGAGCGGCGACCATGCCAGGATTCGCAAGGCCAGACGCACAGAAGGATCCGGTGTTCGGGGGCAGAGGGCGCTCAGGGCGCTCCGCGGTTCGGCCGATACACGCCTCTCGACGGATGAAATCATGGCGCTCACGCGCGGGGGCAGCCGTTCGGGCGCGAAGGGGAAATGACGATCGCACTCGGCAACCTGTCCTCGCGCCTAAGCAACTGCCGCGGCGTTCTCGTCGACAGCAATGTACTTCTGGATATTGCGACCAATGACGCCAAATGGGCAGAGTGGTCGGAGCAGGCACTGGCTGAGTGTGCCGAGCGCACGGCCCTGATTATCAATCCCATTGTCTACGCCGAGGTATCGATCGGCTTCAGCACCATTGAAGCCCTGGACGCTGCACTGCCTCCTGCGTCCTACGAACGGGAGGCTCTGCCGTGGGAGGCCGGTTTCCTCGCCGGCAAGTGTTTCCTCAGTTATCGCCGGCGGGGCGGCCAGCGCCCCACTCCTCTTCCGGATTTTTATATCGGAGCGCACGCGGCCATCGAGCGCCTGGCGTTGCTCACGCGCGATGCTGCACGCTATCGGACCTACTTCCCAAAGCTCGAAATCCTGGCGCCGGCATAGTGTCCCGGAAGCCTCGCGCGGCCATCATCAAGGTGTGAGAGGGCCTCGACTCCGGTCGTTCACCTTTCCAGAGCGCTGGCGGTCGCTCAGTGCACAGTGACGCTGCCGCAGCAGCGTTTGTACTTCTTCCCGGAACCGCAAGAACAGGGATCGTTGCGACCGATTTTCGACCTCGTTGCAGGAACTCGGTCGGGCGTCCTGCTCCTGCCGCCTGAGCGAAAGTAGTCCCATAGGCTTTGCGTAGCCACGGACAGTCCGCCCAGCACTTCTTTCCGCAGTTCGGGTCCCGGCTGTGTCTTCCACGACCGCAATTCCGGGTCGGGGTCGTTCTCATGCGCCAGAGCCAGAATCGGCAACAGGATGGCAAACCGGTCCTCGTCATCAAAGATCTCATTCCATGCCTCGCGGCAGAGGCCGACACCCCGCAAAAAGCCCCGCGCCCAGCGATTTCCCCGCGGGATTGCCTCATCCTTCTCGATGACAAGGCGGGGAATAAAGACCAGATCCGGCGAAGCCAGCACCCGGGCGATCCAGTTCCAGTGGCGCATGGCCAGATTCAGGAATTCCCGGAGTTCCGCCTCGGTGGCGAACGGACCCGAACCGCCGCCCCAGATCTCATTAAGGTGTGCGCTCGGGGGAACCGCCACCGGTCCGCAGATGAGCGCCGCGAAGAACCCGTCCATCTCCTCGAGATTCATAGCGCTTGCCCCGGGAAGGCCTCGGAGGATCGCTTCCAAACGGTCGTACTCCGCGTCCGAGAGCGACTGGTCCAGGGCGGCCTGGTTGGGCGATGTCACAGGAACAGGATAACGGGGAGGGGCTGCCGCATCCGTCGAGGAAACTGTTTCTCCTTAAAATCAGCCGGACGCGGTTGCGTCGCGTGATTGGCGGCAGTCCGGAACAAGATGCAGATCGGCATGTTGGTCGCCATACCCGCCAAAGCTAGACTATGAAGATGAAGCGGGATTGGCTGGAATTCGCCCGAAAGCTGGCAACGGGAGCGAGAGCAAAGCTGGCGGAGGACCGCCGTTATCTGGATTCGAAGCAGACGAGTGCGAGTTCCGCCAAACCTGATCCGGAAATGCCTTCGGCTCCGCGGTGACACCGCCTGCTTTACGCCGATCCCAGGTAAGTATCTCTGACCAGCGGCAATCCCGAAACCTTCTCCTCCGTCCCCTTGTTGGATCCGGATCAAACCTTCCCGTGACGGTGAGGCGCGCGGATCACACCCTCCTCTTCGACAACTCAAACGACGACGGCTATCAGCTGGTGGGTCTTCTTTCACCGCCCGCTGTTCGCTGGTTCGAGCCACTGCCCAACTGGACGGCCACGATGAAAGTGGCTCTTTCCGCCCGGTAGATCCTCTTTCAGGAACAATCACAATTCATTGCAAGGAATACCCTGTCATGTTCAAAGAACTCGCACCGCTCGTGCGGCATCGCGCCGTCCTGTTCACCGTAAGCCACGTCGAAGACGACAAGTTTCGCGTGAACGTCATACCGAAGAAGATCGCCGATGGCGAGAACGACGGCCTCACTACCGCGGTGAGCGTCACCGGTACCGTGGAAGATCTCGACAGAGAGCTTCCCGAGACCCTGCTCCATTTCGTCTCCAGCCACCTCGAACTGAAGAACTCGCTCGAACGAGCCAAAGAAGAGATGGAGGAAGCTTCCAAGGCGGCCCGAGCCGAAGCGAGAAAGAAATCCGGGAGCCAGATCACGAAGAAGGATCCAGCCGGGCATCCCAGCAAGCCGGCCGTGGCGCCGGAAGGATCAGCTCGGGCGAAAGCCGAGCCTCCCAAACCGGCCAGTCTGTTCGACGCCGCGCCGGAGCCTGGCAGATCTCAGAGAGCCCACGCACCGGCCGCCGCCGATGCGGGGCCTGCCTTCACGGCAGCGGAGACCGACGAGGACGAGGAGATCCTCCGGGAAGCGTGCCCCGAGGGTGAGGTCGAAGAAGACGGTGAAGCGGCCTGAAGAGTCGTGGATTCCGCCGGTTAGGCACCGCTTTTCCAGGTGAAATCCACAGAAGTGGGGAAGGTCCATCTGCAGCGAAACGCCCAAGGGAAGTGCGTGGCAAGCCACACGGACTTTGTGGCTACATGAAATCGTGCACTGAGTAATTGCGTGAATTGGGCGCTGCGTAGGCTGGCCGAGCTCTCCCGATCCACCCTTCCTTGGGCATATTGCTATTCTCGACGGCTCGCTTTACATTCGCCTATGCTTTTATCCATGTTCCAGGGGGCCGTAAGCCCGCAAGACTTTTGTCGTCGCCTGCAAGAAATTCCGCCGGAACGGGGGCAATCTGATGTTCGACCCCGACGCGCACCTGCCACGAATCAATCGCGGGATGGTCTATCTCGGAGCCCTGCCTGATTGCGGGGATCCGGGTCGCCCGGGAACGACAGGTGAATGTGCGGGTGGTGCCCACGCGGCAGGCAATCGAAGAATCAGTGGATCTGGCTCACGAGGTCTATAACCAGGTCTCCAGCAAAGTGCCAGAGAAACTGAAGGAGATCCACTGAACATCTTCTTCTGAATCGGAAGAGAGCGAGCGGTCTTGATTGCAGCGATTCGATGTTGCACTTCCTCTGCGAAGCGACGCTGTAACACCAGCGAACCTATCGACTCTTGAGAAATCGGTGAGTGATTTGGCGATTTGTCTTCAATTGAGATTTTAGGAGTGCAAGCGGAGGAGACGAGGTTCGCGCTCGTTGAAATCACCCCGGAAATCGGGCTTCGCGCTCGCAATGGCGCTCTTCTCCGAGTCGGGCCGCCGCAGTCCAGTTGGGATGAGAGGGCAGGAAGACGGAGAAAGCCGTGCCGGGAGACGATGAGTTGAACCGACTCTTTACACGGATCGTACCTCCGTGTCTGCGGACGATCTCGGAACTGACCCACAATCCCAGGCCGGTCCCGATATTTCCCTTGGTGCCGACAAACGGCTCGAAGAGGGTGTTTCTGATCTCAGGGCGGATCCCGGATCCGGTATCACCAACTGTCACGCGCACCCCAGACCGCGTTCCATTTTTGTGTTCTCGCGTGCCGGCAATGCGGAGTTTTAGCGTACCGCAACGCCCGATGGCGTCAAGGGCATTTGCGATGAGATTCAGCATCAGATGTCGCAGTTCGCCGGGGCTGCCAAGAACAGGGGCACATTCCCGAAAATCTCTTTCAATCAAGATATCGGCCGCGGCCAGCCTTGGCTGATAGAGATCGAGAGCGGCGTTCAAAACCTGGGCGATCTGCACGGCGACCGGTTTGTTCGATTCCCTGTGAAACTTAAGATTCCGGCTGACCATTTCCGAAACCCTCGCCAACTCCTTTGCTGCGACCGTGGCGTAGGTTTGTGTATCGTCCAAGGATGACGAGATACCGATGAGATAGAGCAGGTTCGTAACGGCGGCGAGCGGATTATTGATTTCATGAGAGAAGCTGGCTGCCAGACGTGCCGCCACGGCAAGTTTTTCAGCTTTACGAAGTGCTTCTTCGGCCGCATGCCGCTCGGCGATCAGGTCTCTCACCTGATATTGGCGACGCCGGCTGCGCAGTGCCGCCTGAACGGCGCTGATCAGGGTATCAGGGCGAACGGGACGTTCGAGCAACACCTGATTCCCGAGAGGTTTCCGAGCCAGTGTTTTCCTCCGACTCTCCGCATTGACAGGGCCAGCCATGGTGAGCAGGAGGAGAGGAAGATCGGACCACGAAGGCTGTTCGGAGATTTGCGCGGCCCATGCGGCGATGTCAGGAAGGGTTAGGATCTCTTCAGCCAGAATGATGACGCCCGCCCCTGCGTCCAATTCCATTCGGGCCATTTCTGAGGTGGATAATGAGGCGCAGGCGATGCCGTTGGCGGCAAGCAGATTGCAGACCAAGAGCCCATCTCTTCCTGTGGGCGCGACCACCAGGACCCGGAGCTCGTTTTCGCGGATCGTCATGACGCGGTGTGTGTGTCTCTGTGCGTCCTCGACCGCTGGAGACTATCCATCTGGCCGCGAAAGATTGGCGAACCTGTGAGCACGCCATCGAATTCCGTCAGCACCTCTCCGACGGAGATAACGCCGTTCCTCATGACCAGCTCACGGATTGTGCGTTCATGTTCTCCGCTCCGTTTCTTGATCACCGAAAGCGCCTGACGCACTTCGCCGGCGGCCTCGAAGTAGCGAAACAACAGGACGGTGTCGGCGAGATAACTCACGTCCACAGGCGTATCGATGTTCGTTCCCACAAAGCCGACCTGGGAAACGGTCATCAGCGTCGTGACTCCCTTTTGGC
>JBATVK010000046.1:0-5235 GCA_049671725.1 Acidobacteriaceae bacterium
ACGCAGGACGCCGCCGTCACGGCGGACGCCGCCCCAACATGCAGACTTCCGACCTGCCCATCATCAGCGAGCTGCTGAAGCAGGGCCAGGAAATCCTCGTCCAGATCGCCAAGGAGCCCATCGCCCGCAAAGGCGCCCGTATCACCAGCCACATCGCCCTGCCTGGCCGCTTCCTGGTCTTCATGCCCACCGTCAACCACGTCGGCGTCTCGCGCAAAATTGAGTCCGCCGAGGACCGCCAGCGTCTCAAGCGCATCCTGCTCGGCGAGAAAGGCGATGCGCCCGGCGGCTTCATCGTGCGCACCGCGGCGGAGAGCGCCAGCGAAGACGACCTCCGCGCCGACATCCGCTTCCTCATCAACCTGTGGACCGAGATCAAGCAGCGCTCCGACTCAGCTAAAGCGCCCGCGCTCATCTATCACGACCTCAACCTCGTCGAGCGCATCCTCCGCGACCAGGTCAGCGACAATTTCTCCACCATCTGGGTCGACAACGAGTCGGAATACGAGCGCATCGTCCGCTTCCTCAACCGCTTCCAGCCCTCGCTCGTCCGCCGCGTCAAGCTCTATACCAAGGAGACGCCGCTCTTCGAGCAGTTCGGCATCCAGGAAGAAATCTCGAAGGCTCTCAAGTCCAAAGTCTGGCTCAAATCCGGCGGCTCCATCGTCATCAACCAGACTGAAGCCCTCGTCGCCATCGACATCAACACCGGCAAGTACGTCGGCAAAACCGCCCGCCTCGAGGACACCATCCTCAAGACCAACCTCGATGCCATCCCCGAGATCGTCCGTCAGGTCCGCCTCCGCGATCTCGGCGGCATCATCGTCATCGACTTCATTGACATGGACGAGCGCCGCAACCGCCAGAAGGTCACCGCGGCCCTCGAAGATGCGCTGAAGGCCGACCGCGCTCCCTCCAAAGTCCTGCAGTTCAACGACTTCGGACTCGTCGCCATCACCCGCAAGCGCGTCAAGCAGTCCCTCGAGCGGACCCTCAGCGTCCCCTGCCCGGTCTGCACCGGCACCGGCATGGTCAAGAGCCCCATCACCGTCGCGAACGAGATCTGGATCGAGATGCGCAAGATGCTGCGCCATCTCGAGCGCAACGATGTGCTGCTGCGCGTTCACCCCGAAGTGGTCAAAGTGCTCAAGGCCGGCAACGCAAAATGGCTGGGCGAGCTGGAGGAGATGACCGGCAAAACGATCATCGTCAAATCCGATCCCGCCCTCCCGCCCGAGCAGTTCGACATCCAGGGATAGCGCCCAACCGGGTCGAAATTCAGATTCAGCCAAACGGGGCCTGTCTCGGCAGGCCCTGCATTTTACCGGCGGTCCTCGCTTCCCCCAGGCCGCCCAATTTCGTCAAACTGCATCTGAACATGCAACTTAGAATCGATTTCGGTGTCCAATAGGTGCGGGGCGGCCACAACCGCCTCGTTTGGCTTCTTTGAAAACATCAAACCTGAGGGATTTGAAATGGTTGCGAAGTGTAATCGTACCTGCCCGCTTTCACGGCGCATGCTGATTGCCGCATCCGCGCTTGCCGTTGGATTCTCGCTGAGCGCAGCCGCCCAGACCGCGAACGCTCCGGCCCCCGCGGCACAAGCCCAGAGCTATTCCAGTTCCTCCAGCCCGTACCTGGCTTTCCTCAGCAGCGATGCGCTGCCCACCGGGTCATTCTCGGCGGCGCCCACGGCCAGCCCCTCGCCGCAGTACGGCAACAATCGTTACCCCAGCTACCCCAACTACACCAGCAGCTGGAGCCACATCGCCATTGAGGCCGGCGCCGGATTCACCGCCCCCATCGGCAACGATACCCATCCCTACGAGTCGCCCGGCTGGAACGTCAATGAGACCTGGGGTTACAACATCAACGTCGGCGGCGGATGGAATTTCACCAAGCACTTTGGCGCGCTCCTCGAATACACCTTCGACAAGCAGAAGATCCCCGGCGCCACCCTCTCCACCATCTACGCCCAGGCCAACGAAGACAATGCCGGCCTCACTTACCCCCTCGGCGGCAATATCAATACCTGGTCCCTCACCGTCGACCCGATCTATTACCTGCCCGTGACCCACAAATCCGGGGTCTACGTCACTGGCGGCGGAGGCTTCTATCGCAAGGTGGCCAACTTCACAGAGCCCGAGCTCGAAGAGGAGTGCTATTACTATTACTGCGGCTACGGCTATGGCAACGCGACCGCGGCCCATTCCTCCAGCAATCAGGGTGGCATCAACGCCGGTCTCGGTATCTACTGGAAGGCCTTCGGCGCGGACAGCAATGCGAAGTTCTATGCGGAAACGCGCTATGTCTGGGTCGATTCTCCGGTCGCTTCGGACTCTGACCCCTTTGGCGGCGGCACCGAAGGTCTCGTTCCCGTCACCTTCGGCATTCGCTTCTGACCATTTCCCGGCGCCGGATCTTTCCAGGGTCCGGCGCCTTCCCCCTCCTGCTCGGACATCCCCAACCTCTCCGAGCCTCACTTCGGTCCCTGAGGCGGAGTAACTTCGTTTGCGTACCCTGCGCGAGATCGGCACGCCCCTCCTGTTCAGTCTCTCCCTCGCTCTCATCGCCGCCGGTTGCGGCGTCACCCAGGGAACCGTCCCCCCGTCCAATCCGACCTCGCCCACCGGACCGCCCCCAATCGCCACCAGCAGCGGCTCCATCTCCATCGCCCCGCAGTATGTCGCCCTCGGTCCCGCCGAGAAGACTCACTTCACCGCTTCGTCCTCCACCGGCGGCTCGATCGAATGGCTCGTTGACGGTGTTCAGGGCGGCAATGCCTCCGTCGGCACCATCGATTCCTCCGGCAACTACACCGCCCCAGGCTCGACCCCGCTGAGCGAGAACGTCACCATCACCGCCGCCCTCGCCGCCTCGCCCCAGCAGAACTACGCCACCGCCATCGCCTCCGTCATCAACTACGGCGTCATCTATCCCACCGCCAATCCCCAGGTCGATCAGTACTCCCTCTATCTCCCCGCTCCCGGACAGGTCTCCGTCCAGTTCGGGCAAAGCACCGCTTACGGGCTTAAAACCTGGCAGGTCCCCACGCCCAGCAACAACGGCGGCCAGGTCAACGTCTACGTCGCCGGCATGGTCGCCGGCAAGGTCTATCACATGCGCGCCCAGGTCACGCTCAAAGACGGCGCCACGTGGAACGACGTCGATCACGACCAATTCGCCACTGGCCTGCCCCTCGCCGCCGGCACCCCGCCCGTCACCAGTCCCGTCACCATCACCGGTTCCGGCACCCCCCAGCCCGGCATCGAGATGTGGAACACCATCCTCCCCCAGGGCGACACCCAGACCTTCGCTACCGATCTCCAGGGCAACGTTATCTGGACCTACAGTTACCCCCATCCTGGGGAAGATCTCGTCCAGGGAGTCCAGCTTCTCCCCAACGGAAACTTCCTCCTGGTCATCTCCTACCTTTCCTCCCTGACTGCGCCGTCCGGAGCCTCTCCCTCCGGCGTCCTCAACGAGATTCGCGAGGTCGATCTCGTTGGCAACACCGTTCAGGATCTCACCATGGATACCCTGAACCAAAAGCTTGCCGCCGCCGGCTTCCACGATTCCGGCGGTAATCCGTACCAGCTCAAAAGCTTTCACCACTGGGTCCTGGCGCTGCCCAACGGCCACATGGTCCTGCTCACTTCTGACGAAAAGAACTTCAACAACTTGCCCGGATATCCGGGAACCACCGCCGTCGAGGGCGACGTCCTCGTCGACGTCGATCAGGACCTCAACCCCGACTGGGTCTGGAGCGCCTTCGACCACCTCGACGTCAACCGTCACCCCATGAATTTCCCCGACTGGACCCACGCCAACGACCTGGTTTACTCGGCCGACGACCGCAACCTCCTGCTGTCCATCCGCCACCAGAACTGGATCGTTAAAATCGACTTCGACGACGCTCATGGCTCCGGCAACATCCTCTGGCGCCTCGGATATCAGGGCGATTTCCAGCTCCTCTCCAGCAACGGCGACCCCGACAACAACCCCGCTGACTGGTTCTACGCGCAGCACGGCATGAGTTTCTTCACACCCAACACCACCGGCATCTTCAAACTTGGCCTCATGGACAACGGTAACGACCGCACCTTCTCCACCGGCCAATACATCTGCAAGAATGGCGTTCCCGGTTCCGCGCAGTGCTACTCCACCGCGCCCGTTCTCGAAATCAACGAGAATGACATGACCGCGACGCTGCTCAGCAATTACCGGCCGCCAGCCAGCTACTACAGCTACTTCGGCGGAAACGTCGAGCAACTCGCGAACGGGGATATCCACATCGACTGGTGCGCTCCGGCGGCTGGCTCCATCGTCCAGGAACTCGACCCGACCGGAACCAACGTCGTCTGGCAGGGAACTACACCCAAAGCCAACCAGTTCCGCGTCGACCGCCTGCCCAGCCTCTATCCCGGCGTGCAATGGTGATCGCAGCGGCCCAGGTGGGACCCAGCCACTCAATCCCATAAAGGCTAAGCGCTACACCCTGAACGCTAACCCCTAAACGCTGGATGCTGTTTTTCTACTTCCAGCTGACCGCCAGTTGCCAGCGCAGATGCCGCATCGCCGTTTTCCGCAGCACGCGCTGGTACTCGGAGAGCTCCGAGACCACCGCCGCGGTATCCGCACCCAGCGCCGTCGGCGCCTCGCGCAGAAAGTCATACAGCGTGCTGATTGTCAGCAGCCCGTCCTGCGGCGAGAACCACTGCGGCGGGGGAAGCGTGCGCGCCCACTCCGGATCGCCCGCGCCCTCCTCCAGCAGCAGAGCCATGGAATTCTCATCGGCGGAGAAGAACTCGAGCAGCGGCTTCACGCCCAGCCGCAGCGAGAGCTTTTCCAGCGAATCTTCGTTGCGTGCCAGAGCGTGCCCGTTGACGTAGATGTCGAAGCCGGGATCCTCGCCCTCTACCACGATGTACATCGAAGCGCTCATTGGCGACAGTCTACCTGATGGGAGGATGCACGAGAGGCCGGTGAGGATGCGTCGTTGCCATAAGAGTAAATACGGGCCCCGGGAAACGCCGATTCATCGCTTTTGACGGATGACGATGGGGACTGGTCTCGTTCCACCGGACGGAAATTTGTTCCGGAAATGGACAGAGCCGGATTCTCTCGAACCCGGCTCCCTGTGTTCTGAGCTCTGTGCTCTGTCCTACCGGCCGCTTCCGCCACCCGGTCCGCCCGGACGGCGTCCGCGACGACGGCGGCGGCGCTGTCCTGCGG
>JBATVK010000047.1:0-20813 GCA_049671725.1 Acidobacteriaceae bacterium
GTCCAGCCGGCGAGTGCGGCGGGTGCTGGTGAGTGTGGAGGTAGCGGTAGGTGTAGCTCTGGTCATGATGACGGGACTGGTGGCGGCAAGCATGGCGAAGCTGATGCATGTCAACCGCGGGTTCGATCCCGAAAAGGCGATGACCGTGATGGTGAGCCTGCCGAACGAGACGTATTCGAACACGCAGGCGCGTGCGGAATTTTACAGGAGGGTGCTGGTGAAACTCGACAGTTTGCCCGGAGTGCAATATGCAGGACTGACGAGTGCGCTGCCGCTCGCTGGCGGTAATCCCTGGGGCGATTTGGCGCAACTTCCGGGGGACACCCGGCCGTGGACCCAATTGCCTTCGGAGCATTTTCGGTGGATCAGCCCAGGATATTTCGAGGCGATTCATCTGCCGTTGATCGGCGGACACTTTTTCAGCGGGAGCGACTGGGGACGACAGGATGCGGTGGTCTCGGAACTGACGGCGAAGACGCTGTGGCCCGGAGAAGACCCGATCGGCCGACAGTTCACCTTGGCAGGCCGCGCCGGGATGCCGCCTTTCACCGTCGTCGGGGTGGTCGCGAATGCTCGGACGGTCACGTTGGCAAATCCGGACCCGATGATGATTTATGTTCCGTACTGGTTCCGGTGCGATGCGGAAGCGGGACTGGTGGTGCGTACGCGACAGGATCCGGCGATGATAGCGGCATCGATCCGGAAAACGATCTGGAGTGTGGACGCCGGCGTGCCCGTGCCGGAGGTAAGAACACTGGGCGGGATTGTGAGCTATTCAGTGTCCAATCGACGGTTCGAGATGGACATGTTGATGCTGTTCGCGGCCAGCTCGCTGTTGTTGGCGGCGCTGGGCGTGTACGGGGTGGTGACGTATTCAGTGGTTCAGCGGCGGCGGGAGATTGGGCTGCGGCTGGCGCTCGGCGCGCAACGGAACAGTCTGTACGGGCTGGTTCTGCGGGATGGCTTGACGCCCGTGATGCTGGGCGCGCTGGCTGGAATGGTGGCGGCATTTGGGCTGGCGAAGGTAGTCGGGAGTCTGCTGTTTGAGGTGAGCCCGTATAACCCGGGAATCGCCGCGGGTGCGGTGGGACTGCTGGTGGCCGTCGGAGTAATGGCGTGCTGGATGCCGGCGAGACGAGCGGCCCATGTAGATCCTATGGAGACACTGAGAGCCGAATAGGAGAATGTCGGCTCTTCGTGAAGGATTCGGCTGCGATTCGGTCGCGGAGAAATTTGACGAAGGCTCAATCGGATTTTTGAAGCCTGAGGTGGAGAAATGCTGCGGAGTCTGATTGCCGGTGTGCGGGCGCTGTTACGCCCTGCCGAGCGGAATGCCCAGATCGAAGAGGAGCTAAAGAGTTTCTTTGATGCTTCAGTGGAGGACAAGATACGGAGCGGCATGAGCCCGGAAACCGCTCGCCGAGCGGCTCACACCGAAATTGCCAGCGGCGAAATGATTCGGCATAAAGTGTGGTCGGCGGGCTGGGAATCGCGTGTCGATGCGTGGCTGCGTGAGCCGCGCGTCGCGGCACGTTCGCTGAGAAGGTCGCCGGGATTTGCGGTCACCGCGGTGCTGATGCTGGCGTTCGGCATCGGAGCGACCACAGCGATCTTCTCAATCGTAGAATCTGTGCTAATGCGTTCGCTGCCATTTCCAAAATCGGACCGACTGGTGATCCTCTCCGACGTTGGTGCTGGTCAACAGGCCGAATGGGGCGTGACGGCTCCGGAGATCACTACCTATCAGCGCGACACGCAGAGCTTCAGTGCCCTGGGAGGATACACGGATCAGAATTATGAGCTTTCCGGAAGAGCACAGCCTGCAGTAATAGACGCCGCCCGCATGACGGCCGGTGTCTTTATCGCTCTAGGGGTCGTGCCACAACTAGGTCGTGTGTTTACGGCGGAAGAGTGCAATAGCGGCGAGCAAGTGGTCGTGATCAGCTACGGCACGTGGGTCAACCGCTTCGACCGCGATCCGAATATCGTGGGAGCACAAATTCAATTGGATCGCAAGCCTTATACCATTATTGGCGTTATGCCGCGTGGCTTTGAATTTCCGCTGGTGGCCGGCCAAAGCGGCCGCACGGAGATGTGGATTCCGATGACATTTTCTGCTGCCGAGAAATCTCCGAGCGCAGCAGGAAACTGGGCATACCAGATGGTTGGCCGCCTAAAACCGGGAATCGGTATTGACCTGGCGCGCAATGATGTGGACAGGGTAGGACAGGAGATCATGCGCTCGTTTCCATCGCTGCTCGGAAGCATCCAGATCACTCCAGTCGTGCGTACTTTAAAAGAAGAGACCGTCAAAGACAGCCGCAAACTGCTCTCAATGCTCTTTTTGTCGGTTGCCGTTGTCCTCCTGATTGCGTGCGCAAATTTCGCTGGGTTGATGCTGGTACGCGCCATTCAACGACGGCACGAATATGCGTTACGGTTGGCAATAGGCGCTCGCGCCTGGAAGTTGATTCGCCAAACGGTAACCGAGAGCTTGCTTATCTGCTTTGCGGGCGGCCTGATAGGGTTGATTTTTGCAACGGTTGCGATCAAAACAGGAAAAGCTTTGTTACCTGAGAGCCTGCCGCGCATCGGTGAGATCGGGCTGGACTGGCGGGTCACTGTTTTTTCGTTGTTACTGAGCATTGCGACGGGCGTTGTATGCGGCTTTGTTCCCGCTTGGGCTGTTCTGCGGACTAATATGAACGAGAATCTACGGGAGGGCGGTCGTAGCGGTACAGGAGGCCGCAAGCATGGACGACTAAGCGCGACACTGGTTGTGGGGGAGATTGCCGTGGCAATGATGCTGGTTTCCTCAGCATGTCTTTTGCTGCGGAGTTTTGAAAAGATGGCTGCTGTGGAACTTGGCTATCAGCCCGACCATCTCCTCACCGCAGCGTACGGTCTCCCGGAACAGAGTTATCCCACACAGGCAAAAGTGGACAATTTCAACCGTGTGCTTCTCGAACGCCTGCGCCAGCTACCAGGAGCGAAGGCGGCGGCGTTAACTTCTCTGCTGCCTACCGCAGAGGTCTACGGGCGACAGGAGTTGGTAGCCGAGGGGTACACTCCACGCAAAGGCGAGAAACCATCGGTGGTTTACTCTCAGGTCGAGGGAAATTTCTTTCCCGCATTTGGAATTTCCTTGCTTCGTGGGCGCACTTTTACAGACGCTGATGGAACAGGCAAGCCACTTGTCGCGATTGTGAACCGTTCGATGGCGCGGCATTTCTGGCCGAACCAGAGCCCGATCGGCAAACGCATTCGCATCGGTCCTCCGGAAGCACCCACGCCCTGGATGACTGTGGTTGGGGAAGTGGTTGATGCGAAGCTCGGTTCACCAGATCAGCCCACGCGCGAGCAATACTATTCGCCTAGCGTGCAACTCGGCGACATGATTGGTTCCTTAATGCCGCCAGGTACGCTGCTCAACAACGGAGGCTTTGTTGCACTCCGCACCACGTTACCTCCCGAGACGATGGAAAACTCACTGCGGGAGACGGTTCGTAGCTTAGACCCGCAACTGCCGCTGAGCCAGATGCAGACAATGGATGAAGTCGTGGCACAGAGCGAAGGGCCGCGCCGCTTCAACACGGCCGTGGTGACGACTTTTGCTTTGGCGGCCGTGCTGCTGGCCGGGCTGGGGATTTACAGCATCGTGGCGTTCTCGGTGGCGTCGCGGATGCAGGAGATGGCGATCCGCATTGCGCTGGGGTCGCAGCGCGGCGACATCCTCCGGCTGGTGCTGATCTCCGGAACAAAGCTGGCGGCGATGGGAGTCCTGATCGGACTGGCTGGAGCAGCAGTGGCTTCCAGCCTTGTGCGGTCCTTTCTGTTCGAGGTGAGTCCGTTCGATCCCCCAGTGCTGGTGCTGGCGGCGATCATGGTGCTTGCGCTGGCGCTTGTGGCCTCGGCTATGCCGGCGCGGCGGGCGGCGGCAGTGAACCCTATTAATGCATTGCGGGGCGAGTAGATGTGCCATCCGCACCCAGGAGGCGCTGCTGCGCAGCGGGTGAAGGCAGACACGTGATCCCCGGCGGGTTGGCAGGTGGCCCAGGTCCCCATCCAGCGAAATGAACCAATCGGGTGTCCCAGGTCCGGATTTTCGGACCTGAGATAGCATGGACACTGCCCACTTTCGTGAGGCGCTTAATAGCGGGTCATGTGGCGGATGGTGTCGAGCTTGTCCGGGGCGAGGCCGCGCAGGTCGTCTTCGTTGATCTGGCCGTCGCGGAGCAGGGCGGCGAAGACGAGGGGCAGGACGGAATTGCGGTAGTCGAAGGTGCGGTCGATCCGGCAGCGGCGCTCGCCGAACCACCGTTCCCGTTCCCACAGGTCGGCGGCGCCAGCGATCCGTGCGGCGCGCTCCTTGGCCTCCCGGATGACGGCCTCCAGTTCCCGGCTGAGGGCCATGTCGAAGGCTCTGCGGGCGACTGCCTTCTCCGCAGACGACCAGTTTCACTCGCGCATCGGGGCTGGTGTCGAGCTGGGTATGCTGCTCACGAGCCGGTTCTCCTGGGGGCATTTTAGCTCCCGCGCGGTGTCCTCTGAGCTGCCCCCGTCCCGCACGCTGCCTACGGCATCGGGTTGACGCTGCGACACGTCACCCCGTGTCGGCTGCTGTGCGGTAACCTGCGGTTACCGCGCGGGAACTTGTTGAAAGCAGGCGGCTAAGGAAAAACTTTGCAAATTGGGTTACTCTGATAGCAACCTGCGGTTGCTGAAGGGTAACCCGATGACTCCCCTCCCTTTAGCAAGAAGACGGCTAGGCACGGCCCCGTGTCCTGTACGTTGCGGCGCGTTGGCGGCGTGCGGCCTGAATCCCGGTTCCCATCCCTTTTCCATGTCCGGCGGTGTCCAGTGAAGCCGCCACTCCGCACCAAATCCGTAGGCACGAAGGTGAGCGAGGAAGAGTTCACCATGCTGGAGGCGCGCGCGCAGGCGGCGGGACGAACGCTCTCGGAATGGGTGCGGGATGTACTGCTGGCTGCGCCGACGACCGAGGGTGAGCTTATCGGGGAGGTGGCGCTCGGGGAGTTGCTGGCGTTGCGGACATTGCTCTTGAACCTGTTCTTTCGGGCGGCGAAGGGCGAGGCGATCCCGGAAGCGGAGATGAGGGCGCTGATCGAGCGGGCCGACGCAGTGAAGGGCGACAGGGCGCGGGAGCGGATCGAGGCGGCGCGGAGCCAGGCGGCAAAGAAGGCGGAGCCGACCGGGGAACCGGCGCCGGAGCCGGAGGCGGAGGAGGTCTGAGTATATGGCAGAGTGGGGCCGGAAGCAGTACAGCAAACCGTGGCCGAGCCGGGCGCATGTGTGGACGTGGGGAGCTTTTTTCCTTAGCTGCCTGTTCTTCGTGTTCGCGGTCTGGCGGGACGGGCAGGTGAACTGGACGGCGGCGGAGAGGCTGTATCTGTCCGACTACCTACGGAGCGGGGCGCGGGGTAAGGCGTCGGCCAGCTTTCAGTCGAGGTATACGCTGCTCCAGGGCTTCAATGCGAAGGGGCAAATGCTGCTCGTGATCGACGACCAGGTGCGGGCGGTAAAAGGGCAGGACGGGCGCTGGGGGTACGTGCTGACCGACGACGGAATCAAGGCCGGGCTTGTGCGGTTGCAGTACGTGACAGGGATGTACAACGACCGGAGGCTGCACGCGTTCCTAGGCCAGTGGGTCTACGGGAATCAAACGCTGTGGGATTTCGCCAAGCGGCCCACGTACTGGACGGCGGCGTTCTTTGTGCTGCTTTTGTTCGTGGCCGTTCCGAAGGACCGGGCGCGGCGGATGGTGTGGAGGTACGGGCGGCGGCTGCGCGGGCCGGAACTGGTCACGACGGCGGAGTTCAACGAGCGGCTGGGGCGAAAGCGATGGCTGATGATCTATCCGCCGGACGGGATCGCGTTCATCAATCGGGAGGGGACGTGGCTCAAAGAGTGGATTGACAAGCTCCTGCGCCGAAAGCGCTGGGTTCGGGTTCCTAGAGAGCGCGAGGCCTGGCACTTTCTCATCGTGGGCGACACCGGAGCGGGCAAGAGCGCGGCCATCCGGCAGGTACTCTCGCAGATATGGGAGCGCGGCGAGACGGCCATTGTGTACGACCCGGCGCTCGAATACCTGCCGCAGTTCTACCGCGAATCGCGCGGCGACGTGGTGCTCAATCCCCTGGACGCGCGCTGCCCGTACTGGATGCCCAGCGACGAAGCGCCGCATGAGGCCGAGGCGCTGACGATAGCGAAATCGCTGTTCCCGGATCGGGGCCGGGAGAATCAGTTCTTTGTCGATGCGCCAAGGAGAATCTTCGCGCACCTGATCAATCTGAAACCCACACCGGAACAACTCACATATTGGATGTGCAATGAGGAGGAGATCGACGCCCGCGTGCAGGGCACAGAGATGTGGGCCATGATCCACTCGACTGCGCCGAATCAAAGATCGGGAGTGATGGGTTCATTGAATATGGTTGCAGATGCGTTCAAGCTGTTGCCGCCGGAGCGGGAAACGAAGCGGCGCTGGAGCGCGTATGAGTGGAGCAAAGAGCGGCGCGGTTGGCTCTTTCTTACGTCGAAGCCGACGGTGAGAGAACGCCTGCAACCGCTACTGAGCCTGTGGCTGGACCTGCTCGTGTTGCGGCTGATGAACGAAGGCGGGGACGGCGCGCGGAAGACTTGGTTTGTGCTCGACGAGCTGGCAACGCTGCAAAAGCTGCCGCAGTTATCGACGGCGATCAACGAGAACCGGCACTCGAATTGCCCGATGGTCCTCGGCTTCCAGGGCAAAGCGCAGGTGGAGGCGCTGTACGGGCACGTCGCCGAGAATATGCTATCGCAGCCCGCGACGAAGATCTTCTTCAAGACAAGCGAGCCTTATGCGTCGGAGTGGATCTCGAAATCCATCGGCGAGATAGAGGTCGAGAGGTTCCGGGAGAGCCGGACGCGGGGTGCGTTCCCGCAGCAGCGGGAAAACGAGCAGCGGGAGATTACGCGCGAGCCTCTGGTCATGGCCAGTGAGATCGGGGGCTTGGAGCCGCTACACGGGTATCTCAAGCATGGGAATTTTGTGCTGCGGCTGCGAATACCTTATCTCACGCTGAACGAACCGGCGGAGAAGTTCGTCGAGCGGAAGATGACGACGCCGGCAACGGCAATGCCGGCAACGATGCCGGCAAAAGAGCCGGAACCGGCGCAGGCTGTCACGCCGACAGCGCAGCCAAAGAAGCCGGTGCGTGCAGTTCAAGAGCAAGAGCAGCGGCCCGCAGCGGTGAACGAGCAGACGCCGTTCTTCGAGTAAAAAACGCAAGTGCATGAAAAAACCGCTACCGGGGACATATATAGAGGCGGCTGTGGAAAGCGGCCCCCAGGAGCAGAGACCATGAATAACGACTATACGGTTGAACAGGTAAAAGGAATCGACTACATCATCGTGCGGTGCCCGAGTGGACATCGCAATCGCGGCTTGAAAGGCGGGACGCAGAACATCTGGCAGACGTTGCTTTGCGCGGCGCGCGGCTGCATCACGCCGGAGTGGGAGCAGTTGGCTCCCTCCATTAACGGACTTGAAGCCATCGAATGATTACACTGTCCAAACCCATCAGCTCCGGCCAGGCGCGGGCGTACCACAAAGAAGAGTTCGCCAATGCCAAGGAGAACTATTACACGGAAGGCGAGCGTGTGCGCGGTGAATGGCAAGGGCAGCTTGCAGCGCGTTGGGGCTTGCAGGGAGAAGTTCAGGAACAGCAGTTCGCACGGCTGGCCGAGGGGCAACACCCTGAAACGGGCGAGCAGTTGGTACGGCATCAGACGGCGCGCGAGTACGTGAACGCGCAGGGTGAAACCGTGCGCACGATGGAGCACCGGGCGGGATGGGATGCGACGTTCAGCGCGCCTAAGTCTGTCTCGCTGACTGCATTGGTTGGCGGCGATAACCGGGTGCGCGAAGCCCACCGGGAGAGCGTGCACACGGCGCTTGATGAAATGGAGAAGTACGTACAAGCGCGAATAGGCGGCAATGTCCCGGCGCAGACCACGGGAGCGTGGGCCGTGGCGAAGTTCGAACATGACAGCAGCAGGCCCGTGGACGGTTACGCCGCTCCGCAGTTACATACGCACGCGGTCGTCTTCAACGTGACCGAAACAGCGGACGGCCAGACGCGGGCCTTGCAGCCTCGGGAGCTTTACCGGACGCAGCAGTATGCGACGGCAGTCTATCGCTCGGAGCTTACGGCGCGGTTGCAAAACCTGGGCTACGAGATCGAGCGCGGCGCGCATGGACAGCCTGAGATCAAGGGGTACACGCGCGAGTATCTGGAGGCGTCGAGTCCACGGCGGCAGCAGATCGAGGAGCACATGGAAAAGGCGGGAGTGCGCGGGGCTGGGGCCGCGCAGATCGCGGCGCACCAGACGCGCGACGCCAAGCATCCGCTCTCGCATGAAGAAGTGCGGGCGCAACATCGGAGGCTCGCTCAAGAGCACGGCCAGCAGCCGCAATCCATTGTCAAAGGGGCGGCGCAGCGGCCCGGTGTGGAACTGAAGCCGGAGCAATCTGGCGTTGCCGCCCAGCAGGGCGTGAGCTATGCGCGCGAGCGCGGGATGGAGCGCGAGGCTGTCGCCGATGAGCGGACGCTGATGCGCGACGCCTTGAAGCACACGATGGGCGACGCCAGGTTGCCGGAGTTGCGCGCCGAGTTCGAGCGGCGTGTGGAACGGCATGAACTGATCGAAGTGGAGCGCAGGCCGGGCTTGACAGGCCGCGCGTTTACGACGCCCGAGATGCGGGGCTACGAGCGCGAGCTGATCGAGCGCATGAAGATGGGCCAGGGCACGTGCGAAGTGCTGGCTGACGGCCAAATCCGGCAGCAGACGATGGAGCAGCATCCGCACTTGAGCGTGAGCCAGCGGCACGCGGTCGAGGATGTGCTGACGAGCCGCGACCGCATGATGGCACTTGAAGGCGTAGCCGGAGGCGGAAAGACGACCTCCCTAGCCACTGTCCGCGAAGCTGCCCGGTACGCGGGCTATGAGGTGGAAGGACTCGCGCCGACATCGCGGGCCGCGCAGAAGCTCTCCGAGGCGGGCATCGAAACGCAGACTTTGCAGCGGCATCTTGCGCGCGGCGAGCAGCCGGACGACGGACAGAAACGACTCTATGTAGTCGATGAATCGAGCATGGCGAGCACTCGCCATTTGCACACGTTCGTGGAGCGGCTAAAGGAAAATGATCGGGTTCTCTTCGTCGGCGATGTGCGCCAACACGAAGCCGTCGAAGCCGGACGGCCCTATGCGCAATTGCAGGAGGCGGGAATGCGCACGGCCAGACTGGACGAGATTATCCGTCAGAAAGACCCGGCGTTGAAAGAGGCCGTGGAGCAGCTTGCGCGCGGCGAAGTGCGCGAGGCCATTGGCAATCTGAATCAACAGGGCCGCGTGCATGAGATCGGCGACCGACAGGAACGCATCGGCGAAATCGCCCGCGAGTACGCGCGCTCGCCGGAAAAGACGCTCGTAGTCTCGCCGGACAATGCCTCACGGCGCGAGATCAACGAGGCCATCCATCGCACGATGCAGAGCAATGGAAAAGTCTCGACCGATGAGCAGCGCGTGCATGTGCTCTATGCGCGCCAGGATGTGACCGGCGCGGACCGGCAGCACGCGCAGAACTACGAGAAGGGCGACGTACTGCGCTACTCGAAAGGCTCGAAGCCTCTCGGTATCGAGCCGGGAGAATACGCGCGTGTGTCGCAGGTGGACCGCGAGAACAATACGCTCACTGTGAAGCGGCATGGTGGTGTGGAGTTGAGCTACGATCCGCGCCGTTTGCAGGGCGTCACGGTCTACCGAGACTCGGAGCGCACGTTCGCCCAAGGCGACCGCGTGCAACTCACGGCCCCGTACCATGAACAAAAACTCGCTAACCGCGAGTTGGGGACCATCGAGCGGATCGATAACGACGGCAGTCTCAAGCTGCGCATGGACTCAGGGCGCGAGGTCGAGTTCAACGCACGGCAACATCCGCATCTCGATTACGGTTATGCGGTGACGAGCCACAGCAGCCAGGGCCAAACCGCAGACCGCGTGCTGATCCACGTGGACACGGAGCAGGCTCCCGAACTTGTGAACAGCCGCATGGCCTATGTGTCAGTGTCGCGCGCTCAGTTTGACGTGCAGATGTACACGAACGACGCGAAGGCGCTAGGATACGAGTTGAACAAAGATGTATCTAAAGCGACAGCCCTCTCGCAACAGGAGTTGGGAGAAAAGATCGAGCCTCGGTCTGTGAGCGTAGAGCTTTCGCAAGGATTGAGCGTTGGATGAGGCGGAGATTTGCTAAAAAATGCACAATTTCCCTGCACAGTTCCTACACAGAAAAAATCTGTGGAGTTATGCTCATTTGAATCAGTATTTTCCAAAATCATTCTCACCCGCTCAGGATGACACATGGTTGCTACAACTCCAGAAAATTTTGGATGAGGCGCTTGCCGTCGGCGGTGAGGACGCTTTCGGGGTGGAACTGCACGCCTTCGACGGGAAAGCGGCGATGGCGCAGGCCCATGATGGTGCCGTCGGCGGTGCGCGCGGAGATTTCGAGGTCGGCGGGCAGGCCTTTTTCCTGGACGATGAGGGAGTGGTAGCGGGTGCAGGTCATGGGCGAGGCGAGGCCCGCGAAGATGGTGCGGCCATCGTGCTCCACAGGACTGGTTTTGCCGTGCATAAGCTTTGGCGCGCGGACGACCTGGCCGCCGAAGGCCGCGCCGATGGCCTGATGGCCGAGGCAGACACCGAGGATGGGGACTTTGCCGGCCATGCGGCGAATGAGATCGATGGAGATGCCGGCTTCGTGCGGGGTGCAGGGACCGGGCGAGAGGACGATGCGCTCGGGAGCGAGGGATTCGACTTCGCCGACGGTGAGCTCGTCGTTGCGGCGGACGACGAGGTCAGCGCCGAGTTCGCCCATGTACTGGACGAGGTTCCAGGTGAAGGAATCGTAGTTGTCGAGGACGAAGACCACGAGATTAGTCTATCGGGTTCGGCAGGCGGAAATGCGGGGCCGTTCGACTGCGCGGGCCGCTCCGCTCAGGATGGCGCTATTCGAAGAGGTTGGGGCGGGGCTCGGAGGCGCGGGGTTTTCTGGAGGGAGATTTGGCGGGCGCGGCGGAGAGGATGCCGAGGAGCTCGCGGAGGTCGTTGCGGAGGCGCTGGAGCTTTGCCTGCACGGCGGCGTTGCCGGTGCCATGAATGAGCGGAAGCTGCGGGGATTTGGAGCGGGCGGATTCCTGAGCGAGGACCTGGCGCGCGCCGGCGATGGTGTAGCCCTCGTCGTGCAGGAGGCTGCGGATGCGGATGGCGAGCTCGACGTCGCGGCGGCGGTAGAGGCGCTGGCCGGTGCCGCTTTTGTTGGGGCGGAGCTGCGGGAACTCGGACTCCCAGAAGCGCAGGACGTAGGCTTCCACTCCGCAAAGCTTGGCCACATCGCCGATGCGGAAGTAGAGCTTGTCGGGAATGACGGGGTCGCGGTGCGCGCGGCGCTGAACTGCGTGTTTCGCCATGGGAGCCTGGGCGGAGCCGCGGCGTACGCGGCTCCTTGCACGCAAGTATAGGGCAGCCAAGGGAGCAGAGCGCAAGAGATTCCGACGGGGATCAGCTCTTATCCACAACGGGCGTGCGCGCGGGGGTGTTGCGGGGAGCGGCGCGGAGATACTGCGGCGGCCAGGAAATGGTTTCGCCGAGCGCGGCGGCGGCGTGGAGCGGCCAGTAGGGATCGCGGAGAAATTCGCGGGCGATGATGACGAGATCGGCCTGGCCGGTGCGGAGGATGTGCGCGGCCTGGGCGGGATCGGTGATCATGCCGACGGCGCCGGTGAGGATGCCGGTTTCGCGGCGGATGGCCTCAGAGAACGCGGTCTGATAGCCGGGGCCGACGGGGATCTGCGCGCCGGCGACGTTGCCGCCGGAGGAGACGTCGATGAGGTCGACGCCGCGGTCGCGGAGGAGAGCGGCGAGACGGATGGAGGAGGCGAGGTCGAAGCCGCCTTCGGTCCAGTCGGTGGCGGAGATGCGGACGAAGAGGGGACGCGGGCGCGGCCAGACGGTGCGGATGGCGTCGGCAACCTGGAGGAGCAGGAGGGCGCGGTTTTCGAGAGCGCCGCCGTAATTGTCACTGCGACGGTTACTGATGGGGGAAAGGAATTCCTGGAGGAGATAGCCGTGAGCGGCGTGAATCTCGAGGACATCGAAGCCGGCGCGGTCGGCGCGCTGGGCGGCGGCGCGGAAGCTTTCGACGACGTGGGCGATGCCGGCGGAGTCGATTTCGCGGGGCTGGGGGTAATTGGGGGCGAAAGGGATGGGGCTGGGAGCGACGACGTTGGTCCAGCCGCCGTTTTCGGGAGTGACGACGCCTTCGCCGAGAAACGGCGAGTACGTGCTGGCTTTGCGGCCGGCGTGGGCGAGCTGGATGCCGGCGCGCGCGCCCTGCGAATGCAGGAAGGCGACGATGCGGGCGAAGGGCGCGATGTGCTCGTCCTTCCAGAGGCCGAGATCCTGCGGGCTGATGCGGCCTTCCGCAGCGACGGCCGTGGCCTCGGTGAAGACCAGGCCGGCGCCGCCGACGGCGCGGCTGCCGAGGTGAACCAGATGCCAGTCGGTGGCGAAGCCGTCGACGCAGGAGTACTCGCACATGGGCGAGACGACGATGCGGTTGGGGAGGGTGAGAGAGCCGATGGCGAGGGGCGAGAAAAGCTGCGCGGGATCTTTCGATGTCATGGCTGACCTTTGGATGTGGGAGGGTGGGAGCGGTCGCAGGGCGCAGGCGATCAGGGCCGGCGCGGGGCGAAAAAAGAGGCTTCGTGTGGACGAAGCCTCTGCGAAGCGCCTGAATGTGGGAGGGCTGCTTTTGCCTGTTGCCTCCGTGGGAACCCTCTCCCGAGGTTCCGGGGTAAATGCCAACCCTCTACTACATCCTGGCAAGTAGCCGTTAAGCCATCCATATCTTGTGCCTTGCGTGCAGCTCTGTCAAGAGAAATCTTCTCGTGATCCGGAGGGGGCACCTGCTGGGGAACGGGGAATCCTTGGGCGCGCGGCGGGCAAGAGAAAGGCCGCGTCCGGAGACGCGGCCGTGTGGAGGGTGGAGATCGGGGCTAGTTGCTGGTGACCGTGACGGTGACCGCGGTGGGTTGCGAGGTGTTGCCGCTCATTCCGGTGACGGTGACGGTGTAGGTGGCGCTCTGCGAACCGCCGCCTCCGCCTCCTCCGCCGCTGCTGCCGCCGCAGCCGAGGCCGGCGGCGACGACGATGACGACGAGCAGGCCGAGGATCGTGTGCCAGCTCTTACGGCGGGCGGGGATGCCGAAGAAGACCACAAAGGCGAGCATGACTCCGCCGGCACCGGTGAGGAACTTCGTCATCGGGAAGCGCGCGGCTGCGCTCGACGAGGTGGTGGCGACGGTGAGGGTGGAGGTGGGGGCGGTGGTTCCGGTGATGTCCACGGTGGCCGTGGGTTGGCCGCCGAAGTTGCAGGTGACGCCGCCAGGACCGGAGGTGGTGGTGACCGCGCAGGAGAGGGTGACGTTGCCGGTGAATCCGCCGGAGGGATTCACGCTGATGGTGGAGGTTCCGGAGCTGCCGGCCGTGACGCTGATGTTGCCGCTGTTGGAGAGCGTGAAGCTGCCGGTCGTGGTGGAGGTGACCGTGATGCTGACGGTCGTGGTCGCGGTGATGGTGCCGGTGGCAGCGTCGGTCGCGGTGACGGTTGCCGTGTAGGTGCCGGCGGCCGCAGTGGAGGTTGCGGTTGCGGTGAGGGTGGAGGTTGCCGAGGTGGTGCCGCTGATGGTCGCGGACGGAGCGGCGCAGGTGAGCCCGGCGGGTGTCCCGCCTATGGCGCAGGTAAAGTTGACGCCTCCGGTGAAGCCATTGGTGGGCGCCACGGTGAGGGTGGACATTCCGGTGCCGCCGGGCGCGACGCTGATGCTGCCGCTGTTGGTCAGGTTAAAGCCCGGGGTGGTGGATGTGGACCCCGGGGTCCATGCATTGACGACGTTTGCGACGTTAAGGGATCCCAGCCCCGTGGCCATGTTGTAGCCGGCGGGCTCTCCCGCGTTGTAAGCAACGCCGCTGGGGTTGGAGGAGGTAACGACGCTGGCGCTGATGAGGCTGCCGACGGTATCTCCGGCATTGAGCGGCGTGCAGTTTGGAGAATCAATACCCTCATAGGTTTGTCCCGCCACCCACCCGTTGTCGTAGATGGCGCCGCCGACGGTCGCGCCAAAATCGCAGGGCATGGCGTTGGTTCCCTGGTCGACGCTGTGGAAGTAGCAACCGGACTGAGGCGGGCCCTCCGCGCTGCAATCGGCGTAGTCCTGTTGGGAGGCGAGCTGATAGAGCTGGGCGTTAGGAAGGCCCTGCGCCGCGCCGGCCTTCTGATTGATGAGCGCCATCACGCCAGCCATGGCGGGGGAGGCAAAGGAGGTACCGCCGGCTTCTTCCGCGGTGTTTTCCACCGTGTCGCCGTAGCTGCAGCTTCCGACGGCCGAGACGCAGAGCAGATAGGCGCTATCCAGCGCGCCACTGCCAGCAAAGAAGCTGACGTCCGGCAGGTCGCGTACTCCATCGTCGGGGATGCCGGCGACGCCTGATTGCCAGTACGGTTTTTGCCACCCGTCGTTGTTGAGGGGAATGGAGCCGTTGGCCGTGCCCGTGGTTGTGGAGCCGGTGGTGCAGGTGGGGTTGCTGGGATCAGTGTCATCGGTGTTGACAACACAGTTGCTGGCTCCTCCACTGCTGCCGACCGTATCGACGTAAGGCGCCAGCATGACGCCGTAGTCCTCGTAAATCGTGGTCCAGTTATTCTGGACGAAATTGCAAGCGCCTTCAGCATTGGTGGGAGTGGCGGCGCCTGTGGACTGGAAGACGATGGGAGCAATGCTGATGAGGTAGTTGGATATGATGGGGTTTTCGCAGGTGTCGTTCCAGGGAATCTCAGGGACGTAACCGGCGGCGCTCTCATAGGGTTCGGTTGTGGTGTTGTTGGTGGTGTTCCAGTAAGCCGGCGAGCCCTGCGAGGTGCTGGACGTAGGGCATCCGACAACATTTCCGCTGGAGTTGACGGTTGGTTTGCACCAGGTGAAGTCGGTGCCGCCGACGGCTACGTTGTATGGCGTGGAGGCGAAGCCGCTGACCGAAAGGCCGAATTGGGCGGAGTAGGGGTAGCCGATGGAATCGCCGCCGTCGTCGCAGAAGGGCGAACCGGCGTCTCCCGTTGCGACGAAGACCGAGATCCCCGCGGCAGCGGCCGTTTGCCAGAGGTCATAGTAAGCGACGTTCTCCGCAGTGCCATTGCCCAGTTCGCAGTAGCCGTAGCTTACGTTGAGGATATTAGCGGTGACGTGCTCGACGACATATTGGGCCGAATCGTAGACAGTATCCACGGTGTCGGCGGTGTTCTGGCCGGTGACTACGAGATCGATCTGTGCATCCGGCGCTACTGCTCCCGACCACTCGACATCAAGGGTGTTTTCCTCAAGGTCGCCGATGCCGCATACCGCGGTTGAGCTGGTGCTGGTGCACTCGGTGGCCAGATTGTTGGTGTCAATCTCATTCGGCGCCAAGCCGGCCGGCAGGCCAAAGATGCTGCGGAAGGTGGTGACATCGCTGAGATCGATATCGCTGGTTCCGGCGATGGCGATGGTCTGTCCGGTGCCATTGATGCTGTCACTCCAGAGCGGCTTGACGTTATAGATGGTGGCAAAATCCCACGGGCTCAGGTCTTCTTCAAGGTAGGCGCCGTTGTTGCCGCTGGCGGGTACGTTGATGCCGAAGAGGGGACGGGGCCCCATTGAATTGAGGGCTGCAGCTCTGGCCGCGGCGGCCGGCGATGCGAAGTGGAACGGGGAAGCAGCGATGGAGCTTGCAGGCGTGGCCGTCGCGACCCGCTGCCATCCGCCCAATTGGCGGTTGAATTCCACCTTGTTTACGGCAGTGTGTGTGGGGCGGGGCAGGAAGTTGTGGAGGGCCTTGATGCCGACGACCACGGGGGCAAGGGCGACCGGGATGGAGGGATCGGTCATATTGCCGATGTGGGGGACGCCATGGACCACCAGGTTATCAATCCGGGTATGGAAGGCGCTCTCCGCCAGCCCCGCGGTGCCGCCGAAACGGATGGCCATGCGGTCCGGGGTCACCCGCGTGACGGTAAATCCCTGGGAGACGAGCCAGTTGTCGATGGCGGCAATGTCGCTTTCCGATGGGCCGAAGCGCTCGCCGATCTCCATCGGCGTAAGCCACTGATGGTAGTTGGGGGAGCCGGAGTCGTACTCGCTGGCAACGTACTGGTCGAAGGCGGCCTGTTGTTCCGGGCTTCGGCTGAGCACGAGGGTCAGGTCGGGCATCGGCAGGCCGGCGCTCACCGGCCCACGATCATATTGGGCTTTGGCGAAGGGGCTGGTGTTGCCGTGGAGAATGACCAACTGGTTGTTGTCGATGGGAGTGGTGATGCGATTCGGGACTACAGCCTGGGTGTTCTGGGCCGGCAGGGTTGCCGCAAAGAGCGTGAGAACCGCGGCAACGGATGCAAGGATGCGGGGGAAATGCGCTGTGGGGCGAGTCATGGCCATCCTCAATGAACGATCGAGCGAAGAGATTAGCGTTTCCGGAACGTGCCAGGGGAAACGACGCTCCGGGAGGCGAATCTGCCGGAGGTTATCTGGTGACGGGTTCCATCATATCCCCGCCCGGTAAAAAGCAACGCCAGAGATGGACGGGAAGGCTGTCTGCTGCTGGTTCTGTGACTGTAGCGCAACTTAGAAACAGTGGAAAAGGGGAAAGTAAATGAAGAATTACTTTTCCAAAAGCAGGCAAAAAACCGAAGGGTAGCGAACGGATTAGACCGCAAAGAGGGGAAATAAGTTGCGGTGGCGGAAAAGGGATGAGGCGATTAATCCTCGGGGCGGGGATGGAGGACGATCCAGCGGCCGGAGTCGTAGTAGCGGACGGCGGTGGAGCGTTCGAGGTCGGCGTCCTCGATAGCGTCGTGATCGAAGGAGATGCCGGGGGCGGCGAGGGGGGAACTCTGGAGCTCGGCGAGGGGGCGGGTGGCGATGCCCCAGGCGGAACCGAAGATGTCGCTGCCGGGCTCGGCACCGAGCCAGGCGGTGTCGGGCTGGGAGCGCAGATCGATGGGCGCGTCCCATTGTCCGGCAAAGAAGACGTAGAGAGTGGTCACGCCCGCGGAGGAGCAGAGGGCGGCCCAGTCGTTGCTGCCGGGAGCGCGAAAAGCGCCGCTGACGATATTTTCGGGAGCCTGGGCCTCGAAGGACTGGGGGATCATGCAGCGGCGGCTGCGCAGCTGGGTCACGATGGCGGGGGGTAGACCGGGGAAGGAGCTGAGCGGCAGCAGGCGGATGCGGTACTGCTCGATGGCGCCGGCGGGGGTGCGAATCTGTCCGCTCTCAACCTGTTCGGCGTTGGAGGGGGGGAGGGGGGGATTTTGCAGAGCGGCCGCGGCCGTGGAGAGCAGGCCGGCTAAAACGCCCGCAGCCACCGCACGGCTCATTTTGACCCGAGAATGTTGGGATAGGAATTTTCTTCGAGCCACGCGGCGGCGGAGCGAAGGAGGTCGTTGAAGAAGGCGATGCCAGCATCGGGAAGGCGGAGCACAAAGCCGGTGTGGCGGGAGTCCTCGAACTCGGGGATGGCGGCAATAGAGGCGAAGCTGAAGTCGGGGGAGGGGGCGGGCTCGCCGGGATTGCCGGCGACGCCGACGGTGAGGCCTTCGCGAAAGGCGAAGGTGAGGCCGAGGATGCGCTGATCGAGACGCTGGAAGGCGGGCTGATAGCGGGCGAGGCGGAGGTAGGCGTCGAACATGGCGAGGGCGCCGGCGATTTCTTCGGCGTCGGCATGAACGCAGGTCAGCCGAGCGCCGTCGGTGATCCAGATTTCGAGGCCTTTGGCGAAACTGGCGGCGAGGGGGTCGGGGGCGTTGCCGGGAGCGGGTTCGGATTGCGATGGTTCCGCTTCCTCGCGCGGCGGGGAGGGCGCCTGGGACTCGCGCGGGGGATCGGTGAGATCGACGGCGAGCACGGCGGCGACGCGCAGCTGGGCGTGCAGGTCGGGATCCTCGTGACTGGACGTCTCAGCAAGGAAATTGCGGCGAAGCACGGCGGCGCCAGGCTTTTCGAGCAGCGCGCGAAGACGGGTCGCGGGCGCAGCCGGCCGCTGGGCGGCGACTTTGATTTCCAGGCAAGGCATTGGAATCCTCGTGCGGAATGCTGCGGCAATGTGCCGGCAAGGATCATCCCACGCTTTCAGGGATACTTTATCGTCTTGGAGCCTCGCAAGCGATGGCTCGCCCGGGGGTGTGCCCCGTTGGTAACGGGCGGGGCCGGCGCCGCGTGCGGAACGACAGGATTGCGGGGCGGGCGGCGCGGGGTATTCTGGAGCGGAAGCGGTCCATCCCTGCTCCGAAAGGGCTTGAAACTTTATGCGCCGACCTGTGGGCGTGATCATTGCCGCGATCCTTCTGGGAGCGATCGCGCTGTTTGGGATTGTGGGGGAGACGGCAGCGCTGGGGCTGACGTTCTTCTATCACAGCCCGCTGATTCCAAATCTCCCATTCATCCGGCCGTTCATGGTGGTGACGAACGGGGTGCTGCTGCTGTTTTTTCTGTTGTGCGCGTGGACGGTGGCGGGACTGTTCCGGATGCGGGGGTGGGCGAGGATCTCGACGGCCACGATCGGCGGCGTTGTGGCGTTTTTCTCGCTGCTGACGGGCGTGGCGGTGCTGTGGGCGGGGCGGTTCACGCAATATCTGCCGCCGGGGCCGTCGTCGGGGACGGTGCAGACGGTGCTGAGCATGGTGGCGGGCTTTTATTTCGTGGTGGCGCTGGTGGGCATCTGGTGGCTGGTGTATTTCAATCTGGCCTCGGTGCGGATGGCGTTTGCTGCGTCGCGGCCACTCTCGGCAGATTCGGTGGCGGTGTTGCCGCCGGGAGCGTGGGGGAGCGTGCCGGAGCCGGGGATTCCAGGATGGCGCATTGTGATCATGATTTGGGCGTGGCTGATGCTGGTGAGCGCGGTGTTTTTGCCGGCGCTGCTCTGGCTGCATCCCCCGATGTTCCTGTTCGGCGCGGTGCTGCAGGGTGGAGCGGGGATGGCGGCGTTTGTGGTTCTTTGGCTGGTGGAGATCTACCTGGGCGTGGGCCTGCTGAGGAAATGGAAGCCGGCATGGTACCTGGCGCTGTTTTTGCAGGTGTATCTCGCCGGCTATTGCGCGAGTTTCCTGGTGCCGGGAATGATGACGCGCTACCTGGCTTATCAGCAGTCTCTGATCAGCCAGTGGGGATTGCCGACGGCCGCGCCCGGCGGTCCGGCGACGATCGAGCAGGGGCCGATTCTGGCGGTTGGGTTCGTATTCACCCTGGTTCTGGTGGCGCTGATCACGTGGGCGCTGATCCGGAGGAGAGAGGATTATCTGGGGCCGCGATCCGTTGCGGATTGAATCCTGGTGGGAACGGGATGGCTGGCGTGAGGAGTGCGGAGCCAGGTAGTATCGCTGTGGGCCCGCAGCGATGCGGAGCGCGAATCCAAGCAGGAGTGACGAGTGGGGAATCCAGGGCGTGAACGCCGTCCGCTGACGCCGGAAGAACGGGAAGATTTGCGCAGGTTTTGGGGACGCGTGGTTTTCGCGCTGGGAATGGGGGTTGGGATGCTTCCGTTTGCGGCGCCGCCGGGCGCGATTTCGACTCTGGGGCAGCATGACGCGATTCTGGAAGTGGTGGCGCTGATCGCGTTCTCAGTGACGGTGCTGCCGGCGAGCGTGCTGGCCTTCTGGCACCGGCGGGCCGCTTCGCTGTGGCTGCTGCTGGTGGGGGTGGGGACGGCAACGCTGGTGATCGCCGAACAGCATTCGCTGGCGGCTACACGGGGCATTGCGCCGGACTATTACAGCGATTATTTATTTGTGGGGCCGCTGGGGCTGGCGCTGTTCGGCATCCTTACGGAGTGGAAGGGCTGGCCGCGGCTGCTGGAGCGGCCGCGGCGAAAACAGGCGGCAGGGTAACTACCACGCAAATCTGAGGCGAGATGCGACTTGGAATCGTGATCATGGCCGCGGGCAAGGGAACGCGGCTGAAGTCGAAACGGGCGAAGGTGCTGCACGAGATCGGCGGGCGCACCCTGGTGGGGCACGTGATCGCGGCAGCCGCGCAGGTGGTACCGGCGCGCGACATCCTGGTGATCGTCGGGCATCAGGCGGAAGCGGTGAAGGCGGCGGCGCGCGAGAGCGGCGTGCGCTTTGTGGAGCAGAAGGAACAGCGCGGCACGGGCCACGCCATCCAGTGCGCGGAGCGCGAGACGCGGGGCTATGAGCATCTGATCGTGCTCTCGGGAGACGCGCCGCTGCTCAAATCCGAGACCATGGTGGCGCTGCGGGATTTTCACCTGCGCGAGCAGGCGGCGATGACCATTCTGACGGCGGAGCCGGAGAATCCGCTGGGTTATGGGCGGGTGGTGCGGAAATCGCCGGGCAAGCCGGAGGTGGCGGCGATTGTGGAGCAGAAGGCGCTGACGCCGGCGCAGGGAGAGCTGCGCGAAATCAATTCCGGCATTTATGCGTTCCAGCGCAAGCCGCTGTACGAGCATATCGGGCAGTTGCGGGCGACGAACGCACACAAGGAACTCTACCTGACCGATATGGCGGCAATCCTGGCAAAAGCGGGCGAGCGGGTGGTGGCGCTGGAGGCCGCGCAGGCGGTGGAGGTGCTGGGCGCGAACACGATTGCCGAGATGATGGAACTGGACGGGGCGATGCGGCTCCAAAAAGCGCGCGCGCTGATGGC
>JBATVK010000048.1:0-63279 GCA_049671725.1 Acidobacteriaceae bacterium
GCTGGAGTCGCCGTCGGCGCCGCCACATGCGGCCATGTCCGCCGCGGCCCGCGTGCCCGCCGCGCGCTCCGCTCACTCGGAGTGGACCGCGTGACCGTCAGCCCGTAACCGCCAGCTCCTCTTCGAGCAGCTGCTTCTGATATAGCTCGGCGTAGTAGCCGTTGCGCTCCAGCAGCTCTTCATGTGAGCCCAGTTCCGCGATTCTTCCCCGCACCAGGACTGCGATGCGGTCCGCGTGCCGCACTGTGGAGATCCGGTGCGAGATCAGAATGGTGGTGCGGCCCGCCATCGCGCGGCGCAGCTCTTCGAGAATCTGCTCTTCGGTGTAGGTGTCCACGCTGGCCAGCGCGTCGTCGAGGATGAGGATGCGCGGATCGCGCACGATCGCCCGCGCCAGCGCCGTCCGCTGCTTCTGGCCCCCGGAGAGCGTGAGGCCCCGCTCGCCCACCGCGGTCTCAAAACCGTGCGGAAACTGCTCGAATTCTTCGCGAATGTGCGCAACCTCGGCGGCCCGCAGAATCTCCGGCATTGCGGCTCTCTCCACGCCGAAGGCGATGTTCTCGCGGATGGTGGTGCTGAAGAGAAAGGTTTCCTGGGGCACCAGACCCACCGCGCGGTGCAGCGTGTCCAGCGGATAGGCGCGCGCCGGATGGCCGTCGATCAGCACCATCCCCGGCTCAGCGTCATAGAGCCTCGGGATCAGGCTGACCAGCGTCGATTTCCCCGATCCGGTTGGGCCGACCAGCGCGAGGCTGCTGCCCGCGGGAATGGTGAGCGAGATGCCGTGCAGGACTTCCACCGGTGTCCCGTTTTCGGCCGGATAGGCGAAGCGCAGGTCGCGGAACTCGACATCGCCGCGAATCTCTGTCTCCCGCGGCAGCGTGGCGTCGCGGTCGTCGATCGACGGCTCGGCGGTCAGCAGCTCGTGGATGCGCACCATCGACGCCGTGCCCCGCTCAACGAGGTTGATGACGTATCCCAGCGCGATCACCGGCCACGTCAGCATCATCATATAGGTGGTGAAGGCCACAAACTGCCCCACGGTGATGCGGTGCGACAGCACCTCGTGGCCGCCCACCAGCAGCGAGATGACCATGGCCAGGCCGAGCATGAACTCCAGCGTCGGCCACAGCATGCCCATCAGCCGCACCAGCCGCAGCGCGCGCCGGATGTATTCCTGGTTGGAGCGCTCGAACGCCTTAATCTGCGCCTCTTCCTGTGCGAAGGCCCGCACCAGGCGCGCGCCGGAGAAATTCTCCTGGGCCTGCGCCGAGATGTCGGAGAACATGGCCTGGATCCGCTCGAAGCGCTCGTGAATTTTGCGCCCCATCACCTGAATCAGCACGCTGGCCACCGGCAGCGGCGCCAGCGCCGCGAGCGTGAGGAAGGGACTGATACGCAGCAGGAAATACAGCGAGCCCACAGAAAACAGCAGTGTATTGGCGCTGTACATGATGGCCGGACCCAGCAGCATGCGCACCGCGCTCAGGTCGTTGGTCATGCGCGCCATGATGTCGCCGGTGCGGTGCTCCTGGAAGTACGAGGCCGACTGCTTCTCCAGGTGCGCGAAGAGGTCGTTGCGCAGATCGAATTCGATGTCCCGCGAGATGCCGATCAGAATCCAGCGCATCAGGAACAGGAGGATCCCGTGCGCCACGGTGACGGCCAGCAGCAATCCGGCATGATCGAAAATCTTGGCCCAGGTCACGCCGGCTTTCAGGTCGTCGATGGCCGAGCCGATGACCCGTGGAAACTGAACCCAGATGGCGTTCGCGGCAACCGTGCACACGCACCCCCACACATACGCGCGCCAGTACTTGCGCATATACGGGAAGAGCGGTTTCAGCTTCCTGAACATTGCGTTCGATCCGTTCCTGTCCTCACGTCGGCGTGCGCAGCAGCAGATAGGCGCCGGCCAGCCCGAAGAGGAAATCCGGGGACCACGCGGCCAGCACCGGGGGAAGCCAGCTGACGTTCCCCATGGCCTCGAAGAGCCCCGAAACTGCAAAATAAGTGATCGCGACGCCGATGGCTACCGCAATGCCGGAGAGCGATCCGCGCCGGCCCATCGACAGCGCGAAGGGAATGGCCAGCACGGCCATCACCAGGGTAATCAGCGGATAGGCGAGCTTGTGGTTCAGCTGCACCCGCAGCGGCACCGTGTTGAATCCGCTCTGCCGCAGCGAATGAATGTAGTGCGCCAGCTCGTCGAAGCTCATCTCCGACGATGGCCTCACGTCCTTGGTGAAATAGGAGGGCGGCTCGCTGATCTCAGGAAATGTCTCGACCGGAAACGTCTCGTAGCTGGCGATTTCGTCGCCGGCAAAGGTCCGCACCCAGCCGTCTTCGAACACCCAGGCGTGGAGATTGGGCTGCCACGCCGCCGTCGAGGCGAAGATGCGCTTCGCGATGGTGAACGATCCGGGTTTGAACTCGAACACGGTGATGTTGTCGAAGGCGTCCCGGCTCGGATCGAAGTACTCGTAGTAGAAGATCGAGCCTGGCTGGCCCGGCCGCTGATCCCCGAAAATCCATCGCGGTCCCGGATGTTCGAAGGTTTCCGGCGGCTTGCCCTTGATCACATCGCGCAGCGCTTCCTGCCTGCGATTGGCCTGCGGCAGGTAGAGCTCGTCGAACGCGAACAGCGAGACCGACAGGATCGCCGCGATGGTGATGACCGGCACCGCAATGCGGTAGAGGCTGATGCCCGTCGCCTTCATCGCCGTCAGCTCGCTGTTGCGGTTCATGATGCCGAACACCACCAGCACCCCGATGAGCACGCTGAGCGGGGTGATGAGGTAGATCATGCTCGGCGTCAGATCGATCAGATATTCGCCGACGGTGACCAGAGCCGTTTTGTTGCGGATGATGTCGCTGAGCAGCTCGAAAAATGTGAAGACCAGCATCAGCATCACGAAGGTGACCAGTACCATCGCGAAGGTGAACAGAAACTCGCGCAGCACGTACTCGTCGAGAATGAGCGGGAAGCGTCCGCGCGTCTCGCGCTTGCGCGTCGGCACGGCGATGGTTTCCGTGGTGGCGGCGGTTTTGCCCGCGCGCAGCCGGAACCAGTTGCCCACCGACTGCACCGCTGCCAAAGCCGCGCCGCCGGTGGCCATCTGCCGCAGCAGGACGATCCCGCAGATGGCGAAGAGGATGTTGGCCTCCCACACGCCGGCCCACGCGGGAATCTTATTCTGCCGCGCCAGCGCCGTTCCGGTGGAGGAGAGAAAGTAATAGATGAACACCAGCCCGATCGTCAGCACGAAGCCCGCACTCTTGCCGCCGCGGCGCGAGGCCATGCCCAGGGGCACGCCCACCAGCATCAGCACCAGGCAGGCAGCCGGGTAAGCGAGCCGCTTCTCGAACTCGATGTCGTAGAGCCGGCCGTTCCTGCCGTGGGTCCGCGCCAGCAGCTCGCGGTTGCCCATGGCCAGAATGGGCGTGTCGCTGTGTCCCAGGCGAACGTCTTCCTGCGCGCCCGCCTCCAGTGGCAGATCGGTTTGAGCGAACGTCGAAACCGTGTAGTCGTTCGGCTGGCTTGGAACGGTCTGGTGCTCGGTCCCGTTGCGCAGACGCATGGTAATGGTCTGGTGCGGGCCGTTCACCACCGTGGCGCGGGCTGCCGTGGTGATCCGAGGCGCCGCGGGGTCGGTCACATCGGCCAGGAAAATCTGCCGCCAGTTGGCCGCGCCCCTGGCTGCGCGCACGTCCTGCACATACAGAACGTAATTTTTGAAATCCTCGTAAAAGACGCGCGGCTGCACCTCGAACGAAGCCTGCGCGCTGGCCAGGGCATCCTCGTCGCGTATCATCGCCGCTGTCGCCTTCGGCGCGAAGTACATGGTGTTGGCCAGGCTCAGAACCCACGCAGCCACGGCCACCATGCCGACAATGCGCACAAACGAGCCCACCCCGATGCCCGAGGCCCGCATGGCTGTGATCTCGCTGTCCGACGCCAGCCGGCTGAGCCCCAGCAGGATGCCCACCAGCACCGCCATGGGGATGGTGACGGTGAACATGTCCGGCAGCATAAAGGCCACGATGGACGCCACGATGCCCATCGAGGAGCTGTTGCGCACCACCAGGTCCAGCAGGCTCGGCAGGTAGCGGATGAACAGCACAAACGTGAAAATCGCGCCCCCGATGAGCGCGTGCGACAGGACTTCCTTCAGGATGTATCGGGTGAGGATCCGCACAGGTGATTCCTCTGTCAGTCTATCGCGGAGCGAATCGCCTGAGCCGCAAACTGTTGGCCAGCACGCTGACCGAGCTGAGAGCCATGGCCCCGCTGGCAATCGCCGGGCTCAGCAGAATCCCAAACGCCGGATACAGTGCGCCGGCCGCGATGGGAATCCCGAGCAGGTTATAGCCGAAGGCCCAGCCCAGATTCTGCCGCATCGTCCGCAGCGCCCGCCGCGCCAGCAGCACCGCATCCACAATCTGCCGCGGCTCGCCGTGCAGCAGGATGGCGTCGCCGGCCTCGCGCGCCAGATCCGCCCCGGTACCCATCGCCAGCCCCGCATCCGCCTGGGAGATGGCCGCGGCGTCGTTGATGCCGTCGCCGGCCATGGCCACGCGCCGCCCGGCGCGCTGCAGCTCGCGAATTTTCTCCAGTTTCTGCTCCGGCAGCAGCCCTGCCCAAACCTCGTCGATTCCCGCCGTCCGCGCGATCGTCTCCGCCGTTCCCGGGGTATCGCCGGTCAGCATGGCGGTGCGAATGCCCATCTGCCGCAATGCCGCAATCGACTCGGCCGCCGTCGCGCGTAGCGTGTCGCGCGCCTCAATGGTGCCCACAATCAGACCGTCTCGCGACACAAACATCTGCGTCGTTCCCGCATCGCCGCTCGCCTCCGTAACCGCGATGCCGAGATCTCGCATCAGCGCCGCGTTGCCCGCGGAAGCGGGCAGCCCGTTGATTGCACCTCTGATTCCCTTGCCGGGAATAGCATGCACGCCCTCGGCCGCAGGCACGCGTACGCCCCGCTGCTCCGCAGCGCTCAGAATCGCGCGCGCCAGCGGGTGCTCCGACCGTTGTTCCAGTGCGGCTGCCAGCGCCAGCACGTCCTCGTCGCGAAGACCCTCGGCCGCATGCACCGCCGTGACCTCCGGCCGCCCCTCGGTCAGCGTGCCCGTCTTGTCGAAGACCACCGTGTCCACGCGCGCCACGCGCTCGAGGCTCTCGCCGCCCTTGAAGAGCACGCCCAGCTGCGCTCCGCGGCCGATGGCCACGGTGAGCGCCGCCGGAACCGCCAGCCCCATCGCGCAGGGACATGCGATCACCAGCACGGCGACGGATACGGCAAAGGCCCGGCCAGCGCCGCCGCCCAGCGCGATCCAGATGGCGAAGGTCGCCAGGGCCAGGCCCAGCACCGTGGGCACAAAGACGGCGCTCACCCGATCGGCCAGTTGCTGCATGGGCGCGCGCGATCCCTGCGCCTCCTGAACCAGGCGCATCATCTGGCCGAGCACACTCTCCGCACCGATGGACGTGGCGCGGTATTCCAGCGCGCCCTCGAAATTCAGCGAGCCGCCCACCACCCGGTCGCCCGCGCTGCGCGTTACCGGCATCGACTCGCCCGTGATCAGCGACTCGTCGATGGAGCTCACGCCGCTGAGCACCACGCCGTCCACCGGCACACGCTCGCCCGGCCGCAGCACCACCACCTCGCCCGCCACTACCTGGGCCAGCGGAACCTCAATCTCATGCCCATCGCGCAGCACCCGCGCCGACTGCGGCTGCAGCTTCATAAATTCGTGCAGCGCATCCAGCGTGCGCCGTTTGGCGCGCGCATCGAGCCACCGTCCCAGCAGCAGGAAGCCCAGGATCAGCAGCACCGCGTCGTAATAGACATCCGGCTTCAGTCCGTGGCGCACGAACTCACCCGGCATCAGCGTGGCGGCCAGCGAGTAGACGAAGGCCGCTCCGGTGCCCAGCGCCACCAGCGTGTTCATGTTCGTGCTGCGATGGATCGCAGCCGTCCACGCCTGCCGGTAGACGATGCCCCCGCCCCAGATCATCCCCACTACGGTGATGGCGAGCATGGTCCATTCCAGATCGCGCGGGGTAACGCGAAACAGCACCGGCGCCATGGGAGCCAGCCAGTGCTGCGCGTTGGCCAGCGCCAGCACCACCACGCCGCCGGCGAGGGTAAAAATAGCCTTGGCGCGCAACGCGCCTTCCTCCGACGGCCGGTCTTCCTCCACCGCGCCTGCTTCAGCGGGCAGAGCCGCGTCGTATCCCGCTTCGCGGACCGACGTGATCAGATTGTCCAGGGTCGTCACCCCCGGGCTGAACCGCACCCGCGCCGAATTCGTCAGCAGATTGACGCTGGCTTCCTCGACGCCCGGCGTTCCACGCAGGGCTCGCTCCACATGGCCCTGGCAGGCCGCGCAACTCATCCCCATCACGGGAAGCGTCACGGTGCGCACTGCCGGCAATGCTTTTGTCACCGTCTCGGTGACATTTACGGCCTTTTCCCCTGTGGGCATCACCGCTCCACGGTCGCCGGATACCCGGCCTTCTCCACCGCGCTCAGCAGCGCGCTCTCCGGCACGTCCTCGGGAGCCTGAACCCGCGCCGCGCCCACTCGCACCTCACCCACCTGCACTCCGCTCACGCGTTCCAGCGCCTGGCTCACGCGCTTCACACACGCTCCGCAGTGCATATTCTCAATCCTCAGCGTTACTTCCCGCATCGAATCCTCCCCTGTTCATCGTAGATGCGCCAGCCTTGCTGAGGACTCAGCGCCATGGTTATGGACGAAGAATCAGCGCGAAAGCCGCACTCTCCTGGCCCGGGAATCCCATGCGCTCGGTGCGATCGCTCGCTATTCTCCCTCGCCCGCCGCGTCGTCCGGATTCGGCGCGAACCTGTAACCCACGCCGCGAATCGTCTGCAGATAGCGCGGAGTAGCGGGGTCGTCTTCGATGTACCGCCGCAGCCGCACGATGAAGTTGTCGATAGCCCGGGTGTCGGTGTCTTCGCGCACGTGCCATACCTGCTCCAGCAGCTCCTTGCGGGAGACGATGCGCTCGCGGTTGCGCACCAGGTAGCGCAGCAGGTCGGACTCCATGAGCGTCAGGCGCACCGTGCGGCCGAGCGCGTGCAGTTCCAGCGCCTCGAAATCGATGCGCCGCCCCGCAAACTCAAACTCCGGCAACTCTTCGTTGGCGGCCTTCGCCGTCTGCGGCCAGCTCATCCGGCGCAGCAGCGCACTCAGCCGCGCCAGCAGCACGGCCAGGTCAAACGGCTTGGTCAGATAATCGTCAGCGCCCGCGGCAAAACCCTGCACCACGTCCTCTGCACGCCCCCGCGCCGTCAGCATCAGCACCGGAACGTAGTTTCCTTCCGCGCGCAAAGCCGCCGCCACCTCAAATCCATTCCTGCCCGGCAACATCACATCCAGCACCACCGCGTCGAAGCGGCTGCCGCGGAGGATCTCCAGCGCCGACTCGCCATCGCCGGCGACGCTCGCCTCATGACCCTCCGCACGCAGATTGAAAAGCAGTCCCTGTGCCAGATGGGCCTCGTCTTCGACGATCAGAATCCGCGCCATGGTTATTCCTGTTCCGCCAGCGGCTTGAGAATGCGCGGCAACTGCAGGGTCACCGTCGCGCCGCGCCCCTCGCCCGCGCTTTCGGCGATTGCGTCGCCGCCATGCTGCCGCGCGATCGTTCGCACCAGATACAGTCCCAGCCCCGTCCCCTTGGTGCGCAGCACATTGCGCGCGGGCACACGGTAAAAACGGCGGAAGATCCGCTTCAGGTGCGCCGCGGGTATCCCGATCCCGCGATCCGTAACGCTCACGCGCACCCACGCATCGTGCTCCACGCGCAGCGTCACGCGCACCTCCACGCCGTTGGGCGAGTATTTCACCGCATTGTTCAGGATGTTGAGCAGCGCCGTCTGTAGTTCTTCGGGATCGCCGCGCACCGTCATCGGCAGGCTGGTCGGCTCCACGTCCAGCGTCATCGCCGCCTCGTCCAGGTGGTGCCGTGCGCGCGTCATGCGGATGCAATCCTCGACCAGAGCGCGCATCCCCACCGGCACGCGCACGTGCGAGCGCGCCCGTTGTCCCACTTCGCCGGCCTTCAGCACCTGTTCCACGGTCCCGGCCAGGCGGTCGCTGTCCTCCAGCATGCGCTCGTAGAACTCGTTGCGCTGCGCGTCGTCCATGGGCCGGCTCTGCAGCGTCTCCAGGTAAAGGCGAATCGAGGCCACCGGAGTCTTCAGCTCGTGCGTCACCGCGCTCAGAAAGGCGTCGTGCCGCTCGTTGCGCCGAACCTCGCGCACCAGGAAGATAGTGTTCAGCGCCACGCCGGCAATCAGCAGCAGGAAAAACGGGATGCCCACCGCCAGCGGAACCAGGCGCCGCCAGTTCAGCACGATCCATCCCACGTTCAGCGTCACCGCTACGCCGATGAGACACACGCCCAGCAGCGTGAACAGAACCATGTTCCGTCTTCGCCCGCTCAGACGCATAGAAAGAAAAACGCCCGCCACGGAATCACCGCACGGGGCGCTTCTATTCTCTCAGGTGCGAATGCCGGCCGCGAGAACTACGCAGCCCGCGTCGGCCGATCGACCCGCACCATGGAGTGCGGATGGGCGGTCTGTTGCACGCCCGGCAGCAGCTCGCGTCCCGAGGTGAGCAGCACGAGATAGGCGACGATGAAGAAGACAACCAGCACCACGCCGCTCATGATCACCACGGCCAGGAAGCTGGGCCCTTCTCCGCGCTGGCGGGGATCGCGCTGCACGCGATGAACAATCGGTTCCACATCAGCTTGGATGCGCGGAGTCGTGTCTCCGTTCGCCGGGCCGAGCCGCCGCCGCGATTCGCGGCAAAGCGCGGCCTTTCCTCACTGGTAAACTATAGCTGTCGCTATGTTTGAGAACCTCTCAGAAAAGCTCCAGCGCGCCTTCAAAAACCTCCGCGGCCAGGGCGCCGTCACCGAAGAAAACATGCAGGAGGCGCTGCGCGAGATCCGCGTCGCCCTCCTCGAGGCCGACGTCAACCTCAATGTGGTCAAAGAGCTCATCGACCACATTCGCGAGAAGGCGCTCGGCCAGGAAGTGCTGACCTCGCTCTCGCCCACCGAGCAGGTGACGAAAATCGTGCGCGACGAGTTGATTGCGATCCTCGGCAAAGACGTGGCGCGCTTCCAGTTCGCCTCGCGTCCGCCCACCGTCATCCTGATGGCCGGTCTCCAGGGCTCCGGCAAGACCACCACCGCGGGCAAGCTCGCCGCATGGCTGCAAAAAGGCGGCCATCGCCCCATGCTCGTCTCCGTCGACGTCTACCGGCCCGCCGCCCGCGAGCAGCTCCGCGTCGTCGCGCAGTCGATCAAGGCCAGCATCTACGAGGGCGACCAGAAGGGCGAGCCCGCCGGCACCGCGCTGGTCGAGCGCCTGGCCAAAGAAGCCCGCCGCGAAGCCGTCATTACCGGCTGCGACACGCTCATCGTCGACACCGCCGGCCGTCTCCACGTCGACGAGCAGTTGATGGACGAGATGGCGAAGCTCAAATCGCTGCTCTCGCCCCAGGAGATCCTCTTCGTCGCCGACGCCATGACCGGGCAGGACGCCGTCAAGTCCGCCGAAGCCTTCCACAAGCGCCTCGCGCTCACCGGCACCGTCCTTACCAAAATGGACGGCGATGCCCGCGGCGGCGCGGCGCTCTCCATCCGTCATGTCACCGGCCAGCCCGTCAAGTTCATCGGCACCGGCGAAAAGCCTGACGCCTTCGAGGCCTTCCATCCCGACCGCATCGTCGGCCGCATCCTCGGCATGGGCGACATCATGTCCCTCATCGAGCGCGCCGAAGAAAAGCTCGACAAAAAGAAGTCAGAAGAATTCGCCCGCAAGGCGCTCTCCGGCGACGGCTTCTCGCTCGAAGATTTCCGCGATCAGCTCCGCCAGATCAAAAAGCTCGGCTCGATGGAAAGCATCCTCAAGATGCTGCCCTCCGTCGGCCCCTTCGCGGGCATGCAGCAGATGGCCGGCCAGGTCGACGAAAAACAGTTCACCCGCGTCGAGGCCATCATCAATTCCATGACCCCCAAAGAGCGCACCCACCACGAGATCATCTCCGGCTCGCGCCGCAAGCGCATCGCCAACGGCTCCGGCACCACCGTGCAGGAAGTGAACCACCTCCTGCGCCAGTACGCCCAGATGCGCAAGATGTTCAAGGGCATGGGCAAAGGCGGCTTGCTCCAGCGCCGCGCCGCCAGCATGCTCGGCGGCATGCGCGGCCGCTGAAAGGTTACGTCCCCACTGGAATTTCCGTATCCACTTGCCCCGTAGTCGTCAGCACCACTGCGGCAACAATGATCAGCGCGCCGCCGATCCACGCGCCCGCGCCCAGGTGGTCGCCCAGCAGCTCCACTCCCAGAATCGCTCCCACCGCCGGCTCAATGTTCAGGAACACACCCGCGCGCGAGGCCGGCGCGTGATGGATGCCCCAGTTCCACAAGGCCGTGCTGGCTGCCGTGCACAGCAGGCCGCTCGCCAGCACCGCGCCCCAGATCGGCAGCCCCACACCGTGTACCGGAGGCAGCCCGTCGCGCACGAGCACCCACGCAGCCAGCATCGCCGTGCCCACCAGCAGCCCCCAGATGGTGACCGACATGGGTGAATGCCCGCGCCGCATCAGCCGCTGATTGATCAGGATCCACCCCAGCGCGATGAACATCGCGGCAATCACCAGCAGATCGCCCTTCAGGCTGCCGCTGCCGATCCCCCGCTCGCTGCTGCTCACAATCAGCACAATCCCCGCCGTCGAGCCGAAGATGGCCAGCCATCCCTTCGTGTCCAGCCGCTCGTGGTTGAACATGGTCGCACCCACCGCCAGAATCACCGGCATGGTGCCCACCATCAGCGCCGCGTGGCTCACCGTGGTCAGAGCGAGGCCGTAGAACTGCACCAGAAACTGCACGGGAATGCCGAGAAACGATCCGATCAGCAGCAGGTTCCACTCGTGGCGCGAAAAACGCGGGCGCTCGATCAGCGGCAGCAGCCCCGCGCAGCCAAAGAGAAAGCGATACAGCACAAAGTGGCCCACGCTCAGCCGCGTGAAGCAGATTTTCCCGAAGAAAAATCCCGTGCTCCAGAAGATTCCCGCCAGCGCGCACGCCGCATAGCCCATGCCCACGCCGAAGCGGCGGTGGCGATCTACTGGGGCAGCGAGGGTACGGGCTGGTTCGGGCGGCGCGGGCATGATGGGATTTCGATGACTCAGGATGCGGATGGTCGCGCGCCATCAGGGCCGGCATCCACCAGGCCGCGCCATGCGTCGCTCAAAAACAGCCGGATAGCCGCCACGCCCGCTGCGCCAGCCTGCACGCACGCTGCTGCATTCTTTTCGGTCACGCCCCCCAGGGCCAGCACCGGGACAGGCTTCGCCAGCTCGGCCGCCGCCGCCAGAGCTGCAAGCCCCTGGCCGCGCGTGGTGCGTTCCGCCGTCACCTTTTCAAAGACCGGCGAAAAGAGCAGCAGATCCGCACCGGCCGCGCGCCGAATTTCTTCTGCCGAATGGCACGCTGCGCTCACCATCACCTCACGCCCCGCGCGCGCATACACCTGCTCGGCCGCCTGCACGGCATTTTGCCCCAAGGCCGCCGAAGGGGGCGATCCCGGACGCTGACCCAGCGTCCCCGAGGGCAGATGCACGCCGTCGGCGCCCGCATCGATGGCCACCTGCGCGGGTCCGTTCACCAGCACGCGCGTCTTCCCCTTCGCGCCGCGCACGGCCTCCACAATCCGCGCAGCCAGCGACTGCAGTTCGGTCAGCGGCAGGTCCTTCTCGCGCACCTGGATGTACTCCACGCCGCCGCGCGCCCACTCCGCAGCCAGCTCCGCGAGGCGCTCGCGCTTCGCCGCTTCGTCGCCCGGCAGCAGCGCGCGACTCGTAATGGCATACAGCAGCATCTGAATAATGAGTGTACGGGTGAATTCACACGGCGTGCGCCAATACGATTTAAGATGAGCACGGACCTGCTCCCAAACGGCCTCCTGGTCCCACTCTGACGCATGGCGAAATACGATCTGCTGGTTATCGGCTCCGGCCCTTCCGGTCAACGCGCGGCGGTGTCAGCCGTGAAGAAGGGCAAAAGCGTTGCGCTCGTTGAGATGCGCAGCGTCGTAGGCGGCGTGTGCATCAACACCGGAACCATCCCCAGCAAAACCATGCGCGAAGCCGTGCTCCATCTTTCCGGCTACAACTACCGGTCGATCTACGGCATGAACTATCGCGTGAAGGAAAAGATCACCATGGCCGATCTCGCCTTCCGCGTCCAGCACGTCATCAAGACTGAGATCGACGTGACCGAAGCCCAGCTTTCCCGCAACGGCGTGGAAATGGTCACCGGCGTGGCCAGCTTCGAGGATCCCCACCACGTCCACGTGGCCGGACCGCGCGGGACGAACACCTACGAATCGGACACCATCATCATCGCCGTGGGCACGCGGCCGGCCTCGTCGCCCAAAGTGCCCGTCAACGGCAGGACCATCATCAACAGCGATCAGGTCCTGGAGCTGCCCGATCTGCCCAAGAGCCTCATCGTGGTGGGCGGCGGCGTCATCGGCGTCGAGTACACTTGCATGTTCGCCGCGCTCGGCGTGCGCGTCACCCTGGTTGAAAAGCGCCCGCGCCTGCTGGAGTTTGCCGACCAGGAAATCATTGAAGCCCTCAGTTATCACCTGCGCGACAGCCGCGTCACCATGCGCCTGGCCGAGGAAGTGGAAAGCGTGGAGGAGCTCCCCGACGGCGCCGTCGTGGCCAATCTGGAAAGCAAGAAGCGCATCTCCGGCGATGCGCTCCTGTACGCGGTCGGCCGCCAGGGCAATGTCGACGAGCTGAATCTGGCCGCCGCCGGCATCGAAGCCGACAAGCGCGGACGTATCCCTGTCGATCAGGATTTCCATACCAAAGTGCCGCACATTTTCGCCGTTGGGGACGTCATCGGCTTCCCGGCGCTGGCCTCGGTTTCCATGGAGCAGGGGAGGATCGCCGCCGAGCGCGCCTTCGGCAACACCCATGTGCAGTCGAATCCCAGCTTCTATCCCTACGGGATTTACACCATCCCGGAAATCTCCTTCATCGGCAAGACCGAGGAGCAGCTCACCGAAGAGGACGTGCCCTACGAGGTGGGCGTAGCCTATTATCGCGAGATCGCGCGCGGCCAGATTCGCGGCGACACCACCGGCCGCCTCAAGATCGTCTTTCATCGCGAGACGAAGCAGGTGCTGGGCGTACACATCATCGGCGAAGGCGCGGCGGAGCTGGTGCACATCGGCCAGGCGGTGATGGCCCTCAACGGCACGCTCGACTATTTCATCGATACGGTGTTCAACTATCCCACTCTGGCCGAGTGTTACAAGGCCGCTGCCTTCAATGGCATCAACCGGCTGGCGCGTTTCGAGGGGTAATGGTTGCGGCGGAGGGCAGTATGTCGAATGCGGTTGGCGTGGTCATGACCACCCGGATCGTCGCCGGTCTGGTGCAGGAAAATCGTGTGCAGGGCGGCCTCAGGGAGTTTCCTGAAAATCTCGACGCAACCAACGGCCTCATCGAAGTTCCCTCTGAAAGCCTCTGCGAGCTCCTGTGCGAAGCTATCGCAACGCTGGCCGCCACCTCCGATGCGCCGGTGCTGGCAGCGGGCGTGGCCGTCCCCGGCTACCTGCACCAGGGCGTCATGCTCGACTCGCCCAACCTGCCCCAGCTCAAGGGCGCGCGCGTCTGCGATAACCTTCGCGCCGGGCTCGAGAAACGCGGCCTCAGCCTCAGGCTCAGCGTCTTCAACGATGCTGACGCCGTGGCTGCCGGCATCGCCGCCTCGCGCGGCCAGCTGGACCGCTCCATCCGCGTGTGGACCATCGGCAACGGCATCGGCTTCGGACGCTATCCCTGGACCGAAGGCCCCTGGGAGGGCGGCCACATGGTCGTGACGCTCGACCCCCGCGAGAAATACTGCGGCTGCGGCGGCCTCGGTCACCTTGAGGGCATCATGGGCCATCGCGCCATGCGTCTGCGCTTCCTCGACATGGAGCCGGACGAAGTCTTTGCCGCGGCTCGTAAAGGCGACCAGCGCTGCGCGCAGTTCGTGGACCGGTGGCATCGCGCCCTCGCCGCCGCTACCGCCTCGCAGATCCACCTCGAAGGCCCCGGCCGCTTCTGCTTCACCGGCCGCGACATCCAGCGCCTGGAGCTGCCCCGCCTCAAGCAGTACCTCTACGAGATGGTCAAGATGTCCCCGCTCCAGAACTACTCCGTCGAAGTCCTCCCCGAAGATCCCGCCCTCGCCGCCATCGGCGCGGGCGTCGCCGCCCTCATCGAAAACCGCTGCTAGCTGTGAGCGATTAGCTATCAGCTAAAAACCGGTGACGAATCACCAACAGCTGGCCTTCGTTACTCTCCCCACCGCACCCTTACTCCCACCCGCACCAGCCGCGGCGTCCCCAGCGTCAGCACCGGCGTCTTGCCCACCTCAACCGAGCGGTCGAACAGGTTTTCACCGTCGCCGAAGACCACCCAGTGCCGTCCCACGTTGTGCTGCGCCGTCGCGTCCAGCCGAAAATACCCGTGCAGCAGATAGGTATTCGCATCGTCGTCCCATTCGCGTCCGCTCAGCCGCCCCTGTACGCTCAGCAGGCCCAGCCGCGGCCGCGACAGCCGCACCTGCGCCGTCGCCATGTTCCGCGGCACCTCCGGAATCCATTTCCCCACCAGCTCCGGCTGCGGCGCGAATTGTGTCACCGTCGCATCCGCAAATTGATATCCGCCCTCGATCCCGATCCACTCCGCGGGCTGCATCGCGTAGTCGAGTGACACTCCCCGGCTCTCGATCTGCCCCAGGTTCTCGCGCCGCAACAGTTCCTCGGTCGGCGTCACGCTCAGCGTCAGCGCGGTAATCGGCCGGTTCACCTGGGTCCAGAAATAACTGGCCCGCACGCTCGATCCGTACTTCCGCAGATCGGCCTGCACGCCCGTCTCCCAGCCCGTCGCCCGTTCCGAGCGCAGGTTTGGATTCGGCTCCGTCACCTGCTGCCCTACCTGTCCGGTTCGATACAGCTCGTTCTCCGTCGGTGCGCGGTACGCGCGAAACGCCGATGCGCTCACCGCCAGCGACGGCGTAATCCGCCGCGCCACTCCCAGCCGCGGATCGAAGACCGTCTCGCTCCACGAAGGCAATGGCGCCGCTGCCGCCCCGGAGCTGTACTGCCGCGCGTTGAAATTCGAGAAATGATCGACGCGCGCCGACCCGCTCAGCGTCCACTTCGCCGGCGTCAGCAGCGCCTCGCCCCACGCGCCCGTCTGCCGCTGTTTCGCCGCCGTGCTCAGCGTTCCCCCCGCGCCCAGGAATAACTGCTCATCGTCCGCGGCTTTTGCATCGTGCGTATCCGCTCCGGCCAGCAGCAGCGCATCCTTCCCAACGGCCCGATGCCATCGCAGCGCCGCGCCCAGCTCCGTCGCCGGATCGAAAACGTACCGCGTCAGCGTTTCCGACGCTCGCCCCACCGCAAGGCTCGAGAATGTCTGCCGAAAATGCTCGTCGCTCCCGTAAAGCCGCAGCGTCCAGCTTCGCCGGTCCGCGCCCGCCGCGCTTCGCCACAGCCGCGTCTTGTTCCACTGCTCCGGAGTTCCGTTATGCCGGCTCTCGTTCAGCGCGTTCGCGCGCAGAAACATCGTTCCGCCGTCCGGCAGATCGCGTTCGATCTCCGCCAGCGCATTTTGCGCATGAACGTTCGATGGCTGATCGATCGGCCCGCGCAGATTCGGCGCCACCAGCGTATATCCGTTCGTCGCCATCGCGCTGCCGCTCCCGAGCCCCGCCCACGCGCCGCGCTTCACCGTCGCCAGCACGCCCTGGTCCAGCTCGCTCTCCGATCCGCCGCTGCTGCTCACCTCCACGCCCGACGTCTCCGGCCGCACCGGAATCACGCTGATCACGCCGCCGATTGCGCTCGATCCGTACAAATCGGAAGCCCCGCCGCGCACCACCTCAACCGAGCGGATCGCCGCCTCCGGCAGTTCCTCCCAGTGAATCCATCCCCCGTACGGATCGTTCAAAGGCACGTCGTCGAAGAGCACCAGCGACCGGCTCGCCGCCGTTGAGCCCAGCCCGCGCAGCGACACGCCCTCCGTCGTCGGATTCGCCACCAGCGAGCTCGAACGCCGGAACAGTTCGAATCCTGGAATCTCGCGCAGCTTCCCGTCCAGTGCCGCCGGAGCCGCCTGCTGCATCTGCTGCCGGTCCAGCACCCGCGTGCTCGCCGGACTATCGCTCCCGCCCAGCGGCGACCGGTACGCAGTTACCGTCACCGTCTCCAGCGGCTGGCGCAGCACCACCGTCAGCGGCTGCCCCGGCGTCACCGTTGCCACCACGGCCACGTAGTGCGTGGCTGCCACTTCGATCTGCCGCGGCGCCGCCGCCAGCATGAATCGCCCATCCGGGCCGGTCACCGCCAGCGTGTCCCCCGCCATATCGCGGATCGACGCCGACGCCACCGGCTCCCCGCGCGCATTCCGCACCGTTCCCCGCGTTTGCGCGGACGCCGCCGCCGCAACGGCAACCAGCATCGCAATCACTCGAAATCCGCGCATGGGTTTTTGATTCACGGAAGGGTGGTCGGACCCCGAAGCTTCTTCACCGCGTCCCGCCGATTCGCGCCCTCATCCGGCAGCTCCGCCAGCAGCTCCGCCATCGTCTTCCCCAGCACCGGATGCCGCAGTTCCGGCGCAATCTCCTTGAGCGGCTCCAGCACAAAGCGCCGCTCCGCCAGTGCCGAATGCGGCACGTGCAAATTTGCTGTCGCGATCACCTCATCGCCGACCAGCAGCAAATCCAGATCCAGCGTGCGCGGCCCTTTGGGAGCCTCGCGCTGCCGGTCGCGCCCATAGCGCCGTTCCAGCGCCAGCAAAAAATCCAGCAGCGCGTCCGGCTCCAGCTCCGTGTCAATCTCCGCCACGGCATTCACAAACGCCGGCTGCTCCTCCACTTCCACCGGCTCAGTCCGGTACAGAGACGATCGCGCGGCCACTCGGCCCGCCCCCCTCAGTTCCTCCATCGCGGCCCGCACCGTTTGCTCCGGCCCGCCCGCGCGCGACGGCAGATTCGCTCCCAGCCCAATGACCGCCCGACGCCGCATACCCTCACCCCAATGCACCAAAAACGCGGCGCACCCCTACACGCTATACGCTACACGCTGCCCGCTATACGCTGTTCCCATGAGAATCGGCTTCTATGGCGGCAGCTTCGATCCGCCGCATCGCGGCCACGTCGCCCTCGCGCGCCTCGCCATCGAGCGTCTTGCGCTCGACCGCGTTCTCTTCGCGCCCGTCGGCGTGCAGCCGCTCAAGCGCGACCACCCCCAGGCGAGCTTCGAGGACCGCGTCGCCATGACCCGGCTGGCCATCGCGGACCACCGCGGCCTGGAGCTCTCCCTGATCGACGCGCCTCGCGCCGATGGCCGCCCCAACTACACCATCGACACCCTGCGGGCTCTGCGCGCCCAGCTCGCCCACGACGACCAGATCTTCTGCCTCATGGGCGCCGACTCCTTCCTGAGCGTCAGCAAGTGGTATCGCCCCGCCGATGTGCTGGTCTCCTGCGACTTCGTCGTTGCCTCGCGCCCCGGCTTCGATCTCGGCCGTCTGGCCGCCGCGCTGCCTTCAGCCGTCTCCGTGGGCGCATGCGACGCGCCGCCCGGCTGCCTGGCGCTCACCCTGCACGGCCCAGGCCGCCGCGAATCGCGCCTCTACCTGCTGCCCGATCTGGACGAGATGGCGTCGGCAACCAGCATCCGCGCGGCTCTGCAGCAGGGCGCCGCCCCCCGGACCATCCTCGACCCCGCTGTCGCGGCCTACATTGGCGAACACCGCCTCTACCAGGAGGGCCGGGGGGCGTAATTGCCGTCGCCAATCCTCATCGACTTGCCGTACCATCCAGCAAGGAGAGCGCTCACCCACGCATGGCATCCACGGAAACACGCAAAATGGTTCTGGCCGCCGCCGCGGCCTGCGATGAAAAGAAAGGCGAGGACACCCGGGTTCTGGAGCTCGACCCGTCGGACTCCGCCTTCACCGACTTCTTCCTGATCACCAGCGCCGCCAACGAGCGCCAGTCGCAGGCCATCGCCGACGAGATTCAGCTGCGCCTCAAGCGCGACTTCGGCGTCTATCCCAATTCCGTCGAAGGCCGCCGCCTCGGTGAGTGGATCCTGCTGGACTACGTGGATTTCGTCGTCCACATTTTCCTCCACCACCGCCGCAGCTTCTACGACATCGAGCGCCTGCGCAAGTCCGCGCGCCTCATCGCTCTCGCCGAGCTGACCGCCGCGCTCACCGAAAAAACCCTCGCCGCCCGCAAAAAAACGCCGGCAAAACGAGTGGCGAAGAAAGCTCCCGCGAAAAAGGCCGCGCCAAAGAAGCCAGCGAAGAAAGCGGCGAAAAAGGCGCGGCGATCTCCTCCGAAGAGCGCAAACTAGCTCCGTGAACGCGGCCTCCTTCACCTTCATCGACCTCTTCGCCGGCATCGGCGGTATGAGGATGGGTTTTGAGGCGGCGGGCGGCCGCTGCGTCTTTACGTCCGAGTGGAATCCGTTTGCCCGCACCACCTATGCCGCCAACTTCGGCGAAGCGCATCCCATTGCCGGCGACATCCGCGAGCAATCGGAAGACGCCATGCCCGATCACGATCTTTTGCTCGCCGGTTTTCCCTGCCAGCCTTTCTCCATCGCCGGAGTGAGCAAGAAGAACGCGCTGGGCCGTCCTCACGGATTCGCCTGCGCTACCCAGGGCACGCTCTTTTTCGACGTAGCCCGCATCCTCGCCGCGCGCCGGCCTCGCGCTTTCCTGCTCGAGAACGTCAAGAACCTCGTCAGCCACGATCACGGCAACACCTTCCGCGTCATCCGGCAGACGCTCGAAGAGGAGCTGGGCTACCACATCTCGTGGCGCGTTCTCGACGCTGCCCATTTTGTCCCGCAGCATCGCGAGCGTATCCTGATCGCCGGCTTCCGCGAGCCCAGCGCCTTTTCGCTCCACGATCTCCCCCTGCCGCCGTCCGGCCCGAAGCTCCGCGCCATCCTGCATCCGGAGGATGGCAGCCAACTTCCCGAAGAGCCCTACACGCTGCCCCCGAGCGGCGCCGTCAATCCCAAATACACGCTGACAAAGCATCTCTGGAGCTACCTCCAGGCGTATGCGGCGAAGCATCGCGCCGCAGGCAACGGCTTCGGCTTTGGCCTGGTCGACAGGGACAGCATCGCCCGCACGCTCTCGGCTCGCTATTACAAAGACGGCTCGGAGATTCTCATCAGCCGCGGCCCGAAGCAGACGCCCCGCCGCCTCACTCCGCGCGAGTGCGCGCGGCTGATGGGATTTCCTGACAGCTTCCGCATTCCCGTCTCCGACACCCAGGCCTACAAGCAGTTCGGGAACAGCGTAGCCGTGCCCGTCATCGCCGCCGTCGCCCACGCCATGCGTCCGTGGCTGCACGGCTCGCCGGGCGCCCCATCCTTGTCGCGGCCGACTGAGCCTGACAACTGTATGCTTCCCCTGAGCTCTGAGCTCTGAGCTCTGTGCTCTGAGCTCTGTGTTCTGTGTTCTGTGTTCTGTGTTCTGTGTTCTGTGTTCTGTGTTCTGTGTTCTGTGTTCTGTGTTCTGTGTTCTGTGTTCTGTGTTCTGTGCCCTGATCATGGACGTCCACACCCCCGCAACCCGCTCCCGCAACATGGCGGCCATCCGCTCCGCCAACACCAAGCCTGAGATGCGCGTCCGCTCCGCGCTCCACGCCATGGGCTTCCGTTTCCGTCTCCATCGCAAAGATCTGCCCGGCCGCCCGGACATCGTCCTCCCGAAGCACCAAACCGCCATCTTCGTCCACGGCTGCTTCTGGCACTGTCACCGTTGCAAATATGGATCGGTGGTTCCCGCCACCCGCGCCGAATTCTGGGCGGCCAAGCGGGGAGGCAATGTCGCCCGCGACCGCCGCAACGCCGCCGCGCTCCGCCGCCAGGGCTGGAGGGTCATCGTGCTGTGGGAGTGCGAGGTCCGCACGGTCGAAACCGCGCGCGCAAAGCTGCAGAAATTGCAGATTGCTGGGTAAGCTATCCTCAATCCTGATGTCCGATCTCGCCAATCTCCCCACCGAAGCCCGCCTTCCCGCCTCCGAACGGCTGGATGAGCTCTCGACCGCCGAACTCCTCGCAGTGATCCACGCCGCCGACCACGCCGCCGTCGCTGCCGTCGACCCCGAACTGCCAAAGATCGCCGCCGCCATCGACGCCATCGTTGCGCGCATCGATCGCGGCGGCCGGCTCTTCTACCAGGGCGCTGGAACCTCCGGCCGCCTCGGCGTGCTCGATGCCTCGGAGTGCCCGCCCACCTACAACACGCCGCCCACGCTGGTGCAGGCCATGATCGCCGGCGGCGACGTGGCGCTGCGGCGCTCCATTGAGCGCGCGGAAGACGATCCGGACCTCGGCGCGCACGACCTCAGGGAGCGCGGTTTCGCCGCCGGAGACGTGCTGGTCGGCATCGCCGCCAGCGGCCGCACCCCCTACGTGCTCGGCGGCCTCGATTATGCGCGCCGCCAGGGAGCGCTCACCATCGGACTGAGCTGCGTGCCGGGCTCGCCGGTCGCCCAGGCTGCGGAAATCGCCATCACCCCCGCGACCGGCGCCGAAGTCGTCACCGGCTCCACGCGCATGAAGGCCGGCACCGCAACCAAGCTGGTGCTCAACATGATCTCCACCGGCGTCCTCGTCCGCCTCGGCTATGTCTACGGCAACCTGATGGTGAACGTGCAGCCGACTAACTCGAAGCTGGCTGACCGCGCAGCGCGCATCGTCGCCGCCATTACCGGGCTCGACAACACCGCCGCGGCAGAGCTGATCGAGAAGGCCGGTTCGGTCAAGGCCGCCGTCGTGATGCACCGCCTGGGCATGACCCGCGCCGAAGCTGAGGCGCGCCTCGCCGCCGCCCGCGGGCGCCTGAAGGACGCGCTCAGATGACCGCTCCGGCGGCGCCATGGCTCTGTCGATTTTTCTCGCCCCGCCGCTTCGAACCCCTATACCCTAATCCCTGCACCCTGCCTTTGCCATGAAAGCCACGCAGTTTGAATTTCGCTTCCGCGTCTGGATCGCGGCCCTCCTCTACGTGCTCGGATTCTGGGCTCCGTGGACGCGCTACGGCAACGTCGCGCCCGACACCACCGCCTGGCTGGCGCTCTCCACATTGCTCGCCCGCTGGGGCTGGCTGCCGCTCTCCCAGGCCACCGTCCTCGTCACCTCGCTGGCCATCGCCTGCGTCTTCCTGGGATCGGCGCTGCGCATCTGGGGCACTGCCTACCTGGGAAACTCGGTCGTCCACTCCGGCGCGATGCATGCCGAGCAGGTCATGGCTTCCGGGCCTTACCGCCATACCCGAAACCCGCTCTACCTCGGCACATGGATCTTCTCCATCGGCGTCGCCATCCTGATGCCGCCCAGCGGCGCGGTGTTCTTCCTGCTGGCCACAATCCTTTTCTACTTCCGGTTGATCCTCGGGGAGGAAGACTACCTCACGAAGCAGCAGGGCGCCGCCTATCTCGAATACAGGCAGCGGGTGCCACGGATCGTGCCCAGCCTGCTCCCGCGTCTCGCGTCACCCGGAGTCAGCCCGCGCTGGCTGCAGGCCCTGCTCGGCGAGAGTTACACCTTCGCCTTCGCCTGCTGCTTCGCAGTGCTCGCATGGCGCTACGAGGCGGACCTGCTCATCCGCTGCATCCTCATTTGCTTCGGGCTCTCGCTGGTCACCCGCGCCTTTATGCCCGGAGAACGTCTGGCGGCGGAGTGAACGCGAAGCCGCCGGCCTATGTCGGCTCGTCCATCGACTGCAAATCCTGCTCCTGCGAGTCGTGAACGCCCGTGGCGCCGTGCGTCGCCCACAGAATCGACGCGAAAAAGAGAACGACAAATAGAAGAATCAGGCCAATTGTGTTCGGAGTTCCCGGCATATCGCTTCTCCTCTATGGAGAGAACGCCGAAATCCCGTTTTCCGTTGTCTCGCTCGGCAACGGTCCAGCTCCCAGGGAACCTAATGGTCCTTCGCCACAACCGAGAGATCCTCGTTATCCGCATCCGACGGATGACCGTGCGTGGCCCACAAAACGCAGCCCAGAAAAGTGCCCAGGAACAGCAGGATCGCGCCTAAGGTCTCGCCAAAGTCGCCCATATCCTTGCCTCCCGAGTGCATTCTGCGCTGAACGCGAGGGTACCGCGGCCGATTTTGATCTCACGCAAAACTCTAAGGTAACCATCCGGCTAACATCCGCCCCGTCTCGCGCATCGAAGGGCGTGTTCCCATCGCGCTGGATGCTCGCTCGAGGGGCGGGAGACACGCTGTGAAACGCTGCTTCGTCTGGCTCGCACTCGCATTGCTGTCTGGCTTTTCCCTCCAACCCGCCGGCGCCCAGGGACTCGACGCCGCCCACTCCTCCGATCCCGGAGTTTTCGCGGAATTCACAGGCGCCCGCACCGGTCAGGGTATCGGCACCCTGTGGGGCGGCAGCGCCGGCGCGTACATTCAGGGGCATCTGCTCGGGCTCGTCGTTCGCGGCACCGCCGTGCCCACCAATGCCAGCGCGCGCCTCTACGATGCCGTCTTCGGCCCGCGCCTCGCCTTCAACCTGCCCATCCTGCGCGTCTATGTCGAGGCGGGTGGCGGCGTGGGCTATAACGGCTACGAAAGCCAGTACGCAACCTTTGCGTCAGGCTGGGGCCCCGCCTGGCAGGCAGACTTAGGGGCGTCGCACAGCCTGTTCCCGCATCTGGACTGGCGCATTCTGGAGATCGCCGTCAGCCACATCTACGTCGGCCCCGGCGTGACTCCAGTCATCGCCAGCACCGGCCTGTCGCTGCACTTCCGGTAGGAGACAGTCAGCGGAACTTCAAAGCATTGCCGCCAGCGCGCCCCGCGCCGCGCTCACCGTGTCTCGCACATCTTCATCGCTGTGCGCCGCGCTCACAAACGCCGCTTCAAACTGCGACGGCGGCAGCCACACCCCCGCTTCCAGCATGGCCCGGTGAAATGCAGCAAACCGCTGCGTGTCCGACCCGGCCGCGCCGGCAAAGTCCGTCACCGGCTCGCTGGTAAAGAACCAGGTGAACATCGCCCCCACGCGATTCGTCGTCAGCGGAACCCCGCAACCGGCCGCGGCTTCGGCCACGCCGTCGGCCACCCCCGCGCTCACCCGCTCCAGCCGCGCATAGACCTCTGCCCGATGCTCGCGCAGATAGCTCACCGTAGCCACGCCCGCCGCCATGGCCAGCGGATTCCCGCTCAGCGTTCCCGCCTGGTAGACCGGCCCCAGCGGCGCCAGTTGATCCAGGATCTCCGCGCGCCCGCCAAAGGCCCCGCACGGCAGCCCTCCGCCAAGGATCTTCCCCAGCGTGGTCAGATCCGGGCGGTTGCCGTACCGCTCCTGCGCTCCGCCCAGCGCCACGCGAAACCCGGTCATCACTTCGTCGAAAATCAGCAGCGCGCCCTCGCGCTCGGTCAGCTCGCGCAGCGCCTCCAGATAACCCGGCGCCGGCGGAATACACCCCGCATTTCCCACCACCGGCTCCACAATCACGCAGGCAATCGCGCCGCGATGCGCGGTAAAGGCCGCTTCCACGGCCGCCACGTCGTTGTACGGCAGAGCCAGAGTAAAGCGCACAGTCTCTTCCGGCACTCCTGCTGACCCCGGAATCCCGAAGGTCGCCACGCCCGAACCCGCTTTCACCAGCAGCCCGTCGGCATGGCCGTGATAACAACCCTCGAACTTGATGACGTATTTCCGCCCCGTGAAGGCCCGCGCCAGGCGGATCGCCGACATCGTCGCCTCCGTCCCGGAGCTGACGAAGCGCAGTTTTTCGATGGCTGGATAGCACGCCACCACCAGCTCGGCCAGATCGCCCTCGCTCGCCGTCGATGCCCCAAAGCTCGCGCTGCGTCCCGCCGCTTCCCGGATCGCGTCCACCACCGCCGGATACGCGTGGCCCAGGATCATCGGCCCCCAAGAGCCGCAGTAGTCGATGTATCGGTTGCCGTCCGCGTCCCACAGATACGCGCCCTCGGCCCGCTCTACAAACGGCGGATCGCCGCCCACCGCGCGAAAAGCGCGCACCGGCGAATTCACGCCGCCGGGAAAGAGCTGTTCTGCGCGCTGCCGCAGCGCCTGCGAGCGAGCCATGGTTCGAGCCATGTTTCCGGGTATGGTTCGGGGCATACCCTCCCAGTATAGGAGCCGGCTGCGCCCACTCCAGAGGACCGGAGGCGAGCCCCGCACTATTCTCTTGACAAACTCGCTCAGAAAGCTTGGTGTTTGTACATGGAGCGCGTGAACTCAACCGGTTCGCCTTGGTTCAGCGTAAGCGAAGGAGAAGAAGAAACCGAAACGTCCGCCTCACGCAATCAGGACCGCTGGCCGGCGATCCTGATTGCAAAAAACTGATCTGAACTGTCCGCGGGCATGGACGAAGTGGTCTGAGTGTGCCCGAAGGTGGACCGAAATGCAAGCGCGGACAAGAAGCTCTCCCATCCCAGCAGAAAAGGGATTCCGATATACTTTTGCGACGATGCCCAAGGCGAAATTTAATCCGCTGGAGATCCCCAACTACACGGTCGAAGAGGCCGCCCGCTATCTGCTTGTGCCCGAAAGCACAGTCAGATATTGGACAATCGGCGAAGCCGGCGCCGCGCCCCTCACAACGGTCTATAGCCGCAGACCGCTGCTTTTGTCGTTCAAGAATCTCGTTGAGCTCTACGTTCTCGAAAGTCTCAGAGAAACCCACGACATCGGGTTACCACGGATACGGCGGTCCGTTGAAGAACTGAGGATCGAAAAGCCTTCCAAGTACCCACTGGCAGATTACCAACTGGCGACGAGAGGACGAAAAATTTACCTCGAAGGTGAGGAGGACGAACTCATCAACCTCACAGCAAGCGGTCAACATGCTTTCAAAACAATTCTGAATCCATTCTTGAAGCGGGTTGAGCGGAATGCGCAAGGGATCGCTGAGAGGCTGTTCCCCTTCACCAGCCGGCAGCACCAACAGAATCCAGATCAGGCGCCGCGCGTCGTCGTTATAGATCCTCGTGTCGCTTTTGGAATGCCGGTACTGGTCAATTCCAGAATTTCCACTGCCTTCTTGATGAGCAGAAAGAACGGAGGAGCCTCGATTTCCAAGCTGGCACGAGACTATGGTCGATCCGAAGTCGAAATCGAAGAGGCGATCTCGCTCGAAGAAGCAAAAGCAGCCGCATAAAGGTTTCACCCTCTATCTGGACCACAACCTTGACTACGACGAGCTAGTCGAAAAGCTGGATCGCGCCGGAATCCGCTACAAGCGGCATCGGGAGTTTTTCCGTGGGTCAGCCGACGATACGGTACTGCTCAGGAAGGTCGGCGAACGAAAATGGATTCTCGTTACTTTTGACAAGAAGCAGCGCACGCGATTCCTGGAAAAGAAGCTCATTGAACAATTTAAAATTCGCGAATTCGTCTTTACGTCGAGCGAAATCGGTGATCCCGGCGATTTGCTCGTGAAGGCCAATCGGCAGATGCGAAGTATTTGCAGGAAGCATAGCGGACCTTTTGTAGCGTCCATCTCCCGGAGCGGGAAAGTCTACTTCAGAGAAGAGCGCCAAAGCAGAGAGCCCAGCTGAAACGGCTTGCGCCGTTCCGAGTGGCTCAAATACAACTGGAACCTGCAGATCTTAACTTTTCGTTTTGCTTGCATTAAAAAGGCCAGCGGATCTCCTGGGAATCTAATCCCGAAAGATCACCTGGACCGAAACCGCTCGCCAACGCCGCACAAACCCCTCGCATCCTACTCCCGTCTCCCGGTAGAATGCCCGGTTCTCATGGAACCACATTAATCAGGAAGGAATTTAGTCGGACTCATGTCAAAAGCCAGGGTGCGTAAGGCAATCTTCCCCGCTGCAGGCTTCGGAACCCGCTTCCTGCCCGCCACCAAATCCATTCCCAAGGAAATGCTGGCGCTGGTCGATAAGCCCATCATCCAGTACGGCGTTGAAGAAGCGCTGGCCGCCGGCTGCGACCAGATCGTCATCGTCACCGGCCGCGGTAAATCCGCCATAGAAGACTACTTCGACGTCAGCTACGAGCTGGAGTGCACCCTCGAGAAGCGCGGCAAGACCGATCTGCTCGCCCTCAGCCGCAATGTCTCCAACATGGTGCACCTCTCCTACGTCCGCCAAAAGGAGGCGATGGGGCTCGGCCACGCCGTTCTGATGGCTCGGGACCTCGTCGGCGATGAGCCCTTCGCGGTCATCCTCCCTGACGATGTCATCGACGCGCGCGTCCCGTGCCTCAAACAGATGGTCGACGTCTACAACGACGTCCAGTCCTCCATCCTCGCCACACAGGTCATCGAGGGAAACGCCATTTCCGCCTATGGCGTGCTCGCCGGATCGCCCGTTCCCGACAATCCCCGCCTCTTCGCCGTCAGCGATCTGGTCGAGAAGCCCAAGCCCGCCGACGCGCCCTCCAAAAATGCCATCATCGGCCGCTACATTCTCACTCCGGCGGTTTTCGACGTGCTCGAGCGCACCCCGCTCGGGACCGGAGGCGAACTCCAGCTCACCGATGGCATCAAGGGCCTGCTCGCAACCGAAAAGGTCTACGGCTACAGCTTCGAGGGCGTCCGCCACGATGCCGGCGACAAATTCGGAATGCTGAAAGCCACGGTCGAGTTCGCGCTCAAGCGCGACGACCTCGGCCCGCAGTTCCGCGATTACCTCAAGTCGCTGAAACTCTGAGACCTCTGGCGCATCCAAACCACGATCGGGCAGGCTCGCGGGTTGTCTTTCCGCGCGCCCCCGGCGTATCGTCAGAACTGTTCGGGTGGCATCCTCCGCAATCGGGAGGAGCCGCACTGGAGACAGCATGAGCCTTATGAATTTCCGCACGTCCGATGCGCCCGCACCGGTAACCTTCCCCGAATTGCAGCAGAAAAAGCACTCCGGGCAGCCCATTACAGCGCTCACCGCCTACGACTACGCCACCGCGCGCCTGGTCGACGAGGCCGGCATCGACCTCATCCTCGTCGGCGACTCGCTGGCTCAGGTCGTGCTCGGCTACGACACCACCCTCCCCGTCACCGTGGACGAGATGCTGCACCACACCCGCGCCGTTCGCCGCGCTGTCCGCCGCGCTATCGTCGCCGCGGACATGCCCTTCGGCTCGTATCACACCAGCGTCGACGAGGCCGTGGCGAACGCCATCCGCTTCGTCAAGGAAGCAGGCGCGCAGGCCGTCAAAATCGAAGGGGGAGCCAGCCGCGCCGAGCTGGTCGAGCGCCTCGCCGCCGCCGAAATCCCCGTCATCGGCCATCTCGGCCTCACGCCGCAGTCCGTGCACCGCATGGGCGGCTATAAGGTCCAGGGAAAATCCGCCGCCGCCATCGGGGCCCTCCTCCACGACGCGCACACGCTCGAATCCGCCGGAGCCGTGGTGCTCGTCCTCGAAGGCATGCCCCGCGAAGTCGCTGCGCGCATCACTGCCGAGGTCGGCATCCCCAGCATCGGCATCGGCGCCGGGCCCGACTGCGACGGCCAGATCCTCGTCTTCCACGACCTCGTGAATCTCACCTTCTCCACGCCCGCGAAGTTCGTCCGCCAGTACGGCGATGCCGCCGCGCTCTTCCGCAGCGCCGTCGAAAGCTACCGCCGCGACGTGGAGCAGCACGCCTTTCCCGCAGATGATGAGAGCTACCACCTGCCCCGGGAGGCAGCGGCCGCGCTGAAAGATGCGCCGGCGCGTCACGGCGACTGATGCGGGTGCTGAGAACCATCGCTGAAGTCCGCACCGCGGTTGCCGGATTGCGCGCGCAGCGCCGCACCATCGGCCTCGTGCCCACCATGGGCGCGCTGCACGACGGCCATCTGTCCCTCGTTCGTGCCGCGCGCAGCCGCTGCGACGAGGTGATCGCCACCATCTTCGTCAATCCCCTCCAGTTCGCCCCCAACGAGGATTTTTCGAAGTACCCCCGCACCTTCGACAACGACTGCCGGCTGCTCGAAGCCGAAGGCGTCGACCTGCTCTTCGCGCCCGAAACCGCCGAGATGGTCCCTCCCGGCGCAACCACCATTGTTGAAGTCCAGCAGCTTCAGGACCGCCTCGACGGCGCATCCCGGCCCGGCCATTTCCGCGGCGTCACCACCATCGTGGCCAAGCTCTTTCATATCGTCGGCCCCGACCAGGCCTTCTTCGGCCAAAAGGATGCGGCCCAGGTGGCCATCCTCCGCCGCATGGTCCGCGACCTGAATTTCCCTCTGGAACTGGTCGTCTGCCCCATCGTCCGCGAGCTCGACGGCCTGGCCATGAGCTCGCGCAACCGTTATCTTTCGCCCGAGGATCGGGAGTGGGCTTTGGTCCTGTTCTGCGCCCTGTTGAAGGTCCAGGAGCGCGTGGCGGCAGGGATCAGCGATTCCGCAGCCCTTCTGGACGCGGGACTCACCTTTTTTGCCGAGGAACCCTCGGTGCGCCTGGACTACTTCCGCATCGTCGATCCCGACACGCTCGAAGATCTTCCCGATGTCCGGCGAGGCGCGCTGATCGCCGTAGCCGCCTGGGTCGGCCCCGCCCGCCTCATCGATAACCTGCTCGTCCAGCCCTCACAGCTCGTCCAGCCCGGTTTGGCTGCACCCTGAACGCTGTCTTATTGCGGTGGCCCGGCCGGAGCACCACCCGCCGGCGGCGGCCCATGATGCTCCTCCGGCGGAGGAACCCAGTGCTCCGGCATGGTGCGCCCGCGATGGCAGGTTCCGCAGACGACGTGCTTATCCTCCGGCATCGCGTCCGGATCGTTAATCTGCGTCATGTATTTTTCGTTGATCGTCTGCGTCATCGCGATCATGATGCGCGCAAAGCCCTTGTCTTCCTTCGCGTCGGACGCAAAGTCCATCCGGTGCGTCTGCGGATTCATCGCGTGGCAGAAGCCGCACTTCACGCCCAGCGCCGCCGCATACCCGCGCATGATCTTCCGCAATTCCTGGGGCGAGGTGTCCGCCGGCAAAACCTTCAGGTTCGTCGGCTTGGGAAACGCCCGATGTGGATGCGCCGGCTCGCCGCTCTGTGCCGGCGGAGGGCCTTGCTGGGCAAAAACCGGCAGCGCGAGAGCCAACAACAGAGCGAGAACTCCTGCGGGCAACAACCGTTTCAACATGATTCTCTTGTTTCCTGGGGAGTGAAATTGACTGCGGGAACTCTGTGCGCCATCTTACACAACCGGCCCGCTCCCTTGTCACGACGCCGCCGTGAATTCACCCCGAGACGAAGCGGTTCCCCGCAATCACGAACCGCAGCGGCCGCTCCGCCGCTTTGCGGATGCCCACGCGCGGCAGCGCCAGCACGTCTCCCGGCGCAAAGCCGTCGTCCTCCAGGTGCAGCCCCGAGCGGCGGCTGGTCACGTCGATCCCGTTGTGCGTCTCCCGCGTGATCCCCAGCGCCTGGCACAGCCGTCCGGGCCCCGACGTCAGCAGCCGCGGATTCGCATCCGAATCGAGGCCGCGCAGCTTTGCCATGGTCTCCAGACCCTCCACCGGCTCCAGCGCCCGCAGCAGCACGCCGCCCGGCTGGCCGTCCGGCTCGCAGCTGAAGTTCAGACAGAAATGCATGCCATAGATGAAATAGACATACGCGAACCCCGGCGGCCCAAACAACACCGCATTCCGCGGAGTCTTCCCCACAAAGGTATGCGCCGCCGGATCGTCCAGCCCGAAATACGCCTCAACCTCGACAATCCGCCCCGCCAGCCGCTCGCCTTCGTACTTCCGGATGAGCAGCTTGCCCAGCAGCTTTCGCGCCACCACGTCCGGAGGGTCAAGATAGAACTCCCGCGGCAGAATTTCCCTGCGACCCGTCGTCTTTTGAAAACTCACTCTCGACGGCATTCGATCGTAAGCCATGCTGGACCGAGGCTGGATGACGTCAACGCGATGTTGCTGTCGAGTTGTTGAACGTATTTGGGATCCGAGCTCTTCCAGGACAATAGGCCGAATCCATTCGCGCAGCCGAGCGACAAATCCTCCTCACCGTTCAAAAACATGTCCGCGTATGGTTGCCAGGGCGTTAGCGGCTGGCGGATGCCGTCCGTTCTCATCACCTCAGCACGCAGCGGCTTATCTCCCTTCACGTCTATGAAAACGGTGAGTCTGTAAGACCGCACGTCATCCGAAATCCTGAACGAGGCATAATCGGGATCGGGAGGCAAGAGGTGGCAACCCCCGTCTGCCACGATGGATGGGTTCGAGACATTCAGGTCGGTCGCGTAATAAATCGTCGGGCTCTCCGAAATCTTCCCACGAACCGTCGCGGTGCAACCTCTCATACGCTTTGCTTCGCGCCATCCTTCATCGGGGAAGACAATTTCAATCTCCTTAGCCCCACAGGCTGGACGGTCCAGTGCCAGCCCCAGCCACGGGCGCACACCATCATGGAACTGAATTGTTCCATGCAGAACCGAGGGCTGGGCCGCATCGAAACCTGATCCGTCCGCCGGCGGACACGACTGCGCCCTCCCGCCGCCCGCAACAGACAGAATTGCCAGCAACCAGAGCGTCTGGGACTTACGGATCATTTCAGCCCCTTCAGCGCCTCCAGTACCTCTTCCGCGTGCCCCTCCGGCTTCACCTTCGGAAAGACCTTCAGCAACCGCTGGTCCGGCCCGATCAGGAACGTCGTCCGCTCGATCCCCATCACCATCTTCCCGTACATGTTCTTTTCCTTCATCACGTCAAACTGTTTGCAAACGGTTTCGTCTACATCAGCAAGGAGGGGATACGGCAGATCGTACTTCTCGCGGAATTTCCGCTGCGCCTTCGGGGTGTCGCGGGAGATCCCCAGCGCCACCGCGCCGGTCTTCTGGATCTTCGCAAACTGGTCGCGGAAACCGCAGGCTTCAATCGTGCATCCCGGCGTATCAGCCCGCGGAAAGAAGAAGAGCACAACCGGCTTGCCGGAGAAATCCTTCAGATGAACGGTCCGTTCCTGGTCGTCGAGCAGCGCAAAATCGGCAACTTTGTCGTTGATTTTCATCGTCCTGCCTCGTGGGATGAATTGAAACGCGCGCAACCGCGTTCGATATAGATTGTTTCTTAGCAGTGGAAATTATGTCACGCCTCGCCAACGGAATTCTCGGATGCCTCTGCGCGGTAGCCTGCGCTCTGCCCGCCTGCGCGCAGTATCCGGGCCACGTTGACACCAGCTCGCCATCGAACGGGCCGCACCTGCGCGCCACCGCCATCCTTGAGTACACCGGCACGCTGGACCACATCACCGCCAGCCGCCTGGTCCCCATCGCTGTCTGGGACGGCATGGAATACGAGCCGGGCGCGCTGTATCTGGCCGACCCCGAGCCGCTGGCCGTGGTGACGGGCACGCAATATGAGCTCGAGAAAGACGGTCGCTCCCAGGGCTTCTTCAATGTCGCCGATTCCGAGCAGCTCGCCGGCCTCTGGATTGGCGCTGGCCGCTTCCAGGCGCCCCCGGTCATCGCCAGGCTCGCGCCCTCGAAGAACATGCCCCAGGTCGTCCGCGACTACGATCCCGACAAGCCGCACTTCGCCCACGTGCCCGGCGACGACTCCAGCCAGAGCGGCACGCCAACCACCGCGCAGGCCTCTCCCGATCAGCCCACGCTCCACCAGCGCCCCGCCGGCAGCTCGGGCGCGGATTCCGGCGCGGACAGTTCCTCGTCCTCCTCAAACCAGCAGGCCTCCACGCAATCCGATGGCGACAGCGGCCCGACCCTGCATCGCCACGGCAGCGCCTCCCAGGCCAGCGCAAACTTAAGGCCCATCGATCCCGACCGGCCGCGGCTCTCCTACGCGAATCCCGACGCGACAAAATCCCAGGAGCCCACCGTCCTCTTCGGCATGCCCTCCGACATGAAGCAGATTGCCGGCATCTCCGACAGCCGCAAGCTGGACACGGAGTCGTACTCGTTCATCTGGTCCAATCCAGACGACGCGAACAAGATGCAGACCGCCCTGGAGACGATTGCCGAGCAGGCGCTGGCTCCCCCGCCGCCGCCCGCGCCGGCCACCACGACACACGGAACGCGGCACAAGGCGAAACCCGTGGTTTCCCCCGCTCCTCCAATCCTGGAGGATGAAACGTTCCACGCCTACGGACTCACCTTCGGCGGCGGCGCGACCATGGTGCTCTCCGGGCAGGCCGGCACCGATCCGGTAAAGTACGTGACCGTGATCGCCTCGCCCGACTTCTACGGCAACCCTCAGGTGATGCTCAAGCAGGTCACCAGCAGCAACGATCTCGACGCCGTGCCGCGCCTGCGCCTCATTGACGCCGTGGACACCACCGGCAGCGGCGGCGCCGACCTGATCTTTGAGCTGCGCGGGCAGACCTTCCGGCAGTTCGCAATCTATCGCATCGAGGGCGGCCAGGCGACCCAGGTCTTCATCACCCAGCCCATGACCATCACCCGCGGCGCAACAGAGTAATTCGGCTTACAGCTTCGGCAACTGGCTCGTGTCCCAGCCGCCGCCCAAAGCGCGAATCAGCTGCACGCTGGCCACAAACTGTTCGGTCGCGATATTGGCCTGGGTTCGCTCGTTGCTCAGCTGCACGGTCTGCGCCGTCAGCACTTCGAGGTAGGTCGTAACGCCGCCCTTGTACCGGCTGGTGCTCACCGCCAGCGACCGCTGCGCCGATGCCACCGCCTGCTGCTGCGCCGCGGATTCCTGATCGAGAATGCGCAGCGCGGACAAATTGTCCTCGACATCCTGGAAAGCGCTCAGCACCGTCTGCCGGTAGTTCGCCACCTGCTGCTCGTAGGCGTCGCGCGCCTGCTGGGTGATGGCGTGCCGCCGTCCGGCATCGAAGAGCAGCTCCACGGCGGAAGCCCCCAGCGACCACATCTCGCTCGGGCCCTGGATCCATGTCCCTGGCTGGCCGCTCAGAAGGCCGCCGCTGCCGGTCAGCGAAATGTTGGGGTAATACGCTGCCAGCGCAACCCCAATCTGCGCGTTCGCTGCGTCCACCGCGCGCTCCGCCGCGGCAATATCCGGCCGCCGCTCCAGCAGCTGCGACGGAACCCCGACAGGAATCTGCGGAATCTTCGTTCCCAGCGGCATGGGCGGCAGCGAAAACGACGAGGCCGGCACGCCGATCAGCGTGGCGATGGCGTGCTCGTACTGCGCCCGCGCCACGCCGATGTCGATATCCTGCGCCTGGGTCTGTTCCAGTTGTGTCTGCGCCTCGGCCACATCCACTTCCGTGGCCACGCCGCCCCTGAAGCGGATCTGCGTCAGCTTCAGGTAATCCTGGTAGGAGGCGACGGTATTGTCGAGCAACTGCTTCTGCGAGTCGAGCCCGCGCATCTCGAAATAATCCGCAGCCAGCTCCGCGCGCTCGCTCAGCTCCACGTTGGCCAGCAGCGCCGCCGAGGCCTGGGCGTTGGCCCGCGCCTGCTCCACCGTGCGCCGCACCTGCCCCCACAGGTCGGGCTCCCACTGCGCCTGCCCGGCCAGACTGAAGGTGTTGTACTGATAGTTCGAGACGCCTTTGACCGTGTTCGGCTGGTTATTCGATTCGCGCGTGCGTTGAATCGACGGCCCCGCGGCCACAGTCGGGTAATACTGCGAGCGAGCCACCTGCACCTGTTCGCGCGCCTCAAAATACTGCTCCATGGCCGCGCGCAGCGTCTGGTTGGAGACTGCGACTTTGTCCTCCAGCGCGTTCAGCTGCGGGTCGCCGTACATCTCCCACCACTGACCCTTCAGCACCGCGTCGCTGGGCTCCGCTTCCTTCCACGTCCCATTGGGAGGATTCGGCGGAGGAATCGCGTTCTCCTTCCAGTTCGGCGCGGTAGCTGCTGTGGGCTTGTGATAATTCGGACCCACAGTGCACCCCGCCAGCAGCAGCGCCAGCGCGGCTCCCGCCCCAAGCTCGGGACGCAGAAACTTCACCGTCCGCCCCCTTCAGGACCCGAGCCGGAATCGCTCGGGCTCTCCTCGGTGGGCGCTCCGGGGATCCCGCCCTCGTTGCTCGGGTTGACCACGCGCACGGTTTCGCCGTCGATGATCGAATCCGGCGGGCTCTGGATCACCAGATCGTCGGCCGTCAGCCCTTCCGTCACCTGCACCACGCTGCCGTCGTCCTGGCCGATGGTGATGGGCAGCAGTTTCGCCTTGTCCCCGTCCACCACCGTGGCCACGCGCAGGCCCTCCTGGCGGAACAGCAGCGCAGCCGCGGGAATGATCAGCGTCTGCTTCACCACATGGAGATTGAAGTGCACCTCGGTGTAATCACCGGGAACCAGCACGCCGTTGGGATTCGGCACGTCCACCTCCACCAGCAGCGTGCGCGAGGTCGGGTCCACGGCCTTCGCCGTCCGCACCACCTTGCCGTGAAAGCGGCGTCCCGGGTACTGCTCGAGGGTCAGATCCGCGGGCGTGCCCGGCGTGCAGGAGGGCGAATCGATCTGCGGCACGTTCACGTAGACGCGCATTACGTGCTCGTCGTCCATGTGGAACATCTCGTGACCGCCCGCGGTGCCCGCCCCGGCGTTGATGAGCGTGCCGATGTCCACGTCGCGCGCGGTAATCGTGCCCGTAAACGGCGCGTAAACCTTCTCAAACCCCACCATCTGGTCCAGCCGGTCCACATTCGCCTGCGCCGACTTCACCTGGGTGCTCGTCGAGGCCGCCTGGGTGACGAAATTTTCCGTGTCCTGCGTGTCGACCGCGTTGTTTTTCAGCAGTTCTGTGTAGCGAGCCGCCTGTTTCTTCGCGTAGCTGGAATTCGCGACCGCTGTGGCCAGTTCGGCCTTCGCCTGCGCCAGCTCCTGATCGATTTCCGGGCTGGCGATCGTGGCCAGCAGTTGTCCCTTGCGCACGTGCGCGCCGATGTCGAAATACCACTTCTCCAGGTAGCCGTCGGTGCGCGCATAGATCGGCGAATCCACATAGGCGAACATGTTGCCGGGCAGCACCAGCTCCTGGCTGGGCTCGCCGAGCCTGGGCCTGGCCACCACCACATCGGCCAGAGCCAGCTGGTCGGTGCGCTTCGCCAGCACCTTCTGCGCCCGCAGCCGCGGCAGAATGCCTCCCACCGCCAGCGCCGCAGCCACGATCACCAGAATTGCAACCAGCAGCAGCGCCTTCCGCCCGGACATGGGCGGATGCTGCGTTTCCTGTCCGTGAATTGGTTCGCTCATGAAGCACTCCCGCTCGCCGGCTGCGCCCGCTCGGCGTGGTGCCGCGATTCGCGCTCGCGGCGCCGACGCTCAGCGCGGCCATGCAGCACGCTGAATAGGGTTGGAACGAAGAACAGCGTGGAAACCGTCGCGAAGAGCAGCCCGCCGATCACAGCGCGTCCCAGCGGCGCGTTCTGCTCGCCGCCCGAACCCAGCCCCAGCGACATCGGAATCATGCCCAGGATCATCGCCAGCGCCGTCATCAGCACCGGCCGAAAACGCACATAGCCCGCATTCAGTGCCGACAGCGCCGCATCGCCCACCGTCACCTCCAGCTGCTCGCGCGCAAAGGTCACCACCAGAATCGAGTTCGACGTCGCCACGCCCATGCACATGATGGCTCCCGTCAGCGCCGGAACGCTCAGCGTCGTGTGCGTCAGGAACAGAATCCACACGATCCCGGAAATCGCCGCCGGCAGCGCCGTCACAATAATGAACGGATCGAGCCACGACTGGAAATTCACCACGATCAGCAGGTAGACCAGCAGGATCGAAAAGAACAGCCCCCCCAGCAGACCGGCGTAGGCCGCGCGCATGGTTCGTACCTGGCCGCGCACCACGATGCTCGACCCGCGCGGCAGATGCTTCCGTTCCTTCGCGACGATTGCCTCGATCCGTTTGTCGACGCTGGCCAGATCCGTGCCCACCACGTTGCCGTAGATATCGAGCACCGGCGCGATGTTGTAGTGGGTCACCATCCCCTGCTCTGCGCCCGGAACCAGCGACGCCACGTTGCCGAGAATCTGAATCGGCTGGCCGCCCATGATGCCGCTCGCGGGCGGCATGCCGGCCCCGTAGGATCCGCTGTTTGGCGGCAGCGCGCCGCTGCCGCTGCCCACCACCACGGGAATGTTCTTGAGATCCTGAATCGTATCCAGCCAATACTGCGGCGATTGCGCGGCGATGCTGTATTCCACGCCGTTGCGCGGATCGAGCCAGAACGCCGGCGAAGTCTGGAAGCTGCCGCTGGTCGCCACCAGCAGGCTCTGCATCACGTCGCGCTCGCTCAGGCCGGTCGTCTCCGCCATGGAGCGGTTGACGTTGATGGTCAGGTTGGGATTGTCAAACGGCTGCTGGATGCGCATCCCCGCCGTGCCCGGAACGTACTTGACCTCGTTAAATAACTGGTCCGCAACCGCGCGATTGCCCTCGAGGTCCGGCCCCACGATCTGGATATCGATGGGAGCGGGCAGCCCGAAGTTGAGGATCTGCGTCACCATGTCCACCGGCAGCGTGTAGAACTCCGTGTCCGGAAAGCGCTCCGGCAGGATCTGGCGCAGCCGCGCCACGTAGTCGTCGGTGGGATGGTGATTTTCCGTGAGCGAAACCTGGATGTCGGCGTCCGCCGGTCCGATAGGCGCCGAATTGGAGTAAGACGTGTTGATGCCCGAATAAGGAAGGCCGATGTTGTCGATGATCGTCACCAGCTCCTTCTTCGGAATCACCTCGCGGATGGTGTTGTCGATCCGGTCGCACAGGGCGGCCATGTCCTCGATGCGCGTGCCGGTTCGCGCACGCACGTGCAGCTTGAACTGCCCGGCGTCCACGTTGGGAAAGAAATTCTCGCCCAGGAACGGATAGAGCAGAGCCGCCGTCCCCATGGTCAGAACGAAAAACAGCACCATGAACACGGCCGCATGGCGCACGCACAGATCCAGAGCGCCGCGGTACGACGAGCGGATTTTCTCGAAATAGTGCTCAAACCCCAGCTGGAATCGCGTGAAGGGGTTGCGGCTGTGGTGCCTTTGCTGGGCCTCGGCCTCGTCATGCTCGTGCAGCAGGTAGCGCGCCATGGTCGGCACCACCGTCCGCGACAGCAGATACGACGCCAGCATGGCGAAGACGACGGCTTCCGCCAGCGGCACGAACAGATACCGCGCTACGCCGCCCAGGAAGAACATGGGAACGAACACGATGCAGATGGAGAGCGTGGCCACAAACGCCGGAACCGCGATCTGCGCCGCGCCGTCCAGAATCGCCTGCTCGATGGCCTTGCCCGCCTCCAGATTCCGGTTGATGTTCTCGATCTCGACGGTGGCGTCGTCCACCAGAATGCCGACCGCCAGGGCCAGCCCGCCCAGGGTCATGATGTTGATGCTCTCGCCCAGCGCCCGCAGCACCAGCAGCGAGGTGACGATCGAGAGCGGGATGGAAACCGCAATGATCAGCGTGCTCCGCCAGCTTCCCAGGAAGACCAGAATCATCAGCGCCGTCAGCACCGCGGCGATGATCGCCTCATGCACCACCCCGTCGATGGAGGCCCTCACGAAGATCGACTGATCCGCCAGCGGCGTGATCTTCAGTTGCGGCGGCAACTGCGGCTTCAGCTGCGCAAGCTTGGCGCGGATGCCCTTGATGATGTCCAGCGTGGAGGCATTCCCGGTCTTCATGATGGAGAGCAGCGAGGCGCGCTGCCCGTCGACGCGCACGATGTTCGTCTGCGGCGGCGATCCGCTGTGCACATTGGCCACGTCGTGGATGTAGACCATGGCGCCGTTGACCTCGCGGATGGGCAGGTTGTTCAGCCCTTCGGTGCTCAGCGGCGCGGCGTTGCTCTCCAGCTGGTATTCGAAGTTCCCGATCTTAATCGTTCCGGAAGGAAGAATCAGGTTCTGCGCCGCAATGGTGTTCACCACGTCGGCCGGGGAGAGCCCCTTCGACTGCAGCGCCGGCATATTCAGATCCACCTGCACCTGGCGCTGCTTGCCGCCGTAGGGATAGGGAATCCCGGCGCCCGGCACCGTCACCAGTTGCGTGCGGATGAAGTTCAGTCCGTAATCGTTCAGCTGGGTTTCCGTGAGCCCCTTGCCGGACAGCCCCAGCTGGATGATGGGCACGCTGGACGCGTTGTACTGGATGATCAGCGGCGGCGTGGTGCCCGGCGGCAACTGCTTAATCTGGGTCTGCGCGATGGCCGTCACCTGCGCGACCGCGTTGCCGATGTTCACGCCCGGCTGGAAATAAATCTTGATGACGCTGCGCCCGTCCACCGACATCGACTCGATGTGCTCGATGTCGTTCACCGTCGTCGTCAGCGAGCGCTCGCTCAGCGTCACGATGCGGTCCGCCATCTGCTGCGGCGAGAAGCCCGTGTACTGCCAGATCATCGAAATCACGGGGATGTCGATGTTGGGGAAGATGTCCACCGGCATGGTGACGATGGCCAGCGGCCCCAGAATCATCAGCAGGAGCGCCAGTACGGCAAACGTATACGGGCGTCGCAGCGCAAGGCGGACTATCCACATAACGCTTGCGTCTCTCCCGCGGTGCGCGGATTTTCCGCCAGCCTGGAGCCCCGGCTCCGGCGCTCAGAATGTTCCACAGTAATCAATGGTGACGATCCGACGGCACGATGCTGCTGTTGACAGTATCCACCCGCCACAGGCAGGGCAGAAAAGGAAGCTGATTTCGCCTTATGCTTTCAGGAGACGGATGGACGCCCACAAAAGACCCGCAACCGGGGCGCTGCACTATAGATGTGCCGCAGCTTCGGCGCGATTCAGTTCTCCTGCTCTCAGGCCCGCTACAGATTCAGCTTCTTGAACAGCGGCCCTGGAATAGCGCGCACCGCCACCATGATTGCGGCCCAGACCGGCGGCACATAAACCACATCGCGCCGCTTCTCGATGGCCCGCACCATGCGCCGCGCCACCTCGGCCGGCTGCGCGAACAGCGCGTTCGGTTCCAGATGGGCTGTCATCGGTGTGGCCACAAAGCCCGGCTTGATGGTCAGCACGTTCACGCCGGCGCGGTCGATCCGATTCCGCACCCCGTCCAGAAAGACATTCAGGCCGCCCTTTGACGCCCCATAAACATAGTTGCTTTTCCGCCCGCGATCGCCGGCCACCGACGAGATCACGGCAATCGTCCCGCGTCCCTCCCTCTCGAAATAGTTCGCCAGCCACCCCACCAGCGAGACCGCCGAGAGAAAATTCGTCCGCAGGATCGCCTCGGCGGCAGCGAAATCGCGCTCCGCCCGCGATTGATCGCCGAGCACGCCATGCGCCAGCAGCGCCAGGTCGATCCCGCCCAGCGCCTCCACCGCCTGCGCCAGCAGCGCCGCATGTGCCGCCGTGTCGTCCAGGTCTGCAACCAGAGCCGTAGCCGCAGCCGCGCCCCGCGTCAGCAGATCGTCCCGCACCGCCGCAAGCTTGTGCGGAGTGCGCCCCACCAGCACGAAGCTCGCGCCGCGCTCGGCAAAAATGCGCAGCGTCGCCTCGGCAATCGCAGAGGTCGCGCCCAGCGCCAGGATGCGTTGCGGAAACCCGCGCGGTTCACTCATCCCGCGGCCTCCGTCCCGTCACCCGCTGCCAGAACGCCGAATCGAATCCGGGATCGATGTAGCGCGAGAAGTCCCGCCACTGCGGATAAAACGCCTGAAACTGTTCCGCGGTCATGCGCGCATCCTTCGCCGCATACATCCGGCCGCCGCATTCCAGCGTGATCTTCGCCAGCCAGTCCAGCAGGTCGAAGCTCTTCTCGCGGCGGATGGGAAAATCCAGCGCCAGCGTGATACCCGGAGCCGGAAACGACATCATCCCCGGCGACGGCACATCCCCGAAAACCTTGATCACCGCAAGGAACGATGCCAGCCCCGCGACCGTGATCATCTTCAGCATCTCCACGACGCCGGCCTCGCCGGATTCCCGCGGCAGCACGCACTGGAACTGCAGCAGCCCCGATTTTCCGTACATGCGGTTCCAGCGCAGCACCGCGTCCAGCGGATAGAAAAACGGCTCATAATCGACCGGCCCAACCTTCTCCTCGCCCAGCTGCCGGTGATAGTAGAGCGCATTGAAGGTCTTCATCGACCAGCGGTTGAGCGCAAACGCCGGCAGATCGACGGGAAAAACCAGTTTCGCCTCTTTGCTTCGGTTCAGCGGGCCGGGAATCGCTGTGTGATCGCCCTGCATGAAGATGCCGCGCGCGAAGTTCTTTCCTGTCGAGACGCAATCGATCCACGCCACCGTGTATTCGCTCGCCGAAGTGCGCGACAGCTCCAGAAACTCCGCGATGCCGTGGAACTTCACCCCGCGATAGTCGATCTTGCGCGAAGCGATGGGCCGCAGCCGGATCTCCGCCCATGCGATCAGCCCGGTCAACCCCATGCCGCCGACCGTGGCCGCGAACCACTCCTGGTTCTCTACCGGACTGCAGACGAACCGGCTGCCATCGGTCCGCACCAGCTCGAAGCGCAGCACGTGACGCCCGAAGGTCCCGGCCGCGTGGTGATTCTTGCCGTGAATATCGTTGGCGATCGCGCCGCCGACGGTCACGAATTTCGTGCCCGGCGTCACCGGCAGAAAGAATCCGCGGGGCACGGCGAAATCCAGAATCTGCTGCAGCGACGCTCCCGCCTCGCAGCGCAGCACGCCCGTCGCCGGATCGAAATGCAGCAGGCGGTCCATCCCCGGCGTCGCCAGAAGCGTGCCGTTCTCGAGCAGGCAAACGTCGCCGTAACTCCGCCCCAGGCCCACCGGTAATTGTTTCGCCGCGGGTGGAGCGGTCAGCGGAAAATCCGTCGTCCAGTGCAGCGGGACCACGTCGGCGCGCAGCGTGGGAAATCGTCCCCACGATTCGAAGCGCGGACGTTTCTGCCGTTTCCCCATAGCCCTCACAGCGCCGCCGTCGCCGCAATCGCCGCCACCGCCAGCCCGATCAGCAGACTGACGCGGTCCGTCACCGCGAAAATTACCGGATCCTCGTCCAGCTCGCCGCGCGACGCCAGCAGCCACACCCGGCTCAGCCACAGGATCATCAGCGGCGTGATCAGCCACAGGCGGTCCGGGTGACGGTAGAGCCGGGTCACGTCGTTGCCGCCAATGTAGAACGAAAACACCACCACCGCCGCATACGCGCACGAAGTCCCGAAGCTGCGCAGTTGCTCGATATCGCCCAGCAGATAGCCGCGGCCGTTGGCCAGCGACTGTCCGCGCGCCCGCGTATTCTCGAGCTCGCTGAAGCGCTTAACCATGGCCAGGCTCAGGAACAGGAACAGTGAAAAAGCGCCCAGCCACGGTGTGATCGGAATGCGCGTCGCCGCCGACCCCGCCAGCATGCGCACCGTATACAGCCCCGAGAGCAGGATCACATCCACCAGCACCACACGCTTCAGATACAGCGAATACGACAGCGTCGCCGCCAGATACAGCAGCAGCCACATCAGATACTCGCGCGGGAGCCATACAGCCGCAATCGCCAGCGATCCTCCCAGCAGTACCGCGCCGGCCGCCACGCCGGACGCAACCGAAAGATCGCCCGCGGCGAAGGGACGCATGCGTTTGCGCGGATGCCGCCGGTCCGCCTCGATATCCAGCAGGTCGTTCACGATATACGTGGCCGACGCGCACAGGCTGAAGCTCAGAAACGCCAGCATCGCCGGGGTCAGCACACCAACGTGAAGATTGTGCGCCAGCAGCAGCGGCAGAAAGATGAGGATATTCTTCGCCCACTGGTGCAGCCGCAGCGCCTTCAGCATCGATTTCGCCGGCGGCACGCGATCGTCGAACTCCCGCTCCACCCTGACCCCGCGCGACCGCAGCCGCGCGCGCAACGCCGGCGCCGGATTCGCCAGCATCGCCGCCCCTGCATGCTGCAGCAGCGGCAGGTCCGGGGCCGCGTTGCCGATGTAATCGTAGCCCTCGTCGCCGAAAGCTTCCCGCAGACCGTCGAGCTTGTTGCCGGAGGTCAGATTCGTGCGCCCGTCGCTCGCCAGCACCCCTTCGAAAATTCCCAGATGATTCGCAACCCGCGCGGCCAGTTGCCGGTCGGCGCCTGTCGCCAGATACAGCTTTCGCCCCTCGCCGCGCTCCGCATCCAGATATTCCATCAGCCGCCGGTTGTAGGGCAGGTGCCGCTCGTCCAGCGCAACCCGCGCGGAAACTTCCGCTTTCAGCGCCGCTTTGCCGCGCAGCAGCCACAGCGGAGCCCGCAGAGCCGTCGCCGGCCGCGTGCGCACCAGCAGCAGCAGGGAATCCATCAGCGTGTCGTTTTTCACCAGCGTGCCGTCCAGATCGACGCACAGCGGCCTGCGCGAAGCCGCGCTTGCCTCGACCGGCGCGCTCAAGGGAACCGCTCCCCGGGTTGAGGACGCAGGACCGGGCGAGGAGGGCTGAAAAACTGCGATTTGTAGCTCGATTTCACGGTGGCCGGCGAGAAAAATCGCGGGAATTCAGCGCAAGTATAGCACCGGCCAACCGCGCCCCCGCCCCGGGAGCATCCGCGTCGGTACGAGGCCTCGGAGCTGCTTTTAGTGCGCCAGCGAAGGCTCCGGAACCGGTGCGGGCGCGTCCTTCTCTACGCGCTGCTCGGGAAAATACGCGTTGATCACGTATTGCTCCAGCATGCGCTGCGTGTTGAAGAACGACCCGTTCAGCGCGATGGTGGAGCGCATGATCCGCCGCCACTGCGCCTGATCGCTGTAGAACAACGGCAGGATCGTCTGCTCCAGATGATCGTAGAGTGAGTTCGCTTCGCCGGCGTCCTCTTCGTGGTCGTCGATGGCCCAGCCTGTCACGCCTTCGATCCATCCCTCGATCCACCAGCCGTCGAGAATGCTCAGGCTCGGCACCCCGTTCAGCGCGGCCTTCATGCCGCTGGTTCCCGACGCCTCATACGGCCGCCGCGGCGTATTCAGCCACAGATCCACGCCGCCCGTCAGCAGCGCCCCCAGCTCCCACTCGTAGTTTTCGAGATAAACGATGCTCAGCGCGCTCTGCCGCAGCTCGTTCGAGAGCTCGATCACCCGCCGGATCTTCGCTTTACCCGGCTCGTCGGCGGGATGCGCCTTGCCCGCATACACGATCTGCATGCCGCCCTGCTTCTCCGCGCAGCGCACCAGGCGCTCGGGATCGGTAAAGAGCAGGTCCGCGCGCTTGTAGGTGGCCGCGCGCCGCGCGAAGCCGAGGGTAAAGATTTCCGGCCGCATCTCGATGCCGGTTCGCTGTTTCACCGCGTCCAGCAGAACCTGTTTGGAGGCCGTGTGCGCATCGACGATCTCGTTCTCCGGAATGTCGATCGCGTAGCGCAGGGTCACATTGTCCTGGCGCCAGCGCGGCAGGTGCTTGTCGAAGACCGCGCGCACCGCCGGCGCCGTCCACGTGCCCGCGTGTACCCCGTTGGTGATGGCGTCGATCCGGTAATCCGGGAACATCTGCCGGGAAACCTTGCCGTGCTGCATGGCCACGCCGTTCACGTAGCGCGAGAAGCGCAGCGCGACATACGTCATGTTCAGCAGGCCGTCGTGGAAGCAGCCGAAGCGCTCCAGCAGGCTGGCGCGCTCGTTGCCGAGGATCCGATACGCCTGCTCGCCGGAGAAGCGGTCGTGCCCGGCCGGCACCGGCGTGTGGGTGGTAAACACGCATTTTCTGCGCACCGCCTGGATGCTCTCTTCCGTCGCCGTGTGCAGCCCGGCGCCGCGCAGCTCCTGCTCCAGCACCGGCAGTGTCAGCAGCGCTGCGTGGCCCTCGTTCATGTGGTAGACCACCGGCTCGTAGTCGAGCGCCCGCAGCATGCGCGCGCCGGCGATGCCCAGCACCGCTTCCTGGCGCAGCCGGTAATCCGCGCCGCCCCCGTAGAGGCAATCCGTGAGCGTGCGGTCCTGCGGCTCGTTCTGCTCCAGATCCGTGTCGAGCAGGTAGACCGGAATCCGGTGCCCCGCGACGCCCTCGATATCCGTCCGCCAGGCGCGCACCGCGACCGGCCGGCCTTCGATCGTGACCGTCACCACCGGCTCTTCGGCCGCCAGCCTGTTCTCCGGATACCACGGCTCCGGCTCTTCGCTCTGCACGCCGTTCGCGTCCAGATGCTGGTGGAAATATCCTTTGCGGTGCGCCAGCGTAACCGCGGCCAGCGGCAGCCCCATGTCGGCCGCGGCCCGCAGCGTGTCACCGGCCAGTACTCCCAGACCGCCGCTGTACGTCGGCATGTCCGGCGCAATGGCGATCTCCATCGAGAAATATGCGACGATTCCACCGTCGCTCGGCCCCTGCGGGGAAAAGTACTGCGAACGATTGATAAAACGCATCTCTGAAACGTTTTCTCCGGCCTGTCCGAGCGCCCGGTCTTCAGGATAAAACAATGTTTCCGCTCTGCATGTTGGCTCGAGCGTCCGCTGTGATTCTTACACCGGCCCGGCGGCTGCCGACAATGACACTTCTGTGGATTATCTCGAACGCTATCCTTCTGCTTCGTGCGCTCCAGCCGAAGCCCGGCACGCATAAATCTCCGGATCGATTCCGGTTGCGCGGTGGTAATCCTCGCGCAGCCGCGCCGCAAATGCCGCCGCCTGTTCCTCTTCCACCAGGTTCACCGTGCACCCGCCAAAACCTCCTCCCGTGAGACGCGCCCCGATCAGTCCGGGAAGCCTCTGCGCCGCCTCCACCATGGCATCGGCCTCCGCGCAGCTGGCCTCGAAATCGTCGCGGTAACTCATGTGCGCGGCCGCCATCAGATCCCCCAGTTTCCTCAGGTTCCCCGCCTCCAGCGCATCGGCCGCGGCCACCGTGCGCAGATTCTCGGTAATGATATGCCTGCAGCGCCTCAGAACGTTGTCCGGCATTTCGCTGCCCCACGTTTCCAGGTCCTCCGGCGTGGCGTCCCGCAGCAGGGCGATTTCCGGCCGATGCCGCCGCAGAATCGCTGTTCCCTCTTCCACTTCCGCCCGCCGCGTCCCGTACTCGCCCCCCGCCACCGAGTGCCGCACCATCGTGTTGGCGATCACCAGCTTCACATGGCGCGGGATCGGCGCCAGCCGAAACTCCAGCGACCGGCAGTCCAGCAGCAGCGCGTGATCCTCTGCGCCGTTGCAGGCGATGAACTGGTCCATGATCCCGCACGCAGAATCCGCGTATACGTTCTCCGCGCGCTGGCACAGCGTCGCAATCTCCGCGCGCGCCATCGTCGCCCCCGCTACATCGAGCAGCGCCAGCGCCGTAGCCACTTCTATCGAGGCAGACGAGCTCAGACCCGCGCCCAGCGGCACGTCGCCCTGTAGCGTCAGGCTGAAGGGCGGCACCTCCACGCCCGCCTCGCGCAGCGCCCACAGCACCCCCAGGGGGTAATCCGACCAGTGCCGCTTTCCCTGCTTCGGCAGCTCATCCGCGGCGAAGTTCACACCCTCGGCAAAATTCTCCGACCAGACTTCGATCCGACCGTCCTGGCGAGGCGTCACCGCGGCCACGGTGTCAAAGTCGATTGCCGCCGGCATCACAAACCCGCCGGAGTAATCCGTATGCTCGCCAATCAGGTTCACGCGTCCCGGCGCGAGAAACAGCTTCGGGGCGCTGCCAAAATGCTTTTCGTGGATCTCCCGCACCAGCCCAACCGCCTGGCGCTTCTCCGCTTTCTCCGACACTGTCCCTCTCTCTCCTCGACCGGCTACCGGCTACCGGCAGCCTCTCCAATCCGCCGCCCAATCTCGTCCACCCAAGTCAGATGCTCCGGCTTCATCAGCACCGAACGCAGGCAGGTCACAGTGCTGTCCTCCCCCGCATCCTGCCATCCTGCGTTGGCAAGAAACTTCGCCGGCAGGTGCGCCAGCGCCAGATGCAGCCCTCCCTCGGCTGCGCGGTCGAAAATCTCCTGTGCGCGGCGCGACGACTCCTCCAGCGTGCGCGCCTTCACCGCCCACACCACGATATCCAGCTCCGGTTCCGGACCAGCCACAAACCGTGCGTCCTCGGCAATCATACGGTGCAGCCGCAACGCCGCCTCCCGTCCCTGCTCCAGGCCGCGCGCAAACTCGCCGCCCCGCTCCAGCGGCAGCAGCCGCTGCGTGGTCCACAGCGCGACCGCCGACGCCCCCGCGCGCGAGCACTCCAGGCTGATCTCGCCCAGATGCAGCTCCTGCGAGGTGAAATACGTATACGGCGAGTCGTGCTTATACCACCGCCCCATCGCCGGATCGCGAAAGAGCACGCACCCGCACCCATAAGGCTGCAGGCCGTGCTTGTGCGGATCGACCACAATCGAATCCGCCTCGCCGATGCGCGCAAAAGCCCGCGCCGCTTCCGCTCCCAGATTCGACGCCAGCCGGAAATACCCTCCATACGCCGCATCCACATGCACTCGAAATCCGTATTTCGGCTGCAGCGCCAGGATTCCATCCAGCGGATCCACCGCTCCCACCGCCGTCGTGCCCAGTGTCGCCACCACAGTGCCAACACCGCCGGCCGCCAGCAGTTGCTCCAGAGCGTCCAGGTCCATCCGTCCGCGACCGTCTGTGGCCACGCTCGCGTAATCCAGCCTGAGCACTGAGCTGATGCGGCTGTGCGTGTAGTGCGCCTGCTCCGAAGCGACGATTTTCTTCCCCGGCGCCGTCTGCCCCGCCACCCACAGCGCTTCCAGGTTCGCGAAGGTCCCTCCGCTGGTCAGATGGCCCAGGAACTCCGTCCAGCCGAACATGCGGGCGATCTCCCGCACCGCCTCCACTTCCATCCGCGAGCTGGCCCGGCCGCCGTCCAGGGCGTGATTGTTCGGGTTCACCGCCATGGCCATCGCGTAGGCCGCCCGCGCCGCCGGATGCGGCGGCTTGAGCATCTGCCCGGCGTAAAGAGGATGAAAATACGGGTAGTTGTCGCCCATCCGGCGGACTGCCTCGTCCAGCGCGGCCGCTGCCCCGGCCATCGCCGGAGGCTGTACTCGGGCTTCCGGCAGGCCGGCAAACTGATCCCTGAGCCGGTCCAGCGCCGGCGCGAGCAGTTCCAGGAAGGAGTCGTTCATCGCAACCGATCCAGAATACTCCGCCCCCCCCGGCCAAACGGGGTTAAGCTGGGGGCGGGAGGGTTTTCCCATGCAAATCTCCCGCGTCTCTTTCGGCTTTTCTCCGTTTCTTTTCCTCTTCCTGGTGCTGCTGGTCCTGCTCCTGCTCGCGGTGCGCGCCGCCGGTGCATAAACGCCCTTTTGCAGAATCTGTTACACTTAAGCAGCGTTAGAAAGAACCGGGCAAGAGCAGTCTTTCGCCTCGCCCAACCAAGCAGGACATGTGGGATCTGCCAGTTTCGCTCCGATTCACTCCAGCGCAATTCAATCAGTCAGGACATAGCACCAAATGGAACAAGGTACCGTGAAGTGGTTTAACGACGCGAAGGGCTACGGCTTTATCTCGCGCCAGAACGGCGAGGATGTCTTCGTGCACTACTCTGCCATTTCCGCGAATGGCTTCAAGAGTCTGCAGGAAGGTCAGGCCGTGCAGTTCAACGTCGTCAAGGGGCCGAAGGGCTGGCAGGCAGCTGACGTACAGCCTCTGTAAGACGCAAAAACATTAGACAGTCAACAATGCAAAAGGCGAGCTCCGGCTCGCCTTTTGTCATTTCAGAATCGCCGCCCGGACGGACTTGCATACAATCGCTCCATGACCAGCGAGCTGGAGGATCCCCGCACTTACTTCGCTGCCGAGCGCACCTTCCTCGCCTGGATCCGCACCGGCCTGGGCCTGATGGGCGTCGGCTTCGCGCTCGCCCGCTTCGGTCTCTTCCTGCGCGAGTTCCACGAGAATTCGCCCGCGGCCCCGCAGCATACCGGCCTCACCGTGGACTCCGGCGTCGCCCTGGTCGCTCTCGGCGTTGCCGTTAATGTCCTCGCCATCGTGCACCACATTCGAACCGTCCGCGAGCTGCGGACCGGCGCGTGGATCCCAGGCCGCGTGGCCAAAGGCGCAGTCGCGCTGGCCGCGATTCTCGCCCTGATCGGCATCGTCTCCGGCATCTATCTCCTGTACCTCCGCTGAATCCCCGCCCCCATGACCTTCGTGCCTTGCCCCGCGCCGCGCACCGGCCCACAATAACCGCGTGCTGCTTGAATTCCGCCTGCGCCTGATGGAATCCGCCATGGACGCTCTCGACCGCGCCGCCGAACGCCGCCGGGCGGCTCGCAATCAGCCCGCCCGTGCCCCGCATCTGGTCACCGGACAGCGCGGAGAGCGCGCCGCCTTCTTCTGGCTTCGCCGCCGCGGATACATCGTCGTGGCCCGCGCCTGGCGATCCGCCCGCGCTCCCGGCGACCTCGACCTCATCGCCTGGCATGGCGACACCCTCTGCTTCATTGAAGTCAAAACGCGCACCACCCGCGCCGTCGCACCCGCACACATCGCCGTCGACAGCCGCAAGCGCCGCGTCCTGCGCCGACTCGCGCGCCACTACCTGCGCCAGCTTCCCAGGCGCGACGTTCCCACCCGCTTCGACATCCTGTCGATCTATTTTGAGAAGGACAAGCCCCGCGATTTCGAGCACTTCCCCGGCGCCTTCCACTGGGAAGAAGCGCAGCAGAGCTAAGTCGACGACGTCACTGCGCTGCGTCCTCGACGCAGCGAAAGCCGACAGTTCCGGAGCGGTCGTAGCTGGGCGCCATCAGCAGCAGCTTGCCGTGCGTGTCGTTGCGGTACGCCTGCGGGAAGTACCAGATCGATCCCTGCGGCTGGTAGTAGCTGCCTCCGCGCAGAATCGCCGCGCGCGTGTGCTCGTCTTCGAACTCGTCCGTCCACTGCCAGACGTTGCCCACTAAATCCATCACGCCATACGGGCTCGCGCCGGAGGGATGCGCATCGACATCGTCCGGGCCGCGCAGCGTTCGCCCCTCGTCGGGCACCGGAACATCACCGGCCTCCCACGCATTGCCCCACGGATACGCCCGGCCATCCATGCCCTGCGCCGCAAGCTGCCACTCCCACTCATGCGGCAGCCGCTTGCCCGCCCACTGCGCGTACGCGCGCGCATCCTCGAGCGAGACCCAGGTAACCGGCTTGTTCGCCCAGCCGTCGGGATAGGTTCCGTCCTTCCAGTCCTTCAGAAAATTCGCCGGATCGCGCGGGGCATAATGCGTCGCATCGAGGAATCGTTTGAACTCGGCATTCGTCACCGGATACTTGTCGATGTAGAAGGGTTTCACCTCCATCCGGTGCTCGTGGAATCGCCGCGGCGTGTCTTCCCAGGGATACTGCACATCGACGCCAACATCGTCGCCGCCCTCGATCTCGATCCCGCGCACCTTGAAGAGATAGCTGCCGCCGGGGATCCTGATCATTCCAGCCGGCGCGCTGGCAGCAGGCGCGGTGGGCGCGATCGCGACCATCTGCTGCGGCAGCACTCGCCACTCATGCGAGTAACTCGAAAGTGGCGTCGCCGTCATCGCCGCCATCGTCGTCATCAACCGCTGCATCGCCGGGCTCAGTTCCCGCGCCGCCAGCACCATCCCATAGCCGTGCGCTTCCATCGGGAACGACAGCACTGCCTGCCCGCCCTCAACCTCCGGCCTCAGCTCCCTCCCGTGGTAGAGATCGAAATACCGCATTCCCTCGCGGAACGGGGCCGTCAGTTGCTGCCCCGCAACGTCGTACTCGTTGCGATTGACCATCGTCCACACCGTCTCGTCCCCGAGCGGCCAGCGGCTGGCATAAACGCCATAATCGTGTGTCGGAGAATACGGCTCCCACCCCGGGCTCACCAGAAACGGCGCAACCCCGCGCTCCATCGTTGCCACGCGCCGCGTCGCCTCCGCATCGCGCGGCGTGATCCCGTTCCAGATCCCCCAGATGTTTTCCCAGCTCTCCCAGCCTTCGCCGTTGAAGAACGCGAACTGCAGATCGTCGGTCTTGTCGCGGTTCCACCGGTCCGAGATGTTCACCTGGTGCCGCGTCTCCAGCCAGCGAAAGCGATCGACGGTAGGCGCGAACTGAAAATCGTATTGCCCCCACGTGAGCACATTCCAGGCCAGCGCTTCGTCGGAGGGGCCGTCTTCCGGCTCAAAGGCCAGCGGGTGTCCGATCTTCTCCGCGGCCAGCGAGAATGCCAGCGGCACGCCATCCTGCGTGTCGCCGTTCACGCCGTCCGCTCCAATCTCCTTCATCTCCTCCGCAATCGCCTGCGGCCACGGAACGCCGGGATCGCGCGTGCCCTGATCCCACATCATCATGGGAAACAAAACCCGCACCCCGCGCCGGTGAAAATCGGCCACCATCTGCCGCACGCCCGCAATGCCGCCTGGCATCGACCGCACCATGTCCAGCTGATTGCGATCGTCGATGCCCATGTTGGGATACGTCGACCAGATCAGCACCGCATCGATGCCGCCGTAGCGCTTCTCCAGATCGTCCAGATAGCGGTCCACGGTATATTTCCCCGCAACCGGATCGTAGAAATAGCGATCCTGCACCATCATCTGCGGCTGCATGAAGCTCGACTGCGCCCACTCGAGCGCGGGCAGCGAGTAGCGCCACGGATCGAAACCCACGCGGATGCGCCGCTCGTTGCGCCAGGCGGTGACGGCCTTCAGCCACTCTGCGTGTTCGCCCCCGGTGCAGGGATAGCTGATGCCATCGCCCGGCATGCGCAGCGTCAGGCAATCCGGCGGCGGAATCTGCTGGTGGACCGGGACGTAGCGATCATCCTGGGACCATGCAGGCGCAGCCAGCAGCGCCGCACAAGCAGCCAGCCATGCGGCCATCGCAACGCGCTTCCCCGCCACGCCGGCATTTATCGTTTGAGCTCTCTCTTAATCGGGAGTAAGCCCCATGGGCTTGCCGCCTGCCGACTCACCCACGCCGCCGGCGATCTCCAGCGTGGGAGTCCGGTCGTCCATGAGCCCGATGTGCGGCGCCATCTGCGGTCCATCGCCGGTCCGTTACTCACTTCCGAAAGGCAGCGGCGCCGGTTGTTCCGCCATGCGCCACGACCACATCAGGAACGATGTGGCCGTCAGATCGATGGCCGGCTCCGTCGTCGAATACGATTGCATGTTGTCCTTGTAGTACGTGTACACCGAGCGATCGTAGGCTCCGTCGTTGCCGTTGAATTTGCGGAAAGGATTCCCGCCATTCGCCGGGCAGAGGTTCATGCCATCCACAAGTCCCGAGCTGGTGCTGTCCGACGGTCCTTCCGACGAGGCGCCCCACAGAATCGGCGTGCCGCCGGAGGTGCCGTCCAGCGCGCCGGCCAGATTCGCCACCTGATGCTGGATGCAGTTGGGAAAAGTCGTACCATCGCCGACGATGAACGACGAGCCCCACGAGTTAGCGCCGAGGATATTGCCCAGCCAGCGCTGCGCAAAGACGTTGTAACTCTGATCGCCGGTAAGCCAGTACGCTTCGCTCGCCATCACCGAGAGCCCCGCGCCATGCGAGGTCACGTCGCCGTTATCCCACTGCTCGCCAAAGCCCCAGGGATCCAGCGCCGCCTGCTGAATGGCAACACCGACCTGCGCCAGCAGTTGTTTGCGGATGCCTGCGGCGGTATACGCCAGCCCGCTCGGATCGCCCGCCGCCTTCAGCGCGCGGTAGAGTTCGAAGTGCGCCAGGCCGCTCACATCGAGCAGGTTCAGCGTGTCTTCGTTGCCGGGAACGTAGACGTCGGTGACGTAGTTCTTAGCGAACTGCGCCGCGTCGGTTAGATACTTCATGGGATCGGCGACCGGCAGATTGGCGGCCACGTCGCCGCACTGCTGCGCCTCAGCGAGGGCGAAAGATAACTCCGTCGCCCCCAGCTCCATGTCGTCGTCCCAGGCAGTCTCCGCGTTAGGCGGAGTGCTGGTCAGGAGGCAGGTTGCACACTGCGTCGTGTACGAGAAACCCGCTGGATCCGGATAAGACAGGTTCGCCAGAGCGTAGATATCCTCAGCTTCCTTCAGGCAGCTGCGCGCGAGAGCCGGATTAGTGGCATGGTTCAGCTGATAACAGAGGGCGAAATCGGCGGAAAGCCGGCCGGCCAGATTCGGGCTGACCGGAGAACCCTGCGGCAAAGCCGGAAACACGGGGCGATAGCAGATGTAATACGTCGTCAGTGGATCGCACGGTTCCGGATCGCCGGATTGCTGGTAGTTATCGGCCGCCTGCGGCAGGGTCCAGATATCGTACTCGGTAATCAGGCAATAAGGGCTGTTGTAAGTGCCGCCGCAGTAACCGGCAGTGGAAGCCGGGTCGCCCATGCCGTAGTAGTCCCAGTCCTCGCTGTTGTCCACCTGGTAGTAGAGGGTCTTCGTCTTCTCATTCCACATTTTCATCAGCCATTGCAGGCCGAAGGCGGCTTCGCCGCTGAAATCGGAAGAATAGGGTGCGCCGTTGCCGCTGTCTCCGGCATACGATACCGAGACCGGCGGAGCGGGCGGATGAATCGGGGCATTCACGCCCATTTGATTAGGGAAGTCGCGCACTCCGATCTCCATGAGCGCGACAACATAAGTCTCATCTTCGACATATTTCATGTAATCGCCGGCGTCCCACCAGCCGCCCGAGGCGTCGATTTTGGGCAGATTCGCGGGAACCAGCGGCGCGGCGGGCGGAACGTTATCCACGTAGCCGTCGTCGTCGATGGGGGGCGTGTTGTAGACGGTGGCGTTGGCGTCGTTCAGATGGCCGGGCGCGGTGCGCAGCGCGTTGGGAATGTAGTTGGGCCCGTCGCGCTCCGTCTCGTAGAAGAACAGCGTGTTCAGCAGAAATCCTGGATACAGCACGTCCGGACTATCGACCGCGAACTCCGGCGACTGAGCCGTAACCGGCCCCGCAACCGTAATGGTGTAAGTGTGGCCGGCGGGTACGGAAAAGTCGATGGGATAGACATCGTAGGTGAGGGTCTTGTCGTGAGCCCACGTTCCGATAAGAGCGCCGGCCGATCCCGAGGCAACGACCTTGCCCGCGGAATTTGTAACCGTGAAGGTAACTCCGGTCACCGGGGCCTTTGTCATCAGATAGGCGCGCGCCGGCTGCCCCGCTTCATATCCTGCCTGGTTCACCCGGACCCACGCATCAGCTGCTTTGGCTGTGCAGGCGCACGCGAGGAACAGAACCGCGATAAGAAATCCCGCCTCGCGGCGATACTTACGAATGGAGAACGGCATGGAACCCTCCAGTCCCTCCGCTCATCGTGCGGACGTTCAGAAGTAGTACTTGAGCGCGAACTGAATATTACGCTCACCCTGGGTTGAGCCGATCAGGCCAAACCCCGCGCTGCAGGCCGCGCCCGCCGCTCCCGAGCAGTACATATTCGGGCTGTTGAAGATGGGATGATTCAGCGCGTTGATCCCCTCGGCGCGGAACTCCAGCCGCTGGCCTTCGACGGTCGGGAAGTCCCGCTGGATGCTTAGATCGACGTCGTCGAGGCCGGGCCCACGCAGCGTGCTCACGCCGCAGGTGCCGAAGGCGCCGGCTGCGGGATTGGAATAGGTGCTCGGGCTCATCCACTGGACCCCGGCCAGCGTTCGCTGCTTCAGGTACTGGACATTCCCTGTGCAGTCCGCGCGCTCGCCGCGGCTGTTGGTCCCCGAATAATCCGTCGCGTCGACCGCGGTCATGGGGAAGCCTCCGCGGAATGTATAGATCCCCGCGACCCTCCAGTCATTGATCACCGCGTTTGTTACTCGATTCACATGCGAGCCCAGCTGTCGCCCGCGGCCAAACGGCAGGTCGTATTCGCCGTGCACGGTAAGGTTGTTATGCAGATCGAAGAAACAGCCTCCCCACTCCGCCGCGGGATCGTACAGGTTCTGCCAGTACGCCGATGTGCTGGAAGCTTGCCCCACATCGCCGTAGTACCCGATGCTGTTCGTTAGGCAGTGAGACCAGGCGTACGAGACCTGTCCCTCCAGGCCGTTCGCCAGCCGCCGCTGCAGCACCATCTGCAGCGCGTTGTACGACGCGTTTCCATCGGAGTAAGTCGCGGTCACATAAGAAACCGTACTGGTGAGACCCGGGTTTCCTGAAAGATAGGGACTGGGCAGAGTCGTTCCGTCAGGAAGAAGCTGCAGTTGCAGCAGGCTTTCCGGAACCATCAGGTGCGTGCTGTGCTGTCCCACATACGCGACTTCAAAGGCGGTGCTCCCATTCAGTTCCTGTTGCACCGTCAGGTTCCACTGCTGGGCAATCGCCGGACGCACATTGGGCGCCCACAGGTTGAGAATGGCCCCCGCAAACAGGTTCGATGTGTTGATTTGCAGCGGATTAGTGATGAGTAACTGCGCCGGGTTGCAGCCTGCTGTTCCGCCCGAGCAGAAGTTATCCAGCTGCATCTGAATATTGAACGGAATATTCAGCGTCGGCCGCAGCGCGTTTCCGGTGCCTTCCAGATAGTCCGACAGCGTGTAGGCCCCGCGAATAACGGTCTTGCCCCGCCCCCCGTCCGTGGTATAGGCAAATCCAAGCCGCGGTTCGAAGTCCGCCAGGCCGTAGTAGCCGTTGTAGAGCGCCTGGTTGCTGTCCGCCGCCGCCGGCAGACCCGGGAAGGTGATCGACGGCAGCGCCGAGCCCGCCGGATAGAGAGGCTGGCCCGAAACGGGATTGTAATTGAGCTGCTCGCCGTGCGCCTCCGTCCAGGGCGTATGCGCCTGGTAGCGAACTCCGAAGTTCAGCGCCAGACCCGGCATGGCCTGCCAGTTATCCTGTCCGTAGATTCCAAAAATCGAGGATCGCTGCCCCCACGCCGGTTCGCCCGTCCCTCCGGTAATGCTCGGAAAGTACTGCGCGCTGGTGTTCAGCATGCCCAGATAGAAATCGGTATCGGGCGTTCCGGTAAAGTTGCCGCCGAAATACCGGTCGCCCAGAATCCCCGCATTGCCCGCATAAAAATCGTCCATGCGCTCCCGCATGAACTGGAATCCCGCCTGAATCACGTGGCGTCCGTGCGTGAGAGTCAGGTTATCGCTGCCCTGGATGATGGTATCGGACCAGTTCTGAATATTTCCGGCGCCGCCCACTCCGCTCGAAGGTCCCAGGTCGATCTCCAGCAGGCCTTCGCCGCCTTCGTTTCCATTCGGAATTCCCAGCGTCTGCCCCAGATTCCCGACGCCCGGTGTGGCTGACGAGTTATTCAGTAACTGCACCCAGTTCACGCCGAAACGCCCGTCGTTCACAAGATGCGAGTTGAATGTGTGCGTCCAGTCGATGACTCCGCTCTGGATATCGGCCTGCCCGTTGTTGACGCTGATCGACAACAGGCTGTTTACCGGGTTGTTCTGCTGTAACTCCTGCGAGTAGCGGGCGAAAAGATGGTTCTCCGGAGAAATGTTCCAGTCCACCCGGGCGTCGCCCTGATCCACATTCAGCGGCGTCCGCGTGCTGAAGACGAAATTGTTCAGAATCGTCGAATTGGTCAGTGATGACACGGAAGGATAGTACGGAGAGCTCAGCAGGTTCTGGAATACTTTTCCCGTTCCCGAGTTATACAGCGCGGTCAGGGATGGATCCGTGTCGCTGTTGATGTAGTCCTGCAGCCGGTTGTAAGGAATGTTCGCTCCGGTATAAGGATCGACCACCTGCGTGCCGCCGGTACAATTGCCATTGGCGTCGAACGTGCCGCCCACCGAAGGATCGGTGCAGAGTTGCCCGAAGTCGCCCGCGCGCTCGCTCGCCGTAAATGCGCTGAACGACGAATCTGCGTACTGCTCGAATCTCTGCCCCTGATAATCGGTGAAGAAGAACAGCTTCTGCCGGATGATGGGTCCGCCCAGCGTGAAACCGTACATATTCCAGCGCATTCCGGGGCGGGGCGCAACGTCGCTGCCCGCTTCAACGTTCTCCAGCTTGTTAAACCAGTTATTCGCGTTCAGAAAGTCGTTGCGGAAGAACTCGAATACGTCGCCGTGGAACTCGTTGGTCCCGGCTTTGGTGGTTACGTTCACGATCCCGCCCTGAAAGTTCCCAAACTCCGCCGGAGCATTCTGCGTGATCATGTTGAATTCTTCGATGGCATCCGGACTGGGGGTATATGCGACCAGATTGTCGGAGGTCTGGTTATTGTCCATGCCGTCGAGCAGGTAGTTATTATCCTGGGCGCGGTTGCCGTTGACGTAGGGCTCCTCGGCGGTGTCGATACGCTGTGCCTGCTGCATGGATGCGGGGTTAGCCGTGGTCACGCCCGGCGCCAGCAAAGTCAGCTGCAGATAGTTGCGGCTGGCGAGGGGCAGCTCCACGTTGGTGGCCGCGTCGATCACCGTGCTGATCTCCGTGCTCTCCTCCTGCAGCAGCGGGCCGCTCGCGGTAACCTTCACCACCTCTGAGACTTTGCCCACCGGCATCGCGAAGTTGATGCGTGCCGCCTGATTCAGCACCAGCGTGAACGCCGAGTGGACCACCGTCTCAAAGCCCGGCGCTTCCGCCTGCAGCGTATAGGTCCCCACCGGCAGCCGCGGCAGTTCGTACTCGCCCGCCGCATCGCTCTTCGTCGTGAACTTACTCCCGCGATTGACATCGGTCGCGGTGATCGCCGCATTGGCTATCACTGCTCCGCTGGGATCCGTCACCTGTCCATTGACGGCTGCGGTAACTTCCTGGCCAGCGGCTCCGTGCATCAGCAGCCCGCAGCCTACACACACCAGCGCCAACAGATGAATTCGTAAAAAGCCACTGCGCCTCATAAAAATCCCCCTTTTGGGAATCAGCCCGGCCTCGTACTCTGCGTGAATCTCGGGCTGTCGTCGATCGCGAGCTGGTGACTCCGGCTTCTCAGATCGTTAAGGTGTTCCACGCGGAAAGGGTTGCACTTCGCACTCATACACGCACTGCCCGACGCCCTGGCGTCCACCTTTGCCGGCCTTTGGGATCGCAGCAATGGCGGCCCACAGCGATGTGGCGAACTTTATATTGAATCGTTTGAATCGTCAAGTGCTCACTTCGTTCCCACCCTCGGCTCGTGCCGTGCGCACGGCGGTCGATGGTTGAGCGCGCGGAAGTTATCCCCTGGGAGCGAATCGCTGAACCAGGTAATTCTTCAGTTACTGCCCTCCGCGGAGGTCGCACCGGCACGGGCCATCTGTTCACCAGGCTGCTCCACCTGCACGATCCAGACCGCAAACGGATCCAGCACCGCCCGGCGCAGGTGACTCGGCGGCCGCTTCATCGTGCTCAGCAATGTCGTGACCTTCCCGCTTCCCAGGCCATAACGGTCGAATTCCGCAGCCAGATGCTGTCGTTCACCGGACAGGTTCAGAGCTACCATCACGGAGCCGCCCTGTGAGCGGCGCAGGAAACAGATCAGGTTGGGGTCATTCGGCGTCACATCGACGTAATCGCCCTCGGCCAGCGCCGGATTGTTGCGGCGCATGTGGAGCAGCGCCTTGTAGAAATTCAGAATCGAATCCGGCTCCTGCAGTTCCGTCGCGACATTGTGCGTCCTGTAACTCGCCGGAATCGGCAGCCACGGCTTTCCCTCGGTGAAGCCCGCCTTCGGCGTGTCGCTCCACTGCATCGGCGTCCGCTCGCCGTCGCGGCCCTTGTTCTTCGGCCAGTCCATCCTGCCCAGCGGATCGAGCACGTCGGCCAGGCGTTTGGGATCGTTGTTACTCATCCCGATCTCCTCGCCGTAATACATCACCGCCGTGCCGCGCAATGTCAGATACAGCGCCGCCATCAGTTTCGCAATCGCATCGTTGTGTACGCCGTCCCCGTAGCGGTTATACGACCGCTCCATGTCGTGATTCGTGATAACAAAAGTCGGCCATTCGCCCGATGACTCGATCATGTCGATCTGGTGCCGGAATTTCGGCGCGGACAGCGTATTCACCGTGGCGAACATGAAATCCATCGGCAACTGAATCTCGTCGTCGTGGTCGCCGTAGTACTGCTTCAGCTGGCTGATGTTATCGGTCCACGTTTCCCCCAGCAGCACCGCGTCGTATTGATTCGACAAGCTGCGCAGCCGCCGCAGGATCACGTGGTTTTCGGCCAGGTTGTCGTTGTACTTGTTCACCATTTCCCCGTTCACGATGGGGTTATCGTGCAGGTTCGGGTCTTCGTACAGGGTGTCGACCGCATCCAGCCGGAATCCCGCCACGCCCCGGTCGTACCAGAAGCGCGCCACGTTGAACATCGCCTTCTGCACCGCGGGATTGCGCCAGTTCAGGTCCGGCTGCGCTGCCTCGAAGTAGTGGTAGTAATACTGGCCCGTCTTTGCATCCCAGGTCCATGCGGGCCCGCCGAAATCGGAGATCCAGTTATTCGGCGGCTGCCCCGGGCCCTTGCCGTCGCGCCAGATGTACCAGTCGCGGTACGGAGAATTCCGCGACGAACGCGAAGCCAGGAACCATGGGTGCTGATCCGACGTGTGGTTCATCACAAAGTCCATCAGCACCCGGATGTGATGCTGCATTGCCTCCTCCACCAGTCGGTTGAAATCCTTGAGCGTGCCGTACATCGGATCGATGTTCGTGTAATCCGATACGTCGTAGCCAAAATCCTTCTGCGGCGATGGATAACACGGCGTGATCCAGATCGCGTCCACGCCCAGCGACTCAAGATAATCCAGCTTCGAGGCAATGCCGTTCAGGTCGCCGATGCCGTCGTTGTTCGAATCGGCAAAGCTGCGCGGGTATACCTCATAGATCACCGATGGACGCCACCACGGCCGCTGCCCGGCGCTCGCCGCCTGGCTCTGAGCTCGAGCCGAAGACCATGAAAATGGCACAGCCATCATCAGCGCAACCAGCGTCCATCGACGGCCCAGCATCCGATCAGCCTCCCCACATCCTCGAGAATATTCGCGAATCCGCTCCCCGCCGGCGCCGACCGATGCCCGCTCCGAATCTTTCCACGGATGGCCTGAATTGTATCTTGAATCGTTTGAACTCTGCGCTATGATCGTTCGTGCCGCGCAGTGGCTCACGCGCAGCGGAGGCTCTCGTGTTCGGAAGATCTCACTATGCAGCTCTGCTGCTGATGGCGGCGGCGGCTTTCCCGCTGCGCGCGCAGACGGTCGACGTCGATATCACCCCCGGCGACGCGGTCAACCATTTCGTCCCGCAGCAAACTCTGGGCGCCGGCCTCGATCGCATCTCCGTCGAAGCCATCGACAAGGCGCTCACGCCCAAAATGCTCGCCGCCGTCGCTCCCTCCGGCTGGGAGCCCATCACCTACCGCCAGAACACCGAGCTCTCCGTCGAAGCGTGGCACTGGAACCCTGTCGGCGCCTGGAGCGATCCCGCCGGCCGCGGCTACTTCACCGGCTCAACCGCTTTGGGCGAACCTATCCGCTACTCCTACGGCTATGCCCTGCCGCGCCGTGGCTTCACCCGCAACGACGGCACCGGCAACACCGGTTTTTCCCGCCTCACGGACGGCGATACAAGCACCTTCTGGAAGAGCAATCCCTATCTCACCCAGCGCTACACCGGCGAGTCCGACAGCCTGCATCCGCAGTGGGTCATGCTCGACCTCAAAGACAAGCAGCTCATCGACGCCATACGGATCGACTGGGCCGCACCCTACGCCACCCATTATGAAGTCCAGTTCTGGACCGGCCTCGATCCCATCGGCAAGCCCACCGACGGCATCTGGGAAACCTTCCCCCATGGCTCCATCACCGAAGGCAAGGGCGGCGAGGCGACCATCTCCCTCACCGATATTCCGCAGGTCATCCAGTTTGTGCGCATTGTTATGACCGCGTCGTCGAATACCTGCGACGCCGATGGCCCCTCCGATCCGCGTAACTGCGTCGGCTATGCCATTCGCGAGTTGTATCTCGGCACGCTCGGGCCCCACGGAGAGTTTCACGACGTGGTGCGCCATACCCCCGATCAAGATCAGACCACCACCTACTGCTCCTCCGTCGACCCATGGCACACTCCCGACGACCTGCTGAACAAGCACCAGGCGCAGGTCGGCTTCGATCTCTTCTATACCAGCGGCATCACCCACAACCTGCCCGCCATGATCCCCATCGCCATGCTCTACAGCCAGCCTGAGGATGCAGCCGCGGAGATTCGCTACATCGAGGAGCGCCACTATCCCATCTCCTATGTGGAAATGGGCGAGGAAGCGGACGGTCAATATACGTCGCCGGAAGATTACGGCGCCCTCTATCTCCAGTTCGCCGCCGCCATCCATAAGGTCGATCCCACACTCAAGCTCGGGGGGCCCGCATTTCAGGGCGTCAATGAAGATATCCAGATCTGGCCCAACGCCGCCGGCAAAACCTCCTGGTTCGGCCGCTTTCTCGACTATCTCCGCTCCCACGGGCGCATGCAGGATCTCGCCTTCTTCTCCTTCGAGCACTACCCGCTCAATCCCTGCGCCTTTACCTGGGCCGACCTCTACGAGGAGCCGCAGCGCATCGATCACATCATCCAGGTGTGGCACAACGACGGCCTGCCGAAGGACGTCCCTTACTTCATCACCGAGTCGAACTTATCGTCGGGCGACAGCGAAGCCTATCTCGATAACTTCGCCGGTATCTGGCTTGCCGATTATGTCGGCTCGTTCCTTACCGCCGGCGGCAATGGCCTGTATTACTTCCACTATCTTCCCCTCAGGGAAGACCGAGGCTGCAATAACTCGCCCGGCGTCTTCGGCATGTTCACGGTCGACAGGAACTACGACATTGTTCAGCCGCTCTCCCAGTTTTTTTCGAGCGAGCTCATCAACACCGAGTGGATCGAGCCCGGCAGCCAGGTGAACACCATCTTCCCCGCCTCCAGCACCGTCAGCGATGGTGCAGGCCACATGCTCGTAACCGCCTACGCCGATCATCGCCCCGACAGGCAGTGGTCGGTCATGCTCGTCAACCGCGACCAGGACAATGCCCACACCATCAACATCGTCTTCCATAACAACGGCAACAGCCGCAGCTTCGGCTTTTCCGGCGATGTCCACGCTGTGGTCTTCGGCAAGGACCAGTACGCGTGGCATCCGCAGATTGTTTCCCCCATGTCCCACCCGGAAAGTCCCAGCCAGCCGGTGATTGTCAGCGGCATCGGCCGCGCCGATCCCGATGGCCCGCCGAAGCAGGAAGATCTGCATACCACTCCCGCATCCGGATTCGAGGTCCCGGCCGCATCCATCATGGTCATCCGGGGAAGCCTCGCGCCGTCCAGTTAGCGCCCGTCATTCTGCTTTGCTGCAAAACACGAGGGGCCTCGTCGCGGCGAGGCCCCTTATTGTCACAGAGAGCGAATTAGTTGCTGACCGTAATCGTATGTCCCGTGGCCGCTGGGCCTCTTGGCCGGCAATCGCCGCTGGTCACCGCATTGTATGCCGATTCCCCAACGGCGACGGGAGTCATCGGGACATCGGGGTCTCCGCTGTGGTGGGGTCCCGCGTCCGGGAATTTGTCGAAACAGCCGCCGGAATCGTCGAAGCAGAAGTTGCTGGCTCCCGAGAATCTGATTGTCAGCGTGTCGGACATGGTCATGGAGATATCCTTCATATCGTCGGGAATAGATATGACGTAATGTGCCATCGTTTCCTCCTCCGGTTAGGTCGTGGAACAGCGGGAACCGGCCTCATGCTCGGGGCCGGCGTGGAGGGGGAGACTTACTTGCCTGCCAGCCTGAATCGCGGGTCGGCAATCAGCGACTGCAGGCGCGGATTGTCGGTAACGTCGGCCATCGCGTATCCCTTGCTGATCGCTCTCTCTGTGTACTTCAATGCCTGATTCCGGTCGCCCATCACCTCATAGGCTTCGCCCACATTGGATAACACATTGGGATCGTTTGGCGCCAGCGCCAGCGACGTCTGGATCTTCGCCAGCGCCTTTTCATTTTGCCGATCGCGCGCATACAGCGTGGCCAGCGTGGACTGCGCCATCGCATCCTGGGGATTCGACACCACCAGCCTTTCCGCAATGCGCTCCGCCTGCTGCCGCGCCGTCCTGGCCTGGTCCTCGTCGTTTGCGCCCTCGTACGCCAGCATCAGATTGTTCCAGACGAGGTAATTGCTGGGGTTGAGCTTGAGAGCGCTTTCCGTCGCCGCCGCTGCCTCTGCGTACTTTTTCTCCTGCGTGTAAAGCATCCCCAGATTCGCGTAGGCCGGATAGCTCGGGTTAAGGGTAATCGACTTCTTCAGTGCCTGTTCCGCCAATGACTGCGACTGCTTCCCGCCCTGATCCAGATAGGCTGCCGCTAAGTTGGAGTAAATCTCGCCATTGTCCGGAGTAATGGCCAGAGCCTGCTGATAGGCGGCAATGGCCTGGGGGTATTGCCCTTGGCGATCGTAGAACGCACCCAGATTGCTGTATCCCGCCCAGTCGTTCGGCTGCAGCGCTGCCGCTTTCTCGAATGCCTTTTCCGCGTCCGCTGTGCGCCCCGACCCTTCATAGGAGCGCGCCAACCCTTCGAGCGCCGCGCCGTCATTCGGATCCAGTTGCAGAGCCCGCTGAAACTCCTGCAGCGCCAGGTCGTGCTTGCCCAGGGCATCGTGAATCTGTGCCAGGGTGATGTAAGTGGCCGGAACGCTGTTGTCCAGCTCCACTGCCTTCTCGCAATTCGCCTGCGCCTCGTTCAGCCAGTTGGAATTCTGGCTCAGCTGAAACTTCAGCCGGAAGGCTTCGCCCAGCTCGGCATATCCCAGCGCGAAGTTCGGGTCCGTCTGCACCGCCCGCTGCAGCTCCTGGATGGCCAGATCCAGATTGCCCGCCTTGTCGTAGCGCTCGATGTTTCCCAGCGCCGTCAGGTAGCTCTCATACGCCGCCGGATTCACCCTCCCGCCGGTGTCGCGCAGCATGTCCGCGGTCACCTTCAGGTTCATCAGTTGCGCCAGGCGCGCCACCGCTTCGTCTTCCAGCATCGACAGATTGCCGGCCGGGTCCTCCACCTCGGCCGAGCCCATCAGCCGCAAATCGCGCGTCTCGATCAGGTTCACGGTGAGGCGAATGTCGCTGCCGTCGCGTTCCATCGAGCCCTTCACCACCAGGTTCGCGCCCAGCTCCTTCTGCGCCTGCTCCGGCTCGGTGATGTGCCGCCGCCGCACCTCGCTGTCGGGAATGACCCACAACGACTGGTTGCCGACGTCCAGATTCGACAGCCGGCCAGCCAGCGAATCCATCAGGCCGTCCGCCAGCGCCACGTTTTCCGGGTTCGTGCCGACGTTATCGAAGGGCAGCACCGCGATGTGCTTCTCCGGCGGCGTCACCCCCAGCAGCAGCGCGGCCCTCTGGCGCAGCGCGGGCACAAACCACGTCGCCGCCGCCGCCAGCGCCAGCAGCGAACCGGCGGCAATCAGCGCTGCCGGCAGGATGCGTCTGCGCCGCGCCGGCATCGCCCATGTGGATTGGGTCGCGTCCTCACGTGCCAGCCGCGTCTCCGCGTTCGCCCAGCGC
>JBATVK010000049.1:0-45763 GCA_049671725.1 Acidobacteriaceae bacterium
ATCGATGCAGCGGCCGTGCGGAACTGCCGACCGCGAGCGCCCCAACGCAAACAGCCGCGCAGCGGATGTTTGCTCCATCAGGCCTGCGAGGGGTGCTCGGCCCAGCCGAGCCTGCGGCAGTTCAAATCTGCCCGTCCCGACCATTCAATTCCCTTCTCAATCCCAGCTTATCGATGCAGCGGCCGTGCGGAACTGCCGACCGCGAGCGCCCCAACGCAAACAGCCGCGCAGCGGATGTTTGCTCCATCAGGCCTGCGAGGGGTGCTCGGCCCGGCCGAGCCTGCGGCAGTTCAAATCTGCCCGTCCCGACCATTTGAATTCGCTCCGAAATCCTCGCTTACGCTGACGCCACTTCCCTTTCACCTTCTCGGCGTTCGCATGAGTCCCGGGTTGTATTACGATGCACACAAAGGCTGTCGCGACTCGGGAGCCTCTGATGAGCACTATTCCTGCTTTGCGCTGTGTTTGCCTGGCGGTGTTCCTGCTGATTCCGGCCGGCGCACTGCGGGCGCAATCTTCGGACGATCTCACTACAGCCCCCGCCTGGCGCTTCCCCGGCCCCGCTGTGAATCGGCTCATGCCGGACATGATTTTTCAGCCAACGCCAGGAGTGCCGTTCTCCGCAAAGTCCGTGGCTACCCTGACCATGACAGACTGCAAAGCAACCCTTCAATATGGGTTCTTCAGTATGGTCGCGCGGAGTTCATCGGGTCGCCTCTACTTTGAGAACCGGCGCCCCATTCCCAATGCGGGAGATGAACCGGCCCCGCGAATCTATTTCATTCTGATCGATCCCGGCGAACACACCCGAACAATCTGTTATTTGGCCACAAAAACATGCCGCATCAACGCGTTTCGGCACATCAGTGTCGACGCGTCGGATACTCCCGACGGCACCCCTGCCGCCGCGACAACCGCAGTCTCCGATCTGGGGTCGAGAACCGTGGATTCGATGGAGGCAACCGGTACCCTCACGACGACGACAATTGCAGCCGGAGCCTACGGCAACCAGCACCCAATCATTGCCACCCGGGAGACATGGCATTCCACCGCTCTGGATGTCGATGTCCTGACCATCCGCACGAATCCGCGCTGGGGAAAGGAAACCAGAGAGCTCGTCGACATTTCACTGGGTGAGCCGGATCAGGATTATTTTTCGATCCCCGCGGATTACAAGTTGCTGGACAATCGCCCTTCGAAATAGTCGCGATCCGCGCAACGGTTGCGCAGCACCACCGCCGAATGCTGGACCGTCGCATTTTTCAACGCGCACGAAGGACTTCGACGATCACCACGGTCACGGCCGCCAGCCCCGCAACCAGAAACACCAGCGGCCAGACCAGTTGACGTCTCTGCTCCGATGTCACCTCTTCGTACGCTTCCAGGCCCTTCTCCAGGTCGCCGAGCGCAAAGTGCGCGCCGCGATAGAAAAATACCTGCCCAAAGGAGATCAGCAGCGAAACCGTGTAGAAGAGGATCGGCAGTCCCAGCACGGCCGGGTGCAGTTTGCTGATCCTGAGCCGCTGACCGAAGCCGATCAGAAGCGTTGTATACGACGTCAGCAGCAGGCCGCTGAGAGCCTGCAGCATCTGCACGGCTCCACGAGTGGTCGCAAGGCTGCCCGAGAGCAGCGTCCTGGAAATCTCCAGCAAAAGCTGCCGCTCTGCATCCTGGTCAGCACCATTGGCTGAGACAGTATGGCCCTTGCCGTCTGGCCCGGATGGCGTCTTCATTGATCCTCAGGCATACGGGCCTTCAGCGGATCGGTCGGGAAGGTATGTTTGCAGTGAGGGCAGGTCACCTGTTCAGGCTCATGGTGGTACACCTTCACGTCGAAAAAATGCTGCTTGCAGTAGGGGCACGTGTACGCAGGCATCGCCGTCCTCCGAATCTCGTGCTGGATGGGGATTTTCATACTAGCTCCGAAATCCGGCCGGTCACAACGTTTTTTATTGCCGCCCGCGCGTCTCCGTCGCCGCCGCAGTCTCAGCCAATCCCCCGGCCGCGCGAACCTTACGGCAATTTCACCGGAATCTGCATCTGACTACACTGCGCCGCAGTTGCCGCCGGTTGATTTCCCTCGGAATTCCCCCCAAAAAGAGACCCACGCATGGATCGAACCCTTTTGCCCGGTAAGCCCTACCCCCTGGGCGCCACGCCGAGTTCCAAAGGTACAAATTTTGCCATTTATTCGGAGAACGCCACCGCCGTGTCGGTGTGTTTTTTCGACGAAACCGGCCGGCAGACCGACTGTGTGGCTCTGCGCGAGCGCACCGCCTTCATCTGGCACGGACTCATCCGCAACATCCGGCCCGGCCAGCGCTACGGCTTTCGCGTGGAGGGCCCGTGGGAGCCGCAGAGCGGGCTGCGTTTCAACTCCAGCAAGCTGCTCGTCGATCCCTACGCCAAGGCGATTACCGGCGACGTCGACTGGAAGGCGCCGATCTTCCCCTACAACGTGACCACCGGCAACGATCTCACCCGCGACGATCGCGATTCCGCCGCCGGGGTACCCAAGGGCGTGGTCATCGACGCTCATTTCGACTGGGGCGAGGACTGCCCGCCGGATACGCCGCTGGCCGACTCGGTGATTTACGAAATGCACGTGCGCGGCTTCTCCAGGCTGAACCTGGCGGTGCCGAAAAACCTCCGCGGCACCTTTGCCGGCCTGGCCTGCAAGCCCAGCATCGCCTACCTGAAGAAGCTCGGTGTCACTGCGATAGAGCTGCTTCCCGTCCACCATTTCATCGACGAAGGCCATTTGCTGGACCGCGGGCTGCGCGACTACTGGGGCTACAACTCCCTCGGCTACTTTGCGCCCATGTCCCGCTACAGTTCGTCGGGAGACACCGGGCAGCAGGTGATCGAGTTCAAGCGGATGGTGAAGGCGCTGCACAAGGCGGGCATCGAGGTCATCCTCGACGTGGTCTACAACCACACCTGTGAGGGCAATCGCATGGGCCCGATGCTCTCCATGAAAGGCATCGACAACACCACCTATTACCGCCAGGTTCCCGACGATCCGCGCTACTACATGGACTACACCGGGACCGGCAACACGCTCAACGTCATGCATCCCCAGGTGCTCAAGCTGGTCATGGACTCGCTCCGCTACTGGGTGACCGAGATGCACGTCGACGGCTTCCGCTTCGATCTGGCCAGCACCCTGGCGCGCGAGTTGCACGCTGTCTCGAAGCTCTCCAGCTTCTTCGACACCATCCACCAGGACCCGACCATCGCCGACGTCAAGCTGATCGCCGAGCCGTGGGACGTGGGCGAGGGCGGATACCAGGTGGGCAATTTTCCCGTCCTGTGGGCCGAGTGGAACGGCAGATATCGCGACACCGTGCGGCGTTTCTGGAAGGGAGACAGCGGGCTGCTCTCGGACTTCGCCTACCGTCTCACCGGATCGTCGGACCTGTATCAGATGGACGGCCGCAAGCCGTATGCGTCCATTAACTTTGTCACCGCGCACGACGGCTTCACGCTCTGCGATCTGGTCAGCTACAACCACAAGCACAACGAGGCCAACGGCGACAGCAACAACGACGGCTCGAACGACAACCACTCGTGGAACATGGGCGCGGAGGGTCCGACCGGCGACCCCGCGATCAATAATCTGCGCGAGCGCCAGATGCGCAATTTTCTCGCGACGCTGATCCTCTCCCAGGGCGTGCCGATGCTCTCCGGCGGCGACGAGTTCGCCCGCACCCAGCATGGCAACAACAACGCCTACTGCCAGGACAACCAGCTCAGCTGGTTCGACTGGAAGCTCTCGCCGGCGCGCCAGCGCCTGCTGGAGTTCACCTCCAGGCTGATCCATCTGCGCCTGGACCACCCCAACCTCCACCGCCGGAAATTTTTCCAGGATCGCGTGATCCGGGGATCGGTGGTTCGCGACATCGCGTGGTTCAACACCGACGGCAACGAGCTGGCCGACGAAAGCTGGGGCGAGGACTGGGCCCGCGCGCTGGCCCTGATGCTGAACGGGAGAACCCTGGCCATCACCGACGAGGACGGCCACCCCATCATCGACGACAGCTTTCTTATCCTGGTGAACGCTGCGGCTGAAGGCGTGGAGTTTACCCTGCCCCCGGCGCCGGCGGAGCGCAGCTGGAAGCAGGTCCTGGACACCGAGAACATCGAAGACCCCTTTGCGGCGCCCGAAATCCTCGGCGAGAAAGTCATCGTAGGCGGCCGCGCCATGCGCGTCTTCTGCGATCGGGAAGTCTAGAGGCACGTGCCATCCGGCTAGTGGGGCACGTGCCACCCGGCGCCCACTGTCGCCAGTGTCGCCTGCGCCGTCGGTGAGGCCGAGAGCGCCTGGGCCAGTTCCGGAAACGCATCCTTCACCTGATCGGTCTGCGCCCACACCGGTACATCCATCATCGTGTAGCGATAGGTCACGGTCGTTTCGGTGAATCCGTTCCGCGGTCCGGGCGGCGTGAAGCTCACGATGCCCGTCACCTGCCGATGCCCGTAGCAGAAGCGCGGCGCATAGCGCTGGCCGATCACGTTCAGCGTGTATTTATCGATGTGCATGGTGCGGTCTTCGAGCCGCACCATCAGGCCCGCCGCCGTCAGCGCGTTCATCTGCGCCTGCTCTTTCTTCTGCTCGACGCCGGGAGCGACTTCGTAGGGAAACTGCTGGCCGTTCGGGAAAAGACACTCCTGCCGGTCCTGGTAGTAGTCGTTGAGCGCCCTGGTGAAGTTCTCCGGCGTGGGCTTGTTCGCGGTGGAGCAGCCCGCGAACAGGGCAAGCACAGCAGCGGCCGCAATCCCGATACGAATTTTTCCAGGCATACGCCTCGTTCTCCCCTGCGTGAGATGCAGCGAGACAGGCTGCAAGCATAGCGCAGAGCGCAATTTGCCGTCGAAAAATCCGGATGGTGAAGCCGGCAGGGTCCGCCGGCTGGCGCGATTCTCCTGCGCCGGCGGCAAGCAGAGGAAATCGCGAAAACCTGCGCCCCTGCCGTACTGCTGATTGCTGCGTTGCCTCGCGATAGCTCCGCAGGGAGCCAACGGTGCGGCCGAAGGCTCACTCTTCAGGGGGATGCGCCGCAGGATGCATCCGGATGGCTCAGCCGGTGCGGGAACCAAAGAACCCCGAACCGCGTATCGTTCCTGCAAAGGGGCAATGTCATGAGAACGCGGACTTTGGCCGGCTTTTTGGTGTTGGCCGCGGCGCTGGCCGTCACCGGATGTCACGTCCAGGTGGAGAAGGACCAGAACGGCCAGGAAAAGAACGTGCGCGTGGACACGCCGTTCGGAGGGGTCCACGTGCGCTCCGACCAGACCACCGCCGCGGACCTGGGGCTGCCGGCGTATCCCGGCGCTCAGCTTTCAGCGGACAACCAGGGCGACCAGTCCGCGGATGTAAGCCTCGGTTTTGGACCGTGGCAAATGCGCGTGCAAGTGGTCACTTACACCACGGCCGATCCTCAGCAGAAGGTGATTGCGTTCTATAAGAACGCGATGGGACGCTTCGGAGATGTAATTGCCTGCCAGGGCCACAAGGCCGTCGGCTCGCCCACCGTCACCAGCGAGGGACTGACCTGCAGCGAGGACCACAAGCATGTCCAGGTAAATGGCGTGGATATCAACGATGACGACAGCGGCTTCACCCTGCGGGCCGGATCCAAACGCCACCAGCACATCTTTGTGCTGAAGAGCAGCGGCCAGGGCACCCGCTATTCGCTCCTCGACCTGGAGTTGCCCTCCGGCGGTGACAATTCGGGCGGGAGCAGCGACTAGAGCAAAACCATTGGCCCGCTCGTTGCGCGGACCGCGGGGGCTGCGATAGGGTCAGATCATGGAACCCACCTGCCACCGCTGCGGCAATTCCGTAAAAGACGCCGAGACCTTTTGCCCGCACTGCGGGGCGCCGCAGTTTGTGGTGGAAGCCGCGGAGCCCGGTTCGCAGCAGGTTCCGGTCATCCGCTTCCAGAGCGATCCGCACCTGGTGCAGTGGCGCGTGGCCATTACCTCGTCTCTGCTGGTGGCCATCCCGGTCGGGCTGCTCTCCGCGCTCACCGAAATGTACTCGCTCTTTGTGCTCACCGGCGGCTTCGCCGTGATCGCTCTCTATCGCCGGCGCAGCGCCGCATTTACTGACGGCAAAATCGGCTGGAGGGTTGGCTCGATCCTGGGCGTTGCCTCCGCGCTGGTTGCAACTGCCACCTACGCCACGCGCATGGTGGTCCTGCGCTACCTGCTCCATGACGGCAACGCCATCGACCAGATTTTCCAGCAGGCCACGCAGATGGACGTCGACTACTGGATGAAGGCCAGCGCCCAGCAGGGCGCACAGACACCGGAATTCACGCACTCCATGCACGTGGTGGCCGGCTTCATGCTTTCTCCCGACGGCCATGCGGCCATGCAACTGATGACCGCTGCGGTCATGTCCCTGGGCATGGTGCTCTTCGCGGCCGTTGGCGGCGCCATTGCCGGCCGCTTGCTGGCCGCGCGCGCGCGAACACAGCGCAGCCTCTGAAACCGGAGCTGATCCGGGTCTTGCCCTGGGGCGCGCGGCCTCGTATCATCGCCTTTACCGCTATGTCTCAGCTTGAAACTGCCGCAACCCCCAAACTGCGCGAAAAGGGCCGGATCATGTCCGGCTCGGAGATTGAACGGACCCTCGTCCGCCTGGCCCACCAGATCATCGAGAAAAACAATGGCGCGGAAACGCTGGGCCTGGTCGGCATCAAGCGGCGCGGCGTGCCGCTGGCGGAGCGGCTGGCGACGCTGATCGGCGGCATCGAGAAGCATCCCGTGGATACCGGCGTCCTCGACATCAGTTTTTACCGCGACGATCTCTCCACGCGCGATGTTAGACCCGTGGTCGTGCCCGGATCGCTGGGGTTCGACGTGAACGGCCGCGACGTGATCCTGATCGACGACGTGCTCTACACCGGGCGGACCATCCGCGCCGCGCTCGACGCGCTCTTCGATCACGGGCGTCCGCGGCGCGTGCAGTTGCTCGTGCTCATCGATCGCGGACACCGCGAGTTGCCCATTGAGGCCACGTTTGTGGGGCGGTCGGTGCCGACCTCGCAGCGCGAAATTATTGAAGTCAAGCTGCGCGAAGTGGATAACGACGAGCAGGTGCTGCTGGTCGAGCGCGTATAGCAGCAAGCGAGCCGCGCGGAGAACCATGCGGCACTGAGCAGCAAAAGATTCAGGGGAGATGGCGCAGACCAGGGCCACAATCCGCACGGCGCAAAAAGTCTCCGGCCCCTCTTTTTTTCAGCAACCCATTCATCCGCTGTCGGCAATCTCGGTGAACGATTTTCCCGTCGCCGAGGTGCGGCGCATCCTCAGGTCCGCGGATGCTCTCGAAAAGGACGACCCTCTGCGGCGGATGAAACACCTGGCCAAGCGCCGCGTCGCTCTGCTTTTCTATGAAGCGAGCACGCGCACCCGCACCTCCTTCGAGCTGGCCGCAAAGGCGCTGGGCGCGGATACCACCCTGGTCAGCTCGCTCTCCTCCAGCATTGAAAAGGGTGAGTCGCTCAAGGACACCGGAATCACGCTGAAGGCGCTGGGCGCGGAGTGCATCATCCTGCGCAGCCCGTATTCGGGCGCCCCGTACGTGCTGGCGCGGGCGACCGGGCTGCCCGTGCTCAACGCCGGCGACGGCATGGCCGAGCATCCCTCGCAGGCGCTGCTCGATCTGCGCACCATGCTGCAGTTCCTGGGAATGCACGCCGGCGCCATCGGCGAAAAGTGCCTGCGCGGCGTGACTGTGACCATTTGCGGAGACGTTCTGCACAGCCGTGTGGCCCGCTCCAACGCCCTGCTGCTGCCGCGGCTCGGAGCGAAGGTGATCCTCTGCGGGCCGCCCGCGCTGCTGCCGGAAACGGCGGCGGCCATGGGTCCGGGGATTGCCATCGAGCGCGATTTCGAGGCAGTGCTGCGGCGCTCGCAAATCGTGATGATGCTGCGTATCCAGGCGGAGCGCCTGGCCGGGCTGGAGCTCGATGCGGACGAGTATCGCAGCCGCTATCAGGCAAACGCGGAGCGGATGGCGACGCACGCGCCGAAGGCTCTCGTCATGCATCCTGGCCCGATCATTCGCGGCATGGAGATCGTCAGCGAAGTGGCGGACGGGCCGATGTCGGCAATTGCGCAGCAGGTGGCGAACGGAGTCCCGGTGCGGATGGCGCTGGTGGCGCGCGCGCTGGCTACTCTGAAAGGCGGTCGGCGATGAAGCCTCTGCTGATTCGCGGTGGTCGCGTGATCGATCCAGCAAGCGGCGTCGATGCGCCCCGCGATGTGCTGCTGCGTGATGGCAAGGTCGCCGCTATCGAGAAGCCAGGCCAGATTCGCGCCAAAGATACCGACATCTTCGACGCAAAGGGGCTGGTGGTCGCGCCGGGCCTCATCGACATCCACGTGCATCTGCGCGAGCCGGGCCAGGGATACAAGGAAACGATCGCCACCGGAACAGCGGCGGCAGCGGCGGGCGGATTCACCACCGTTTGCGCCATGCCCAACACGATTCCCGTGAACGACACGCCCGAGACGACGCTCTGGATGCAGGCCCCGGAGCGCTGCGCATCGGCGAAGGTTGATCCCATTGGCGCGGCGACGCGCGGCTCCATGGGCGAGACGCTCACCGACTACGCAGCACTGAAGGATGCGGGCGCGGTGGCCGTAACCGATGACGGCAAGCCGATCCTGGGCGACGCGATCATGCTGGAGGCCCTGCGTGCGGCGGCCGCCGTTGGTCTGCCGGTGATCCAGCACGCGGAAGACACGCGGCTGACCGGTGGATGCTCGATGAACGCGGGCGTGCTGGCCTTCCGGCTCGGTCTGCGCGGAATGCCGGTCGAAGCGGAGTCGGGTTTGGTGGAGCGCGATATCGCGCTCGTGCGGCGGGTGAAGAACGCGCATCTGCACGTGGCCCATCTCTCCACGAAGAAGGCGCTGGACGCGGTGCGGGCGGCGCGGAAGTCCGGCCTGCACGTGACCTGCGAGGTCACGCCGCACCACTTTGCGCTGACCGAGGATCGCATCGGGCATTACGACACCAATGCGAAGATGAATCCTCCGCTGCGCGCCGAGAGCGATCGCGCCGCGATGATCGAGGGACTCCTCGACGGAACCCTGGACGCCATTGCGACCGATCACGCTCCCCATGCGGCGCACGAAAAAGAGCAGGAATTCGATCGCGCGCCGAACGGGATCACCGGTCTCGAGTCCGCGCTGGGCCTGGCGATCTCGATCCTGCATGCGCGGCACAGAATGCCGCTCAGCAAGGTGCTGGCATTACTGAGCAGCAAACCCGCACAAACGCTGGGGCTCACCGGCCGCGGCAGCCTCGCCATCGGATCGCCAGCCGATGTGGTGGTCTTCGATCCGGCGGAGCAATGGGTGTTTCGCGCAGTCGACTCGCGGTCGAAGTCGAAGAACACCCCCTTCGACGGCTGGCAGATGCAGGGGCGCGTGAAGCTGACCGTGAGCGAGGGGCGCGTGGTCTTTCGGGCCTGAAAAGCGGCGCACACCGGCGGATGCAAATGTGTATATACGATCGGAACTTGTATATACTGTAATTGGGCAGGCAAACCATGGCGCTCAGCATCCGCAATGCGAGAACCGAGAAGCTGGCGCGCGAGGTCTCCCGCGCCACCGGCGAGACGCTGACGGAGGCCATCGGGAAATCCCTGGAAGAGCGCCTCGAGCGGCTGCGTCGCACTCGCAGGGACCGCAATCTCCGCCGCGACCTCGACGAAATTCTCACCCGCGTCCACGCCCTGCCGATTCTGGACAACCGTTCCGAAGAGGAGATCCTCGGGTACGACGACAACGGCCTGCCTTCCTGATGGTCATCGACACTTCAGCGATCGCGGCGATTTTCCTCAATGAGCCGGAGTGTCCGTTGTTCGGGGATCTCATCGTCGCGGATCAGGTCCGGCTTATCTCCGCGGTTTCCGTTGCCGAAACAGGAATCGTGCTGGAGGCTCGCCTGGGAGCCGCGGTCGCGCCTGATTTCGAGCGTTATGTCCGGCGCATCGGGATCGAAATCGTCGCGGTCGATGGCGACCTTGCCTGGCGCGCCCTCACCGCCTGGCGCAAATACGGCAAGGGGCGGCATCCGGCTAGCCTCAATCTCGGCGATTGTTTTTCCTACGCGCTGGCAAAATGGAGCGGTGAGCCTTTGCTGGCCAGGGGAAACGACTTTTCCCGAACCGATATCAAGCTGTGCTCGCAACGCACCGCGAACTGAGCTACCGCCCTTTTTTCTTCTTTCTCAGCTGACTGGCCTTCGGCGGACGATAACGAGGCCGCTTTCCAGGAGCAGGCGTCTGCGCAGCGGGTACAGGCGCGGACTTCTTCTCGCCGCCGCGCCGCTTTTTCTTCTTCGATGAGACTGGAGTTCCAGGCCTCTCACCCAGGATCGACTCCTGCTCGTCAAGAATCGAAAACTGCAGCCGCTTTTCAACGGCGTCAACCCGGTCGAGCGCAACCTGCACGCGCTGGCCAACCGAAAATTTGCGGCCCCAGCGGTCGCCGATGATCTCACGCGTGTTTTCGCGGTAGATGTAGCGGTCGTTGTCGAAGAGGCCCAGCGTGTGAATCGGCACCAGGCCTTCGACGAACAGGTCGTCCAGTTCGACGAAGAGGCCGTATTTCGTGGCGTTCAGGATCATGCCGCTGAAGGCGTCGCCCACGCGGCCGCTCATGAATTTGATCTTCTTCCACTCCACCAGCTCGCGCTCGGCATCGGCGGCGCGGCGCTCGTTTTCGCTGGATTCCTGCGCGATGGAAGCCAGCTCTCCCTCTGCAATCGGCTCAATGCTTGCCCCGCCGGCTGCAGACTCCCCGCCTGCGAGCACGCCTCGAGGTTCGGCGCCCGTGTGGAGCAGAACTTTCGCGATCCGGTGCACGATCAAATCCGGATAGCGGCGGATCGGCGACGTGAAATGCGTATAGCACGGCGCGGCGAGCGCGAAGTGGCCCTCGTTCTTCTCGCTGTAGCGGGCCTGGCGCAGCGAGCGCAGCATCAGGTACGAGAGAATGCGCTCCTCGGGCTTGCCGGCAATCTTCTCGGTAAGTTTTTGATACATGCGCGGCGTCACGGGAATATCCTGCGGCACTTCGTAGCTGCGCGCTGAGCGGCTGCCCCCGCGTCCCTGCTCGCGGCGCGCGTGTTGCTCGCGGCGCTCGCCCTTCATGGTGAAGCTGCGCACCGGCAGCGCGCCGATGCCGAGCGAATAACCAAAGGCCGCGGCGATCTCTTCGAACTCGACCACGCGGCGGGGCTCGGGCTTTTCGTGGATGCGGTAGAGCGAGGGAACGCCGAGATTTTCCAGCCACGAAGCGACGCACTCGTTGGCCGAGAGCATGAACTCCTCGATCAGCCGGTGCGCCCAGTTGCGCTCGGCGCGGGTCACCGCCTTCATGGCGCCGAATTCGTCGAACTCGATGATCGGCTCGGGAAGGTCGAAGTCGATGGAGCCGCGTCGGTCGCGCTTGCGGTTCAGGATTTGCGCGAGCTCGATCATGCGCTCGAATTCCGGAACCAGCGGCGCGAACTCGGCGCGCGCGGCAGCATCTCCGTCCAGAATGGAGTGAACCTGCGCATACGTCATCCGCCGCGCGGAGCGGATCACACCCTCGGTGACCTCGTAGCCGAGGATCTCCCCGCGCGGATCGATGCGCATCAGGCAGGAGAGCACCAGCCGGTCTTCATCAGGCCGCAGGCTGCAGATGTCCGTGGAAAGCTCCATGGGCAGCATCGGAATCGCCCGATCCGGAAAATAGACCGAGGTGCCGCGCAGCCGCGCTTCAAGATCGAGAGCGGAGTCCGGGCCTACATACTCGGCGACATCGGCGATGTGCACCTGCAGCTCCCAGTTGCCGTCGTCGTGGTGCCGCACCAGCACCGCATCGTCAAAGTCGCGGGCGGTCTCGCCGTCAATGGTGACGATCGGAAGCTCGCGGAAATCGCGGCGCGCGGAGACGGCTTTTGGATCGAGCCGTGCGACCGCGCGCGCTTCGGCCAGCACCGTTTCCGGAAAAATGCGCGGCAGATGGTGCTTGCGGATGACCATCTCCACATCGACGCCGAAATCGTCCTCCGCCCCCAGGACTTCCAGCACGCGGCCTCGCGCAGGTCGCGTCGGCGTGGGGAAGTCGGTGATCTCGACGTCGACCACCAGGCCTTCGAGATCGGCGCGCCGCGCCGCCGTCCGTGCTTCCGCGCCCAGCACACGGTGCGGCGTCGTTGTCTCGGACACAGCGGGCAGTTCCTGCCCGAAGGGAATCACGATGGGCTGCGTCATGCGCTCGTCGAATGGCACCACGATGTGTCCGCCGCGATCGGCTTCGCGCCGCGAATAGTGGAAGATGCCGACGACAGTGGGATTCCGCCGGGTGAGGATGCGCACGATCCGCCCTGAGCGGCGATGATCTCCGCGATCGAAGCGCGGCGGCGCCAGCTCCACCAGCACCTGGTCGCCCTGCATAGCGCCCGCAATCTCGCGTGCCGGGATGAAGACGTCCTCGTCGCGAGCCGAGCGCGCGCCGGCGGCGGGGGGATTGGGGCGGACGAAGCCATAGCCGTCGCGATGCAGGTCCAGGCGTCCGGCGATCAGGTTCTCAGCCAGGCGTGGTTCACGGGATCGGCCCGGACGCCGCGGTTGAGATTCCTCGGGAGCGGACTTCGGCAGCGACCAGTGTTCGCCGTCGAGCTGGACGAGCTGACGGCGGCCCGTCAGCCGGCCCAGTTGCTCGCGGAGCAGCCGGCGCTCCTGCCCTCCGCCCAGTCCCAGCTCGCGGATCAGTTGCTTGTACCCCGCGCGTCCGCCGGGGAGCCGCTCGAAGTGGCGCAGGAGCTCGCGGTCGTCCATGCTGATTTCGATGGTACTGGAATCCGCCGGACCGCCCGGTGGGAGCCGGCGTCGGCTGAGCCTACTTCGCCGCGACCAGATCGATTTTGTGAATCTTCGGGGGCTTCGCCAGCAGCTCATCGGCTTTCGCCATCAGTGCTTTGGCGATTTCGCCGTTCAGGTGAGCCTGCCTTCCCGCTTCGTCCGCAAAGGTGTCAAAGACGCTGTAGTGGCCGTCGTCTTCTTTCAGCGCGTACCAGGTCACGGTGGCTGGCTCCTTCCTGGCCATTTCCGCGCCCTGCTTCAAAAACGCTTCCAACTCGGCTTCCTTGCCGGGCTTTGCCTCCAGCGAGGCATACAGCGCAAGCTTCACCATCGTCGGTTCTCCTTCAACTCGGGGAAAATGAGCGGCCACGCCGCAAGTGCGTACCCATGATAAAGATGCGGTAAGGGACTTCCGGGAAGCGCAGAAGCGCGGGTGCGCTTCAAAATTCACCCAGGCACGGCGGCGGGGCGGTCCCTGCGGGCCTGGATTCCGGCGTTTCCCCGGGTGCCCGCAATTCCACAGGTTCGCGCAAAACGGAAGGGTGCTATTTTCAGCCGGGATGTTTAAGATGCAGGTAACGACGGCATTTGCGCGGAGAGACTAGAGACTCCGGAGGGACGAGGGTCGGCGTTGCTCAATTCTGCCTGGAACCCACGGATCGAGGATAGTGGCAGGCCAGGGCAGCCAAATTACCAGAGAAGGAAGGAATCATCAGCTATGTGGAAACCCAACCAAACCGGAAGCGGCACCGGACCGCAATCTCCTGAACCGGTGCGGCCTGCAACGCCGTCGACGCCGAATTTCGAATCGATCGCTCGTCCCGCGCCTGCTCCTGCGGCCCCGGCCGCTGCAACTGGCGAGCAAGCGACCATCGGCAAGAGCCTTGTCATCAAGGGCGAAGTCACTGGATCCGAGTCGTTGTACATCGACGGCAAGGTGGAAGGTTCGATCAATCTGGCCGGCAACCGCGTCACCGTGGGCCGTAACGGCCAGGTGGCGGCCAACATCTCGGCGCGCGAGATTGTCGTGTTGGGCAAGGTGCGCGGCAATGTGACCGCCAGCGATCGCGTGGACATCCGCAGCGAGGGCTCGCTCACCGGCGACGTCACCGCGCAGCGCATCTCCATTGAAGACGGCGCGTTCTTCAAGGGTGGCATCGACATCCGCAAACCCGGCGCGAACGAGAAGACCAGCGAGAAGGCGAGCGAATCGAAGTCGACGGCGAACTCCAGCGCCGAGCGTCCGGTTCCCGCGCAGGTCTGACTCAGAAGAAGCAAAAGGGCTCCCGCACAGCGTCATTCAGACGCCGTCGGGAGCTTTATGCTTGTCGCGCCGGTTAGTCTGCTTTGGCAAATCGCCGCGTAAGCTGTCCGGGCAGCGACGATCCCGCCAGCCGCAGCACCAGCGCGGACACGCCAATCCAGAGAATCGCCGCCGCGGCCAGCAAGCCAAGTTCGTGCAGCCGGCTGGTGGTGTGCACGAAGTGGCGCAGACCGGCGAGCGCCGCGAACGCGACCGCTGCCGCGAGCAGGGAGCGGCCCAGTTCGGGGTATTCAAGCCCGCCGAGCGAAACCATGCGGCGTCGATGCAGCAGCACAGCAAGCGCGGTGGTCTGTAGCAGGATCCCGATATCCGAGGCGACAGCCAATCCCATAGGGCCGAGCGCGCGATAGAGCGCCCAGTAAATCGGGATGGACGCGACCGTGATGATGGTGCCCGCAACCATCGGCGTCACCGTGTTTCCGGCGGCATAGAACGCCCGCGCGTAGAGAGCCTGCGCCGACCACAGGCAGAGCGAGATGGAAAAGATGGCAAAATAGACCGCCATGGTGCCCGAATCCGCGCGATGGAAAGCGCCGCCCCGCACCAGCACGTCCACCAGCGGCAGCGCCATGGCGATCATGAACGCGGAGAGCAGGAACGAGAAGGCCAGGATGCGCGAGACGGAACTATTCACGGCTACCGCAAAGGGTTTGCGGTCCGCTTTGCCGAAGAGCGCGGCAAGGAACGGCAAAGAGGCCGCTCCGGCAGCCTGGCCCAGCGCGACCGGCGCGGTAAACACCGTCTTGGCGTAGGTGAGCAGCGTGATGGCGCCGCCGACGTGCGAAGCGAAGTAATTGATGATCCAGTTATCGGCGGTCACCAGCGAAACGCCCAGCATCAGCGGAATGGACATGCGCACCCACTCGCGCAGGCCCCGGTTGTTCCAGTCGAGCACGGGGCGAAAGCGCATGCCCACGCGATGCGCTCCGATGGCGTTCAGCAGAAACGGGCCGCAAAACGCTCCGGCCAGGGCGCCCACCGCGAGCCAGGAAACGCTGGCCTCGCGTGCGAGAAATATCCCACCGATGACTCCACCCAGAATGATGCCGGCGTTGTAGATGAGGGGCGCAACGGCCTGGACAGAGAAGACGCGGCGCACCAGCAGGACGGCTCCAAAAACGCCCCCGGCAAAGAAACAAAGCTGCGCGGGCAGCAGGATGCGGGTCAGGTGGACGCAGAGCGCGGCTTTCTCCGCCGGAAAGCCGGCGAACCACCAGCGGACGAACCATGGCGCGGCGAACTCGGCGACGAGAACGGCTCCGCCCAGCACCAGCGCCATCATGGTGAGGATCGCGGACATGGCGCGCTCGCCTTCGTGCTCGCGGCCCTCATCGCGATAGCGAGTGAGGATGGTAATAAAGGTGATGGAGGCTGCGCCGCCGACCAGGAAGTACGAAACCATGTCCGGCAGCTGGAAGGCGGCGTTGAAAGCGTCAGCCGCGGCGCTGCGTCCCAGCAGCCATGCGATGTACTTCACGCGCACCAGCCCGATGAGACGCGACGCGGTGACCGAGGCCATCAGCAGCACGGTCGCGGAAAACGGCGAGTGGCGATGGCTGGGGCGCAGCACGGCCAGCGCCCGCCGCCAGAGCGGAGCGTGATCCGGTTCGGCTTCGTCGTCGCGGTGCGCGGGCGGATAGACCATGGGATGCCGAAGCTCCCAGTCTAATCGGGCCAGAGGCGGCCCAGTTCCAGTTCCGCACTTTCCGGATGGAAAGCGAAGCGGCCGCTGTTCGGATAGAAGGTCATTTCCCCGAACAGCGGGCGCCCGTCGATTTCGTAGAGATCGACGCGAACGAAGGGAAAATCGTCAGCAAGCCGATTCGCGGCGTCGATCATCTTCTCCAGCGACTGCGGTGGCGGAGCTTCCTCGTCGGTCCATGGGCAGAGGTAGGTGAAACGCTGGCGCTTCCAGTGGACGTCGTAGAACAACTGGCGGTGCGTCTGCAGGCGTCCCAGATCGACCTGGATATATTCGGTGCGCCCACCGAAGACGAGGAACTTGTAGTCGGCCGGCGCCACTTCGCCAGTGCCCACGAACGGCTCAACCAGCAAGCCGGGCTCAATTTCCGTGTAGAGCCACTCCCGCGCGCCTGTGGCATGCACGCTGCGCAGCCAGCGCGCGGCCAGCTTCTCCATCTCCTCCCAGTTCTGCTCCTGCAGCGAGCGCACGAAGTAGTTCCACCCGCTGCCGTGGCTCCCCTTCAGCACGTAGGGGATCGGCCAGTTGCGCTCCGACCGCGGCGGCAGCGCTCTGCCCGTCCAGATGTTTGGGATGATCCATTCCTCGCCCAGGACCTTCGCGACGTATTCTTTCGCGAGGATCTTGTCGGAAAAGCGTGGCATGCGCGGGTCGCGATCGACGAGTTTGCGCCGCGCGATCTTCTCGTTGAATCCGCGCGGCCGGTCGAGATTCGGAGCGCGCCGGTGATACATCAGGTATTCGAGCTCGATGGCCGCACGCAGGGGCAGGCGCTCAAATATCCGATCCCTTACAGTCCGGGCCACGGACCTGATCAAGAGTGAAGACCTCGCGCGGGAAAATCCTCGTGTGCCCCCATTATTGCATTGCGCCACGTGGCCACCGGAGAGCCGGAGAACACCGCGCATTAGAATTGAGGAAGTTTCGAGGAGCGAATTTTTGTCTTCTCCCGAGGAGTTTTCTCTCGATCCGCAGGATTGGGAAGCGTTTCGCCAACTCGCGCACCGCATGCTCGACGAAGCAGTCGACTACATGGCCGATGTGCGCCAGCGGCCCGTCTGGCAGCCGGTGCCGGAGTCGGCGAAGGCGCGTCTGCGCGAGCCCGTCCCCACGGAGGGCGAGCCCCTCGAGGCCATCTGCGAGGAATTCCGGACCACGATTCTTCCCTATGCCACCGGCAACATTCACCCGCGCTTCTTCGGCTGGGTGCATGGATCGGGACAGGCGGGCAATCTGGTCGCGGAGACGCTCGCCGCCGCCATGAACTCCAATTGCGGAGGCCGGGATCACGGCGCGATTTACGTGGAACAGGAAGTAATCGCGTGGTGCAAGCGGATCTTTGGCTTTCCCGAAGCAGCGAGCGGGCTGCTGCTGAGCGGCACCTCGATGGCCAACCTCGTAGCGCTGGGCGTGGCGCGGCATGCGGCCGATCCTGATGCGCGCGTGCGCGGGCTCTGCCGCGGCGCCGAGCCTCTGCTGGCGTATGTCTCGGCGGAAGCGCACGAATCGGTTTCGCGCGCCATGGAGGTTCTCGGCCTCGGATCGTCGGCGCTGCGCAAAATTGCCGTGCGGCCCGACTTCACCATCGACCTGGAGGCGCTGCGCGAAGCCATCCGTGAAGATCGCGCCGCGGGAGCGCGCCCCTTCTGTGTGATTGGCTGCGCCGGAACCGTAAACACCGGCGCCATCGACGACCTCGACGCGCTGGCCAAGCTCTGCGCCACTGAGAAGCTCTGGTTCCACATCGACGGAGCCTTTGGCGCGCTGGCCATGTTCAGCGAGACCCTGCGCCCGCGGCTGAAGGGCATCGAGAAGGCGGACTCCCTCGCATTCGACTTTCACAAGTGGATGCACGTGCAGTACGACGCGGCCTGCGTGCTGGTGCGGCGCGGCGATCTGCACCGCGCCGCGTTTTCCATGCGCCCGCCGTATCTGCAGCGCCTGCCCCGCGGCCTCGGCGCCGGCGAAGACTGGCCCAGCGATCTCGGGCCGGAGCTCTCGCGCAGCTTTCGCGCCCTCAAAATCTGGTTCGCCATCAAGCAGCACGGCATCCGCAGGCTCGGCGACTCGATCGAGCAGAATTGCGCGCAGGCGCACTATCTGAATGAGCGCGTGGCGCGCGAGCCGGAGCTGGAGATCCTGGCGCCGGCCAGCCTCAACATCGTCTGCTTCCGCTATCGCGGCGAGGCCATGAGCGAGGCCGAGCTGGACCGGCTGAATGAGGAAGTCACCGCGGACGTCCAGGAAAGCGGCGTGGCCGCGCCCTCCACCAGCCGCATCCGGGGGCACCTCGCCATCCGCGCCAACATCACCAATCACCGCACCCGGCGCGAGGACCTCGACCTGCTGGTAAACGCGGTGCTGGAAGCGGCGCGAGCCCGTATTGCCGGGCACAATCGGACAGAATGAATTGAAACGCGCCGTCCCGCGCCTTAGAATTCTTCCGCGTCGAGGTGCGTCGAGTACTTGTCCAGATACGGCAGCGGCGTATCGGAGCAAACGAAGGCGGAAACGATTTCCCCTTCCGCATTGCGCAGCGTATCGAGCCCGCCCTCGGCTTTGCGCGCTTCCAGAAAGTGCTGCAGCCCGGCCAGCGTGAAACCCGAGCTCGGGCCGGCCATCAGTCCTGAGCGGCAGAGCCTCAGGCTCAGCAGGAATGACTCCTTGGTGCCCACTTCAATAATCGCATCGGCCGCTGGTTCCCAGTCGAATTCGATTTCCCCCAGATGCGCGCGCGTACGGACGCCCGGCACCGCCTGACTGGGCGCGCAGATGGAGCCCACGACCGTCACCTTCTCTGAAATTTTGCGGAAGTATCGTGAACAGCCCATCAACGTCCCGGCCGTGCCCAGCCCCGCTGCGAATACCGTCAGCTTGCCCCGCGTCTGCTTCCAGATCTCCGGCGCAAACCACTTCTCGTAGGCGCCGGGATTGGCCTCGTTCTCATACTGCGACGGGTTGAAGTAACCGGGAGCCCGGCCCATCTGCTGCGCTTCCGCAATGCCGCTGGCTTCGCCGGGCACACCGCGCTTCAGATAGGGCTGCACGCCCGCGATGCGAAGCAGGTCCAGCTTGCCCGGAGCAATGTCAAAGGGCACAAACGCGGTGACCGCCCCGATTCCGAACAGCCCCGCCATCACCGCCAGCGACAGAGCCGTGTTGCCCGAGGAGTTCTCCACCAGGGTGTGGACCTCCCGCAGCCGCCCGCTGTTCTCCGCTTCCACGAGCATGTTCCACACCGGCAGCGACTTGATGTTGAGCAGCGGCGTCAGCGACGCCATCTTCGCGAAGATGCGCACGCCGTCGGCCCGAAACGGATTCAGGCGGTCGGGCAGCTCCACCAGCGGCAGCGGCGGCGCGTTCTCAGGGTTCAGAAAATCGCGGATCGAGTCGGCGCCTTCGAAAACGTTCATTGCGGATGCGTCGGCGGTGGTCTTCGCCGTCATGGCAACGGTCATGGTAGCAGAAGAAAGCGACAATCGGCCCACCCGTGCCGCCCGGCGGATCCCTACCGCAGCAGCTCTTCCAGTGCCGCGCTTAGCTCCGTCTTCTCGTCCCGATATTTCACGATCACCGGCGTGTAGACGCTCAGTCCCCACTCGGCAGCTTTCCCCCGGGTCACCGCCCGCGCGCCCGGCACCACCACCGCGCCCTCCGGAATCTCCAGCGGCGTTTCTGCCTCCGCGCGCAGCACCTCGCCGAGCACCGCGTCGTACACCGGAGTCCCGCGCGTCAGCACTGTTCCCGCCGCCAGCACCGCGCGCCGCCGCACAATCGTCCCTTCATACACGCCGCAGTTTCCGCCCACCAGCACTTCGTCTTCCAGCACCACCGGGCTCGCATTCACTGGCTCCAGCACGCCGCCCACCTGCGCCGCGGCGCTCAGATGCACGCGCTTGCCCACCTGCGCGCAGCTTCCCACCAGCGCGTGCGAGTCGATCATGGTCCCCTCGTCCACATACGCGCCCACGTTCACGTAGCTCGGCGGCATCATCACTACCCCGCACGACACGTACGCGCCCGACCGCACCGACGACCCTCCCGGCACCACCCGAATCCCCTGCTCCGGCACAAACCGCCGCGGCGGAAATGTGTCCTTGTCCACAAACGACAGCTCCACGCCGCTCTCCTGCAAGTGCCCCAGCCGGAACCCCAGCAGGATCCCCCGCTTCACCCACGCATTCACGCGCCATCCTGTCGGCGAAGACGGATCAGGCTCGGCAGCCCGGATCGCGCCCGCCTCCAGCGCCGTGCGCAGTCGCAGAAACGCTTCCATCGCGCCCGAATCGCCGACCGCCTCAGACCCCGCTGCGAAATACTTCTCGATTTTCGATTGCAGATTCATCGCTCAGCCGAGTGTATCAATGGCAACGCGCTATGCTGGCCTCAACCGTGAAACGTTCCCGCATCCCCGGCGAACTCGCCCTCGTCGAATCCATCCGCCGCCGCGCCGCATCCACGCGTTCCACCTCTCTGGTCGCCGGCATCGGCGACGACTGCGCTGTCCTTCGCGCGAAGCACGGCTATGAAATCTGCGTCACCACCGACTTCTCTCTCGAAGACCGCCATTTCCGCCGTCATCTCCACCCGCCGCAGTCCGTCGGACATCGCTGTCTCGCTCGCGGACTCAGCGATCTCGCCGCCATGGGCGCCGATCCCCTCGCCGTCTTCCTCTCGCTCGCCCTGCCCGCGCGCCTCCCCGCCGCCTGGCTCGATGGATTTCTGGACGGCTTCCTCGCGCTCGCAGGAAAGCATCGCGTCCCCCTCGCCGGCGGAGACACTGCCGAATCCCCCGGCCCCATCTGCGCCGACATCGTCGCCCTCGGCCAGCTCCCCTGCGGCCAGGCGCGTTTGCGCTCCGCCGCGCGCTCAGGCGATTTCCTTTACGTCACCGGCTCCCTTGGCGGATCCGCCGCCGAACTCCTCGCCCTCGCGCGCGATCCGAAGAAATTCCGCGCCCTTACCCGCGACGCGCCCGGCCGCGAGATCCACCCCCACCTCTACCCTCAGCCGCGCCTCGCCCAGGGACGGCGTTTGCGCCCGCTCGCCCACGCCGTCATCGACGTCAGCGACGGCCTCTCCACCGACCTCACCCATGTCTGCGAAGAATCCGGACTCGCCGCGATCCTCGACGAAGCCTCGCTGCCCATCCACCCCCTCGCGCTCCAGGCCGCGCCGCGTCACGATCCGCTGGCCCTCGCTCTCCACGGCGGTGAAGAGTATGAGCTTCTTTTCACAGCCCCTCCCCGCGCAAAAATCGGGCGATCGATCCTCGGCGTGCCCATCCATCGCATCGGCATCCTGCGCAAATCCGCCCGCAATCGGCCGCCGATCCTTCTCAACACTCGCGACGGCCGCCAGCTTCCCATCGCCCCTTCCGGCTGGCAGCACTTCGGGCGGAGACGTTGATCTTGTCGAAATATGACGGGTTGCATTGGCAACGTCTTACCCGCTCCTCCTGCATCGAACCAGATACCGTAACCGGCCGGCAACCTGCTTCCCTCCACCGGCGAATCGAGCGTGCTCCATGCGTCAGTTCTCAGGTTCCGAATCGGTGGCCGCCGGCCTTCCCACCGTGCAATACCCTGAAGAGTTTCGCTTCAGCCCCGTCGGCGGCGGCCGCCGCATCCTCATCGTCGACGACGAGGAGGCCATTACCGAAACCCTCGGCACCATCTTTGCTCAGAGCGGTTACTCCGTCTGCACCGCTCTCTCCGCCGAGCAAGCCATTGATGCCATCGCCGCCTGGGAGCCCGATCTCGCCATTCTCGACGTCATGCTTCCCTGCATGAACGGCATCGAGCTGGCCATCGTGCTCCGCCAAAATCACCCCCGCTGCCGCCTCGTCCTCTTTTCCGGACACGCCGGTACCCAGGCGCTCGCCGAAGAAGCCGCCAAGAGTGGCAATATCTTCGACATTCTTTCCAAGCCCGTGCATCCGCTCTTCATGCTCGACTTCGTTTCCAGCCTGCTCGGCGACCCCCAGTCGCCGATGGAGCGCTAAACGGAAAGGCCCCGGCATCCTGCTCGGATCGCCGGGGCCATCGTCGGGGTCCCCAACTGCCTGCCGTTGGCGGATTGGGGTGACCCATCGTCTTGCAGACAGACCTGTAAGCCGGATTCTGTCGAGGACGGCCATTCCTCTGCGCGCCGCATTGCTGCGATCGCTGTAGCGACCTACCCGGAACTTGGGCGCGCCGGGCCGGCACGCGCCGTCCAGCCGCTTCGTTCTCCTGAGCGTCTTCGTGCGGCGCCCTGAGAACAAAGCGGCTGGGCGGGCTCGTTCCCTATTTGGTCTTGCTCCGTGTGGGGTTTACCCTGCCTCCGCCGTTGCCGCCGGAGCGGTGCGCTCTTACCGCACCTTTTCACCCTTACCCGAATCCCTCGCGGAATCCTGGCGGTATCTTTTCTGTGGCACTAGCCGTCCCTGAGCCTTGACGCTCAGGTCCCGGATGTTATCCGGCACACTGCCCTGCGGAGTCCGGACTTTCCTCCACCGGAGTTGCCCCCGGCAGCGGCCGCCCAGTCTGTCTGCTCCCCCATGATACGCGTCTTCCCACCGTTTCCCTTCCCCGGCGGGATGCGATTACGCCATACCGCGCCCCTCGCCGTTTGACCTCCTGCCGCCAGTGCGGACTATGATGGAGACTGCACTTCGGTGAGTGAATCCCGAGGCCGACCGCCGCGCGTTGGGTTCCCCAAGCCCTGCAAGCTCCCTCGTCCATCGCCTTACGCTCTCTGAGAAACCGCTGCTCAGGCACGAGGAAAGGTTTGCATTCGAATGAAGGTTCATCTGGTTAACCCCAGTGACCACTCCTTTGGCACGGCTGTGATCACACCCCGCTGGCTCTTTGTCCTGGCCGCCGCTACGCCGCGAAGCGCGGGCGACCCCATCCTGACCGACGAGTCGCTGGAGCCCATCGATCCCCAGGCAATTCATGCCGGAGACGTGGTCGGCATCAGCGTCCACACCGGCAATGCTCTGCGCGGATACCAGGTCGGGCGCATGGCGCGGGCGCGCGGCGCCTGGGTGGTCTACGGCGGCATTCACGCCACGCTCTTTCCCGAAGAAGCTCTCGAGCGCGGCGAAGGCCATGCCGTCGTGAAGGGCGACGGCGACGTTGTCTGGGCGCGGGTCGTGGCGGACTGCGCGGCGGGATGTCCGCAACCCGTTTACGAAGGCGGCCGGATTGCCGGCAGCGACTTTCTGCCCGCCCGCTGGGACCTCATGCGCCCCGAAAAATACATGTGGGCCTCCGTGCAGACCATTCGCGGATGCCCCAAGCACTGCTCGTTTTGCAGCGTCTGGCGCACCGACGGCCAGCAGCCGCGGCAGCGCCGCTTTCAAAGCGTTGTCGACGAGATCGTGAGCCTGCGGCGCATGGGTTTTCGCTTCATCGCCCTGGCCGACGACAATTTCTATCCCGTCACGCTGACCGACCTGCGCCTCGCCCGCGAACAAAACAACCTCGCCAAAGTGGAGGAGCTGACCGCCATTCGCGCCGACCGCTTCAATCTGATGGAAGAACTGGCGAAGCTGCCGAAGGACATGGTCTTCTTCACCCAGATCACCATGGAAGCAGGCGAAGACGGCGACTATCTCGACGCCATGCGGCGCGCCAATATCAAAGGAGCCCTGGTCGGCGTCGAAGCCGTCACCCCTGAAGGCCTCAAGGCCGTTTACAAGGACTGGAACTACTCCGGAGAAGCCCTCGCGAAGCAGTTGCAGACCTTCCGCGCGCACGGAGTCCATGTGCTCGGCTCCTTTATCTTCGGCCTGCCCACCGACCGCCCGGCCACTTTCGACGCCACCGTGGAGATGGCGATGAAGGCGCGGGTGACCTTCGCTCAGTTTGTGATGATGACCCCGTTTCCGGGCACGGTGGACTTCGGAAAATGGGAGAAGCAGCAGTCGGAGAATCCTGCCATGGTGGGCGACATTCCCATTACGCGCTACTGGCTCATTCCCAGCGACATCCGGCCGAAGATGTTTACGCCGCACCCGACCATGAGCGCCGATGAGATTCGCGACCGCACCCAGCGCGTATGGGACCGCTTCTATACATGGGGAGCGATTTGGGAGCGATCCGCCTGTACGCCCACGATTCGGGCAAGGATCGGGTTCATCTTCCTCTCCAAACTCTACCGGCAGATGTATGCCGGGACCGGGATTTCGACCGACAGCGCGCGGCGCAGGAAATCTCAGAAGTGGGCGCGCTGGACGGCCCGCCAGTGCAAGCGCCTCTTTCAGGCCAGGCCCATGCCGGATCTGCCGCAGCCACAGTGGCAAAGGCCCGACTCGGCTGTGCCCGTGCCACGCGCTGCATTCCTGCGCGGGAGTTCGCCGGCAACAAATCCCCTGGCGGTGCTCCCGGATCGTTGACGCGCTATCGCTCCGGCTGCATCGCCGTCTCGCACAACTGCTCCGAATACCCGTTGCGCATGAGCGCCATCCCGCAGAAGCGGTGCGTGATGCGGTACCCGCGCGCCTCCGCATAGGGAATGATCCGGTACTCATCGCTGAGCCGATCGTCCGCCGCCTGCTCGGCGTCCGCCGGCATCCAGTCCGCGTCGATATTCCCGTCGCGCAGACCCCACCGCATCTGCCCCAGCACCAGCACATCCGGCCGCGTCGCAATCGTCGCCGGCGCCTGCTGATCGATGCGCACCTTCCGGCTCCAGATCCAGTACGACGTCGCCTGGTTCCTGAAAATGGGGTGATCGAACCATGGCTCCGCGCCCACCGAGTAGTAGTAGAACCCCGCAATCCTCGCGCCCTTGGGCTGCGCGCGGAGGAAGTGCGCCATGGCCACGTCTCCGCTGTACGGTCCATGCATATCGCCCCATACCGCATGCGCCGTCCACCACGCCTGGTCGATCGCCGCCAGCAGCAGTGCCAACACCAGCGCCCGGTGCAGCCACACTCCCGCGCGCGTCCGCTCCGGCCGCGCCGGCCAGGTCAGCCACAGCGCTGCCAGCAGCGCGGTCCACAGCATCCCCGCCTGCCGCGCAGCCAGATAGACCTGTGTGAACACCAGAATCATCAGCGCCCACGGCAACAGCCCCATCCAGCCCATCTGCCCCGGCCCGGCTCGAAGCCGAATGGCCTCGACCACCACCAAAGCGCAGAGCGCCAGCGCCAGCCACCGGTTCGTCGCTACCGGATACGTCAGCAGCGACAGTACCCGCGCCACCTTGTGCCAGGACGCCTGCGCCGCGGTCCAGTGCGTCACCCGCGGCGGCTTCGGCGTCAGTTCGCCCGGCCGCACGTCGCTTTGCGGTGTCCTCGCCAGTTCCAGCTTCGCCTGCTGATCCCCAAACTTCGCCTCGATCTTCTCCCGCGACCGCTCGAAGTTATTCCCTGCCGCAAAATTCACGTCGCTGGGGGGAAACGCCGTCGCAACCGCGAAGATCCAGAACGCGCACAGCACCAGCGCCGGAAGTCTCGTCGCCGCGCGCTTGTCTTTCCGCATCGCGCCCAGCGCCGCCACGGCAAATCCCGCCGATGCCACCATCCCGTAGATCGACAGGTTCGCCATCAGCCCCAGCAGGACCGCCAGTCCCAGCAGCCGTCCACGCGTCGGCCGCGTCTCGCCGCGCATCATCCCCCGCAGCATCGCCGCCGCGGGAAACGCCAGCGCCGCGAAGACAACATAGCTCCGCGCGATCACCGCATCCTGGTATGCCAGCCAGAATCCGAACGGGAGCAGAATGCGCAGCGGCCACGGAAACGGCGAGTCCCGCAGAAGCACCACCACCCCGGCCACAGCAATCGCGCCCGAAACCCAGTGCATCCCCGCGTAGCTCACCCCGAACCGCGCCAGCACCCACAGGATCGTGTGCCACAATCCCGGCGAGCCCTCGTAGCGCACCGCGTGCGCCATCATCTTCCACCAGCCCAGGTCGCGCGCCATCAGCCACGCCTGCGCTTCATCCGCCCACGGCTCGTGCCACAGGATCCCCACCGCGACCACCGCCGCGTATCCCAGCAGAACCGCCGTCTCCAGCCATCCCCAGCGCCGCGTCTGCGCCGCCGCGCCGCGCGTCGGGAATTCTCCCACCAGCGTCGGGCCCGGCGTCTCCACCGGCAGCCACTCCTCCAGCCGCCTCGCCTTCCTCTGCGCCTGGCCCACTACGATACCCACTTCAGCAGCCGGATCACTCCCATCGGCGCTGCTTTCGAGTGCGCCGAAACATTCCTGCGCGTGCCGATCTCCTCCCGCCGGCTCTCGTAGTACCGGTACGCCTGCACCAGCATTTCTTCGTTGGTCAGCGTCGGCCGCCATCCCAGCCGTTCCCGGATCTTCGTCGTATCGAACAAAAAATCCTCCGCGATCATCCGGTAGTGATACGGCCCCAGCGGCGAAATTCCCAGCTGGTGCGCCAGGCGCATCAGGGCCAGCGTCGGCTTCTGCGGCAGCGACCGCACCCGCGACCGGCTTCCCGCCGCCGCAATCACCGCCTCATACACATCGCGCAGCGGCTTCACATGCTCCGACCCCACATGGAACACATCCGACACCCCCGGCTTCATGGCCAGCATGCAGGCCAGCACCAGGTCTTCCGCGTAGATGAACTGGTAGCGATTTCCGCCCTCGCCCACCACCCACACCGTCTTTCCGTCCTGGATGAACTCGAACAGGATCGCCAGCAACCCCAGCCGCCCCCGCTCGATAATCGTCGGGCAGCGCAGGATCACCACCTCGAAGTGCTTCGCGTATCCGCACAGCTGGTACTCGGCCTCCAGCTTCGACCGCCCATAGATCTCCGCGGGCGCCGGCGCCTCGTCTTCGCGGATCGCGTGCCCCGGATTGCTCGCCCACAGGCAATTCGTCGACGTGAAGACCAGTTTCGGCACGCTCCACACCCGGCACGCCTCGGCCAGCATCCGGGTCGCGTTCACATTGGAGGTCCACAGGTCCTTCTCGTCCAGATCCATCCCGTGCGCCAGCATCGCCGCGCAGTGAAACACAGCGTCGTACCGCCCGCGCCGGAAGGCCGAATTCAGCAGCCACGGATCGCGCAGATCCCCTGTGATTTTTGTCAGTCGCGGGTGCCAGCTCGGATCGGGCACCCGGTCGATGCTGGTTACGTCATACCTCTGCCGCAGCAGATGGCGCTTCAATATTCCGCCGAAAAAGCCGGCGCCGCCGGTCACTAATACTCGGGACATCCTGGGGTTTCATCCTGAAAAATTTGGACTTGCCTCGGATGTGTCCCGGCCCGTCAGCCGCCCCTCAACGGAAAACCATGGCCCAGGAACATCTCTCTCATTGGAGATGAAGCCTTTGCGCCTCGCGGATGCCTGAACCCACTGCCCCAATCGAACGCTGATCTCGGCGTCCGAGCCCTGCTAACCCGCCAACTTGCTAACTCGCTCCGTCTCTGGCCCGCCGGTATTCCCCGCTCTTGCCGCCCGTCTTCCGTTCCAGCCGCACCTCGCGGATCGTGATGCCCTTGTCCGCCGCCTTGCACATGTCGTAGACCGTCAGCGCCGCTACCGCTGCCGCCGTCAGCGCTTCCATCTCCACGCCCGTCTGCGCCGTCGTCGCCACGCTTGCCCAAATCGCAATCCCCTCCGCCGTCGCCTCCGCCCGCACCTCCACATGGCTCAGCGGCAGCGGATGGCACATCGGGATCAGTTCCGAAGTGCGCTTCGCCGCCTGGATTCCCGCAATCCGCGCCACTTCCAGCGGATTCCCCTTCGCATTGTGCGGCAACGCCCGCAGCGTCTCCTGCCCCATCGCCACAAACGCCGACGCCTCCGCCTCGCGCCGTGTGGACGCCTTCCCGCTCACGTCCACCATCCGCGCCTCGCCTGCCTCATCGAAATGCGACAGCTTGCTCATGTCGTACAGAGTACCGCTTGCCGCTCCGCCCCGCCCCGCGCCCCGGCTTCTGTGTTAGCTTCGTTCCTTGGTTCAAAAATCAGGCCGCCATACAGAGCGGCTGAAGCTGGCAGTGCCATTTCTTTGGGAGTAGCACAACATGCATCCAGTAGTTCGCCGCCTTTCGTGTGTCTTCTTCGCGCTGGCGCTCGCCGCCGGCCTCCGCGCGCAATCCGCACCCGCGCCCTCCGCGCAGCAAAATCCCAACTGGTGGAAGAACGCCGTCATCTACGAAATCTATCCGCGCAGCTTCCAGGACTCCAACGGCGACGGCATCGGCGATCTCAACGGCATCACCTCCCGGCTCGACTACCTCCAGCGCCTCGGTATTAACGCCATCTGGCTCACGCCTATCTATCCATCGCCTCAGGTCGACTTCGGCTACGACATCTCCGACTACGACGCCATCGACCCCCGCTACGGCACCCTCGTCGACTTCGACCGCCTCGTCGCCGCTGCCCGCAAGCGCAACATCGGCATCATCATGGATCTCGTCCTTAACCACACCTCCGATCAGCACCCGTGGTTTAAGGAGTCCGAAAGCTCCCGCACCAATCCCAAAGCCGACTGGTACATGTGGCGCGACGCCAAATATGTGAACGGCCATCGCGAGCCCCCCAATAACTGGCTCTCCGTCTTCGGCCGCTCCGCCTGGCAGTGGGATCCCGCCCGCCGGCAGTACTACTACCACCGCTTCTACATCCAGCAGCCCGACCTCAACTGGAATAACCCTCAGGTCCGCAAAGCCATGTACGACGTCGAGCGCTTCTGGATCCGCCACGGCGTCGCCGGCTTCCGTCTCGATGCCATCACCGCCCTCTTTGAGGATCCCCAGGATCGCGACGAGCCCTACATCCTCGGCCCCGGCGGCAAGCCCCTCATCGACGCCTGGGGTGACAAGGAAGTCGAGTCCACCCTCACCGACAATCTTCCCGAAGTCCACGACGTTCTCCGCCAGCTTCGCCAGGTCGCCGACGAAACCACCAGCCGCAAGGTCATTCTCATCGGAGAAACCTACCTCGACTCCGTCAACGATCTCCGCCGCATGTATGGCGAGCACGATGACGAGCTCGAGCTGCCCATGGATATGCAGGTAGGCTTCCCGTCCGCCGGTCCCAAACTCGACGCAGGCCTTCTGCGCCAGCACATCAACGAGGCCGAAACCGAAATCAACGGCGATCAGCCCCTCTTCGTCTTCGATAACCACGACAACCACCGCTGGGATCGCTTCGTCACCGACGATCACCGCATCGACGTCGGCCGCATGCTCGCCGCCGTTCTCTTCGCCTCCCGCGACACGGCCATGATGTACTACGGCGACGAAATCGGCATGGTCACCACCGTCCCCACCCGCAAAGAAGATGTCCGCGACCCCATCGGCATCACCGGCTGGCCGAAGGAAAAAGGGCGCGACGGCGAACGAACCCCCATGCAGTGGAATTCCACCCTCGACGCCGGCTTCTCCACCGCCGCCAAAACCTGGCTGCCCATTCCCCCCAGTTATCAAACCGTCAATGTCGCCGCCGAAGAGCGCGATCCCGATTCCATCCTCCACTGGTACCAGCAGCTCATCGCCCTCAAGAAATCGGACCCCGCCCTCCACTCCGGCCAGGAGATCATGCTCGACACCACCGACAACAATGTCCTCTCCTGGTTGCGCCAGTCGCCCAATGGAGAAGCCGTCGTCGTCGCCTGCAACTTCACCGCTCAGCCCCGGACCGTCAGCCTCGATCTCAGCGCCCAGGGCATCCACGGCCACCGCGTGAAGACGCTGATGAAAAGCCCCGGCGGCTCCAATCCCCAATCGCTGCACCGCATCGATCTCGCTCCCTACGGCGTCTACATCGGCAAAGTGGAGTAGCCTTGCCGTCTCGTCCCGCCGCGCTCCCTGCGGCGGGCTTTTCCCTTTGCCGCGCCACGAGTTGTCAACCTGTGCGCGAATTCAGCAAATGGAGTGTCGCTGTCGATGAGGAACGTGTTTTCCTCATGGATTCCATTACCAAAGTTATCAATATATAGATAACGAATATCGCACAACTTACGTTACGCTCGTACTGTTTGGCTTCTGTAATTCGGCCCCTGCTGTTCCTTCTGCCTGGTAACGGATGAAGATCGCGACCCTGTTTGAGACACTGCTGAGGTCCGAAGGCGCCATGGCGCGCGGTGACCAGAGGGAATCCGAAGGCCCTTCTCCTTCGTTGTCCCACCGCCTTTCTCTGCGCCGGAAATCCCGCGAGATTGAATCGGCTCTGCGCATCACCCTCGCTGCAAATGGATTCTCGCTGAGCTATCAGCCCATCTTCGATCACTCCCGCGCCGTCGTCGAAGTGGAAGCCCTGCTGCGCGCACAACATCCGCTGCTGCAGCGCATCGGGCCCGCGGAATATATCCCGGTCGCCGAAGAGACCGGACTGATTCTGCCCATTGGCGAGCTCGTGCTGCGCATGGCCTGCGATCGCCTTTCGGAATGGCGCGACCGCGGGATCGACTCCGTTCACCTCGCCGTCAATGTCTCCTGTATCCAGATGGTGAATCCTGGATTTGCGGAGCGCGTGCTGGCCATCTTCGCCGAGCATTCCATTCCGCCCGAAGTGCTGCACCTCGAGCTGACCGAAACCACTCTGCTCCGCGACACCCCGCCGCTGCTGGCGCAGATGCAGCTGCTCGCCGAGGCTGGCGTGGCTTTTTCCATCGACGATTTCGGGACTGGCTACTCTACCCTCGAGCGCCTCGCCACCCTCCCCATCTCCACCATGAAAATCGACCAGAGCTTCGTGCGCGAGATCGAGCACAACAGCCGCGCTCTCGGCATCGTGCAGGCCATGACCGACCTGGCCCGCCACCTGAACCTCGACCTGATTGCCGAGGGTGTGGAGGACGCCGAGCAGTTGAAGATCCTCTCCCGGATCGGCTGTCACAAATTCCAGGGATACTTTTTCAGCCCGCCGGTTTCCGCGGAAGAGATCCTCGTCCTCATGCTGGAAGCCAAAAAAAAAGTGCCTGAATCCGACATCGGAATCATCCCCGTCTTCACGCCGCCTCCCAGCCTGCCCGAAGTAGCCTGAGCGCGCCCTTCGCAGTCTTCGTCTTCGAGACACATCGGCTCAGCCTGTCGGCTCAGCCCGCTTGTCCCGCGGCACCGCCTCATGATCCCACGGACAATGCCGGCACCCTGACCCGCAGCAGTACCCCCGTCGCCGGTGATAGGCCTCGGTAAAGACCACATACGGCCCTTCGCGATAGAAGTCCTCGCCCTCAACGAGCTGGACCAGCGGCCTGCGCTCCGGCTCATCGCCTCCTTCGCGCGGCGGCTCAGGCAAGCGCGCCACCTTCGGCCGCCTCCCATGCAAACGTCCCCGGCGTCGCGATCTCCAGCACGCTCACCTCCGCCGCCGTCTGCGCCACCGGATACGTCACCGTGTTTCCCGCAACGCACGCCGGCCTCTCGCCCGGAATCACCACCCCCACCAGATTCATGGGATCGGCCGCGGCAATCGTCAGCGGCGTCATTTCTTCGAGCGTCCTCTTCCGCCCCGCGCGCAGCGCATCCGCCGCTTCCGGCAGCGCAAACTGCTCGCCTCCGAATCCCGACACAAACCGCCCGCCCCGCGCCACCCCCCGCGCCTCCAGCCGCCGGAACATTCCCACCAGCTCGCGCCACGGCGGAGCCGTCGTCTCCCGCGCCAGCACATCGCGAAATACCACCCCATACCGCCGCAGCAGCATGCGGCACGCCGACTCCACCTGCGCATCCCGCCGCCCCGCCGCCTCGGGATCCGCGGGTGCCCCATGCAAGCCCTCCTTTGGCCTGAGTGGGGCCGCGACGCTCCATTCAGGCCCCCCCGTGGCCGGATCGGGCTGGTCGAAAAGACTCCACCGCCCCGCTGCATTCCTCGCCGCGCCCTTGGTTCCCCGCGCTCCCGTCACCTTCCTTCTCGGATCGATCAGCGCCCGCAGGCTGTCGAATCCATCCGCCGTCGCCAGCCCCGCCGCCACCAGCTCCCACAGCGCCCGGTGCGCCTCCTCCGCCGGCGCCTCCAGCATCCGGATCAGGTCCCCGGCAAACATCGCGCCCCGTTCTCCCAGGCACGATCGCACCCGGTTTCCCAGCTCGCTCAGGCACGCCGTCAGCGTTGTCTCCGGAATTTGTCGCCGTGACAGGCACAAATCCATCCACAGCGCCTCTTCCCGCACAAAGAAGGTCACCGGCGCCATGCTCGTCGGCACCACCCGCCGCGGGCCCTGCTTTCCGCGCTCGCTGGCGGCATCGGCAAATGCCTGGTGAGGCGAAATCCGCCCCCACCCCACCGCGCCCGTCAGGCACAGCGCGTCCAGCCAGCGCGGATCGTACCCCGCCACCCGCTGCGGCAAAATCGACCGCTCCCACTCGATCGCCGGCGCTTCAAAACCCTCCAGCCCCCGCAGCGCCTCCAGCAATCCCTGCTCGCCCGTCAGTTGCCGCCGCTCGCCTAAGTGCTGCCAGTCGAGCAGAGACCGCAAATACGCCGCCGGAGTCACCGGTTCAATCTGCTTCCGCAGCGTGTGCAGCGTCCGCTGATGAATCCGCTGCAGAACCCGCCGCTCGCACCACTCCACATCGCCGTCCGCAGCCTCCGCCCGTCCCGCGGGACCCTCACCCGGAGCCCCCATCGAAGCCGGTTTCGCCTCGATGGGGTGTTGAAACACGCCCCGCAGCGCCGTTCCCGCCGACTCCAGACGCAGCATCTGCTGCCAGATCGCCTGCGTCTCCAGCCCCAGCCGCTCCGCCAATTCCGCCGACGTCACCGGGCCCGTAATTTGTAACCATCCCTGGCACGTTTTTGCCAATATGTCGCTGATTTCAGGCAAATTCCCACCATCTGTCCACATTTCCACAGAGAATTCCACCGCCGGCCACAGCGTCCGCAGCCACACCGTCCGTTCCGCCGCCGCCCAGTACCCCCGTCCCTCCCGTTCCACGCGCGCCACGCGCCCCGTCTTCTCCAGACGTTCCAGAAAAAGATCCCAGTTCTGCGCATTTTTCTGCGCAAACAGCTCTTCCGGAACCACCACCAGTCCGCACAGCAGATCGTGCAGCTCGTGCTCGTCGCGAAGGTCCGGCCAGATCTCTTCCCGCACCTCCGCAATCGCCTCCGGAGACAGCCGTCCCGCCTCGCCCAGCAGCGCATCCGGCACTACGCCGCGCATCTGCACCGCGCGCGTCCGCCGCTCTTCGAGTCCCGCATCGTCCAGGAACGCATACGGATTCGCGTTCACCAGCTCGTGCGCAAACGCCGACGGCGTCGTCGTGTCCACGGCCACGCATCGGATGCGTCCCTCATGCATCGCCGCCAGCACCGCCTTCAGTCCCGGCAGATCCATCGCCTCTTCCAGCACGTCGCGCATCACTTCCTGCACCAGCGGATGCTCGGGAATCTGAATGTCTCCCTGGATATTCTCGAAACACGCTCCTGCCTGCGGAAATACGCTGGCCAGCAAATCGTCGCTGCGGATGCGCTGCACCTGCGGCGCGACTTTCTTTCCTTTCTGGAACCGCAGCAGTTGCAAACTCCGCGACGCGTCCCACCGCCACCGCGTCTTAAATACCGGCGCTGCCAGCGAAGCCTGCTCCAGCAGCTCCGTCACCGTCTCCGTGGTCAGAAAATGAAACACGTCGCTCAGCGGAAAGCTGTGCTGCTCCGCCAGGCAGATGTTTAGCCCGTTATCCGTCGCCGCCGCCTGCAACTCGAAGTTGAATCCCCTGCAGAACCGCTTGCGCAGCGCCAGCCCCCACGCCTTGTTGATCCGCCCTCCAAACGGCGCGTGCAGGATCAGCTGCATCCCGCCGCCTTCGTCGAAGAACCGTTCTGCAACCACCGTTGTTACAGATGGCACCGTCCCCAGCACCGCGCGCCCCGCGGCCACATATGCAGTCAACTGCTCCGCGCCCGCATCGCAAACGCCGCACTCCTCCTTCAGAAACGCAACCGCCGCTGCGACTTCTTCATTCGCCTGGCTGATATACCCCGGCAGCACGTTCCCCGTCCGCCGATCGATCTCCAGCCGCAGTTCCGAAACAAACTCGCTCAGCTCCCGCGTTCGCAGCGGCGCTTCTCCGAACCAGAAAGGCAGCGTCGGCGGCGCTCCGTGCGCATCTTCCACCAGCACCCGCCCCGCGCTTTCGATCCGCTGGATCCGCCAGCTCGCATTCCCCAGCTGCACCACGTCGCCTGGCGAAGAATCCACCGCGAAGTGCTCATCCAGAGTCGCAATTTGTACGCCCTCCGGTTGCAAAATCACCGGAAACAGCGCCGTATCCGGAATCGCGCCGCCGTTGGTGATCGCTGTGGTCCGCGCCCCGCGTCTCCCCTGCACCCGCCCCTGCACGCGGTCCCGCAGCAGATACGCCCCGTACCGCCCTCGGCTCGATTCAATCCCTTCCGTCAGCAGCCGCAGCGCCTCGTCAAACTCCTCCCACTTGAGCTCCCGGTACGGCCACGCGCGTCGAAACACTTCGTACAGCGCGCGCTCCTCCCACGGCTCCGCCGCGCACGCCGCCACAATCTGCTGCATCAGCACATCGAACGGCTTCTCCGGAATCTCCAGCCGGTCCAGCACCCCTGCGCGCATCGCCCGCACCAGCGCCGCCTGTTCCATCAGGTCGTCGCGCGTCACCGCAAAAAATCGTCCCTTCGGCGTCGCTCCCCGCCAGTGCCCCGCGCGCCCCACCCGCTGCATGGCCGTCGCAATCGCCCGCGGCGACTGGATCTGGCACACCAGATCCACCGTCCCAATATCGATGCCCAGCTCCAGCGACGCCGTCGCCACCAGCAGCCGGATCTCTCCCTGCTTCAGTCGCTGCTCCGCATGGAGCCGCAGCTTGCGCGACAGGCTTCCGTGGTGGCAGGCCACGTTCTCCGCGCCCAGCCGCTCTCCCAGCTGAAACGCCAGCCGCTCCGCCATCGACCGCGTGTTCACAAACACCAGCGTCGACCGGTGTTCCATCGCCAGCGCGGCCAGCCGGTTGTAGATCGACTCCCAGATGGCCATCGTCGCCACCGACCCCAGCTCATCCGTCGGAACTTCGATCCCCAGGTCCAGCCGGCGCCGCTGCCCCGCCTGCACAATCGCGGCCTCGCCGCCCGGCTGCAGAAACTCCGCCACCAGCTCAATCGGATTCTGCGTCGCCGACAATCCAATTCGTAACGGTGGCGGATGCAAAAGGAGGCTCGCCCCCGCCATCAGCTGGTTCTCGCCCGTCACCAGCGCGTCCAGCCGCTCCAGGCTCAGCGCCAGATGCGATCCGCGCTTGTCATCCGCCACCGCGTGGATCTCGTCCACAATCACCGTGTGCACCCGCCGCAGATGCTCCCGGCTCTTCTGCGCCGTCAGCAGGATGTACAGCGACTCCGGCGTCGTCACCAGAATGTGCGGCGGCGTCTTCAGCATCGCGCGCCGCTCCGCCGCCGGCGTGTCGCCCGTCCGCACCCCCGCCCGCACCGGCGCGCACAGGTACCCGCGCTCCAGCGCCAGTTGCTGAATCTCGCGCAGCGGTACCTCTAAATTTTTATGGACGTCGTTCGACAGCGCCTTCAGCGGCGAAACGTACACCACTTCCGTCTCGCACCCCAGCCGTCCCTCGATCGCCTTGCGGATCAGCCCATCGATGCAGATCAGAAACGCCGCCAGCGTCTTGCCCGACCCCGTCGGCGCCGAGATCAGCACCGTCCGCCCGGCGTGAATGATCGGCCACCCCAGTTCCTGTGGCTCCGTCGGCGTCCCAAACCGCCGCACAAACCACTCCTGCACCAGCGGATGCGCCCACGCAAGCGAGGCAGGGACAGGAAAATCCGGAGCCGATTCGGGGACTGGGGTCACCGGCGACAGCATCCTCCGATTCTACCCCGATTTTCGTTTTGTCTTCGCCTGCGATGGATTGAACCGTGTACGGCTCGGCCAGCATCCGCCTTCGCCGAGACACAGTACCAATCGACTGTGCGCCTGTAACTGTCAGATAATGTCCTCAGAGGTGGCGACCTCATGACCATTCAGATCGAGCTCAGCCCCGAGAGCGAAGCCCAGCTCGCCTCCGAGGCAAAGGCGCGCGGCGTTGCCACGGAGCAGTATGCGGGCAACCTGCTTGAGCAGGCTTTGTCTTCATCCGGCCATCGTTCCGGCGATTTGACCGTGGAGAAGTTTCACCTCATGCTCGACGTCCTCGCCAACGGCTCCGAAAGGCTCCCCGACCTTCCCACAGAAAGCTTTACGCGGGAGAGCTTCTATGAGGATCGCCTCTGAATGCCGGATGGTGCGTACCTGATCGACAGCAATATCCTCATTCGATGGGTCAAGCCCGACGATTGCGACTACCCCCTGGTAAACAGCGTCATCGAAGGACTCATCCGGCAGCGCGGTAGGTTGTGTTACACCTCACAAAACCTTGCTGAATTCTGGAATGCCTGCACCAGACCGCCGGGCCGCAACGGTTACGGGCTCAGCACCAACGAAGCGGATCTGCGAGCCAGGGTCATCGAGAATACCCTGGATATTCTTGACGACGGTCCCGCGGTGCATCGGGAGTGGCGAAGACTGATCGTCGCCTACAGAGTGTCGGGCGTACAGGTTCACGATGCCCGTCTGGTGGCAGCCATGCACGTGCACGGAGTGAAGCGGATACTGACGTTCAACGGCCGCGATTTCACCCGCTACCCCACGGTAGAAGCCCTGCACCCACAATCCCTGGCCGGCAGGATGTCATAGCGCCGGAAGCGGAGACTCATTCCGCCCGCTACTTCTGCGCCCCAGGCTTCTCCGGGGCAAATTCCGTGGACTGAAATTCCGGGTGCACCGTCTCATACAGGTGTTCCGCCGTCTGATATTCGACCATGGCCGCATCCTGCTGATGGTCCGCCGCATAGGCCGACGACAGCGTCTCGTGCGCCAGCAGCGATTGCGGATCCAGCATCACCGCTTCCTGGGCGTCCGCGACCGCCTGCGCTGTCTGTCCCTTCCGCAGCAGATTCGTCGCCGTCAGGGTCTCGCTGAGCGCCGCAATCGGCTTCACTGAGAAGTTGCCGTCGTACTCCAGAATCTCCCCGGCAATCACCCGCGACGGCCGCATCTGCGCGAACTCGTAGTACGGATTCATCCCGTCCGGCCCCCAGAACGACCCTGCAATCTCCTCCGAGCTTACAAATACAGGTCCCTCAATCTGGTCCGGGACCACCACTTGCGGCGCCGGCCGCACCAGCCAGAACCACGTCGGCAGTCGTTTGCACGGGATCTGAAAATCTGCCGGATTGGGCAGCGCCGAATACGCAAACCAGCATTGCGTAATGTGCCGCTTCTCCAGCGACGCGTCCAGCGCCTTCAGCCCGCCGCCCCAGCCCACGTTGGAGTCCGACAGCGCGCGGTACGTCCGGCTCGGCCCGCCGAAGATCTCGTTCGAGTACGGCAGGTAATTTGGAAACGCCCGCAGCGACGACCCCACGTGCAGCGCCACCAGCACCCCCACCGCCCACGCCCACGCGCGCGATTGCCGGCTCAGCGACATCGCTCCCGCCGCCGCCAGCACCACCAGAAACGGCATCGCCGGCAGCACGTGTCGGATGCCGATCTCCAGCTTCGACGTCAGCGCCATCCCAAAGTAAATCGCAGGCGGCAGTATCAGAAACACCACCTCGCGCCGGTATTCGCTGCGCCGCAGCGCCCGCGCAAACGGCAGCAGCGCCAGCAGCAGCAGAAACCCAACTGTCGACTTGATCAGGAACGCCGCCGGAAAGTAGAACCAGCGGCCCTCGGGATACATCCGGCCGAACAGGTACATCACCCGCCCCTGCCGGGTCAGCACCAGCACGTCCGTCAGCCCGTACAGATACGCCTCCGGAAGCAGGTGGTGCCGCTCCGCGAACGCGATCGTGCCTGCCTCCAGCGGCTGGTGCAGATCCTTCAGATACGTCGCAGTCGCCGGCACAATCTGCTGTCCGTCCGGCCTGGCCGCGTACCGAAATCCGTAAAACGCCCACAGGATCGCGACCGCCACGATCGCAATCGTCACCCAAACCTCGGCCAGCCGCAGCGCCATATACTTCCGCCCCGGCTTTCTGCCCGCCGCCGGCCGGTTCATCGCCACCTCTGCGGCGCACAGCAGCAGCAAAATCGGAAACAGCAGGATTGCCGAGTGCTTCGCCGCCAGCGACAGCCCCGCGGCCGCCGCGCACACTCCCAGCCGCAGCACCGACGGCTGCTTCACGTAGCGATAAAACGCATACACCGCCGCGAAGAAGCAGCAGGTCAAGCCCATATCCGTCCCGATCAGCGGCGCATTCGCCAAAATCATCGGATCGAAGACGAACAGCACCAGCGCCAGCAGCGCCGCGCCCTCCCCGAACATCTCGCGCGCCGCCAGAAACACCAGCAGCGCCAGCACGAAGACGAACACGCACACCGCCGTCCGTGCGTGGGCCAGCATCTCCTGCCCGCCCGGCTCCGCCAGCAGTTGAAGGCCGCCGATCAGCGACGCGCCGCGGAAGAAAATGTTCCTCGGAGCCGGATAAGGCGGCCGGCTGATCAGCAGCGGCAGCGCCGCCACCAGCTTCACCAGCGGCGGATGCTCCGGATTGATCCCGAAATCCCCATGCAGCCAGTACGAATATCCCGAATAGAGGTGCGCGGGCTCGTCGAAGGTCTGCGATTCCAGCCGCGCCGACAGAAACAACTCCAGCGCCAGAATCGCGAACAGCGCGAACACGGCAGCAACAAACCACCGCCGCCGGTTCTCCATGAACACCGCTGAGCCCATCCCCGTCACCTCCGCGTCAGTTTGTCTGCGTTCTCCAGGCCGCCGCGGAAACCTCGTATCGCGAGCACACTTCCGCCGCGCTCCGAGACAATGCTGAGCTGGCCCTGGGGGGATCGTGCCATCGTATAGGCGAGCTCACCACGTTGACAACCGCGCGAGCCTGCGCCCACCCCCTCGGCCTTTCCGCTATAGTGCTGCCAATCTTCCTGCACCCTCCAAAGGAGAACCCAGACGACGAGTTAGGCAGCGTCACCCCCGGCAAATTCGCCGATCTCGTCGCTGTCCCCGGCAATCCCCTCGACGACATCTCTGTCATGAGCAAAGTGAACTTCGTCATGAAGGCCGGCGTCGTCTACAAGCGCGATAGCCAGGAAGTACTCACCCTCGAATAGCTCCTTAGTAACTCCGCCCGCGCCGCATCGCGTTGTCCCGGCGCGGGCATAGCACAATAGTGTTAACTCCAGCGCGTCTCCTGCGCGGTTTTTCATTGCACCCGGTTACCTGCGACGTTATACTCCGCCCGTCCCCAGTATTCGGAGGAGCAATGACAAAAATCAATCTACGACGTGTAATTCTCGGAGGTATCCTCGGTGGTCTCGTCATGGACCTCCTCGGTTACGCCGTCGACGGCCGCATGCTCGCATCCGAGTGGACCGCCGAAATGCACGCCCTCGGACATCCCGCAGCCTCCAACTACGAAATCGCGTGGATGAACATCCTCGGCATCATCTGCGGCGTGATCGCGGTCTACCTTTACGCCGCCATGCGTCCGCGCTTCGGCGGTGGAACGCTCACCGCGGTCCGCGCCGCTCTCATTGTCTGGGCCGTTGGCTCTCTCATTCCCAACGCCAGCTTCATGTATCTCAGCGGACTCTTTACCCAGCGGCTAGCCGTCCTCACCACCGCCGGCTCGCTGGCCGGAACGCTGGTCGGCACGATCGTCGGCGCTGCTCTCTATTCAGAGGCCAAATCGGCCGTACCCGCTCCCGCCCCGAAGGCCGAGCAGACGACCTCAGCGTAATTCCCCTTTGGCGAGTTGGCCTCGGTTGCGGCTGAGGCCCTTTCGCTGCGCTTGTCTCTAATGCGCCTCGCTCCACGCTTTCCCCACCGGGGTCTGCTTGCCATTGTCCTCGTTCGTTGAAAAATTCGGCTGATCCGCCACCGCGCCGTACCACGCATACCGTTCCACAAACGGCAGCTTGTCCATGGCCGCCGTCGACTCGCGCGCGAACTTCGCTTCCGTCGCCGCATCCGGAGTGTTCGGCCTGGCCCCCCAGTTCGCGATCGCGTATTCCGTCACCCAGATCGGCAGATGATACCGCTCGTGCATCTCGGTCAGCTCGCGCACCAGATCCCGCGTCGCCACCTCCGGATCGGAGCTCGACTGATAGGGGTGCAGGCACAGAAAGTCCACGCGGTAGCCGCGCTCTTTCGCGCCCGTCATAAACCGCGCCAGCCATCCGTCCGGCTTCACGTCGTCGCCCGTTCCCACTGCCGGACTTCCCAGGCGCATGCCCAGCGCCTCCAGCTTCGGCCATGCATCCAGAGCCTGTTCCACCGTCATATTCGACTGCGAGGATTCGTTCGGCTCGTTAAAGGCCACCACGATCCCCGCGCCGCTCGCCTTCGCCGCCTCCAGATCCGCCTCGTCCAGGTTCCGCGGCCCCCAGATCATGGGGATGAACTGCACGTCCGCCGGCGCTCCGGACACATCCGGCCGCGGCTTCCAGTCGTAATACCAGGAAACTTTCAGCCCGGCCAGAACCTGTGCGCCGTGCGGCTGCGTATACTCGCCCACACCCTTCCGCGGCGACGCCGCCAGCAGCGAAGTGGACGAGAGGCTCGCACTGAGAAACAGGACTGCGGGAAAAATTATGGACTTCATGGTTATCCTTTTCGGATTTCGAGATGGGCTTGGGCCGCGCGCACTGGGTCCATCCTGGCATCGCTCGCCCATCTCCGCAAGATCAGAAGAGGATCTTTAACGCCATCTGCAATTCGCGCGGACCTCCCGACTGGTACTGCGCCGAGCTCGCGCCCGGTGTCAGCGCGGCAGCCAGGCTATCGGTGGCCTGACCAAACGTCAGGTCCGGCAGGTAGTCGTCGATCGCTCCAAAATTCGCGCGGTTGATGAGATTGAATGCCTCTGCCCTCAATTGCAGATTCAGGTTGTCGTGAATCGGGAAGTTGCGGCGGATTGCCGTATTCCACTGGCTCATCCCGTAACCCCGGAAATAATTCTGCGGAACTGTGCCGTTGACTCCCACCGCCGCGGACGTAAACGCCGCCGGATTCAACTGCACCCCGCTCGGTATCTCCGCACCCTGATAGGTGCCGTGCAGATACAGCGGTTGGTTCGGCACGAAGTTCAGTCCGGGCGAGACACTTTGCCCATCCGACGCGGCCGAGGACGCCTTCGTGCCGTACAGCGTAATCGGAAATCCCGTTCTTGCCATGAATCGCACATCCACGCCCCAGTGAGCGATGAACGCATCGGCCGCGCGGTTGCCGGAGGTGTACGGAATGTCCCAGGTGAGTACCGCGTTGAAATTGTTCCTCAGGTCGCTGCCGGAATTGCCCTTCTGATAAGGAGTGAATGCGTTGAGCTGGTTCTGTGTGATGTCGTGCGCCCAGGTGTAACCGGCGTACGCGTAGAGCCCCTTGTTCCAGTTATGTTGAAAGGTGAACTGGCCGGAGTTATACGCGGAACGCAGCCCGTTCGTCTCGAAATCCACAAACTGGAAATTCGGGTTATACGGGTAAACGTAAATTTCGTTGAATTCCACTCCTTTGCGGTAGAGCGCTCCCACATAGTTCAGCGTAAGAGCGTTGTGCGCTCCGAAATCCTGCTGCACCGCGAAATTCCCCTGCACGGTATACGGATTCGCGAAATGCGGCGCAATCGCGTAGTACAGCGAGGTGAAGGGCGCCACCGGCGGGTACTGAATCTGCGTGTACAGGTATTGTGCCGGCAACGGCAGCGAGTAAGTCCCCACCACGTTGCAGTAAGAGTAGGGGCAGAAGGAGTTGCCGTCCGAGAACCCCGGCGAATAGAACCCGATCTGGGCGTTCCCCTCATTGGCGGCCGCGTTGTAGAAGATGCCGGCGCCCCCGCGTACCTGGGTTTCGTAGCCCGGCGTCGTCCGCGCCAGATACGTTACTCCCAGTCGCGGCGCAAAGTCGAAGTTGTACGTGTCATAGGGCGCGCTCGGCGAGCCCAGAGCCAGCGCGGACAGATTGTCCTGATTGATGAGCGTATAAGGAACACTGCCTCGCCTCACCGTCGGCGGCGGCATCAGGTCCCAGCGCAGCCCGTAGGAAACACTGAGCTTGTTGTTCACCTGCCACTGGTCCTGGGCATACGCCCCGAAATCCCAGATGCCCGGGTAAAAGCTCCCGTACGAGTAGTTGTAAATGTAATCCGATGTGTTCGCGAGCAGCGTTCCCTCGCTGTAGTACTCGTAGCCCACCAGCGGGCTTTCCGGCAGTTGCGTCGAGTTGAGAATGCGATAGTCGACGCCGAACTTCATCTGGTGGCGCCCCACCACCCACGTCACGTTGTCGGGGATATCGACCTGCCGCGTTTCGTTCACGCCCAGGTATGCCTGGGAATAGAGACTGCCCACCGCCGGATAGTAGAAAACCCCAATGTAGATGTTGGGGATGTTTGCCGGATAGCCACCGGCGGTGATCATGTTGTAAGGATCGGCTCCCGGCTGGACGTAGTCGCCGCCCGACTGCGGGCCTGCGCTCAGCGAGAAGTTGGCGCGGAACTGGTTGGTCACGTGCGAGCCGAAGGAGCTGGTGAGCCCCGCGGTGTACATCCGCGTGTTCTGCTTCAGGTGCTCGATCTGGGCCAGGAAGTACGAAGTGGCCGTCGAGTTGGTGTTGCTGGCCCGCACAAATAGCTCTTCGTTCCTGGTGAGCACCTGGTCGATGCGCAGGTCGTACGTGTTCAGGTTGTTGAGCGAGGGGTAGCCGGCGACGAAGGTGGTCAGCCCGTCGCCCAGATCCGGAGCATTCGCAACGTTCGTCGTGGGGAACGAGTTCAGAAACCCCGCCATGGCCCCGCTGGCCGAGGCCCGGGCCGAGGCCGTGGGTACGTACTGCAGATACGAAGCGCCAGGCAGGTTGGAACGCAGCCCTTCGTAATTGAGAAAGAAGAACGTCTTGTCTTTGCCGTTGTAGACGTGCGGAATCAGCACCGGCCCGCCGAAGGTGCCGGCGAAATCGTTCTGCAGCATCGGCTGCCGCGGCGTCCCATAGTAGTTGTTGAAGTAATCGTTGGCGTCGAAAATCGTGTCGCGGTAATAGTCTGAAGCGCTGCCGTGGAATTTGTTCGTGCCCGAGCGCGTCACAAACACGAACTGGCCCCCGGAGTAGCCCCCGTATTCGGCCGCATAGCTGTTCGTCTCCACCCGGAATTCCTGCAGATCGTCGACGGGCACAAGCGCCTGCGTCGTCCCCAGGATGGTGGACGCTGCCAGGCCGCCCGCCCCGCCGATTCCGGCAAATCCCCCGTTGTTGTCGGAGCCGAAGTTCGCGCTCACCCCGTCGACGGTGAACGCATTCGAATAGCCGTCATCGCCGTTCACCTGCAGCAGCGACACGCCATTGTGGTCGGAGATCGAGCTGGCGGTCTGCGGGTTCATCGTCGTCACCCCCGGCACCATCAGCATCAGGTCCTGAAAGCTGCGCCCGTTCAGCGGCATGTTCGCCACTTCCTGCTGGTTCACCACCGTCGACACCGCGGGCGAGGTCGTCAGCAGCGGGATGGCGCTCCCGTTCACCGTCACTGTCTGGGTCGCGGTTCCGACCGTCAGTTGGATGGGAAGCTCTTCGCGCCCGCCCACGCTGAGCACGATCCCGTTCACCTCGGAGGCCTTGAATCCCCCGTGTTCCACGCGCAGCGAGTAGGTGCCCGGGTTCAGCCCCACCGCCGTGAACTGCCCCGCGCTGTTCGTGCTCACCGTGCGCGCAACCCCGGTCGCCGCATTGATGATGGTCACCTGCGCCTCAGGGATCACTGCGCCCGACGGGTCGGTCACGCTCCCCTGCAGGGTGGCGTTTTCTGTCTGCGCCCTCCCGGTGCTGCTCAGCAGCAGGATGGCCAGTGCGATCAGGGAAAAATAGAACAGGGATGGTAAATGTTTTCTGATTTGGCTTGTCATAATGGATGCACACTTCGTCTCGCCTCGAACGCTCTCTCGCGAGGACTCCCGACCTTAATTCCGCAACCAATGACTGTCAAGCGCAAAGCCGCAACCGGTCACTCTTCGGTTCCCCCGGCAGCCGCCGCCGGAACCCGCGCATTCCCGCCCGGTAAGCCTTCTCTGGAACCCCTCCAGCCCCATTCTTCCTCCGCCTCCGTCCCAGCCCCCTCCCGCTCCGGCCCGCTACACTCAAATCACCCGCCATGCCCGAACTCCCGGAAGTCGAAACCATCGCCAACGGCGTCCATCGCCGCATCCACGGCGATATCATCCGCTCCACCTGGTTCTCCTCCTTCAAACAGCCCTTCAAGACCCCTCCCGATGCCATGGCTTCCGCCCTCGCCGGCCGCCGCATCGACCGCGTTCGCCGCGTCGGCAAACATATCGTCTTTGATCTCACCGATCTCCGCTCCCGCAAAACCCCTCCGCATTCGGCTCAGTGGCTCGTCCATCTGGGCATGACCGGCCGCCTGCTCGTCACCGCGCCGGACGCCCCCCTCGCGCCCCACACCCATGCCGTCCTCGATCTCGCTTCCGGCCGCCAGCTCCGCTTCATCGACCCCCGCCGCTTCGGCCGCCTCGCTCTCGTTCAGGACTTCAGCGGCCCCGGCCACGAGCCGCTCGCCATCTCCCCCGGCGATTTTGCCGCCCTCTTCCGCGGGCGCAAGCTCGCCGTCAAAGCCGCGCTCCTCAACCAGTCCCTCCTCCAGGGCGTGGGCAACATCTACGCCGACGAGAGCCTCTTCCGCGCCCGCATCCGCCCCACGCGCCCCGCCGGCCGCCTCACCCGCCCCCGCCTCGACCGACTCCGCCTCGCCCTGCGTGGGGTCCTTCGCGCTGCCATCCGCGCCGGCGGGTCCTCCGTCTCCGATTACGTCGACGCCGACGGCTCCGAGGGCTTTTTCCAGATCCAGCATTGCGTCTATGGCCGCGAAGGCGAGCCCTGCCGCGTCTGTGGAACCCCCATCCGCCGCATCGTCCTCGCTGGTCGCGGCACCCACTTCTGCCCCCACTGCCAGCGTTGACCGGATCGCACCCTTTATGGATTTATGGAATCCACCCCTCGACCGTCTACGGGAATCGGGATGGATTCCGACCCCTGACTTCCCCTAACTGATTGATTTTCCAGCGCAATCAAAACGGCATGACAATTGCTCTTATGGTCAGTGCCAGCGACGCACAGGCCCTCAACAGAAGGGCTACTGCGACAGAGAATTCCGGCCGCCGAGAGCATCCCTTAATAAGGTTTTGCCCCGGCCGGAATGCAAGCATCCCGGACACCGCGAGGAGGAAGGGAATTTTGGGAGGCCAGTGACTGGCCATCGATAAAAGCCATCCGTCCGCGGGTGGCTTTTTACTTGTCCGGGCAGCCAGCGGTGCTCCGCCGGAGACCTCCTTGCATCGCACCACCCCTGACCCTGCATCAAAAGACTTGTCAGGGTTCCACTCCGGGAGTAGTATTGGTCTTACCTATCGAGCGGCTGAAGCCATGCTGTGAACTCGGCGAGGCTCGCCGCATTCTCGAGAGTCTGGAATCGACCCCGGAACCCGCCTTCGGCTTGTGCTGGCTGCGGAGATTCGGTGGCGAATGGTGAATCAGGATCGGACGGCGATTTCGATTGCGTTCCGTTGATCGACGTGGCATTTCGTGGCGTTCCACCGGCTCCCCCGCTCGTACCGGAGCCAGTGCGGTGCCGCCTTGCCGCAACTTTAACTTTCTTCCGGCCATATCCGTCATCTTGCTGGATGGGCGTTGACGCCGGAGCTTGACCTTAGACCTTATTACACTACGCGTTCCTGAATTCCGCTTCGTGACCCCGCCGCTGCGCCTTCGCCGATAGCGTCGGGATGGGACCAGGGAGCCTATCAATCGCACCAGGAAGTGCAAGCATGACATCAGAGCAGAACCAGTCGCAGCCTCCGGCAGAAGTCCCGCCCCAGGCTAAGGCGTCGAACGAGACGCAAGCGCAGAATC
>JBATVK010000050.1:0-60965 GCA_049671725.1 Acidobacteriaceae bacterium
GCCCCGCGCCCGGCCAGCGCCGCCGCGCTGCCTCCGTCGCCTCCGCATCGGCTCGAAGATAGGGGACCAGCGCCGGGATTGTATCGACCACGGTTGCAAATGCCGGAGGCAGACTCATCAGCGGGCAATGCCGCGAGAATTCCGGCAACGGCTCGCCGCGTGCGGTCAACTGCTTCACGCCGGGCAGCTTGCCGAGCAGCCGTTTCAGGCGCGGCTGCACTTCCAGCACTACACTGCCCCCACGCCGGGCCACCAGCAGCGCATAGCGAACGAACTGCAGCGTATCGCCCAGGCCCTGTTCCGCATGCAGCAGGATCGTCTCGCCATCGAGCGGCTCGCCCCTCCACTGCGGCGCGGCGAAGTTCCTGCGCCGCAGCCTCAGTTCGCGAAAATCCCACCGCCATTCATGTTCCCGCCAGCCCTCGCCGTATCGGCCCTCGCGAAGATACGCCAGCGCCAGGTTGTAGTGACCGCCGGCGCTCTGCGGGTCCAGTTCCACCGCGCGCTGGTAATGCCGGATCGTCTCCTCGCGCCTGCCTTCGCGCAGCAACGCATTCGCCAGATTCGTATGCGCCATCGCGTACTCCGGATCGAGTTCCAGCGCCCTCCGGTAGCACGCCGTCGCCTCCTCGTCTCGCCGCTGCTGGAAGAGCGCGTTGCCCAAACTGTTGTAGTGCTCCGCGCGCTCCTCAAGATCCAGCGTCTGTCGAAAGCACGCCTCCGCCCGCCGGAAATCCTTCCGCGCCAGCCATGCGTTACCCAGATTGTGATGAGCCGCCGCCGTCCCCGGCGCAATTTCGAGCGTCCTCTGGTAGCACGCACTCGCAGCTCGCACGCCGCCCAGCATCTGCAGCGCGTTGCCCAGATTGCACCATGCCTTGATGTAATCCGGCCGCAGCTTCAGCGCTTTGCGGCAGCACAGCGCGGCCCGCGCCCAGTCACCCTCGTCGTAGTAAAGATTGCCGAGGTTCAGCAGCGCCTCAGGAAAGTTCGGCCGCAGCCGCAGCGCCTCCTTGTAAGCGACCCTGGCCCCGGCTTTGTCACCCCTCGCCGCCAGCGCCCCTCCCAGCGCAAAGTGCAGTGCCGTGTCGCGCGGCGTCCTGCGCAATGCAGCTCGATAGATTCGCACCGCCGCGTCGATCTCTCCGCGCCGCGCCAGCAGATGCCCCAGCGACTTCTCGGCTCGCGTCGAGTTTCCGCCGCAGACGATGGCGTGCTCCCAGTCGAGCCGCGCGTTCGTCTCGTTTCCGCGCGCCGCCTCCGCCTCGCCCAGGCAGCACCACGCAGCGGCAGCATCCGGATGCTTCTCCAGCACCTGCCAGCAGCAGTCCTCCGCCGCGTCCGTGTCCCGCGCCAGCAGATACGCCTGCGCCAGACTCAGCCTGAAACCTGCGTGCCGCGGCCGGTGCTCCAGCGCGAGGATTGTCAGCCGGATCGCGTCCTCAACCCGTCCCGATTGCCGCGCCAGAACTCCCAGCAGCGCCAGTGCATCCGCATCCGCCGGATTCTCCCCGTGCGCCCGCTGGTAGCACTGCGCCGCCTCCAGCAGCCGCCCTGCTCGGTGATGCTCCAGCCCCTGCCGCACGCAGGTCGACAACCGCGGGCGGGGCGGCAGATTCGCAAGCTCCATCCCCCTTGCCCATGCACGTACCCTGCCCCAGGAGAGACTCAACCCCGGCCAAAGATTAAAAATTCCTCAGGCCGACGCAGCGTACCAGGTTCGCAACGACTGCTCCATCAACACGTGCACGTCAGGCTAGTCGATCCTCAATGCATCCATCGGATTCGTTCTCGCCGCACGCAGCGCCGGTCCCATAGCCGCCACCAGCACCGGAACCAGCAGCGCCACCACCGAGAGCGCATAAATCCGTGGATCGTCAGCCCGCACTCCGTAAAGCTGGCTCCTCAGTAAATGGCTGGCCGCGAGGGCGAGTCCGGTTCCGACGGCCAGCCCCGCAACGGCGGGCATCATGGCGCGGCGCACGAATAGCTCCGCGATCTGGCCTCGCGTCGCTCCCAGCGCCATGCGCACGCCGATCTCCTGCGTGCGCTGTGCGGCGGAAAAGGCCACCACGCCGTAGATGCCCACGCACGCCAGCAGCAGGGCGATGCCCGCGAAGGCGGCAACCACGGCCATGTTGAGTCGGGGTTGCGCGACCGACTTGTCGAGCAGCTCATCCATGGTGGCGACGTCGCCGATCGCCTGCAGCGGGTCCACTGCATGTACCTGTTCGCGAATGGAGTTGACCAGCGTCGCAGGCATCGACCGGGTGCGAACCACGAAGTAGCGGCCCTGGGCTGAGGCGCCGGGGGAGTCTGCCGGCCAATAGACCTCCGGGCCAACGGGATTCGACAACGAGCCGGCGGTTCCGCGAATGTTGGCGATCACCCCGACAATCTCGTGCGATTCGCCGCCGGCCAGCAAGTGCCGGCCGATGGGATTGCCTCCGGGCAGGAAGCGTTGCGCCAATGCCTGGTTCACCAGCACAGGGGGCTGTCGCAGCCGGGTATCGGCGTCCGTGAATGATCGGCCCTGCAGCAAAGGCACCAGCATCGCGCCGAGGAAATTGCCGGCGATGCTGCGGTCTTCAGCTTTGATGGCGGGCTCATTGGGGATGCGCGGCAGCCAGTCGGCATCGAAATTGCTGCGCAGGTGCCAGTCTTTGGTGGGCAGCGCGCTGATCTGGCCGACTGCCAATACGCCCGGCAGGGCCTCGAGACGGCGCTGCACAGCGTCGTAGAAGTTTGTGATTGCGGCGTTCTCCGCGTCCCAAGGCAGTTTCACACTGAAGGTGAGCACGTGCTCGGGCGCGAACCCCAGCGGTTGCTTTACCAGGTTCCACAGCGATTCCCCGAGCAGGGCTGCGCCCACCAGCAGCACCAGAGAAAGCCCTGCCTGCGCTGCCACCAGCGCGCTGCGCAGGCCATGCCCGCTTCCGCCCAGCCGTGCCTCGCCACGCTTCATCGCGGTATTCAGCGCCACCCGCCGGCTCTCGACCGCGGGAGCCACGCCGAATGCGATTCCGGCCAGCATCGAAACCGCTGCTGCCAGCGCCGCCACCGGCCAGTGCATCTCGATTGTGCCCGGAACGCTCAGCCGGCCCGGAAGCTTCGCCGCGGCTCCTCGCACCAGCGCCCAGGCCGCCGCCAAACCAGCTATGCCGCTGATCGTGGCGAGCACCAGGCTCTCGGTCAGAAGCTGGCGTGCGATCCTTCTCGCCGATGCGCCCAGCGCACGCCGCACCGCGATTTCCCGTTGCCGCGCTGTCCCCCGCGAGAGGAGCAGGCTGGCCACGTTGATGCACGCAATCAAAAGAAGCAGCGCCGCCGCCAGCTGCAGCGCCAGCAGTGCCGGGCGCAGCGCGCCGTAACGGTCGTTGCGCAGCGACTCGCTGGTAAAGCGCCACATGCCGTCGGTCTGCGCATACTGGCCCTGCAACTGAGCTCCGATGCGGTTCAGGTCGCTCTGCGCCATCGCCGCCGTCACCCCCGGCCGCAGCCGCGCGAAGACATTGATGAAGCGCACACCATCGCCGCGATAGTTCCATCCCGACGCTGAAAACTGCGCCGCGTGCCACATGTCGATCCCGCTGGGCGCGTCGACACCCGGTGGCATCACGCCAATGATCGTGGCGGCCACCCCATCGAGCGTGATGTGTTCGTGGAGCACGCCGGGATCGCGGCCAAACAATTTCTGCCATCCCCTGTAGCTCAGCACAACGGTTTGGGGCATCTTCGTCTGATCGTCATGCGCGTTGAACGTTCGCCCCAGCATGGGCCGCGCCCCCAGCACATCCCAGAAGGCGGCGTTCGTACCCGCTGCCTGCACCGCCACCGGCAGGCGATTACCGGCAACCATGGTTGACTGATCGAAGAAGAAGAATCCCATGCTGGCAAACGACCGGTTCCGCGCCAGCACGTCGAAGTAACGCGGCACACTCATCAGGCCGCCCGTGGACTGGCCGCTGATGCGAGTGTCGTGGATCGCGACGATCCGATCGGCCTGGGGATAAGGCAGGCTGCGCAGCAGCGTGGAGTACACCAGCGTGAAAACCGCTGTGGTCGCTCCAATGCCCAGAGTCATTGTGAGCACGACAACCAGAGTGACGCCCGGAGATCGCCGCAGTTGGCGAAGCGAGAACCGCAGGTCCTGCAGCAGAGATTCGAGGAAAGGCAGCCCTTCTTCCGCGTGATACTGCTCCCGCACTGCCTCCACGGCTCCAAACTTCAGCCGCGCCTGGCGTCGCGCTTCCGCAGAAGACATTCCGGCTCGCAGGTTCTCCTCCGTCTGCATCGCGAGGTGCTCTTCCATCTCTTCGCGCAGCCGCGCATCTCCGCGTCGACTCACCACAAAATTTCTGATCCGCGCCAGTAGCCGCTTCAGCGCTCTCATGCCAGATCCTCCGCCTTTACCTCGAAGAATCGGGCGATGATCGCGGCAGTCTGCTCCCAGTCGCTCCTCTCGGCTTCGAGCAGATTGCGTCCCGCGCGCGTCAGCCGATAAAACCGCGCCCGCCGGTTGTTCTCCGAGGGCCCCCACTCCGACTCGACTGCGCCTTCCTGCTCCAGCCTCAGAAGGACCGGATACAGCGTTCCCTGGTTGACCGAGAGCAGATCGCCGCTGATTTGCTCGATCCGACGCGCGATGCCGTACCCGTGCAGCGGCCCCAGCACATCGAGGGTCTTCAGCACCATCAGCGCCAGCGTTCCCTGCTGCACGTCCTTCTTCTGTTTCATCGGAGTGATCGCCGATTTGCCGTCATTTGGCTTACCCATAGGAGAATGTCACATCTCCATTGGGAAAGCAACAGGTCACTCCTGATGCCTTGAGAGCCTTCTTTCCGGATTCGCTTCAAACCGGCTGATCCCGCATAAACCGTTTCCAATGAGGGATGGCCGTCATCAGCGACCTTCACGAATCAACGCCGGCGATCCACTGGAAAGCCGGCAAAATTAACATTTCTCGCCCGATTCGATTGTTACAATCTGGTTAAAACCAGCCGCACTTCAGAGCTGCTACCGGTTTTTCTTCACTCTTCCTATGAATCTGTACATTCTTCGTCATGCCAGCGCCGGCACCCGCCGCGCCAATCCTGCGGTCGACATCAAGCGCCCTCTGGACAAAGAGGGCAAGCAGCAGTGTCTGCTCGTCGGCAGCTATCTGAATGCGCTCAACGTGCAGTTCGACCGCATTGTTTCAAGCCCGCTCAAGCGCGCTCTGCAAACCGCCTCGCTGGTCGGCAACGAAACCGACTACGGCGGCAAAATTGAGATCAGCGAGGCGCTTGCGCCTGAGGCCACCGTGGCCAAATTCCAGGAGCTCGTGCGCAACCTGCAGAAGTACGAGAACGCCCTGGTGGTGGGCCACAATCCCAACCTGGCGGTTTTCCTCGGCTCGCTCATCGCCCCCGCTGGCCGCACCAGCATCCGGGGCCCCCATGCGCCCGATTCCGGCGCATGGGGTGTGAGCATCCGCCTGCGCAAGGGCGCCATCGCCCGCGTTGACTGCGCACGGCTCCCCGGCACCCTGCACTGGCTCGTCGATCCGCGCATTCTTCGCGGCCTCTACTCCAAAGCCACAAAGAGATCCCGGCCGAAGACCTCGCGGAAGTAGTCCGCTTCCTTGCGCAGCGACCACAGCTCGAGCTCTGCGCCGGTGCGCCCCGGCTTCAGCTCCAGCAACACCCGCTTCGGATAGACGCGCACCCGCACCTGCAGCACATCGCTCGCCCGGTCCTGATTCAGCGCCGCCGCCAGTCGCAGCAGCACCACGGCCCGCCTCACGTGGTCGTATTCCTCCGGAGGCACCTGCCGCATCGTCCGCCCCTCCGGCGCCGGCCGGCTCTTGCCCAGATAGCGCGCAATCGCCGACGTCACCACGCGTTGCTGCGGCGTGAAGCCGTACAGTTCCGAGTTGGCGATGATGTACTGCGCGTGCCGGTGATACCCTTGGTGGTTCAGGAATTTCCCGATGTCGCGCAGCATCGCTGCTGATTCCACCCACGTCCGGTACTCCGGCGGCAGGCCGTGCACGCCCTGCAGATCGCGGAAGAGCTGGGCCGCGTGCTGGCGCACCGGCTCTGCCTGGCGCGGATCGATCCCGTACCGCCGGCAGGATTCCAGCACCGCCTCCCAGCGCTCGCGCTCGAATTCCTGGTGCAGCGAAGCACGCGGATCCTGCTCCGCCAGCATCTGCGCCAGGATTCCATCGCGCAGGCCCATCGCTGAATAGCGAAAACCCGGCAGCGCGAAGTGCTCCAGCACCTCGGCAAATACCTGAGCTCCCGCGACAATAATCTCCGATCGCCGCGGCCCGATCCCCGGAACCATCGCCCGCTCGGCGTTCTTCATCTTGGCCAGCTTGCGCGCCAGCCGCCGCACCGTCGCCGCCGCCGCCACCTCGCGATCCCCTCGCGCCTTGCCGCGGCCTTTGCTCAGGAACCGGCTTGCGTCCGACAGCGCCGCTGCCGTGCCCGACGTCGCAATCGTCAGCCGCACTCCTGTGGGATCGATGCGCCGCCGCGCCCGGCGCAGTTCGCGCCCCAGAAATTGCCGCAGTCGCGCAATCTCCTCCTTGCTCGGCACCTCGCTGCGCAGGAATTCCTGCGTCAGCCTAACCGCGCCCAGCGGCAAACTCACCGTCTCCCGAATGCGCTTGTGCTCGGAGAGCGTAATCTCGCAGCTACCCCCGCCCACGTCGATCAGCAGGCAGCGCCCGCCCGCGCCCGGCTCGTTCTCCACCACCCCGCGATGGATCAGCCGTCCTTCTTCGAGTCCGGAGATGATTTCGACGTCCCACCCCGTCTCGTCACGCACCCACGCCAGAAACGCACGCGAATTCCGAGCATCTCGCATCGCGGAAGTCGCCACCGCGCGTACTCGATCGGTCCCGTTCGCCTGCACCGCCTTGTAAAAGCGCTTCAGCGTCCGCAGCGTCGCCGCCATCGCCTCCGGCGACACGATGCCCGATTCGAAGACGCTGGCGCCCAGCCGCGTCACCTCGCGGTCTTCGTGCACGATGCGCAGCCGATGCTGCACCACGCGGCCGATCTTCAGCCGGCACGAGTTCGATCCGATATCGATAGCCGCAAAGGTCTGCATAGCCCGCGAAAACTCGCTCCAACCTCCTCTACGGATTCACTCAGCACGATACACGACCCGCATCGCCTCCATCGCCCGCCATCGGCATTTCGCCACCGACCACTCGCCACCGCCTACAGGCCACAGGCTACAGGCTCCCGCTCCTCATCGGACCGGCTCTTAGCGGACCGGGCCTTGGCGGACCGCTTTTGATCTGATTCGCCGCCAGCCATTCCCCCATCAGCCGCCCGCCCAGCTTCCCTGCCGCCTTCATCGCCGCGACGAAATGCTTTTCCCGCTCCGCTTCCACCAGATCCGTGAGTTCCGCCCCTCCCTCGCCCAGCGCGGCATGCGCTTCCTCAGCGAGAACCAGCCAGTCGTGCCAGTCGCCAATCTCGTCCTGCAGCTTCTTCAGAGTTTCCCCCACCTTCGCCGCTTCCGCGTCTCCGCTGGCCGCCAGCTCTGCGACGTATCGTGCCTTCTTCGCGCCCTTGCGAAAGTCATGCAGATTCGACGCGTCCAGCAGCTGCATTTCCGTCGCCAGCCGCGCAAAGTTGTCCAGAGCAACCCGCGCCGGCGGTTTCTTCCTCATCCGTCGTCCCCGTTGCCCACGCAATGCCGCATCCAGTGCCGCCAGCCGCTTATCGAACTTTGCCAGCAGGCCGCTCGCCTGCGCCTGCAGTTCCTGCGCCGCGTTGTTCCGTCGATGTTTCAGCCACGCGTCCAGATTGTCTGCCTGCTGTTCCACGCCGGTCGTTCGCACTCCAGTCTGCACGGCTTCGAGGACATCCGGACGGCCGCACACTGCCGCCTCCACCGCCCGCTTCGCCAGTTTGCTCACCAGCTTCCGATGCACATCCAGGTCGCGTACCGGCGCCGCCGCCCGCCGGATTCTTTTCAGCGTCTGCATCGTCGCCGTCGCCGCATCCCGCACCGCCTGGCCCGCGTCTCCGCTGGGAAGCTCGCGCACCAGGCTCTCAAGGGTCGCCTGCAGCCGCCGCGTCCCGGTCCGCGTGTCGTGTACCGGGTCCACATCCGGATCCTGCGCGCACTTCGCCAGATTCTCCCTGAGCGTCGCCGCCAGCCGCGATAGGTCCTGGTTCTCGTCCCTCATAACTCCGGCGTCCTCTGCGTCTCTCCCTCACTGTTATTCTGGACTTTGTGCCGTCCCCGGAACAAATAACCTTTCGAAGCCGTGCTGTGGACGCCGCGCAATCCGCGCAGCCCGCGCTCTTCTCCACGCCCCGGCGCGCCTGGACGCTCCTTCTGCTCGTCTATCTTGCGGTCTATTTTGCCGCGCTCTTCTCGCCCGCGCTTCTCGACGATGCGGACGCCTCGCACGCCCAGGCCGCGCGCCACATTGTCACCAGCGGCGACTGGGTCACCCTCTACGTCGACGGCATCCGCTACCTCGAAAAGCCCCCGCTCCCCTACTGGATGGTTGCCGTCGACTACCGCATCTTCGGCTTCAACGTCTTCGCCACCCATCTCCCCATGGGCCTCGCCGTGCTCGGCTGCGCGCTGCTCTGCTGGTTCTGGAGCCGCCGCGCGTGGGGCGACCGCGCCGCTTTCTACGCCGCGCTGGGCATGCTCACCGCGGTGGGCGTCTTTCTCTTCACCCGCTTCTTCATTCCCGAATCGATCCTCACCTTTTTTGAGCTTCTGGCGCTCTACTGCTTCCTCACCGGTCTCGAAGACCGCAAGCCCCTGCGCCTCTATGTCGCGTACGCCTCCGTCGCGCTCGCTCTCCTCGCCAAAGGCCTCATCGCTCCAGTCTTTTTCGTCGCCGCTGTCGTTCCGTATCTGATTCTTACCGGCGAATGGCGGCGCTGGCGCGAATTCCGCCTCTTCACCGGCACCCTCGTATTCCTCGCCATCGGCGCGCCCTGGCACATCCTCTGCGGCCTCGCCAACCCCGACCACGGCCACCCCGTCGGCAACGTGCCCTCGCCCGGCAACGTTCACGGGTTCTTCTACTTTTACTTCATCAACGAGCACTTCCTCCGCTTCCTCGGCAAGCGTTACCCCGACGACTACAATCGCCAGCCCTGGCTCGTCTTCTGGCTCGGCCAGCTCATCTGGATCTTTCCCTGGAGCCTTTTTCTACCTGTCGCCCTGCGCCGCGCCTGGCGCAACCGCCGCGTTTTCGCTCAGGATCTGCGCTACGACGCGACCAACACCATCCAGTTTCTCGACCCCAGGCTGTCCGCGCACGCATCGTCGGCACTCGCCGCGCGCCTCCGCTTCCGCGCCCGCACCAGCCTGCTGCTGGCCCTCTACGCCGGCTTCATCCTCGTCTTCTTCGCCATCTCCACCAACCAGGAGTACTACACCTGGCCGCTGTACCCCGCCGTACTGATGCTCATCGCCGGCGCGCTCGCCACGACGGAAGAATCTTCGGAGGGGAACCCCTCCACTGCGCGCTGGCTCAGCGGAGCGAACATCGTCTTCGCCGCACTCGGCCTCCTCGCCTCGGCCATCCTCGCTTATGGATTATGGGAGTCCCGCCATCTCCCTTACATCGCCGACATCGGCACCCTCATGGCGCATCGCGACGTGGGCGGCTACACGCTCTCCATGTCGCACTTCTTCGACCTCACCGGACCGTCGTTCGCGGCCCTGCGACTGCCCGCTGTCGTCGCCGCCATCGCTTTTCTGCTGGGGCCACTCGCCGCGTGGCGCCTGCGCCGCCGCGGCCACGCCCTCGAGTCCACCGTCACCGTGGCGCTCACCATGGCCGTCATCCTCGTCGCTGCGCACATCGCCCTGGTTCGCTTCCAGCCCATGCTCTCGTCCAAATCCATGGCCGAGACCATCAACCGCTTCGCCGCAACCCCCGGTAACGCCGACTATCAGCTCATGCTCTATGGCGACCAGTCGGACGGCTCATCCGTCATCTTCTACACCGATCACAACGCGCTCCTCGTCCACGGCAAAACTTCGTACTTCCAGCCCGGCCAGGAAGACCGCGGCGAGCTCTTCGGCTCATCCATGATCTGGGGCTCCGATTATCCCGACGCCCCGCACATCTTCCTCAGCGACCAGGATCTCCTCCGCCTCTGGGGCACCGGCCCGCGCCATTTTCTCTTCGTGCCCAATCACTTCCACAAGCACGTCGAGAACCTGCTCGGCTCGCGCCTCTTTGAGGTTCGGGAGCTCTCCGACAAGACCCTCTATACCGACCGGCCGCTCTGATTGTTCATTCGCAGCGCAGCGATTCCACCGGATCGATATTCGCGGCGCGCCATCCCGGCAGCACGCAGGCACTCGCCGCCGCGACCAGCAGCAGCGCCGGCGCCAGCGTAAACGTCAGCGGATCGTCCGCGTGCACCCCATACAGCATGCTGCTCAGCACCCGCGTCAGCGCTGCCGCGCTGCACAACCCCAGCGCCAGTCCCACGACGACCAGGCGCAGCCCCTGCCGCAGGATCAGCCGGACCACGTGCCCGCGCGGAGCGCCCAGCGCGATCCGCACTCCGATTTCCGCCCTCCGCTGCCGCACCGCAAACGCCAGCAGCCCGTACAGCCCCACCAGCGCCAGCATCGTCGCCATCCCCGAAAAGGCCGCCAGCAGCACTGTCTGGAACCGCCTCCGCGCCGCCGCCTCGGAGATACGCTCGCTCATCGTGTGCACGTCCGTGAAGGTCAGGCTCCGGTCCATCCCCCGCAGGATCGCCCGCGCCTGCGCCGCGATCTCTCCCGCTGGCAGCGACGAGCGAATCGCCACAAACGCCATGTTGGGCGCGTCTATCGGAAAGTAGAACTGAGGCAGCGCCGGTTTCTCCAGGCTTGAGTGCCGCACGTCCGCCACCACGCCTACAATCGTCATCAGGCCGCCCGGCTCCTGCTGGACATCCCTCGGCTGATTCGTGCTCACCCATTTCCCGATCGCGCTGCCCCCCGCAAAGTATTTCTGCGCGAACGCCTCGTTCACAATCGCCGTCTTCCGAAGCCCGCCCTCATCACTCTCCTCGAAGCCCCGGCCCTGCAGAATCGGTGTCCTCATTGCCTCGAAGTATCCTGGCGACGCTGCATGGCTCTCTACGGTTTGCCCAATCTGGTTCGCGTACCCCTCCGCCCAGAACGTCGAAATGCTGTTTGTGTTGCTCAGCGGCAGATCGTTCGCCGCCCCCGCCGCCTGTACCCCTGGAATCGCGCGAAGTTGTTCCAGCAACTGTGACAAAATCGCGTCGCTCTTTTTCGCCTTGATGTACTGCTCCGGAAAATCCAGCCTCATCGAGAGCGTCGACGGCGAATACCCCTTCGGTATCTGCTCCACGTTGATGTAGCTCCGCACCAGCAGCCCCGCTCCGGCCAGCAGCACCAACACCATCGCCACTTCCGCCACAATCAACGCGCTGCGCACCCGGCTGTGTCCGCCCACCGCCCCTCGCGATTCCCCCGACCGCAGAAACTCCGCCGGATCCACGTGCGACGATGCCAGCGCCGGCGCCAGCCCCGTCAGCAGGCTGGTCAGCACCGCCACCGCCGCCGTGAATCCCAGCACCCGCCAGTCCAGCGATGCTTGCTCCAGCCGGGGAATGTCCCCCGGATTCAGCCTGAACAGCAGATGCAGAAACAGCCACGCAAGCCCCACCCCCGCCAGTGCCGCCCCAACGCCCAGCGCCAGTGATTCGGTCAGCATCTGCCGCATCAGCCTCCGCCGTCCCGCGCCCAGCGTCACCCGCACTCCCAGCTCGTGCGTCCGCCCCGCCGCACGCGCCAGCAGCAGATTCGCCGCGTTCCCGCACGCGATCAGCAGCACGAAGCCCACCGCTCCCATCAGCAGGATCATCAGCGGCCGCACCGCTCCCGTAATCGTCTCCCGGAACGGCTTCACGTACGCGCCCCATCCTGTCCCAAACGGAAACATCGGGTGCAGCGGATCCAGCCGCTTCATGATCGCGCTCATCTCCGCCTGCGCCTGCTCGATCGACACTCCCGGCTTCAGCCGCGCCAGCGCATAGTAGCTTGCGTCGGTCATCTGTCGATCCGTTCGCTGTTTCGCAGTCAGCGCCAGCGGAATCCATACGTCGCTCTCCGTGATGCTCGCATCGCCCTCGTCCACATCCGTCTTGTGCGGAAAATGAAATCCCGGCGGCATCACCCCGATCACGCGATAGGCTTTCCCGTCCAGCTCCAGCGGCGCGCCCACCACGCTCCTGCTCCCCCCGTAGACCTGCCGCCACAGCGCATTGCTGATCACCGCCACGCCATCGTGTCCCTGTTCATTGTCCGCGGCATCGATCGTCCGCCCCAGCTCCGGCCGCGCATCCAGCGTTGCAAAGAATTCCCCATCCACCCGTGCTCCGTCTGCCGTCGCGGCCGTTCCCGCCTGGCCCATGCGGAAGCTGTCCTGATCGAACTGCGTCATCGACGCAAACGAACGGCTGTCCCGCTTCAGGTCCGCGAAATCCGCATTTGCCGGAGTGAATACATCCGCCGGTACGCCGCTGATGTGTGCGTTCGGGGTATACAAATACACCAGCCGATTCACATCGCCGTAGGGCAGCCGCGGCATCAGCACCGCGCTCACCAGGCTGAAGATCGCCGTGCACGCTCCGATCCCCAGCGCCAGCGTCCCCACCACCACCGCCGTGAATCCCGGAGTCTTCCTCAGCATCCGGCCACAGTAGCGCAGATCCTGCGCTGCGGTTTCCAGCCAGCTCAGCCCGCGTGCTTCCCGGACGTCCTCGCGCACCTGCTGCGTTCCGCCGAAGGCAATCCGCGCCCGCCGCCCCGCCTCATCCGCCGGCATCCCCGCGCGCACATATTTCTCTGTCTCGCGCTCCAGATGGGCGCGGATCTCCTCATCCATTTCTGCGTCGAGCCGCCCGTGCCCAAAGAGCGCGCGCAGCCGCCACATCATATCGCGCAGCATCTCGCTTCCTCCTCAGGCTATATCGAGAACGTGGCCCACCGCGGCAGCCAGCCTGCGCCAGGCCTCGGTCTCCGTATCCAGCTGTTTGCGTCCCAGCCGCGTCAGCTCGTAGTACTTCGCCCGGCGATTGTTCTCGCTCGTCGCCCACCGCGCTTTGATCCAGCCGCGCCGCTCCAGCCGGTGCAGAGCTGGATACAGCGATCCCTGCTGCACCTGCAGCGCTTCGCGCGAAATCTGCTGCAAACGCTCTGAAATGGCCCAGCCGTGCAGCGACTCCAGCCCCAGCGCCTTCAGGATCAGAAGATCCAGCGTCCCCTGGGGCAGCTCGATCCGCTCTTCCGCCATGCCATCTCCCCTTTCACTTCGACAAGAGCAGCATACGCCGGCTCCTGTCGAAGCACAAGGGGAACTCCGCGGAAGCCCCGCCCCGCACTTTCTTTTGTTGTGATTTTGCTGAATCTGATTCGAGAGCCGGCCTACCGCTCACTCCTCCGGGAGGCCCTCGGGAAAGCCCGGCACCGCCTGTCCGCTCTCGGCGCCGCGGGAGGTCTTCTTCTCCGCGTACATATTCCGGTCCGCCGCGATGCGCAGCCTCTCCACCGTATCTGCGTCTTCAGGAAACATCGCGATGCCCACGCTGGCCCCCACAGTCAGGGTGTGGTGTTCCAGCTCGATCGGCTCTTTCAGCCGCTGCACCAGCGCATCGCCCACCCGTTCCGCGTCTTCTCGCGTGATCGGTTCTTCCAGAATCACAGCAAATTCGTCGCCCCCGGTGCGCGCCACCGTATCCGACCGGCGCACGCGCGCCAGAAACAACGTTCCCACCCGCCTCAACAGCAGGTCGCCGATGTGATGACCCACCGTGTCGTTGACCCTCTTGAAGTGATCCAGATCGATCAGCAGCAGAGCCGCTCGGGTGCGATTGCGGCGCGCCCGTTCCAGCGCGTTGGCCATCCGGTCCTGAAAGAGCCTGCGGTTCGGCAGCCCGGTCAGCTCGTCATGTAATGCCAGATATCGGTTGTGCTCGATCTGATCTTCCAGAAGCAGCAGAATCATGCCCACCGTCACCACATACTTGGGCAGGTTCCACACCTCGCTGTCCACGTGCACCTGCGGCAGGTACGCCTGCATCAGAGGAGCCACCACAAAAACCGCGGCCCAGGCCGCAAATCCCGCCAGGGTGACAAATGAGCCGGCGCTGGAACGCCGGTATGCGAACCAGAAGTGAATGCAGCATCCGAAATAGACGGTGAAGATCACTGCGTCGAAGGCCCAGTCCTGGCCGTTCGGCGTCCTCTGCTGAACCGCCAGCAGGAACACCGCCAGTGCCATGTACAACGTCACCAGCGACCAGCGCAGAGGATGCGTGAACTGCCGCAGCGACAGCAGCGCCAGCGCCAGCGGCAAAAGGAAGAGGCTCGCCGCTGCGTCCAGCACCCAGCCGCTGTGTGTGCCCACCACCAGCAGGCTGATGTACAGCGTGTTCGCTCCCAGCACCGCCAGCAGGATTCCACGGCTGGAGGTGCGGTTTCGGTGCGGCACGCACGCCCACATAAACAGGATTCCGGCCCACGCCAGCGCGTCCAGCCCGATCACCGACGCGATCGTGCCCCAAGCTCCCGGAGCCCCGCCAAACATGTGCGCCGCGAAGTGCAGCGCAATCATGATCCAGCCCGTCAGCCACAGCCGCGAGACAGGCGTGTGCCCCTGGCGCGCCACCGACCCGAACGCGCAGGTCAGCAGCGCCACCGCCGCAAGATCCGGCAATGTGCTCCAGTCGATCATGCCGTTACCTGTCTAACCCGGCCAGCAGGCCCTGGTAAAGAGATATCGGCAATGGGCGCTGATATCTATAACCCTTTTGTAACATCGGGAATATCTTCGCTATTTGCTCAGTGCAGCTGCTGCACCTTCGCCCCAGCCGGGATCTTTTCCTCAAATGTATCCTCATTCACCGGCTGATTAACCTTCAGCTTCTGGATAGTAATCAGAATCTGCTGCTGCTGCAACGGCCATCGCAGCGTTATCGTTCCCGGAAACCGCTCGGTGCCGAAGGTTTGCGGCGGCCCATACAGCGCCTGTGTCTGAATTTGACCGTTCTGGTCGTAGATATCTTCCTCCGAGGGACGCAGATCGAGCCGGCTGAAGTGAATGACGCGCTCCGTCTGCAGCACGTTGCTGCCGCCATGCCGCTCCACAACGGTCAGCAGGTATTCCGGCTCGATCTCCAGCTTCTTCGTCTTCGCATCCACGACCGTGTTGCTGTCCCCGGTCACCGTCATCAGATCGTCGCTCGTGATCTTCGGAATCAGCAGCGAATCGACGAACATGTACGGCCGCATGTTTTCAAAGGCATTCGGCGATTCCTGGGTCACCTCGTTGCCCCCTTCGAAAGCCTCATTCCTGGGCGGAATCCACAGCTTGAACGTCGATCCGTTGCTCGCCATGTCGAAGGCCGTCGAGTGGATCACCGGCAGAAATCCGATCACCCGCAGCGACTCCGGTTTATGGATGATGATGTATCCGCTGAAGGGCGTGATGGTCTTCACGCTCCCTTTCAGCGATCCTCCCTGCGTCGCCGTGAAGGTTACCGTCGCGAACATGGAATTTACCGCGTCGTACTGCCGGTTGATCACATCCACCAGTTGCTGGGGCGTGGCCGCCAGAACGTTCACCGGCATCTCCGCCTTCGGGACGCGCCGCGTATGCCAGAGGCACCCGCTCAGCGCCGGCAGAGCCAGCATCAGCGCAAGAGCAATCCCCTTTCGGATTCGCTGTACTCCCCTCAAAACATCCACCTGGCGCTCGACACGAGCCTGACTGAGAAATTTCTTTCGCTTCCCCGCGCTGCGTGATGCCGTCATTGCGGCGCTGACTGCCGCAGCGCACGCCGGTATGCCTGCACATCTTTCGCGTGCTCCTCCAGCGTCGAGGAAAAGCGCGATTTCCCGGAGGGATCCGCGCTGGCAGCAACAAAGTACAGATAATCCGTCTGGGCCGGATGCATCGCCGCTTCCAGCGATTTCAGCCCCGGACTGCAAATCGGTCCCGGGGGTAAGCCAATATGCTGATACGTGTTATATGACGACTCCGACTGCAGATCGGATTCGTAAATTGCGCCCCGATAGTTCCCCTGCAATAACGCTGCGTAGATCACCGAGGGGTCGGTCATCAGCGGCATGTCCTTCGCCATCCGGTTCACGAACACGCTCGCCACCAGAGGCCGCTCTGCGTCGATCGGCGTCTCTTTCTCCACCAGGGAGGCCAGCGTCACGATCCGGTGATAGTCCGCTGTCAGGCCGATCGTGCGCGTCGACTCCCGGAACTGCCGCACCATCACCGCCATCATCTCCTGCGGCGTCGCATGGGGATCGAAGTGATACGTGTCGGGGAACAGGTACCCTTCCAGGCTGGGTGCGGTGGGATCCAGATTCGCCACCAGCGCCGTGTCCTGTCTCGCCGCGGTCACAAATGCATCTTTCGAGCCCAATCCTGCCGCCTCCACGCGCGCCCCGATCTCGAAGATGTTCGACCCCTCGGGAATCGTCAGCGTGATGGTGTATACGTCGCCTCGGTGCAGCCGGCTCCAGATTTCCTCCATCCGCGCAGGATGGTTGAAGCGGTATTCCCCCGCCTTGAGCGTCCCGCCCTTCACGGCATCGAGGGCCAGGAAGACGTACCGGCTCCGAACCAGGCCGTGATCTTTCAGCTTTGCGGCGATCTGAGAGGTCGGCGTTCCCGGTGTAATCTCGAGAAACGTGTCGCTGGTCGGCCCGATCGGGATCAGCAGCGCCCAGGCAACGGCGCCGGCAGCCACGAGAATCGCCAGAAAAAGCAGGAGAAAGAAGCGTCGCAACAAGTCGAAATAACCTGATCCCTTAAAGTCCCTAACTTATTGTAAGATGCGGCTCTTGTCTCCGCCTCAGGCACAGTAAAGCCGGGATTCCCGCTCCTCGTGGCCGGCTGTTCCAGTCGACGCCGGCAACAGGGAGCGGCGGCCCTGAACGGAATCGGAGAGGACCGGCTCATCCCGGCTTTGCTCTAGGATGAGGTGTGGAACCGCGCCTCCTCGGCCTCGACTTTGGCTCTCGCCGCATTGGCGTTGCCGTCTCCGATGAGCTTGGCCTCACCGCGCAACCCGTTCTCACCCTCGTCCGCAGGAATCAGAAACAGGACCTGAAGTCTCTGGGGCGCCTGCTCCGCAAATTTGGCTGCTCTGAAATCGTCGTCGGCCACCCCCTCTATCTTTCCGGGGATGTCAGCCCTCAGGCCGTCCGCACCCAGGCCTTCGCCGAGTCCCTGCGCACCGCCTTCGGCCTGCCCGTCCACCTGTGGGATGAACGCCTCACCTCGGCCGAGGCCCATCGCCACCTGGACGCCGCCGGCCGCGCTCCCTCCGCTCACCGGGAGGTGGTGGACCAGGTCGCCGCCGTGTTGATATTGCAGAACTTTCTTGATGCCCGGCGCTCCCGCAACGGCATCGTATAATCAAAAGAGGAGGATGGCGCCCCAGCCTCCGGCTCCCTGTTTTACGGTGTCCGTGTTTCACCCGCCGCGCCGGCTGGTGTCCGGCTCGAGCGTTGGAGTAGTTTTGCTTCGTACACCGCCGGGAGCGGGAATCCTCCGTGATGGATCAACACGCATGACCGAGCATATTAAGCAGAAACTTCAGGCGGAAATCCGGCAGCTCGAGCACGAACTGGCTCACGAGCTCCCCGCCGAAATCAAAAAAGCCGTCGCCATGGGCGACCTGAGCGAAAACGCCGAGTACCACATGGCCAAGCAGCGCCAGGACTTCGTCAACGCGCGCCTCGGCCAGCTCAAGAAACGCATGGCCGAGCTCGCCCTGGTCAACCTCTCCAATATTCCCCGCGACCGGGCCGCCTTCGGTTCCACCGTCCTCGTCTACGACACCACCAAGGATGAGAAAATCGAGTACAAGCTCGTCACCAGCGAGGAATCCGACGTGAGCAAGGGACTGATCTCGACCACCTCCCCCATCGGCAAAGCCATCGTAGGCAAGCAGGTGGGCGATATGGCCACCGTGGTCACGCCCAATGGCCGCCGCGAGCTCGAGATTCTTAAGTTGGCCACCATTCACGACGAAGCGGAAACGGAAGCCGGAAAGTAGAGGCCTCGATGGCCCGCGACTCCCAGTCCCCAACGACCTGGACCAGCGCCTTTGGCCGCGCCTGCGGCGTGCTGCTGCAGTCCATCGTCAATGGCCTCTCGCTCACGCGCATATCGCCCAACGTCCTCACCTTCATCGGGCTGCTCATCAACACCGGTGCCGCCGTCCTCTTCGGACTCGGCAACCAGCACAACTACGTCCGCTTGTTCTTTTTTGCAGGACTGGTCATCATCGGCGCCGGCATCTTCGACATGGTGGATGGCCGTGTCGCCCGCCAGACTCACCAGGTCACGGTCTTCGGCGCATTCTTCGACTCCGTCATCGACCGTTATTCCGATGTCGTTCTCTTCTTCGGCCTGCTCGTCTTCTACGCGCGTGGCAATCGCCTCTTCTACGTTTTTCTCGCCGCCTTTGTCATGGTCACCTCGCTGCTCGTCAGCTACACGCGCGCCCGCGCTGAAGCCCTCATCGGCAGTTGCAAAGTCGGCTTCATGGAGCGACCTGAGCGCGTCGTCCTCATCATCCTCGGCGCTCTCTTCGAGCGCTGGGATGTGATGGCCCCCGTCCTCTGGGTGCTGGCGCTCATCTCCACCATCACGGTGGTTCACCGCATCCGCTACACCTGGCAGCAGACGCGCCATCTTGCCCCGATGCGCGAGCTGAAATCCCTCGTCCAGCCGGCCGTCCAGCCCGTCGCCCTCCGCGAATCCGAGCCGCGGCCCGATCCCTTGCCCGCTCCTCAGACGCCGCGCGCCTGAACGGCATTCCGCGGTCCTGCTAATTTCCAGCTTTCTTCAGCCGCGAATCCAGAAATCGCTGGAAGATCTCAAGCCGCCCCGCCCGCGGCACCGCCTCCGGCCCGATTCGCTGCCCCAGTTCCTGGCACTCCCCCTTGCCGCCGAACGCCGGCCACGCCGGCAATCCCCTGCCGTTCGGATCGCCCCTCTTCACAAAATTCGACCAATACCCAACCATGGTCCGCGCCAGTTGCGCATCTCCCGGTTTCGCTACCCAGCTGGTCCAGTACCTCCCGCTCAGGAACATCAGCTCTTCGCTGTGGAACGCGCCCAGGCTCGCAAACGGCCCGCTGCCCACGTACGTAAACCGATAGAGGTACGCCGGCCGTCCCGTCGGTGTTGTCTCCTTCGCCAGCAGCCACGCGCTGAAGGCGAAATCGTAATCGCTGAACATCGTCCGGAACACCCCTGGAACCTCAGCGTCGTCTCGCGCCGGATACGCCGCGAACACCTCATCCGAGAGCCCTCCGAACTCCCGCGTCAGCCATCCCCGATACTCGGCCAGCGTCTTCGGCCGATACGAGTGCCCGCCCACCAGCGGGCTGGCAAAGATCGACACCTCGTCCTCGTTCGTTCCCGGCATCACCGAAACCCTCGCCTGCTCGCCGCGCGCGAAGGTCACCGCCGGCTGCTCCGGCAACACCCATCCGTCGATATTCGGCTCCAGGTCCACGTTGTCGTCGCTCGCCGCGGTCTCCAGGATCCGCTCCGCCGGAATCGACCGAAGCTGCCTGATCGCCTCAGGCCCCGCGCCGACTCCCAGGTCTTTCGCCAGCCGCTCGCCGCTCGTTTCCTCCTCGCTCAGCCTCGGATAAACCGAGTCGACGCACGTCCCGCTCTCAAGGATCGCGCCCTCGAACAATCCCCTGGCCAGCGGCGACGCCATCAGAATGCACACGTCCTCCGACCCCGAGGACTGGCCTGCAATCGTCACCCGCCTGGGATCGCCCCCGAATCGCGCAATATTCCGCCGCACCCACTGGAGCGCCGCAATCTGATCCAGATGCCCGTAATTTCCTGAGGCGCGATGCTCCGATTCCGCGTCCAGCCCCGGATACGTGAAGAACCCAAACGCCCCCAGCCGGTAATTGAAGCTCACCACCACCACGCCGGTCTTTGCCAGGTTCACGCCCAGCGGCGGCCACTCGCCCGATCCCTCCACGTTGCCCCCGCCATGGACCCACACCAGCACTGGCAGCGCCTTCGCCGGATGCAGCTCCGGCGTCCACACGTTCAGATACAGGCACGCTTCGCTCGTATTCATTTTCCGGATGCCCAGCATCTCCGGCAGCCATGGGCTCGGCCTCTGCGGACACGCCGGCCCCCACGCCGCCGCCTCGCGCACCCCCGCCCACTTTGGAGCGGGCTGCGGAGCCCGCCAGCGCAGTTCGCCAACCGGCTGCGCTGCAAACGGAATTCCCAGGAACTCCCCGCCTCGCGCCAGCGCCGTCACCGTCGCTCCGCGCAGCCTGCCGCTGTCAATTGTCACCTCTGGTCCCGACGCCCACGCGTGAGCCATTCCCGCAACCGCCAGCCCCGCAATCGCACCCAGCAGCAATGCTCTCTTCATCCGCCTCGCCATCCCCACCTCTGGTCGCCGCTTGCCACCCGCCACAGGCCGCAGGCTGTATCGTATTCGCAGATGAGTCGGCGTGTGCTCTTTCCTGGTCTCTGCCTCAGTTTCTGCCTCGCCGCAGCCGCGCAGTCCGCGCCGGCTCCCTCCGCCACTCCTTACACCCTCCGCGTCTCCGCCAACGAAATCTCTCTCACCTTCCACGCCGCCGGCGCAAACGGCGCGCCGCTCACCCATCTTACCCGCGCCGATCTTCACCTCACCGACAACGGTAAGCGGCAAACGAATATCGTCATGCTCCAGGAGTACGACAACCTGCCCATCCGCGCCGGCTTCCTCTTTGACACCAGCGCCTCGATGATGGGCCTCATCGATTTCAACCGCACCATCATCCGCATGTACGCGTCCCAGCTGCTGCGCCCCGGTTACGACCGCGCCTTTGTGGAGCAGTTCGACACCCAAACCTTCATCCGCCAGGACTGGACCGACAGCTCTGCCGCCATCGCCAGCGGAGCAGCCGCCGTCGTCGGCGCCACTCCCGACCGCTACGATCCGCTCACCGCCATCTTCGACTCGCTCTATACCACCTGCCGCGATCAGTGGAAAGCCGGCTCCGGAGATGTCACCGGCAATTTCATCCTGATCTTCACGGACGGCGAAGACGATGCCAGCCACGCTTACCTCAGCGAGGCCGTGGACATGTGCCAGCGCACCCGCACTGCCATTTATGCCTTCCTCAACCGCCGCCGCGGCTTTTCCGATGGCTACCCCACCCTTCAGGACCTGACCTCGCAGACTGGCGGCCGCCTCTTTGTTCATCCCCACGGCAGCCAGATCCTCCAGGATCTCCGCATCATCGAAGCCGAGCAGCGCAACCAGTACCGGCTTGTCTACAAGCCCTCCAATTTCAAGGCTGACCGCAGCTTCCACCGCATCCGGCTCACTTGCTCGGTGGGGGGATCTCGCATCGTCACCCGCTCCGGCTACTACGCCTTCCCCCACCCATAAACACGCATACCCGCGTCTGGCGCGCAAAGCGCGCGTCTGCCTGGACAGCCAGCCCCTAATTTTCGTGCAGCGCTGTCTTCGGATCCAGCCCCGCCGCCCGCATCGCCGGCAACCAACACGCCACCGCGGAGATCGCCAGAAACACCACCGTCATCACAGCGTAGGTCTCCGGATCGGTCGGCTTCACCCCCACCAGCATTGCGGTCATCACCCGCCCCAGGAAGAACGCGGCCACAATGCCGGCAGCGATCCCCACCGCGCTCAGCCGTAGTCCCTGGGTCACGATCAGTTGCACGATGTCCCCACGCACCGCGCCCATGGCCATGCGGATCCCGATCTCCGGCGTCCGCTGACGCACTGCGGTCGACAGCACGCCATACAGCCCCACCCCGGCCAGCACGCCCGCGATGATCGCAAACGCCGCAATCAGCAGAAGTGAAAATCGCGTCCCTGCCTGCGCTGCGCGCACCACCGTCTCTGCCGGCGCTACTTTCGTTACCAGATAACTGTGGCTGATGCCCGCGATCGCCGCGCGCACCTGGCCCTCGTAGCTTGCCGGATCGCCCCGCGTGCGAATCGCCCACCAGGGAGGAGTGAATCCGCCAAAGTAGGCATCCGTAAAGTAGATCTGTTCCCGGCCCGGCACGGCCAGCGACTCCTCGCGCGTGTGCCCCACCACGCCGATAATCTCGACAAACACCGCCTGCGGCGTCTGGACCCGCGTGAGGATCCGCTTGCCCACCGCCGATTGACCCGGGAACGCCTTCCTGGCCAGGTCCTCGTCAACGATCGCGTAATTTCTGTTTGGCTGCTCGTCGTCCTCCGTGAACGTCCGTCCCGCCAGCAGCGGCGTGTGCATCGTCTCGAAATATCCCGGGATCACGATCTGCAAATCCGTCGCCTGGTAACGGCTCGGATCCGACAGCGCGGCCTCCGTCCCCCATCGAACCGGGCTGTACCCTCCGGCCAGCGGAAAGGGAAACGATGCCGTCACCGCCTCCACACCCGGAATGGCCCGTAGCCGGTCCTCAATCTCCCGCCGGATCGCCTCCCGTTGCGCCGGCGCTTGCGGCGCCCTTGCTCCGTCCAGCACCTGGAACGCCAGCAGATGATGCGGATCGAACCCCGGATCGATGCGCTGCAGATCCAGAAAGCTCCGGAACATCAGCCCCGATCCCACCAGCAGCACAAACGACAGCGCTACCTCCGCCATCACCACCAGATTGCGCAGCGCCGCGCCGCTCGCCAGCCCCGAAGTCCTGCTGCTGCCGCGCAGCACGTTCATCAGCGTCGGCTGCGAGGCTCTCCACGCCGGCGCCAGCCCAAACAGCACCGCCGCGGCCAGTCCCGCCAGCGCCGCAAACAGCAGCACCGTCCCGTCGATATGAATCTCGTTCAGCCGCGGCAAATTCGTCGGAGCCAGCGCGCGCAGTTCCCGAATGCCCGCCCACGCCAGCCCCACTCCCGCGGCAGTTCCCGCCACCGCCAGCAGGCACGCCTCCGTGAACAGCGGCGAGATCAGTTGCCGCCGGTTCGCGCCCATCGCCGCGCGCACCGCAAACTCCCCTTCCCGCAGCGATGCCCGCACCAGCAGCAGGTTCGCCACGTTGGCGCAGGCAATCAGCAGCAGAAAGATCACCGACCCCATCAGCGCCAGAATCGCCGGCTTCACCGCCTCCACCAGGTGTTGCCGCATGGGCGCCAGCGAGATCGCGTATCCCACCGACGCGTTCATCGGAATCGTGCGCCGGCTCTCCGCAGCCACGGCATCCGCCGCGCTCTGCGCCTGCTGGACCGTCACCCCCGGCCGCAGCCGCCCCACGGGGGTAATGCTGAAATTGTTGCGATTGGCCGCGTCGTAGTCGAGCCGGTTCGCAACCCACACATCGGGAGCAGGCTCAATCTGGTCCTCGGGCGGAAAATACAGCTGGAACTTCGGCGCCAGTACCCCCACGATCACCGGGTTCGGCCCGCTCGCATTCCCCATCGTGTGCCCCAGCACCGCGGGGTTACCGCCATACCGCTTCATGAAGTATTCGTGGCTCAGGATCGCCATCTGCGGCAGCCGCGGAGATGCGGGAGCCGCGCCCTGCGCCTGTCCGGCCTGCGCCGCCGGAGCCGCGGGCTGGGGAATGCCGTCCTGCTGATCAAAGTCCCGGCCGTAGACAATCTTTCCTCCCATGACGTCGAAGAAATTCGTTGTCACCACGGCCGTGGTGATCGGCTCAGGCGTGCCGTCGGGCAGTTCCGTAACCTGCTTGAAAGCGAAAACCCCCGCCATGTCCGAGAACTGCGCCCGCGTCCCGTTTTTCAGATCGAGGTAATCGGCGTTTGAAAATGGCAGTCCCTCCACGTTGCGCTTGCGCAGGTCCATCCCCGCTACCACCAGCTGCCCGGGATCTTTGTAGGGCAGAGGCTGCAGCAGCACCGCGTTCGTCACGCTGAAGATCGCCGTGCTCGCGCCCACTCCCAGCGCGATCGTCAGCACCGCTACAATCGAGAATCCCGGATGCTTGGCCAGCGTCCGGCACGCGATGACTACGTTTTTCCAGTCCATAGAACCTCGCCCTGGGAAACCAGGCCCGGTGGTGTATCGGACCATTATGCCCTGATTCGCGAACGCCTGATTTCAGGCGCTACAGCACTTCCCCCAGCAACCGGATCCCCTCCCGAATCTCGCGCTCGGTCAGCCGCGCGTATCCCAGCAGGAATCCAGGCCGCGATGGCCGCCGCAGGTAGCAGTGGCCGATGCCGTAGACCCCGACTCCGCGCTTCGCCGCCTCCGCCTCCACCTCCGCCTCGGAAACCTTACGCCTGGGCCACAGCACTACGTGCGCACCCGCTCCGTCGCCGGTCACCTCCACGCGGTCGCCAAAAGCTCCCTCCACCGCTTCCAGCAGCGCCGCCCGTCGCGTTGTGTTTCTGCGCCGCAGCGCGCGCAGATGCCGCTCGTACAGGCCGCTCGCGATGAACTCCGCCAGCGTCTGCTGCTCCAGCGTCGCCGAATGCAGATCGTTCAGCCATTTCGCTGCCGTGATCGCCGCAACCAGCGACCGCGGCGGAATCAGATACCCGATGCGCAGCGACGGAAACACCGTGCGCGAAAAGGTCCCGATGTAGGCGATGCGCCCCTCGCGGTCCAGCCCCTGCAGCGATTCAACCGGCCGCCCGCCGTAGTGGTATTCGCCGTCGTAATCGTCCTCCACGATCGCTGCGTTCCGCCGGCTCGCCCACTCCAGCAGCTTCAGCCTCCGGTCCAGCGGAAGAATCGCGCCGGTGGGGAACTGATGCGACGGCGTCACAAACGCCAGCTTCGCGTTCTCCGGCATCCGCTCCGGCATCAGCCCGTCGCGGTCCACCGGCACGCCGCGCAGCTTTGCGCCCGCAGCAAGCAGCGCTTCGCGCGTACCGTTGTAATGCGGATCCTCGATAGCCACCACATCCCCCGGCGCCACCAGCACCCGCATCACGAGGTCGAGCGCCTGCTGCGAACCGTTCACGATGATCACGTCGGAGGGCTCGCACACCACTGCCCGCGAGCGCCGCAGATGCGCGCAGATTGCCTCCCGCAGCTTCTCGCTGCCCATGGCTGCGCCGTAGTCGAACTGCCGTGCCGGCGCCTGCCGCGCCTGCCTCAGCAGCAGCCGCCGCCACGCCTCGAAAGGGAACGTCCCCAGGTCGCTTCGCCCGAAAACGAAGTCGTAGCGCAGTGGTCCGCTCCGCCGCTGCGGGCTGTCGACCGCCGCCATCGACTTCTCCGCTGCCATCCCGAAGCGTGAAAGCCGCAGCTTCGCCGACCGCCGCTCCGCCCTCCCCGCATTGCCGGCCAGCCGCTCGGAAACGTACGTCCCCGATCCGCGCTTTCCTTCCGCGAAGCCTTCTGCCAGCAGTTGCTCGTAAGCCAGCAGCACCACCGTGCGCGAAATGCCCAGTTGTTCCGCCAGATCGCGCGTCGACGGCAGCCGCTCGCCGGCGCGCAGCTTCCCCGCAAGGATCGCCTGCCGCAGCTCCCGGTAGACCTGCCGAAAGATGGGCTCGGCGGCTCTGGCGCCGTTTTTCTTCTGCGAAAGTGGTATCGCCAGTTGCATGGAAAGTGGCCATACAAAAGTACCATGCGCGGGGCGATCCTCCTATTAGCCGCAGCCGTGCAGCCCTGTCGCTGCAAGCTCGTCAGGATTTGGAGTGGATCGATGCGTGGATTTCGTCTGGCTTTCTGCGTTCTTGCCTGTTTCGCCCTGGCTCTGCCGCTCGTCGCGCAGTCCGTCCCCGCCGCCGTTGCGCCGCAGCCCATTCCCGCCGGGCCCCACGACTTCGATTTCGAAGTCGGCACCTGGCATATCCATCTGAAAAGGCTCGCGCAGCGCCTCGCCGGTTCCCACACCTGGGTCGATTTCGACGGAACGTCGACCACCCGCACCATCCTTGGCGGCCGCGGCGAGGTTGAGCAGTTCGAAACCGACAGTCCCACTGGCCACATCGAGGGCCTCACGGTTCGCCTCTACGATCCGCAAACGCACCAGTGGCGCATCTACTGGGCCAACAGCAGCGATGGCCAGCTCGGAACGCCCATGATCGGATACTTCCGCAACGGCGTCGGAGAATTCTACGATCAGGAATTTTGGAACGGCCGTTCTGTCTATGTCCGCTTCATCTGGTCGCAGATCACACCTGACTCGGCGCACTTCGAGCAGTCCTGCTCAGTCGATGGCGGCAAAACATGGGAGGTGAACTGGATTACCGACCAGACCCGCACCGGCGGCGAGCCTTCCTGGAGTCAGCCGCAGGACAACCGGCCCAGCACCTCTTCCTCTGATGAATCCGCTGCGCAGATGACCCCGTTCCCCGACGGCCGGCATGATTTCGATTTCAACTTCGGCGTCTGGAAGACACACATCGAGCGGCGCGTCCACCCCCTCGACCACTCCGACGAATGGACCGAGCTGAACGGCACCGTCACCGTCCACAAGCTCTGGGGCGGACGCGCGGCGATGGAGGAGATCGATGCCAGCGGCGCTTCCGGTCGCCTCCACGGCATCACGCTTTTCCTCTACGACCCGGAAACTCGTCAGTGGAGTCAAACCTTCGCCAGCGCCAACGACGGCCAGTTGGGCACGCCCGAGGTCGGCGTATTCCGCGATGGACGCGGCTTCCTTGTCGATCAGGAGACATTCGATAACCGCACCATCCTCGTCAATGCCGTCTGGTCCCAGATTGCTCCGGACTCGCACCACTTCGAGCAGTCGTTCTCTGACGATGGGGGCAAAACCTGGGAGCCCGTCTTTGTCGCCAGCCTCACGCGTTTGGCTCACTAGCGTGCGCTGCCGCCGTGTTTGCGCCGAAATCGCAGGAGCATCATCGTGACCACGCATCAGCCCACGCGCCGCCCGCGCGACCTCGCCGCCAGCGATGGCTTCGGCGTCCTGACACCCGAGCTGCGCCAGCCGCAACCGTTTCCGAGCTGCGGCGTCGCCGATGCATGGCTCCGTAAAACCCGTCCCCCACGCCAGCGCCCTGCGCGGCTCTCGCACCGCCTTGCGCTGCTGGCGCTCCTTCTGCTCTTTCCTGTGCTCGCACGCGCCGACGAGGCTCAGCCCGCGCCCTGCGCCCAGCGGCATCCCATGACCGACGCCTGGTTCACCGGCCCAATGCTCGCCAACACCGCGGCCACCGCGCCACGCGGCCACACGCTCATGGAGCCGTACGTCTACGACGTGGTCACTCAGGGCAACTACACCGCCAGCGGCAAACGCCAGAGCACGCCCCATCAGAACACCTTCGGTTCGCTCACCTACCTCATCTATGCGCTCACTGACAAAGTGGGCATCGGCTTCATTCCCACCTTCGACTACAGCACCATGACCGGCGCCCCCAGCAGCGCCGGCCCTGGACCGAGCGACCTCACCGCGCAGCTACAGCGCCGCATCACGCAATTTCAGCCCTGCGGATGGATGCCGACAATTTCTCTCGCCGTCCAGCAAACGCTGCCTACCGGCCGCTACGACCAGCTCGGCAATCGCCCCACGGACGGCTTCGGCGCCGGCGCGTACACCACCACCCCCGAGTTTCTCTCCCAGATGTATTTCTGGCTGCCCAACCACCGCATCCTGCGCCTGCGCTTCAACGTTACCGACGCATTCTCCGGCTCGGTTCCGCTTCGCGACGCGAGCGTCTACGGCACCACCGCCGGCTTCCGCGGCAACGCCCGCCCCGGCAGCTCTTTCTATATCGATACGTCGCTCGAATACAGCGCCGAGCGAAGCTGGGTTCTCGCCCTCGATGCCACCTGGCGCACGACCGGCAATACCCGCGTCACTGGCTATTACGTGCAAAGTTCGGGCGCGCCCGGCCCCGTCACGCAGACCAACTCCGGATGGAGCGACGAGGTTGGCCTTGCTCCCGCGGTCGAATACAGTTGGAAGCCCTGGATCGGAGTTCTCCTCGGCGTGCGCTTGTTTCCCGCCGGCCGCAACGCGCAGGACAGCATTACCCCCGCCATCGCCGTCAACATCGTCCACTAAATCAAAAGGAGCAGCCTCGGCTGCTCCCCACATTCTGCAACGTTCTGTTCTGCGCGAAGCGCGCCGGCCCGAACGGCTAGTTCACCAGCGGCCCCATGCGCGGCTGATGTAGTCCGTCATGGTCATCGTAATCAGCACCAGGAAAGTGAAGAATCCGCACGCCACCGTCAGCTTGGTTAGCTTCGAGCTGTATTTCACGTGCATGAAGAACAGCACCACCAGGGTTGCCTTCATGCACGCGATGGCCAGCGCCACCACGGCATTGAACTCGCCGAGGTCCACGTAGGAGATCGCGGTCGTCGATGCGGTCAGCACCAGCAGGCACCCGCCGATGATCAGATACGTCATCGGGCTGACGATGTGGAACTCTGTATGCGTCGGCTCCGACGGCCCCATGTCCGGATGCGGAACGTGAAGGTGATGATGATGCTCGTGCTGCTCTTCCATTCACAACTCCTGATGCTGCCCGCTGGCCGCTACCCGGCCAGGGGCTGTTTTCACTGATGGCGACTGATCAGATACAGCAATGGAAACAAAAATATCCACACGATGTCGACAAAGTGCCAGTACAGCCCGAAGTTCTCCACCGGCGCAATATGCCCGTTGGTATACGCCCCACCCCACGCCCGGATCAGCAGAAATGTCAGCAGCGATACTCCGATGATCATGTGCAGCGCGTGCATGCCGGTCATGGCGAAGTACAGCGAGAAATAGAGGTTCGTCTTCTGCGCCATATCCGGCGCCAGTTTGTCGTCCGGATAGGCTTTGGTGCCGTGCTCCAGGTTCGCCGGATTGAAGTTCAGCCCCGGCACGTGGTGCTCCACCCACTCGTCGTGCCACTCATAGCCCTTCACGCAAAGAAAGCCGCAGCCCAGAATGATGGTGGCGATCATCCATGCCAGCAGCGGCTTGCGGTGCCGCACTTCGGCCGCATGCACGGCCATGGCCATGGTGAAGCTGGAAATAATCAGCAGCGTTGTATTGAGCGTGCCCGCCCAGATGTGCAGGGAGTGGCTGCCTGCCACGAAAGCCGGGTAATACCAGTTGCGAAAGATCAGGTAGGCGCAGAAGAGGCCGCCGAAGAACATGATCTCCGTCAGCAGGAACAGCCACATGCCGAACGTGGCCGCTTCCCGCTGCTGCGCCAGGTTTTCGAAATGATGGCGCAGGAACGACGGGTGCTCGTGCTCTACGTGGCCGATCTCGCCGGTTTGTGCGGCCAGGGTATGACTATCCAACGGTCTGCACCTCGTTCCTGGTTTTGTTTGCCAGCCACTCGTAGTCGTACGCCTCGTGCGTCACAATCGGAGTCTCCGCGAAATTCTCCGTCAGCGGCGGCGACTGGATCTGCCACTCCAGCCCCGTAGCCTGCCACGGATTCGGCCCTGCGATCTTCCCGTACTTCAGCGACCACGTCAGATACAGCAGCGGCAGCAGGTAGCCGACGCCCAGCACTGTGGCGCCCGCGCTGGAGAAGACATTCAGCACCTGGAACTCAGGCGGATACGCCGCATACCGCCGCGGCATGCCCAGGTAGCCCAGGATGAACTGCGGGAAGAACGTCAGGATGAATCCCACAAACGTGATGACCGCGGCCAGCTTCGACACCGCCTCCGGATACATGCGGCCCGTGATCTTCGGCCACCAGAAATGCACGCCGGAGAGATACGCCATCAGCATGCCCCCCACCATGACGAAATGGAAGTGAGCCACGATGAAGTACGTTTCCGTCAGGTGGATGTCCATCCCCAGCGATCCCAGGAACACCCCCGTCAGGCCGCCGATGGTGAACAGCCCCAGGAAGCCGAACGCGTACATCATCGGCGTCTCGAACGTGATCGATCCCTTATAAAGCGTTGCCGACCAGTTGAAGATCTTGATCGCCGAAGGCACCGCCACCAGCATGGTCAGCAGCGAGAACACCAGCGCCGAGTAGTTGGAGATGCCCATGATGAACATGTGGTGCGCCCACACGAAGAATCCGAACACCGCAATCGCCACCGACGAAAACGCGACCGCCGTGTACCCGAAGACACGCTTTCGCGAGAAGGTGCTGATCACTTCGCTGATCACGCCCATCCCGGGCAGGATCATGATGTACACCGCCGGGTGCGAATAGAACCAGAACAGGTGCTGGAAGAGCAGCGGATCGCCGCCCTTGCTCGGGTCGAACACTCCGATTCCGATGGTCCGCTCCAGCACCACCAGCACCAGCGTGATAGCCAGCACCGGCGTGCCCAGCACCATCAGGATCGACGCCGCGTAGTGCGACCACACGAACAGCGGCAGCCGGAACCACGTCATTCCCGGCGCGCGCATGCGGTGGATGGTCACAATGAAGTTCAGGCCCGTGAAGATCGAGCTGAATCCCGCCACAAAGACGGCCAGGCCCGCAGAAACCACGTTCGTGTTCAGGTAGTGCGTGCTCAGCGGGGTCGTGAACGTCCACCCGGTGTCCACGCCGCCGAAGATCAGCACGCAGATCATCATGATCCCGGCCGCCACGTACAGGTACCAGCTCAGCAGGTTGATCTTCGGAAACGCGAGGTCCTTGGCTCCCACCATGATCGGGATCAGGAAGTTCCCGATGGTCGCCGGCACCGACGGCACCAGGAACAGGAACACCATGATCAGCCCGTGCGCGGTGAACACCTTGTTGTAGGTGTCCGCGGCCAGCAGGTCCGAGGTCGGCGTCAGCAGTTCCAGCCGGATCAGCGCCGCCATCGCCCCGCCGATAAAGAAGAAGAACGTGATCGAGATCATGTACAGGACCGCGATCCGCTTGTGGTCGCCGGTCAGCAGCCAGCTCTTCAGCCCGTACTCCTTGTTCAGGTACGAAACCTTCGGCAGCATGGCCGTCGACTGATCGGGGAGAGATACGATTGTGCTCATTGCTTCACCGTCCCTGGCGGCAGCGCCGGTGCGCTGGTTCCTGTCGGCGTCGCGCCCGTCTGCACGGGTTGGCTTGCGCTGTTGTCGATCGTTTGCTCGATGCGGTAATCCGAATCGAGCTGCTTGATGTATTCCACCAGGTCGATTAGCCCATCCTCTGTCACCTGGCCCTGATAAGTCGGCATGATCGGTGCGTACCCTGCGATCTGGTGCAGCGTCGGGTTCAGGATGGTGTCGCGCAGGAACGCGTCATCCACCGTGACGAATTGCCCGTTCTGCAGCTGCACCCGCGACCCGAACACTCTGGCCAGATTCGGCCCGTGCGCGTTAGGCGTGTCGTTGTGGCAACTGTTGCAGCCCAGGGCCGCAAACAGCCGTTCCCCGCTCTGCGCCAGCGAGTGTCCGCTGGTCGATCCTGCCGCCCATGCCTCGTAGTCTTCCGGCTTCATGGCGTACACCCACCCGATCATCTGCGAGTGCAGCGTCCCGCAGTACTGTGTACAGAAAAGGTGGTAGACCCCCGGCTTGGTCGCCTCAAACCATACTGTGTTGTACCGCCCCGGAATCACCTCGCGCTTCACGCGGAATGCCGGCACCGAGAAGCTGTGGAACACGTCCTGTGAGATGAGCGTCAGCTGAATCGGCCGGTCGATGGGAATGTGCAGCGCATTGATCTCGTGCTGGCCGCCTGGATGCTCGATCTTCCACATCCATTGCTTCCCGACCACGTAGATGTTCATCGCGTTCGGCGGCGGGCTGTAAATGCGGAAGTACAGCAGCGCGCCCCACACGAAGCAGATCATGAACAGGATCAGAGGAATGATCGTCCAGGTCGCTTCCAGCAGCGTGGACCCTTCGATCTGCGTGGCCACCGGGTTCCGGCTCTGCCGGTAGCGCACCGAGAACGTGATCACCAGCAACGCGACCGCGCCCAGCCCGATCGCCGAAATAAAGATCAGGAAGAAATACAAGGCGTCCGCGTACGGCGCAATGCTCGACGCCTCCGGCGGGAAGATCGCGAAGTTCGTGAGCCACTTAATTAGAAATTGCCAAAGTACCGGACTGATGAAATGCTGCATCGTCGCCCTTTTATCCGTTCACCATAGGATTGTTTCGCCCCTGCTCCACCGTCAGCGGGTTCAGCCGCGCCTCCCGTATGTCCCGCCGGAAATTCACCAGCATGTACGAGCCCAGCAGCAACATCGTCAGCAGGCATCCCGCCTGCACAATACGTGACACCAGCAGACTATGGCGGTTCAGCGCCGGATCGTACCGGTAGCAGTAGGTCAGAATGTTATCCACCGGCGACCCGATCGTTCCCTGCCCTGCCTCGACCAGCCCCAGATCGATGTCCTTCGGCGAAAACTCCACGCCCAGGTAGTACTGCGACAGCCGGCCCTGTGGGGTCAGCAGCTCAATTGCGCTCGCATGCGCATATTGCGAAAGCTTTCCGTCCGGTCCCTGCACCTTCACGTAGCCGAAGCCCACCGCGGTCGCCAGTGCGTTGATCGCCGGCTCCTGCCCGGTCAGGAAATGCCATCCGTTCGCCGTCCCCGGCCGTCCGTAGCGCTTCACATACAGCGCCTTTTCGCTGGCCGCCATGGCCGGCGTCTCGGTCGGATCGATGCTCACAAAGACCACGTTGAAGTCGCGCCCCGGATTGAACTTCACCATCTCCAGCGCGCTCACCAGACCGCCCATCTCTTCCGGGCAGAGGATCTTGCACTGGTAGTACACCAGCGAGAGGATCACCGGCCGCTTGCCGAAATAATCTCCCAGGTGCACCAGCTTGCCCGTCTCGTCGCGAAACTCCAGGTTCAGCGGAATCGGCTGGTTCAGCCGCTGCGCGATGGTGATGTGCTTCAGCATGGGCGGCTGCTGTTCCGCCGTTGGCCCAATGTGCTTCTCGCCATACCACGAGCTCTGCGCGAGCGCCGCGGATCCGGCCAGACACAGGAGCGCGCACCCCAGCGCCATCCCCGCCGCCTTCGCCCATCCCCGTCTTGTCCGCCCGCTCCGCATCCCTGATCCCTATTCCCTAATCCCTGTCTACTGTTCCTTCTCCGACGCCGTCTGATCGTGCTCCACCTGCTGCTCATAGCCCGTCGGCGCAAAGCCATCCGTCAGCGGCATCTGAACCACCGGCTTCGAGTCCCCCATCATCAGCGCCTGCTGCTGCTCCTGCGGCGCCACCGGCAATCCCTGCTGCGCGATCAGCTCCATCGCCCGCTCGATCGGAATCCGCACCGTCCCTTTGCTCTCATCCACCCAGCTGTAGTAGTTCAGCAGCAAATCTTCCCGCTGGTGCAGCGCCATCAGATCCGAGTCGCCGTTGTCGATCTGCAGCCGGGGATTCGGAAACTGCTGCGCCAGCTTTGCCAGTTGCTCCTGCTCCAGCTGCGGATTCGAACGAATCGCCATGGTCGGCGCAACCTGATTGGGCGCTTTCCATTTCGTGGTGGGCCCGTCCGCCTTGCTCATCCCCTCATTGATCACGCGCCCCATCACGAAGCAAAGCGCGAAGAACACGCCCACGGAGATGAACAGCCCCACCAGAAACACCGCGATTCCACCCGTGCTGGCGTCGCTGAGCTCGTATCCCTCCCGGACCGACTCCTCGCCAACGTGGTGCTTCGGATCGAGATTCGGATCCTGTCCCGGGTTATGCGTGGACATAATCATGCTCCAGAATCTCCGCAAGGTGCGGATCGTTGGTGGCGATCAGCGGCCGCTTCTTCAGTTGCTGGAAGTAGTACACCAGCCAGAAGCAGAACATGGCTGCGGGCATCGCCGCGTACTCGAAGATTCCCCACGTCAGCTGCAGGTTCCGCGCTGCGTCCCTGAACGACGGCTCGATCAGCCAGAACAGATCCCAGTAGCCGGCGAAGATCATCACGCAGCATGCCACCGCCAGTTTTCTCGGGATCCGCTTCAGATCCCGCGACAGCAGCAGGCTGAACGGAATCAGCCAGTGGAAGATCACATCCAGCGTCGCGATTACGCCCCACCCGCCCCGGATCCGGTCCAGGTACCACGGAATCTCTTCCGGCGAGTTTCCCGACCAGATAATCAGGAAGGCTCCGAACGCGAAGTAGATGTTCAGCATCACCAGCGCGAAGCACAACTTGCCCAGGTCGTGCTGCTCGATGGTTCTGAAGGTGCTCTTGATCGGCTCCGCCTTCTTCAGGCCCAGCAGCGTCAGGATCGCCAGCGGCAGCACCATGAACGCTTCGCCCACCAGATACTGGAAGCCGTAAATCGTCGAGTACCACGTCGGATCGATCGACATCACCCAGAAGATGACCAGCACGAACAGCAGCGCCGCGAACAGCACCACGCCGAATCCGCTTACGTTCTCGAATTTCGTCCGCCAGTAGGCCACATTCGGCTCAGGATCGGCGTCCCGCTTCAGCGACCACTTGTTCAGCACCGTCACATACAGTGCGAAGATCCCCATGCACACCAGCGAAACCCACCAGAAATTCCCCACGTTCAGCATCGGCTGCTTCCACTGGATCGCGTGCGCCTGGTCGTGGTTGATCAGCCCCCTCTGCAGCGCCACCCGCCAGTTCGCGTACTGCGCCCAGATGTACAGCCGACCCTCGGTCGCCCCGAAGTATCCCACCGGCAGGAACATCAGCACGATCAGCGGCCATGTCCGCGACATCGCTTCCAGGGGACGCCGTACGATCAGCCCCCATTTGCCGCCGGAGAGGTACTGCACCATCAGCAGCGCCATGCCTCCGAAGCAGAAGCCGAAGCACGCCACAAACCCGTCCAGCCATCCGCGCAGCAGGTGCGCCCAGCCCAGCCCGTTCTGCATTTCGCCCAGGAACGCCAGCACCACGGCGATCACCGAGAACACTACCCCTGCAACCATTGCGCGCAGCCGCCACGTGTCCACAAACGCCGGCGCGCTCAGCGTGGATGGCAATCCTTTGGTGAAGTATCCGTTGGCCATGCTTCTCCTGCGCTCCTTACGGCCTGGCCGGCGGCTTGCCGGTCGTCTGTTTCTTGCCTGCCGCGGCTGCCGCGCTCTTCGCCACCGGCATTGGATTCTGCGCCGGCGCCCCGGCGACCGTCCCGATGATGGGCGCGCCGTAAACGGCGGTTGCCGGCATCGGCCACGCTCCGGCATCGCTGGCCGGATATCCCTGTTGTTGAGCAACCGTCTTCAGGTTCTCCACCTGCACGCCCGAGGGCACATCGCTCAGCGTCGCGTTCTGGCTTAACTGCAGGGCGCGAATGTACGCAGCGATCGCCCACCGGTCCTGCGGCAAAATCTGCGCCTTGTAATCCGGCATCGCTCCATAACCGTTGGTCATCACGTAAAAGTAGTGGCTCAGCGGCTGGTTAATGTGCCGTGGATCGTGGAAGTTCGCCGCCGGCTTGTAGCCGCGCTCCACGATCATGCCCGCGCCGTTGCCCACCCGCGAGTGGCATGGCGTGCAGTAGATGTTGAACCGCTCCTGCCCCCGCTCCAGCACCTGCATCGTCACCGGAAACGGCATCAGGTTCGCTTCCTTGCCGTTGATCAGCCCGGTGTAGAAGTAATCGTCCTCGTAGAGTTGGCCGCGCGCCACCGTGTGCTCCACCTGCGGCCGCACCGAGCGCCCGTCCGCGAACATCGAGCTGCCCCGCTGCGGGAACATCCTCGGCTGGTTCTGCATGTCCTGCCGGCACCCCGCCGCCAGCAGCAGCAGTCCCGCTGCCCCCAGCATCTCCAGGCCTCGCCGCAGACGCGCAGAGGAACGAGCGGTCTTCCTGTACGCTGCACGCTGTACGCTGTACGCTGCGGTCTTAATACTCCACCTCCACCACCGAAACCGGCGACTGCGCTTCCAGAAAGTCTCGCGTCTCCGCTGCCTCGAATTTCGGATCCGTCGACTCCAGGCACAGGAAGAACTTGTCCGTCGTCGCGCCATCGCGGAAATTCGGCGCGTTGAACAGCGGATGATACGGCTTCGGCAGCCCGTTCAGCGCGACCATTCCGAAGGCTGCCGACAGGCCGGCATACAGAATCGTCCACTCGTAGGCCGGTACCACGAACGCCGGCCATGAAAAATACGGCCGCCCCGCGATGTTCAGCGGAAACGCCCACACCGCGATCCATGTCTCCAGTCCGAACATGGCCGCCAGCCCCAGCAGCCCGCCCACCAGGCACACCAGCGAAACTTCGTCGCGATGGAACCCGATCGCTTCCGCCGCTTCCTCCACCGGATACGGCGTGTAGCAGTCCATCCGCCGATAGCCCGCCGTGCGCGCCGCCTTCGCTGCCCGCACCAGCTCGCTGGGCGAGTCGAACTCCGCCATCAATCCGTACAATCCCTCGGGTAAAGGCATCAGTCACCTGCCTCCGGAAGCGGTTCCGCCGTCTCCCGCACCTTCGCCTGCGGCAGCATCAGCCGCAGCTCGCTCATGGGAATCATGGGCAGGAACCGGATGAAGAGGAAGAACAGGAACGTGAACAGTCCCAGCGTTCCCGCAAATGTCATGTAATCCCACCGCGTTGCGCGATACGTGCCCCACGACGACGGCAGATAATCGCGCGTCAGGCTGGTCACCACGATCACGAACCGCTCGAACCACATGCCGGTGTTCACGATCAGCGACATCAGGAACATCAGCCCCACGTTCGACCGGAATTTCCTGATCCACATCAGCTGCGGCAGCGCGATGTTGCAGGTGATCAGCGTCCAGTACGACCACCCCATCGGCCCCCACATGCGGTTCCACATCATGAAGTATTCCCAGTGGCTCGCCGAATACCACGCCATGAACACTTCGGTGGAGTAGCCATAGGCCACAATCATCCCCGTTGCCAGCATCACTTTTCCGCAGTTGTCGATGTGCCGGATCGTAATCAGGTCTTCGAGGTGGTAGAACTTCCGGATCGGGATGGCCAGCGTCAGCACCATCGCGAATCCCGAATAAATCGCGCCCGCCACAAAGTACGGCGGAAAAATCGTCGTGTGCCAGCCCGGCATCAGCGCCACGGAGAAGTCCAGCGAGATCACGCTGTGTACGGACAGCACCAGCGGCGTCGCCAAACCTGCCAGCAGGATCGAAGCCGTCTCATACCGCACCCAGTGCCGTACCGATCCGCGCCAGCCCAGCGACAGCAGCCCGTACATAAACTGCGCCATCTTCGACTGCGCCCGGTCGCGCATCGTCGCCAGATCCGGAATCATCCCGATGTACCAGAACACCACCGAGATGGTCGCGTACGTCGACACCGCAAACACATCCCACAGCAGCGGCGACCGGAACTGCGGCCAGTAGTTCATCGAGTTCGGATACGGGAACAGCCAGTACCCCAGCCACGGCCGCCCTACGTGGATCAGCGGGAACAGGCCCGCGCAGACCACCGCGAAGATCGTCATCGCTTCCGCGAAGCGGTTGATCGAGTTCCGCCAGCCCTGCTTGAACAGCAGCAGAATCGCCGAGATCAGCGTGCCCGCGTGGCCGATGCCGATCCACCACACGAAGTTGATGATCGCGAAGCCCCATGCCACCGGGATCGTGACTGCCCAGATGCCCGGCCCCTTCAGGAACAGCCAGGTGACCGCCACCATCAGCATCACCACGAAGCCGCCGGCCAGCAGAAACCCGAACCACCACCCCAGCGGAGTGTGGCTCGTCAGCACGATCCGGCTCACCTTCTCGGTGACCGACTTGAACGTGTGACCCGGCGCGATGACCCGGTATTCTCCGGTGACCGGATCCACCATCGGATTATTGACGGGTGCGTCTTTTGTCGCCATGCGTTCCAGAATCCTTATTTGCCGCCCTTGTCCCCGACTACGACCCACGAACAACTAACAACTAACAACTGCACTTAGGAGCTGTACTCCCCCAGCTCTTGAGCCAGCGGTTCATTCACGTTGATCACTTCGGCCAGATACGTCGTCCGCGGCCGCGTGTTGATGTCCGCCAGCACCCCGTACGTCCGCTTCTCCGCCTTCAGCTTCGCCACTTCGCTCTTTTTATCGTTGATGTTTCCGAAAATGATCGCGTTCGTCGGGCACGCCTGCTGGCACGCTGTGCGAATCTCGCCATCCCGGATCGCCCGGTTGTCCTTGTCCGCCTCGATCTTCACCGCCTCGATGCGTTGCACGCAGTAGCTGCACTTTTCCATCACGCCGCGGCTGCGCACGCTGACCTCCGGATTCCGCATCAGCTTCAGGCTCGGCGTATCCCAGTCGGAGTAGAGCAGGAAGTTAAACCGCCGCACCTTGTAAGGACAGTTGTTCGAGCAGTACCGCGTCCCTACGCAGCGGTTGTAGATCATCATGTTCAGCCCTTCGGGCGAGTGCACCGTCGCCCCCACCGGGCATACCTGTTCGCACGGCGCGTTTTCGCACTGGTGGCAGGTCATCGGCTGGAAGTGCGCCCGCGGCGCCGCCAGATCGCCTTCGTAATACGTATCGATCCGGATCCACTGCATGATGCGGCCGATCTTCGTCTGCAGCCGTCCCACCACCGCGATGTTGTTCTCCGCGTAGCACGACGCAATGCACGCGTTGCACCCCACGCAGGAGTTCAGATCGATCGACATCCCCCACGCGTTCTTGTCGTAGCGGTAGGCCGGGAAGATGGTGTCGTCCGGCTCCGGCGTCCAGTGCCCCACGCCTTCGTGCGCGAAGTCCGGATTCGATTTGTATTCCGTCAGCGTCGCGTAGCGGATGATGCCCCGATCCAGCGACTCGTTCCCTTCGAGCGAGTGCGTACCGCTTCCATCGCCGCCCGCGAAGACCGCGCGCTGGTCGATGTGGTGGCTCTTCGTCACGCACAGATCGTAGATGCCGCTCGTCTTGCGCACGCTCGCGCCCGCCTGCATCCACGGCGCGCCCGACATCTGGATCAGAAATCCGCTGTAGCCCACGCCGCCGGCCACGCGTCCCGTCCTGCGCCCCTGGCCGAGCGCGATCACCATGACCCCATCCGCCTGCCCCGGCACTGCCAGCGCCCCGCCGACGATCGACTTCCCGCCGGTGCTCACCTCGACCGCATCGTCTTCGGCCAGCCCCAGCTTCTCCATCGTCGCGTAGCTCATCTGCACCGCGTTGTCCCACGCGAGGTTGGTGATGGGCCGCGGAATCTCCTGCATCCATCCCACGTTCGCGTAGCGCCCGTCGTACACGTGCGGATCAGGCCGGAACACCACCTCGATCCCCTCGCCCGATCCCGGCACTGGTGCGGTCAGCCCCGCAACCTTAGGCGCGGCATTCCTCGGCGTAAACGCCGTATTCGCAATCCACCCGTCGTGCAGCACTTTCCGCCATGGGAATTCCGGATCGCCGTTCGGCGCGCTCTTCGCGGCATCGCTCTTCGCCAGTTGCGCCTGCCAGGTCAGCCGCACCGCGTCGTACGGCGAAACGTCCGGCTCATCCAGCATCGACTGCACTATCTCGTGCGCGCAGTGTCCGTCGTACAGCGGCGCGATCATCGGCTGCACCACGCTCACCGTCCCGTCGTACGCGCGCGCATCCGACCACATCTCCAGATAGTGCTGGTTGTTGATGTGCCAGGTCGAAATCTCGCCCGTCTCGTTCAGGTGCGATCCCAGGTGGACCACCGTCCCCACCTTGTCCATCGCACCCTCGAAATCCAGATCCGCCGGCGCCGAATACACCGGGTTCGCGTCCAGAATCACCAGCCAGTCCACCTTGCCGGCATTCATGTCCGCCACCAGCGACATCAGATCGTCCGTCTGGATCGACGGCATCGGGTTCACCGGATCGGTGTACACCACCGTCTTGCCCACATTACCCAGCGCCTGATTCATGGCAAACGCCGCCAGGTGAACTTCCGGCGCAGCAAACTCGCCCGGAATCACCACGCACTTCCCCGCGTTCGCCTTCAGGTCCGCAGCCACGCCCCCGAGATACGTCGCCTCATGCTGCGTCCAGCTCGCTCCGCCCTGCGCGCCGCCCGCGCCGACAGCGCCGGCCAATGCCACCGCAAACGCGGCCACCTGGCTGGGCCGCACCTGCAGCCGGTGCTCAGCCTTGAATCCTGTCAGCGTCGTCACCGGCTCCACCACATAAAGCCGGTTCATCGTCGTATCGCCCTGCAGCCTGCGCTTGTTCGCGTAATCCTTCGCCAGCCGGTGGAAGCCCGGGAACTGCGCGCCGCCCAGAAAGTCCGCATCCAGCGAAACGATCACGTCCGCCTGATCCAGCCGGTACTGCGCGTCGACGTAATCCCCGAACGCCTGCTTCGCCGCCTTGTAATGCGAGTCCCGGTTCGCCGGATCGTACTGCACAAACTTCGCCTGCGGATAATTCTTCTGCCCCTCCTGCAACTGCCGCGCGAGCGTCGGCGACGTCACCGTGGTGCTCAGGAAATACAATCCCTTCCCGCCCGACGCCTTCTTGTCCGCCAGCATCGCGCGGAATTCCGCGACAAACGAAATCCACGGCCGCGTCTCGCCCCGGTACAGCACATGCTGCGACCGGTCCGGATCGTACATGTCCAGCAGCGTCGCCTGCGTGATCGGATCCGTCCCGCCCTGGTTGTACGGATGCTCCGGATTCCCCTCGACCTTAATCGGGCGATAAGCCTCGGTCTTGATCAGCACCGGCACCGCGCCCGTGGTGAACGGAAACGCCGACGCGAAATACACCGGCTTGCCCAGGATCAGATCCTCGGGCGCATTCACATACGGGTAGATCAGCTCATCCGGCTGCTTCGTGCACCCCGCCAGCCCGGCCAGCGCCAGCGACGCACCCATCACCTTCAGGAATCCGCGCCTGGAAACCGAATCGGTCCACTCCGAGCTCTGTTCCGGGAACTCCTTCGCCACCAGCTCCTGGAATTCCGGCGTCTCCGCCAGCTCGTCGATCGACCGCCAATACTTTTTACCCTTCTGCTGCGCCAGCTTCTCCCGCACCTCGGCCAGCGTCGGCCGTACTGATCGCTGATCGCTGTTCCCTGTTCCCTGTTTTTCGCTCATCGATGACAAACCTCGCAGCTGGTCAGCTCCCGCGGGTTCCGGATGTCGTAGTGCCGAATCAGGAACAGGCCCAGCGCCTCCTGATTCGTGAACTCCGTGTAGTGCAGTCCCGCCGGCAGCAGCTCCGGCGCCGTATCCTCGCTGTTCAGCACCGCCCCCGCCGACCGCGGGTGCAGCCCCGGCAGCGGCGGGCTCAAATCCGCCATCTGCACCCCGCCGTTCAGCTGCGGATTGTTCTCCGTGCACGTCACGCTTTCCGACGTCGGCGTCCCCACGCCCACTGTCTGCGACGCGCACCACACCGGATGCAGCTCCGACGCCCCCTGCCACGCCATGTTGTAGATTTCACTGGTCGGCCGCAGATTCTTCGCCGGATTTCGGTGGCAGTTCAGGCACCACTCCATCTGCAGCGAATTCTGCATGTACATGATGGGCATCTCGTCCACGCGCCCGTGACACGTCGAGCACCCGATGCCCTTATTCACGTGAATCTCGTGATTGAAGAAGACGAAGTCCGGCAGATCGTGCACCCGCGTCCAGGTAATCGACTGCCCCGTCACCCAGCTGTGCCGCACCGGATCGAGAATCTGCGCGTCTGTCCAGATCTGCGAGTGACAGTTCATGCACGTCCCGGTCGGAGGAATGCCCGCGTAACTCGACTCCTCCACCGTGGTGTGGCAATACTGGCACTGCAGCCCCAGACCCTCCACGTGATGCTTGTGGCTGAACGGTACCGGCTGATCCGCCCGCTGCCCCTGGCGCGTCACCCACGGCGATCGCTGCAGTGCATCCAGGGTTAAGCCCAGGGCAATAATCAACAGCCCGCTCAGGATCAGGCTCATCCGAGCCAGGGCGTTCGAGCTGCGGTCGAAAATCTGCGGCATGAATGCGTCCTGCTTCTCCTGGTGAATCGCTGCTGGTTCAGGGCGTCAGCCTCTTGTTGGCTGGGACCGGGCGCTCGCCGCCGGTCCTGCGGTTTCCGGGATTCCCCGAATCTGGCCCTGCTATTCGTCCGGCGCGCAGACCTTCAGCGTCTGCGCCTGGAGTTTTTATGTTTTGGTTGTGTTCTGGATCACGTCTGAGTGTGATTTACATCACATTTCTGTGTAAGCAAGCACTATAGCGGCAATTTGCAACGATTCGCAAGCCAGCCATTCACAGCCTGAAATATTTTTTGCCGATGCTTTTGCCCCGGCGGCACATCCGGATTCGCCCGTCTCCGCCATCGCCGCCCGCGGCCTTCGTTCCACTCACGCCCTGCGCCGGCATGGAACCCTGTTTTCGTCCTCCTGGTCTGTAACCGTGCCCGTAGCAAATCCACCTCGCGCCCAAAAAAAAAGCGGGGCCTCAGCCCCGCCGCCACCTGTGACCGGTTCCCTGTCCTACCCCGGCGGCCAGTGCATCTGCCGTCCGCCCAGCAAATGCACGTGCAGGTGATCCACCGTCTGCCCACCCTGAGGCCCGGTGCTGATCACCACCCGGTACCCCTGGCTAAGCCCCTGATCCTGTGCAATTCGCGCCGTCGCCGCCAGCAGTCGGCCCAGTACGGCTTGGTCCGCCGCTTCGGCGTGCGCCAGCGAAGCCACGTGCTTCCTGGGAATCACCAGAATGTGCGTGGGCGCCTTCGGATCGATGTCGTGGAAGGCAAAGACCCACTCGTCCTCGTGAACTTTCTTCGAGGGAATCTCCCCGGCAACGATCCTGCAGAAGATGCAATCCATGGTCCCTCGTCCCGATCAGAACCGCAGGTAGACGCCGGCCATCGGCTCTGAGGTTTCGCGCCACGCGTTGGTCGTCAGATACGTCTCGCCGAAATTCGGCGCCTTGTACAACAGCCCCCGGTATTGCACCCGCACTCCCAGATGGCTGGTCAGCAGAGGGACGTTGACCCCCACGCCATAATTCAGCCCCGGCCGCGCCTGGTACGGCACGTTCTGCCCGCCGTTCAGCGTCGGCGAAAAGATCAGCGCGCTCACCCCCACCGTCGCAAAGGGCTGGATGCCCAGCGCCCGCGGTCCGTGAACGTACCAGGAGCCCGCAAACTCATGCAGGTTGTGCTGGTACCCGAACGACTGCCCCGTGTAAAACTCGGTGAACCGGGTGTACGCGTACCCCGCCTCCCAGCCGAGCCACCAGTGATAGCTGTGGCGCAGGAAAGCAGCCGCGCCCGCGGATTTGCTCGCCGTATCCGTGATCCCATTGCCGCTGGCGTTCGACGAAAACTGGTAAAACCCGTCCACCGACACATCGGTATTGCTCAGCGCCTTCGTTTGCGCCCGGGCCGGCGTCGTCAGCAGCGCCGGAACAGCCAGCAGGATCACAGCCAAACCCATACACTTCCGGAAAACCATGCGAGCGGAACCCTCCTGCTCCATAGTAATGAAAGAGGCCGCGCCGCGTCCGCCAGGCGTTTCCTGTCTGCTGTTTACTGTTCCCCGCTCACTGACTCACTTTGAACTGCACCGACGCCACATGGTCTTCCCACTCCAGCGTCAGCCGGCCCTTGCCGTGCCCCTCGTTCCTGACCTCCCATTTCAGGTCCTCGATCATCTGCGGAGGCTGGCTCATCTGCATCGGCACCTTACCCAGATCGTAGGAGCTGTTGTATGCAAGTCCCCACTCCCCCGTCTGCTTGTTCACGATCAGCGTCCACTGGTCCGGGTTGGAGATATCGACAAACAGCGTGTACGTCCCCTTCGGTACCGAGAGATCGCCAATGGTCAGGTCCGCGCCGGTGTCCAGCGTCGTCGCGGCATTCGCCCCGGCGCGCCAGACCGGATACTCCTTATGCGTTTTCTGAATCAGGCCGCCTGGCCCAAAAATATGCCCTTCGCGTCCGCGCACCCGGGGAGACGAGTACTTGATGGTGATGACGTGCCCGCCCACTGTCGCCGTCGCATTCTCCGGCGGGCTCATCGGAGGCTTCTTCGCGGTCTGCGCGCACAACGGAAGGGCCAGCGCCAGCAGGCTCAGGTTCAAAACAAAACGCTTCATAGATTCGATTCTCCTTTCAGCCCCAGCATTGTCGCACTCCCGACCCCCCTCGCGCATCTCAGCGACCCAACTCCCCCACCCTTGTCGCCGATGTTGCAACAGCAAGGAATCTCCTCCCTCCCCGTTCACCACCCCCATTTCCCCCCTGAACGCCGATTTTCACCATTCAGCCATCTTCGGTTCCCGCCAGGTTCCTTTCACATCTAACCTGATAGCGGCTAAAGTCCTGGCAGAGAGTTACTTATCTGATTCCCCAGCAACCCCAGGACATCCTGCAACACCAGGAGATTTCAGCATGTCGAAAGCTGTGAAATACGCAGAGCGCGCGGTCACCATAGCGGCCCAGGGCGCCTGGACCGTCTTTGAGAAGCTGAACAGCATCCGCCCCAATCCCTCGTTCACGCCCAAATGGTCCGACAAGCCTCTGCTGAAATCCTGGCAGAAGGAGAAGCCGCCCCTCGGCTGGCCCCGCACCACTGACTCGCTCTGCCCCAAGTGCGTTCCCGAGATTCGCCAGCAGATTATCGACGGCAAGCTGCCCCACGAAATCCTCCTCAACGAAAAGGTCGGCGAAATCAAGGCCCAGATTATCGAGCGCGACGGCCAGATCCTCATGGTGAAGGACTGCCCCAAGCACGGCCATTTTGAAGACGTCATGTCCATCGACACCGCCTTCTTCCGCCACCTCGAGGAAGTCTTCCCCGGCCGCGACATCCGCGCCCACAACGACGACAAGCTCCACAACCACGGCACTTCCACCGTCACCCACGGACGCGGCTCGGTGCTGACCATCGACCTGACCAACCGCTGCAACATGATGTGCGACCCCTGCTTCATGGACGCCAATCAGGTCGGCTTCGTCCACGAGCTCACGTGGGAAGAAATCAAGACCATGCTGGACAACGCCATCACCATCAAGCCGCGGCGTCAGATGTCCGTCCAGTTCTCCGGTGGCGAGCCCACGCTGTCGCCCTACTTCCTCGACGCGGTCGCATACTCCCGCAAGGTTGGCTATAACTCGGTCCAGGCCGCCACCAACGGCATCGAGTTCGCCAAGTCGAAGGAACTCTGCCGCGCCGCAGCCGAAGCCGGTCTCCGCTACGCCTACCTCCAGTTCGACGGCATCGGCAACGCCGCCAACTCCCACCGCAAGGTCGGCAACCTCTTCGATGTGAAGCTCCAGGCCATCCACAACCTGCACGAAGCCGGCGTGGACATCGTCCCCGTGACCACCATCATCAACGGCATCAACAACGAACAGGTCGGCCACATCATCCAGTTCGCCCTCGATAACCCCAAGAAGATCAACTTCCTCAGCTTCCAGCCCGTCAGCTTCACCGGCCGCGACGAAGCCGTCACCGACGAGCGCCGCGCCGCCCAGCGCTACACGCTCAGCCACATGGCGCACGACGTCAAGAACCAGACCGGCCTCGGCGAGCCGACACGCGACTGGTTCCCCATCAGCTTCATGAGCACCTTCTCTGACTGGGCCGACCTCGTTCACGGCCCGAACCACGAGTGGGGCCAGCTCTCCTGCGGATGCCACCCCAACTGCGGCATCGGCATGGCCCTCATGATCGACAAGGAAACGAAGGAAGCCGTGCCCGTCACCGCCTTCCTGAACGCCGATCGTTTGGCGAAGGACATGGCGAAGATCAACGATGCGGCCCGCGGCAGGACCCTCTCCGTCATCGGAGCCGCGCTGTCCCTTCTCCGCAACTACGATCCGCGCAAGTCTCCCACCCACTTCCGCATCACCGACCTGCTCCAGAAGTTCGACAAGTGCTTCGGCGCCACCGGCCGCAACTATGGCAAAGTCACCGGCGACCGCACCATGGCCGACATCGAGAAGCGCCGCGCCGACCGCTGGAACTTCCTCTTCATCGCCGGCATGTGGTTCCAGGATCTCTTCAACTACGACTTCCGCCGCACTGAGCAGTGCATCATTCCCTACGCCACGCAGGAAGGCGAGATCAGCTTCTGCGCCTACAACACCGGCATCGGCTGGCGGAACATCATCGAGAAGATGCACATGACCGCGACCCTCACCAAGTGGTATGAGGAGCACGGCCGGCACGAGATCTTCGCCGGCGGCAAAAAGGTCGGCATGGACTCCACCCAGCACACTCTGGTGCTGAACGAGGAGCACGTGCACGCTGCCGCCAACGACACCTTCGAAAAGAGCGGCATCGCCAAGAACGCGCGCGAAGAAAAGCTGCGCGCCCGCGAAGCGAAGCTGAAGCAGGACGCCGAGAATGCCCGCATGGCCAAGCTCTACCGCGAGCACATCCTCGGCGAGAAGCCTGTCGAAGGCCTCGTCACCCTCGACTCCATCGCTCCCGCTCCCAAGCCGGCCGAAAAAGCCGAGCCTGTGATGGGCGACTGAACAGAGCTCAGAGAACAGAGAACGGCAAAGGCCATCCGGAAACGGATGGCCTTTGCTCATGAGTTACAGAATCGTGGTGGCGAAGATTGTTGAGCGCAGCAGCAGAGCTGGGTGATTCCGATGGCCAGGGTCAGGAAAAATCCAGGAAAGTAATGCTCCCTGGGCTCCCCACCGGAGCGTAGTCTCCCGTAAACGAAAGCAGTCCTGTGTCGCGGTGAATCCGAAACGATGTGATATTGTCGCTGCGCCGATTGCACACGTAGAGGAAGTTCCCGCCGGGATCGATGCGGCACTGCACCGGATAATCGCCCTGAGTCGGCGTCTCGGCGAGATAACTCAGCCTGCCGTCGGGAGCAATGGAAAAGACCGCAATCGTATCGTGCAGACGGTTCGTTGCGTAAAGCGTCTTTCCATCCGGCGCCACCAGGATTTCCGAGGCAAAGCTGGTTCCTGCGAAACCCGCCGGCAGCGCGGACAGGGTCTGCTGCAGCTCTAACGAGCCGGCCGAAGGATCGTAATGGAAGAAGGCCACCGTCGACGCCTCTTCCTGAATGGAATAGAGCCAGCGGCCGTTCGGATGAAAGGCGAAATGACGCGGCCCGTCTCCGGTGGGTAAGGAAACAAAAGGCACGCCTCGAGGAGGGCTCAATTCGCCTGTGCGCTGCCCGAAGCGATACGCGTAGATCCTGTCCTGCCCCAGGTCGGTAGCCAGCACAAACTGATTGCTCGGATCGACGGCGACCATATGAGGGTGCGGAGCGTCGTGACCGCTGCTGGCAAAGCTGCCATGGGGCGCGCTGGTTGCGCGTGGGCTGCCCACACCCCCGAGGTTGCGGCGCAGATCTACAGCGTCGCCCAGCGATCCATCGCTGCGGATGGGCAGCACCGCAATGCTTCCACCGGCGTAATTCGCCACGAATGCAAAGTTTCCCCCACCGTCGATGCTGAGATACGCGGGGCCGGCTCCTCCGGAGTCCACCGTATTGAGAGCGCGCAACTCTCCTGATGCGCCGTCAACAGCGAAAGCGCTCACAGAGCCGCTGTTGCCGTTGAAATCCGTAATCTCATTGACCGCGTAGAGATATTTCTTCGAGGGATGAATGGAAATCCACGACGGATTGCGCGTTTCTGCCGCCAGGGCCCGCTGCGATAGCCGGCCGGTGCGCAGATCGGCGTCGAAAAGCTGAATGCCTCGTCCATTGCCCCCCGCCCCCGGGGCTCCCGTGTAGGTGCCTACATAGGCCAGGACGGACTGGGAAGCTTTGGATGAGTTCGTTTTTGTCATTCCAGATCTTCACATCATGAATCGGAAGCGCCGCACGAGGAGCAGCTTCTCATAGACCGTGTGACAACGCCCAGGCCACCATCATGGTCAGCAAAAGCGCGGTCACGGAAATAATGGTTTCGCAAATGGACCAGCTTTTGATGGTTTGCGGCACGCTCATGTTCAGATACTCCTTGACCAGCCAAAATCCGCCATCGTTCACGTGCGAGAAGATGAGCGATCCGGCGCCGGTGGCAATGGCCAGCAGCTCCGGATGCGGGTAAGCGCTTCGCAGGGCGATGGGCGCCACGATTCCGGCAGCGGTGCTCATCGACACCGTCGAGGAACCGGTGGCCAGACGCAGCAGAGCAGCCAGCAGCCACGCCAGCAGAAGCAGGGGCACATGACTCCCGAGAGCGGCTCCGACCACAGCGTGAGAGACTCCGCTGTCCTGGAGGACGCGTCCGAATCCGCCCCCGGCCCCGACCAGCAGCGTGATCATGGCTGTGGGCGCCAGGGACTCCTGGCTGAAACGAAGGATGGTCGAGCGCGAGAAGCCGCTCATTCTGCCGAGCGTGAAAAAGCTCACGATCGCGCCAATCAGCAGCGCGATATCGTCGTTGCCCAGCAGGCGGAATGTCTGGCGCAGGACGCCCCCCTGCGCAGTGCCGGCCCAGCTGCCGATCATCATCAGTGCGACCGGCAACAGAATGGTGCCTACCGCGAGCCCGAATCCCGGCAGATTGCGTTCTTTACCGTGGTCCCGAAACTCGGCCGCCATCGGATTTTCCGCGGGCAGCGAGATGCGGGGCGCGATCAGCGTCGCATACAGCGGCCCGGCAAGCACTGCCGTGGGAATGCCAATCAGCAGCGCCAGGAAAATCGTACGGCCGACATCGGCGTGGAAGATGGAGACCGCGAGCATCGCAGCCGGGTGCGGAGGCACCAGGCCGTGAACCACGGAGAGCCCGGCCACCAGTGGCAGCGCCACCAGCACCAGAGATTTCCCGGTGCGGCGCGCCACGGTGTAGGCAATGGGAATGAGCAGGACGAAGCCGACTTCAAAGAAGCAGGGAAGGCCGACGATCAGACCGATGGTCATCATGGCCCACGCCACGCGCTTCTCGCCGAAAAAGTCGATCAGCGTATGCGCGATCCGGTCCGCACCGCCGGACTCGGCCAGCATCTTGCCCAGCATGGTGCCCAGCGCAACAATGATCGCAATGTGCCCCAGGGTCGCGCCCAGTCCCAGCTCAAACGAACGGATGCCTGCCGTGACCGGCATGCCTGCGACCAGCGCCAGCGCGAGCGAGACAACCAGCAGGGAGATGAACGGATTCAGCTTCGCGACGGCAATCAGGAGAATGAGGCCGATCACCGCCGCCACCGCCGCGGTCAGCAGAAAGATGCTGTGAGGATCGATCATCGCCTGACTGAGAACCTCGCTGCCTGCAGAAAGTGAATGCGGCCTGTTGAGTGACGAAGCGGCTGAGCGCAAGGCTCAGGACGATTTCCAGGCGACGCAGTCAATCTCCACCTTGCAATCGACCACCATGCTGGAAACAACGCAGGAGCGCGCCGGCGGATGCTCGCCGAAAAACCGCCGAAAGACAGCATTGAACGCCTGAAAATCGCGTGGGTCGTCGAGCCAGACTCCGCAGCGGACCACGTGTTCCGGTCCGTATCCCGCTTCCGCGAGCACCGCCAGCAGATTGCGAATCGCCTGTTCGGCCTGAGCGGCAATTCCGCCGGCCACAACCTCTCCGTCGCGCATGGGAACCTGCCCCGACACGTACAGCCATCCGTCCGCCTCAACCGCTCGGGCAAACGGCAAACGTTGGCCGCCGGCTCCCTGGCCTCCTTCAGCTCCATATCTCCTGATGCTCATGCCGCTCATTCTCCTTGCTGCTCAGTCGATCCATGAGGTCTCGCCGCGAGCCAGAAAGCGTCCCCCCCGGTCTCCGGTTGCTCCCTTTGCGGTGTACGAGAGAACTCCGTTGACCCAAACTCCTTCGATTCCCTCTGCGGGACGAACCGGATCCTCAAACGTCGCCCTGTCGATGATCCTCTCCGCATCGAAGAGGACCAGATCGGCAGAATAGCCCGGGCGAACCATGCCCCGCTGCTGCAGTCCAAATCGCCGCGCGGGCAGCTCTGTCATGCGGCGAATCGCATCGGACATCGGGAATAGCTTCTCCTCGCGGCTGTATCGGCCCAAAACGCGCGGGAAGGTTCCCCACAGCCGCGGGTGGGGGCGCGGATCGTCGGGCAAACCATCCGAGCCGATCATCGTCGCCGGATGAGCCAGAATCCGCCGCATGTCCTCTTCCGCAATGCTGTGATAGATCGCACCCGCCGGTTGCAGCCGCGCCGCCGCTTCAACCTGCGAAAGTTTCCAGGTCTCGGCGATAGCCGCCAGCGTCTTTCCGGCCTGTTCGGGATGAGGCGTGCTCCACGTGATCGTGATGGCGACGCGCGGATCGACCTGGCGCAGATCGAGGGTGCTCGACCCGGCCGCATAGGGATAGCAGTCGCAGCCGGCAGGCTGGGTCTCGCGCGCCTGATCGAGCGCGTGAAGCACCACGCCGCTGCGGCCCCAGTTGGCAATGCCCGCGCATTTCAGGTGCGAGATCACCACCGGCGCTCCGCAACGGCGGGCGATCGCGAAAGCCTCATCCATCGCGTCCAGAATGGCATCGGATTCGCTGCGCATATGCGTCACATAGACCCCGCCCGCGGCTGCGAGCGGTTCCCCGAGCGCCACAACCTCCTCGGCGGAAGCGGCACGCGCCGAGGCGTAGGCCAGACCCGAGCTGAGTCCCAGCGCTCCATTGTCCAGACTTTCCTGCAACTGCGCGCGCATCGCATCGATCTCTGCCGCGGTCGCAGTTCGGTCGAGGCGATCCATATGGTTGTTCCGCAGCGCCGTGTGCCCGACCAGCGTCGCCACATTCACCGCCGGTACTGCTGTGCGAATCGCGGCAACGTAATCGGCAAACCTGGGATAGCGGAAGTCATCTGCGCCGCCGAGGAGATTCATCGGGTCGGGAACGCCGCTTCGCAGACGCACCGGCGCCGCGCTGATACCGCAGTTGCCGGTAATGACCGTGGTCACTCCCTGAGAAAGCTTCGGCAGCATCTCCGGGCGACGGATGACCACAGTGTCGTCGTGCGTGTGAACATCGATGAAGCCCGGAGCGAGCGCAAGGCCATCTGCTTCGACCACGCGGGCCGCACCATGCGGAAGAGATGGCCCGATCTCGCAGATGCATCCCTCGCGAATCGCAACGTCGAGCAGCGCCGGAGAGCCGCCGCTGCCGTCGAAGACGTTTGCGCTTCGAATCAGTGTGTCGCACTCTGCCATCTGATCTGTCAGTGTATAGACCAGCGCAACGGATGTCCCGCAGACCGGCGCACAGTGGAACGATACGGGTGCAGCATGTTGTGATGGAGAGGAAAGGAGCTTCCATGCAGCCAGCTGCGGACGTCGTCGGTGTGCTCAACAAAGGGTTGGGTTCCATCGAGTCCTCTGCCGAGGCTCAACAGATTGTTCGGCGCGGCTGGAATCTTCTGCGCGAAGACCTCAGTCTGCCGACCGCGATTCTCTATCAGGACCGGCTGATGCACAACCTTAACTGGATGCGCGAATTTATCAGCGCCTATGGCCTCCGCCTGGCGCCACACGGCAAGACCACCATGGCCCCGCGGCTTTTTGAGATGCAGATGCAGTCAGGCGCATGGGGCATCAGCCTGGCCACTCCGCACCAGACTCGGGTCGCACACGCACATGGAATCCCCCGTGTTCTGATGGCGAACCAGCTGGTCGGAAAAGAAAACATGGCGATTGTCAGCCGCCTGCTGGGCGATCCAGGATTTGATTTCTACTGTCTGGTCGACTCCGCCGCCCAGGTTGACCAGCTCGGAGCCTTTTACGCGAACCGCGGCCAGCGGCTTCAGGTGCTGCTGGAGCTGGGCGTCAACGGCGGCCGCGCCGGGGTGCGCAATCGCGAGCAGTTGCAGTCGACGCTGGAGAGTCTTGCCCGCTGGAAGGATGCCGTGCTTCTTTGCGGTGTCGAGTTGTACGAGGGAGTTCTCGATGACGAGACTGCAATTCGGGTTTTTCTGCGTCATGCTGTGGAGGTCACCCGGCAGCTCAGAGGCGAGAACCGGTTCCAGCGCTCTCCTGTCATCCTCTCCGGTGCAGGATCCGCGTGGTACGACGTGGTTGCCGAAGAGTTCTCGCAGGCGGAACTCGGCGGCGAAATGGACGTCGTTCTCCGCCCCGGCTGCTATCTGACCCACGATGTGGGCATCTACCGTCAGGCGCAGACGAAGATATTCGATCGCAATCCCGTAGCGCGAAGGATGCACGAAGGTCTGCTGCCGGCGCTTCAGGTGTGGGCTTACGTCCAGTCGATCCCGGAGCCGGAAAAAGCCATTATCGCCATGGGCAAGCGCGATGCCGCCTTCGATGCGGGCCTCCCGGTCCCGGCGCTGCACTTCCGTCCCGGCGAAACGAACCCGAAAGCGGCGCCGACGCACTGGACGCTCACAAACATGATGGATCAGCACGCCTCGATGCGCATTGCCGCCCAGGACAATCTTCGCGTGGGAGACATGATCGGCTTCGACATCTGCCACCCATGCCTCACATTCGATAAGTGGCGCGTTTTATCTGTTCTCGATGCGCAATATCAGGTCGTCGATATCGTTCAGACTTTTTTCTGACCCCTCGATGGGTCGCGGCCTGGACGCCCGTGCATCTTCCCCCGGTGACCATGGTGTCCCCCGCTGCCAGACTTCGACGCATCCACCCGCCCCGCCGCCGCTACAATGAGAACCACCATCACTGCCATGTCTCGCGCCTTCCGCTTCGCTCTTCTGCCCGCCGCTCTGGCCCTCGCTCTCGCCGTGCCCGCCCGCGCCCAGTTCTCCAATCCCGAATCCCGGACCACCCCGGTCCACAACGCCGCCGCGCTGCGTCCACCCCCCGGCGCCCGTGTGGCCGTGGTTGAGTTTGAAGACCTCGAATGCCCCGACTGCGCCCACGCCAATCCCGTCATCAAAGAGGCGGTCGAGAAGTACCACATCCCCTGGGTTCGTCACGATTTCCCGCTTCCCTTCCACACCTGGAGCTTCGAGGCCGCGGTCGACGCGCGCTGGTTCGATGGCCGATCCAAAGCCCTCGGCGATGAGTACCGCGATGCCGTTTTCGCCGCCCAGCCAACCATCCACAGCCAGGACGATCTGCACACCTTTACCCGGGCTTTCGCCACCGACCACCACCTCGCTCTGCCCTTTGTCGTCGATCCGCAGGGGCGTCTTGCGAACCTCGTCAAAGCCGATTACGCCCTCGGCCAGAGCGTCGGCATCCAGCACACCCCCACCATCTGGGTTGTAACCAATCGAACCAGCGGCACGCCCTTCGTCGAAGTCGTCGATCGCACCCGCCTCTTCACCCTCATCGACGAAGCCCTGACGGAAACCGCCTCGAAGAAACGCTGACCGCAAGCTACAGGCCACCGGCTACCGGCTAAAATGGTCTTTCATGGCCTCTTCGCCAGAACTCGTCCAGATCGACCTCGCCCCCCGCCGCCCGCTCCCCAAGCCGGAGTGGCTGCGCGCCCGCGCGCCTATGGGCGACAACTACCACGACCTCAAGAAGCTGGCTCGCTCCCTCAACCTGCACACTGTCTGCGAGTCCGCGCAGTGCCCCAATATCGGCGAGTGCTGGCACCATCGCACCGCCACCTTCATGATGCTGGGCAACACCTGTACCCGCCGCTGCGGATTCTGCGCCGTCCCCAAGGGCCGCCCCGATCCCATCGATTTCGACGAACCCCGCCGCGTGGCCGAAGCCGTCGCCGCCCTCGGTCTCAAATTCGCCGTCATCACCAGCGTCAATCGCGACGACGACGTCCTCGGCGGCGCCCGCGCCTTTGTCATGGTCCTCTCCGAAATCCGCCGCCAGGCCCCCGGCTGCCAGGTCGAAGTCCTGATTCCCGACTTCCAGGGCAACGAGGAAGCCATCCGCATGGTCGTCGAGGCCCGCCCCGAAATCCTCAACCACAACACCGAGTCGGTCCCGCGCCTCTATCGCGCCGTCCGCTCCGGAGCCCGCTACCAGCGCACCCTGCGCCTCCTCCAGTTCGCGAAGCATATTGAGCCAAAGACTGTTACAAAATCCGGCGTCATGGTCGGCCTCGGCGAGGAGATGCATGAACTGCTGGCCGTCTTCCGCGATCTGGCCGCCGCTGGCGTCGACGTCCTCACCATCGGCCAGTATTTGCGCCCCTCAAAGGACCACCTGCCCATCGCCCGCTACTACACCCCCGACGAGTTCGCCTTTATGAAGCGCGAAGCCCTGGCCATGGGCTTCCGCCACGTCGAATCCGGCCCCCTCGTCCGCTCCAGCTATCACGCCCACGAACAAGCCGACTCTGCCGGCGGCGTCCGCGTCGTGATGTAGCCGTGAAAAGTCGTCCCGACAAACAGGAATCGCGGGAAATTCGCGTGGCGATCAGGCGCGTTCTTCTGCAGGTATGGGACCCCATTGGCGTGCAGGATGAGCCTTTCGCGCAGGATGAGTACGACCGATATCTTGGCGACGTATACGAACTACGTCTGCGCGGCGCTCCCGAAGATGACATCGCAAACTATCTTTTCTGGGTTGCAATAGAGCGCATGGACTTCGCACGATGGCAAGCCAATTCAAAGACTCTCGAAGCTGCGCGTGCACTCCAGCGAATTCCATTTCCACAAAGCTAAGAACTCATACTTGTATCGGTCGCCTGCGAACGCAGTAGAATACGTTTTTTGAAGGGATTCAAGAAGGATAACCTCTATGGCACCTTCCGTTATGGCGGGCATTCCCGCACTGAAAGAAACCCACGCCCAGTTGCGCGGCCGCATGGACAAGGCCGTCGCCGATTTCCAGACCAACCTCGGCTCCATCCGTACCGGCCGCGCCTCCATCCACATGCTCGATCAGGTCAAGGTCGAGTACTACGGTACGCCCACGCCCCTCAATCAGGTCGCGCAGATCACCACTCCCGACGCCAACATGATCGTCATCCAGCCCTGGGACGCGAGCCTCATCGGCGACATCGAAAAGGCCCTGCGCACCTCCGACCTCGGCTTCAATCCCAACAACGACGGCAAGCTCGTCCGCGTTCCCGTCCCGCCTATGACTGAGGAGCGCCGCCGCGAAGTGGTGAAACATCTGCATCGCGTCCTCGAGGATCACCGCACCGCCGTGCGCAACATCCGCCGCGACGGCAACGAACTCCTCAAAAAAGCCTCCAAAGACAAGAAAATCTCCGAAGACGAGGAGAAGCGCTCTCTCGACGAGATCCAGAAGCTCACCGACGAGGAAATCAAAAAGATGGAGGAGATGGCGAAGAAGAAGGAAGCCGAAGTGATGCAGGTCTGAAAGCCGCGCAAGCCAGGCAGCTCGCCCTCCGCCGCTTTCCAAAAATTTCCGTAAATCAAAAAGGCCCGCCGGCGCGGGCCTTTCTCGTTGCGAGGCGCCTTCGCTTTACGCGCCCTGGTTCATCGTCGGATTCGCAGGCCGCGGCGCAATGGCCACCTGAAGGTACGTGCCGGCTTTCAGCGTAAAGTCACCATCTCTCTTCTCAAAGCGCGCCGAGTTGTGATTCTGAACCGCGCTGTGCATGGAAACATGGCTCAGCAGACCCGCTTCCTGATCGACCCTCGCCCGCGAATTCACATGCCTGGGCGCCGAACCCATGGTCTGGTCCCCGTTCACCGCCAGTGCTGCCTCATCCGACGGATACGCTCCGATGACCGTCACCTTTACGGGAACGGTCTTGCCATCTTTCATTTCAGCCTTCGTGAATACCAGGCTCAGCATGGCCGGCCCGCCGCTCTGCGACGCCTGCACGCGGTCGACGCGGCCGATCAGCTCGGCGCCTTTGGGCAGATCGACACCGTCCGGCGTTTTCACCGATCCGTTCAGCTTCGCCTCCACCATTTGCCCCTGGCGGGCGCTTTTGGTGCTCAGTGCATGATCCAGCCGCACCGTCGCTCCCACCAGATGCCAGTGCTGGGCCGGCTCCATCACACCGTTCTGTGCCGATGCCGAAGGCTGCGCGAATGCGGCTCCGGCAAACGCAAAGGTTGCGGTTGCCAGACCCAAAGACAGATTGCGGAACAAGGTCGGAATACGCATACAGAAAATCTCCTTTTTCGAAAAAGTTCGCGCGCAGCTGGCCTCGCCGCAGCGCCAAGGATTGTCGTCATGGCGGCTCCTTGCCGGGCCGGCAAGCGCGCTTTCTCAGCGCCGCTCGTTCTCGGGCCCCTGGCCGCCTTCTCTACTTACTTCGACGCGCAATACAGTGGGAAAGTCGCTGATAGTTTCTTGCACTACATCACGTATGCGACGCGTTCCAGTTCCTGCTGCATGCACTCCAGCGAGCATTGGTTGCCTTCCAGCCTCAGCACCGCCTGGCGCACCATATCGGGGTCAGCGCCATAGCCGCGCCCGGAGAGGAACGCGGTAACCAGCTCCGCCGCCTGCCAGCTGTCGACGCTGGTTTGCAGCAGCTCGGTGCGGAGCCCGGCCAGCTCGGTCTGAGGGAACTTTTCGACTTTTCTTTCGTCGCCCATCGCCTGCTCCTCCTTCGCCCGAGATTCGCTGCCCGCTCAAGCCCTCGCTCGTTTAGACACGGGTTGCCCGCGAATGTGTTGCTGGCTTTTGCGAAAGTCTATGAAATCCTGAAGGATATTCGCCGATTTTCCCTGGCCACGACGTAAACTGGGGGAACTATGCCGCCACCGAAACCAGCTGGGCAGGGCATTTCGTGGTTCACGATGCTGTTCCTCATCCTGCTTGCCATGCTGATTGCCGTCGGTGTCGCATGGTTGTTCATCACCCCCATGCTGCACCCGCACTGAGCCGGCGTTGACGGCGTCCGCCCGGCTTACAATCTGATCGAACCGGATTCTGCCGTGCTTTCGGGGTGACGCATGTTGCGCGTGGGATTGACGGGCGGCCTTGGCAGCGGCAAGTCCACCATCGCTGCATTCTTCCGCGAGTGCGGCGTCCACATCCTCGAAGCCGACAGCATTGCGCGCGACAGGATGCAGCCCGGCCAGGACGTGTATCGTTCCATCGTCGCGGCCTTCGGTTCCTCGGTTGTGCGCCCTGATACGACCCTCGACCGCGCGCGCCTCGCCACTCTGGCCTTCGGCGAGGGCCGCCTCGCCGAGCTGAACCGCATCGTTCACCCGCCCGTCATCGCGGAGCAGGAACGCCGCATGCACGAAATCTTCGCGCGCGATCCTTCCGCCGTCGCCATGATCGAGTCCGCGCTCATCTTCGAGGCCGAAGCTGGCGGCAGCGCGCCCGGCTGGCGCAAGCGCTTCGACCGTATCATCCTCGTCGCTGCCCCGGACGATCTGAAAATCGAGCGCTTCCTCGCCCGCATCCTGCCTCCCAATGCCGATCCCGAGCGCCGTGCCGCTGCCGAGCGCGACGCCCGTGCCCGCCTAGCCGCCCAGATCCCCGACGCCGTCAAGGCGCCGGCCTGCGATTTCATCATCGACAACTCCGGTACGCTCGAGTCCGCGCGTGCTCAGGCGCAGCGCATCGCGGCGGAACTCCACCGTCTGGCCGGGGTCTGATTCCGTTGTCGCTACAATAAAAGGTGCCGCGACCCACACCGGCAACGAACGTTATGACCTTCCGCCGAGTCTGCCTCGTCCTCCTCATCGTGGGAGGATTCTGGTACATCACCAGTCACCCTGTCTTCCGCAATTCCGGCAGCGGCGCCGGCTCGCCCATCACGCTTACCGAGGCCGAGGCTGCGCCCCAGTTCAGTGCCGCGGAAGAGAACAATATCGAGGTCTATAAGCGCGTCGTGCCCTCCGTCGTCAACATCACCGCGGGCACCGTCACCCTCGACTTCTTCTACGGACTCGTTCCCCAGGAAGATCAGGGCTCGGGTTTCATCCTCGACAAGCAGGGCCACATTCTCACCAACTATCACGTCATTGCCAACGCTCGCAGCATCGAGGTGCAGACGCACGACAAGCACCGCTACACCGCGCGCCTGATCGGCAGCGACCGCCTCCGCGACCTTGCGCTGCTGCAGATTAGCGCGCCCAACCTGGTGCCCGCGGTCCTCGCCAGCTCGCGCGATCTGCAGGTCGGCCAGCAGGTCTATGCCATCGGCAACCCCTTCGGCCTTTCCGGAACCATGACCGCCGGCATCATCAGCGCCATCCGCTCCGTTCGCGGGCCCGAGGGCGCGCCGATCGAGAACGCCATCCAGACCGACGCCGCCATCAACCCCGGCAACTCCGGCGGCCCGCTGCTCAATTCACGCGGTGAAGTCATCGGCATCAACTCGATGATCGCTCAGAACGGCGCCGAGCAGAATGCCGGCATCGGCTTCGCGATTCCCATCGACACCGCTAAAGCCGTCCTCGGCGACTTCCAGAAGTACGGCCACGCCCGCCGGCCCTCCCTCGGCATCCGCACCCTCGCCATCGGCCCCGATCTCGCCCAGCAGATGGGCCTCCCCGCCAGCTACGGCTTGCTCATCGAAAGCACTCTCCCCGGCGGAGCTGCCGATCATGCCGGCCTCCACGGCGGCAATCAGATTGCCTACCTCGGCAACATGCAGATCTCCATCGGCGGCGACCTCATTGTCTCCATCGACGGCCAGCAGGTTACCGATTCCGAGAACCTCTCCGAGATCATGAATGCGCATCAGCCCGGCGATGCAATCACCGTGACCTTCTTCCGCGGGCACCGCAAGATGACCGCGCGTGTGGTGCTGGGCGAAGCCAGCGAGCAGGCAAGCTGATGACCCGCGCCACGCATAAGTGGACTGCCGCTGACATTCCCCGCCAGGACGGCAGCCTCGCCCTCGTTACCGGCGCCAACATCGGCATCGGCTTTCACGCGACGCTCGAGCTGGCTCGCGCCGGATGTGCCGTCATCCTGGCCTGCCGCGATGGCGTCAAAGCCGACGCGGCTCGCGCCCGCATTCTTGCCGCCGCACCCAACGCACAGGTGGAAGTCCTCATTCTCGATCTCGCCAGCCTCGAGTCGGTTCGCACTGCTGCCGCATCCTTCCTCGCCTCCGGCCGCAACCTCGATCTGCTGATCAACAACGCCGGCGTGATGGCCCTCCCCGAGCGCCGCCTCACCGGCGATGGCTTCGAATTGCAGCTGGGTACAAATCACTTCGGCCACTTCGCGCTCACCGGCCTCCTGCTTTCGCGGTTGCTGCACCCGGGCGCGCGCATCGTCACCGTCAGCTCCAACGCACACCGCGGCGCGACCATGGATTTCGGCAACCTCCAGTGGGAGCACGGCTATCGCCCCTGGCCCGCGTACCGGCGCTCCAAACTGGCGAATCTGCTCTTTGGATTCGAGCTGCAGCGCCGCCTCGAACACGCTCACGCGCCCGCCATCAGTGTCGTCGTGCATCCTGGAGTCGCCAACACCAATCTCTTCGCCGCCGGCCCCGGCCAGGGCGGCGGCCTGCTCGCGAAAATCATCCCGCTTTTCATCGCGCTCATCGCGCAGTCCGATGCGCAGGGTGCGCTGCCCACGCTCTACGGCGCCACCGCGCCCGACGTGCTGGGCGGCCACTACTACGGCTGCGACGGCTTCCACGAGATGCGCGGCTATCCCGTTGAAGTCCGCGCCGAAACCCAGGCGTACGACGAAGCGCTGGCGGCGCGGCTCTGGCAGACATCCGAAGATCTCACCGGCGTGCGCTACCCCATCGACACGCCAGCGTAGTCCTCTCTACGCCTCTTGCCCATGACCCTCACCGTTTATGCAGCCACGACGAACGCCGGCAAGCTCCGCGACTTTTCCATTGCGGCCGAGGATGGTGGAATCGTCGTCGAGCCTCTGCCACGCCTGCGCGATATCCCCGCTCCCCAAGAGAACGCCTCGACCTTCGAAGGGAATGCCCACCTGAAGGCCGAATACTACAGCCGCCTCGTACCCGATCCTTCAATGCTTGTCCTCGCTGACGACTCCGGCCTCGAAGTGGATGCGCTCCACGGCGCGCCCGGTGTGCGCTCCGCGCGCTATGCCCAGGATGCGGAATATGTTCCCGAACCATCCGCCAGCGCGGGCCTCGGATGGCTCGGCGGCGCCCCCACGGACATCCACAACAATCTCTACCTTCTCGAACAGATGCGCGGCGCCATGAATCGCAGCGCCCGCTATCGCTGCGTGCTGGCGCTCGCTCGCGCCGGCGCGACCATCCTGGCTGCCGACGGCTCCGTCGAAGGGGAAATCCTTTCCGCGCCTCGTGGCCACGGCGGATTTGGCTACGACCCGCTCTTCCTGCTTCCGGAGCGCAACCGGACCATGGCGGAAATCTCCCTCGAAGAGAAGCACACGCTCAGCCATCGCGGTCGCGCCTTTCGCGCCCTCCTGCCTCAACTTCGGCAATTCCTTCGCTGAGCCCCGCCGTTAGAGCATCAGCACCGAAACCAAATCTCCGGCGGTCAGTCGCTCCGCAGTCTCCGGCACAACCAGGAATGCGTTCGCGCGCGCCGCGGCAGCAAGGTCCCCCGATCCATGCCAGCCAATTGACTGCACGCGTGTGCCCCGCGCGTCGCTCTCGATCCGCGCCGGCAGGAACCGCGTCAGTCCGGCCTTCACCCGAACCTCGCCCTCCAGCCGCGCCAGCACAAATTGCGGCCCACGCTCGCTCTCGCCGCCCATCGCGCGCAACAACGGCACGGCAAACAGCGCAAACGTCACCATCGTCGAAATCGGATTTCCCGGCAGCCCGAAGAAGTACGCGCCCGGCAGCTTCCCGAACACCGCCGGCTTGCCCGGCTGAATGCGCACTCCGGTGAAGAAAAACTCCGCGCCCTGAGCCAGCAGCGCCTGCTCCACAAAATCGAATTTACCCATCGACACGCCGCCGGTCAGCAGAATCAGATCCGCGCGGCTCGCCTCTGCGATCGCGCCGGCCGTCGCATCCGGATCGTCCCGCACTACCGGAAAGATTTCCGGCAGGCCGCCCGCCTGCGCCACCTGCACGGCCAGACTGTAACTGTTCGAGTTACGAATCTCGTGCGCCCTGGGCGTTTCGGCAGGATCCACCAGTTCGTCGCCCGTAGCCAGAATCGCCACGCGCGGCCGGGCATAGACCTCCGGCCTTGTCAGCCCACAGCTCGCGGCCGCAGCCATCTCCGTCGCTCCCACCCGCCGTCCCGCCGGAACCAGCACGTCTCCCGCGCGCGCCTCCGCGCCAGCCGCGACGATGTTCTCTCCTGGCTCCGGAGCTCGCGGCGCAGTCAGGCACACCCGCCCTTCGCTCACTGCGACGTGCTCGATCATCGCCACGCAGTCGGCGCCATCGGGTGCGGCCGCTCCGGTCATGATTTCGACCGCCTCCCGCGCCTGCAGCGCGCCGCCTGTCCATGCCTCGCCCGCCCGCAGCAGCCCCGCGATGCGCAGCGGCCCCTGGGCCAGTTC
>JBATVK010000051.1:0-3960 GCA_049671725.1 Acidobacteriaceae bacterium
TGGGGACGAAGCGGATGCAGACGACGGCGAGCGGCAACTCGCAGGAGACCTGCACCAGCAATCCATTCGGTGACGGATTGAACTGTGCGGGCGGGGCAGACGCCACCGAGGACCATTTCACGGGCAAGGACCACGACACGGAATCTGGCCTTGACTACTTCTACGCCCGCTACTATTCGGAAACCCTGGGACGCTTCATGACACCGGACTGGGCCGCCGCACCCGCCGCCGTGCCCTACGCCGCCTACGGGGATCCACAAACCCTGAATCTCTATGACTACGTGCAGAACAATCCGCTGACTGGAATCGATGCGACGGGACACTACAGTTCCAGCGATCCGATGGCCGATGCGGAGGAGGGAGAGCAGGACAATGCGGCGGGCCAAAGCAACCAACAGTCGCAGGCGAGCAGCGCGGGCTCCAGCGGCAACGGCAATTCGACGGGCACGCCCGGAACGAACAAGACGCCGGGCACAAACCCGCCGCCCAAAGCGCCGGGAGACGGCAAGAGCCCCTCCGGCAGCACGACAGCGGTCGGCAATACAGTCGATAACGAAACGAGCGGTCTCAGGCCGGAGTCGAAGAGTGGCCAGTCGAGCAGTCAGAGCTTGCACACGAGTAAAGTAGCCATCGCCGACGTTGTTCACAACCGCGACAAAGCGGGCATCAAGGGCGGCGTGGCGTCCTCCAAAACCACCGCAAGCGAATCCCGTACTCCGCAATACAAGGACGCACAATCTGCTGCTTCTCAGGCTGCTCATTCTCCGGATATCACCCACGGTTCGGTGAACTTTTACTTGAACTATGGCCAGCGACCGCCGGGCTGGGCAAGAGGAAAATCAACTACCTCATACGGTCCGTTTGAGAATGCCTCAGGGCACGGAGATGTTCCAAAAGGGGCTCAGGTTTACGTTGTAATTGTCCATTAGGAGAAGGCAATGAAGCTTACTGCGACTGTTATCGCGACCGCCTTGGTATTCACTGTATGCTCTGGATCCGGAGCAAGCCAGAGCGTAAAGGCGACTGGATCCGAGGCCCAATTTGGCCCTTATCGCCCGCTGTCGGAGGCTGGCAGGTCTGAGGCGGTGGAAGCAATCTTGGATGAAATATACGCGGATAATCTTGAAGGATATGTACCTGATGTCGGACAGAGGGTAACCAGCTCTGAGTATAGGCTGACGATATACTTTAAACCCACGTTAAATGCAAATGGCGAGGGTTGGGCAGTTTATAAACTGATGCCATACGGCCAGGTACTGAGGATGTTCACTTTGGAGCACAATGGCATGGCAGTCTTGTTCGGTGACCCGCATAACAAATTCCCACCGACGGAGCCGTCGTATCTGACGGTTTATATGGACGATAGTGAGTTGTGTCGATTGGAAGAGCAGTGGCCGAAGCAACGTATTATCGTCCAACTCCACCCAAGTCCGCAACGAGTGGACGAGGCAAAGCAGCGGCAGAGTGAGCGTGAATGAGTGAAAGGCTGCGGGGCGATCCGCCACCCAACCGGCGGGAGACAGCCGACCGGCAGCGGCGGGAAAACTCCGGGCACCAGCGGCAGGGTCAATAGCCCTCCACAAGGGCAGAAGCCAGGCACAAAGGTCACAATCCCCGGCAAGAAGCCTGGCGAGAGCACAGAACGGACATATGGCCCAGATGGCCGCGCAGCCAAAGACATCGATAGAGGGCACGACCACGGTGCGGGCGATCCACACGCCCACGACTGGGACTGGAGCAAGAATCCGCCCCGACAGCCAGGGCGTCCCCTCACGCCTCAGGAGAAACAGGCCTTAGCGAAAACTGCGGTTGTCGGTGGCCTTAGCATCTGGACCATCCTGGAGTACGGAGCTGCTGCTGCTGCCGTCCCTTAGCCCCGTCGGTGCCCGATCACCGTAGTTTACGGGAATCGGCGGCCGCAGCTTATGCTCTTAGCGCCTGTTATTAAAATTATGCAGGAGCAGTCTGAATGACCACTAGAACGACGAACCCGATAGTGCAACGATTCAATGAGATTCCATGGCACGACTCCAAGCTCTTGAGCGTGTACTGTTATAAGGCAGATGGGGAGGACAGAGTGAAGCTCTCCCTGGAACTCCTCGGGGATGGAGGTACGCTGACCTCGGCGGAGTTGGTCTTCAAGGAGTGCGGGTTTTTTGTAGCGGATGTCTTCCTTGCGGCTAAATCCATGTGTGCCGACGACATCTCCGGGGCGGAATGTTATGAGTCTTCGGACTGGAAGAAAACCGTCTCTGAGCCGCAGCCGTTCGACGTTATCCAAGGCAATCGAGGGCTTGACCACCACCTGCACTTCCGCATCAGCGTGATTCCGCCCGGAGGGACAATCAACCTCCTGGCCAAGGATTTTGAACTGTTGGACGGTATCCACGCCAGATCATGAGTCCGCGCACGCAGTGGCGGCGCGTGGTTCCGTGTCGAAGTCAACGTCCCAGGTACGACGCTGCCTACGGCATCGGCTTTACGCAGCGACACATCACCCCCAAATGGGATGCTGTTGGTAAACGTGGCCTACGCCTGTGTTTACCAGCGTCAACACGCATTGAATCAGAAACTTGGCAAAGCGCCACTCCGAGACAATTTCAATGCGTTTACGCCAGTAAACGCGCAGACCACTCCATAGCGTGCAGCGTGTAAACGCACTGATAGACAAGGGCTTTCAGCAATCCGGCGCTTGACGGCCAAAATCGCAGGGTGCAAGCTAATTTCGAGGCGGGTTTCCCCATGAGTGTTCCCCGCATCCCGGCTCCGTTGCATTCTCCGGCCTCACCGAGTGGCGATTCGAGGCCGCGAGGAACGCATCACTGCGATAGCGAAGGAATACGCGAAGTCGCCGGAGGGTACGTTGGTTGTCTCTCCTGATAACCGTTCCCGCGTGGAGATCAACTTGGCGATTCGTACCGAGATGCAGGAGCGCGGCATGGTCAGCAAAGAAGAACATCGCATCGAGGCACTTGTGCCGCGCCAGGACCTCACCGGGCCGGAGCGCACCTGGGCCGCGCGGTACGAGTTCAACGATGTAGTGTGCTACGCTCGTGCGTCAAAAGAGACCGGCATGGAGCGCGGCGAATACGCGCGGGTCACGAGCGTTGACGCTGAAAAGAACCTGTTGACGGTGGTGCGGGCCGATGGCTCCGAGCTGACCTATGATCCACGCCGTCAGCAGGGCGTCTCCGTCTACCGCGAGGAACCGCGCAATTTCGCCGTAGGCGACCGCATCCAGTTCACCGCACCGGCCAACGATTTGAAGATTGCCAACCGCGAACTTGGAACCATCGAGAGTATCGACCATGATGGGAAACTAAGCCTGAAAATGGGCGGAGGCCGCGACGTGCAGCTCGACCCGCGCGAGCATCCGCATCTCGATCACGGCTATGCGGTGACGAGCCATTCCAGCCAGGGGCAGACTGCCGAGCGCGTATTGATTCACGTCGATACCGAGCTGGCCGCGAAAGACCTGCTCAACAGCCGCATGGCATACGTGGCCGTCTCGCGTGGAGCCGAAGACGCGCAGCTTTTCACCAACGACCGCGAGAAGCTGCCGCAAGCATTAGGGCATGACGTGTCCCACGAGAGCGCCCACACGCCAGCGATAAAGCCGCAGCAAGCCATCACGCCACAGCAGCCGGAAATCGCGCCGGTCATCGAACACGGCATGGGCTTGGGGCACAGCCTCTAACCTATGAATCGTCCCTGTAGAATGGTGTCTCGCGTTCAAGAAATGCACAGAAATTGAGAAATCGCCTGCACAAATCATACACAGCCAAAAATAGACTATTTATCTCTCTATAAATCAGCGATTTATTAAAATCAACTCACCCGCTCAGGATGACGGTATTGTTGTTTTCCGGAGGGATTCGCGGGGATGCCGGCAGGGGCGACCCAAACTACCCCACCCGGGGTCGCGATCAGTGATCAGTCGACAGTCCCCAGTTCCCAGTT
>JBATVK010000052.1:0-18324 GCA_049671725.1 Acidobacteriaceae bacterium
CGGGATGATCGGGCGGACAACCGCAGGGGTCCTGCTCGTTGTCCACCACCTCGCGCAGGCTGCCGTGCTCGAAGAGGACGCGCTGATTGGGCTGGATGCGGTAGGCGCCGCCGGAGAAGAGGTTGGTGGCGAGGACGTAGGGGGCGTTGTCGCCGTGGTTATCGACGCAGGTGTCGCCCTGCTGGTTGACGCGCAGGCTGAGGTTGGCCTGGCCGGGCGGGGAGATGAGGATGCGGAGGTCGGGGGTGAGGATGACGTCGGAATACTGGCAGGGGGTGTAGTGGGCCTCGAAAGCGCCGCGGTCGATGGCGATCATGAGTGCGCCGCCGGGAGTGGTGTTATCGGTGGCGAGATGGATGCTTGTGGTGGAGCAGACGTCGAGCGAGCCGCCGCGGATGAGGGAGACGTGGGCGGTCTGGTCGCCGGCGGTGATGCTGCCGTTGTTGCCGATGGTGGCGCGGCCGCCGGAGACGATGAGCGAGCCGGCAAGGGTGACTCCCTGGATGGGGACGGTGGCGATGGGCTGCTCAGCGGGCTGGGTGGGTTGGGCTACGGGCGGGTTTTGGGCGGGCGGCGGTGCGGGTTGCTGAGCGGCGGCGGGGACGGCCAGCGCGAGGAGAAAGGCGGCGAAATGCAGGTCCTTCGACTTCACCGCTCGCAAGAAACGCGAGCGGTTTCGCTCAGGATGACAAGTATATCGTAACTAATTATAAATAATCAACATTCTATTTTGTTATTCTCTATACGAGTCCTGCACAGATACGCAGAGTTAACGACTTGCCCGAAAAATCTGCACGGAATCTGCACAGGACGCATCGAAAAAGACAAAGGCGAACATGGCATTCGTCACCGACAAAGCGGAACTCAAGCCGGGCCTGGTTCTCTTCCGGCGTGGCGACGTGGATCATCGCATGTGGTATTGCCGCATGAAAATACCCAAAGTCGACCGCTACAAGACGGTTTCGCTCAAGACGACCGACATCGAGGTGGCGCGGGAACGCGCCTTCGACCACGACGCGGACATCCGGTTTCGCTTGAAGCATGACGTTCCTGTGTTCAACCATCCCTTCCGCGAGGTGGGGCGAGAGTATCTCCTGGCGCAAGAAGCGCGGGCACGTCGCGGAGAGATCAGCGCGGCGCGGCCCAGGAAAGTCCGCGCCATTATCGAAGGTGCTTTAGACCGATATGTAGGCTCAACGCAAGTGCACCTTATCGGCGATGAGCTTTGGGGCGGCTATCCGGCATGGCGACGGGAGAACGGCGCGGGGCGCAATAAGCGCAACGGTGTTCGAGAAGTCACTGCCGACATGGCGCAAGCCTTCGCGGACAAGGAAGCTGAGCGCCGCACCAAGGTTCAGCAAACCCTGGGCATCAGGGTTTTGAAGCCGATTGAAGTCAAACCTTCCGAAGAACGGACCGTTCCTTTTATCAGCGATTCCACCATCCGCCTTGAGATGTCCATCTTCGGCGCGGTGATGAATTATGCCATCAAGAAACGCTACGTTCCTGCCAGCCAGCGTTTCGACGAGCGTCCCAAGCTCAAGGCCATGCGGCGCGACGAGTTTACGCTGGAGGAATACCGCAAGCTCCACACTGTCGGAAGGAAGTGGATTGCCGAGGCCGATAAACCTTCAAGCATCTGGTATCGCACCGTCACCTACAACATGATCCTGATTGCGTGCAATACAGGCATGAGGCCAGCGGAGATGAAGAATCTCCGCTGGTGCGACATTATGCCCGCAAAGGATCGCGAGGGGCGTGAGATCGTTGTGCTGTTTGTCCAGGGCAAAGGCAAGTCGCGCAAGCTGGTTGCTCCCAAAAGCGTCGAAGAGTATCTGGAACGTATCCGCGCGATCTCCAAAGCCACGGAACCGGACGACAGAGTCTTTACCAACGTCACAGGCAAGCCCGCGCTGACTCTTTACAGCTCGCTGATTGCCGACCTTCTGAACGAAGCGAAGCTGCGCGAAGGCACACAAGGCGTACCGCGCTCGACGTATTGCTTCCGGCACACCTACGCCACGCTCCGATTGCAGGAAGGCGTAGACGTGTATTTCCTTGCCGAGCAAATGGGAACTTCCGTCCACATGATTGAAACCCACTATGGACACGTGAACACCATCAAGCACGCGGACCGCGTGTTGCAGGGGATGGCGGGATGGGAGCTGCCACAACCGGACGACGCCAAGGTCAAGGCGTCGAAAGCGGCGGAGACACACGACAAAGATAAGAGAGGTCAGCGCCACAGGCCGCGCTGACCCTGAATTTCCCGAAGCCGTTTTTGCCGGAGCCGCTGGCGGAGGCTGGCGCAGGGGAGGTGTCCTTCCATTGTCCGGCCCGGACACTCCTCACCGAGATTGTTTTGATTTGCCGCTGCCCCGCTGGGGCGTTCTTAGCGGCAAATCTCCCTTCACGTGCCGCCGCTGGCGGCTGTTCTTAGTGCAGCTCCAATCTCTTAATGTCGGGGAAGGGGTCTGGTAAGGAAAGGCTATGCTGCCACTCCCTCCAATAAAAACCGGACTAAGAACCGGACATGACAGTTCCAAAGTCATCCACTTCAAGCGGTGTCGAAGCCGCGCGTGAGCGGAACCGGTAGTCATTGGTGTATCAGCTCGATGCTCCCCGTATCTTCCGCGCTTCGCATCAATCTGTACCGCAAGGCGTTTCTCTGTGCTGACCCTGTTCTGCACTCTCACAAGTGCGATCAAAAACAAGAAGAAGGTGTTTTACATGACGTGGCGGTCGTCAACGATCAGTTCGCCGGTGAATGAAGCGACTTACACGTCTGACGGCTTCCACACCGACAGATCGACCCGGAGCCGCTCAATCATGTCCGGCGGCAGATCTACGACCCCGGCCTCGTCGCTTTCATCGCCAATATCCTCATCATCAGTTCCGATCCCCAGTCTTTCTCTTCGCCGACGTTCAGAAAGTTCATGCTCCGGGTCGATGCGGCCTTCCACCCGAATGTCTCCCCCGAGCGTTACTTCGAATAGCTGTGCGCGCCGATAGAGTTCCTCGAACATCCGTTCGTCGTAAGTCGCGGCTAGGTATGGGACCGCGATCTCAAGTGTGGGCCCTTGCCCGTCATGCGCTCCCATGCGCTCACGCTCAACCTTGCTGCCGATCCGATCAACGCGTCCCGTGCGTTGCTCAATCGTCGCAGGATTCCAGCACAGATCATGATGGATAACATGCCGGCACTCCCGGTGCAAGTCGATCCCTTCCTGTCCGACCGAAGTGGAAACGAGGATCTCCGGCCGGTAAGGCGTGTTGAATCCGAGGAAATACCGGTCGCGATTTTGGGTGTCTCCCTTTACAAGTTGGACGACGTTGCGGTTTTCAGCACCGGCATGATAGCCCGACAACAAGGCATGATTCTTCTTGGCACGAACCAGGGTCTCCAAATAGGCATGGACGCGATCGCGCAGCGACTCCAGATGACCATCCAGCGGTTTGACGTATCGCTCCGACAAGTAGTCAGCCCACTTCTCAGTGCGTTCCTTTTCGACATCGGCCAGGTATCGGAGCAGAAATTCCTCGGCCATGAGAATCCGGCGAAACACCTGCCCCGCAACGGCGCGAGTTTCCAGATCAAACTCTGCCAGCGACTCCTGATGATGCTCAGCCAGCAGCGGCTGACGGCTCGCATAGGACGCAATCAGCCCCTGCCGGAAGTATGGAGCGACGATCTCTCCAATTGCATCCTCACGAACGCGACGCACCCAGGAATCAACGGCATCCGTCACCGCTCTTGGGGCCTGCCCGGTTAGTGTTTGACCGTCCGTTTCCTCGGCTTCGAGCGGGTCACGGGCGTGCTCGCGTGCTTCCGGGTCCGAAGATCGCCGGGCGCGACCGGCCCGTTCGCTTCGTGACAGCGGTTCCCGCGCTTCCAGCCAGAGTGGATGAACCATTCTTTCTTCAGCTTCAGGGCAGTTCCGCAAGACTTCCCCTAACCATTTCACTCCTTCGGCATTTTCACGCCACGATTTCACGGCGACATGTTCCGTCGCCGCGATTAGGAGGCGCCGGTCGGGCTTGTCGGATTCGGCATCCTCCCCATGCACCACCATCAACGTCGCAATTTGCCGAAGATGATCTGCCGTCAGAGCTACTTGGGGCCGTACACCGACGCGCCCGCCGTGAATCTCACCGAGCAACGGGTGGTCCTGAATTAGCGAAAAGAGGGGCTCGCGTCGATTGAAAAACCGACGCCTGAAATTATCGAATGCAGCGGCGTCTCCAAAAACGTCGTCCCGAATCTCGCCCAGGTACTCGTCGATCGCCATCTGGATTTGATCCCGGATGGTTTCGGCGGTCTTCGTGTAGACACAAAACACCAGAGACTTCTGACCCCGCTTGAAAAATTCCAGCGCACGGCTTACCGTCGCCTGGACTTTCCGATGTTCAGTGTCAGGATCGTGAACCTGCGTTCGTTTCCCGATCATTTCTTCGAGGACACCCCGATAATCCCGAAGGAGCGGATTGCTGGCCTGTGCGAGCTTCTTCCATACCGCCGCCGTTTCGACAAGGTGTCTGTAGCTACCGGTCAATTCGGCGCCCAGGCCGGGCAGCCCCCGCTCTTCCTTTGCCAGCGCGACAGCCCGCATCATAAGGTATTGCGCAAGTTCGTCGTTGCCCCGCACTTCCATGCCGGGGGACCAATTGAATGTCGGACTTCCGTGACCTCCGGCCAGAGCCTGATTGCCGACAAAGTGCTCCCGATAACCGCCGGGATGTTGATGGCGGATCACGAAGGGGCGCAGATGTCGCCGCAGTTCGGAATTCCGCTGTTCAAGATCGAGAGCTGCGACGACGGCGTGTGCAATCCGTGGCGGACGTATCTGATCAGCCAGAGCAGGCCGCTCGGATTTTTCCGAGCCCATCACGGCGTTCCACGTATCAGACACTGCTTTCTGATCGACGCACCGGAGAGCTTTCCATCTTCGGCGAAAGGTTTCGCCTGAGTCACGAGCGGCTTTCATGGCAACCCCGAGAATCGCTTCAGCCTGGTCCAGGGCATCCAGTCGCTCCCGAGGTAATGCCAGCGCGTGGCGAAGCTTCAGTATGCTCAAGAGTTCGTCATGCCGCAGCTGGAATGGCGTGGCCGACAGGCCAAGCAGCCGGCAGGATCTACCTTTTAGGAGCGCCTCGAAGCGACGCCTGGACTGGACGTACTCGTTCTTGAGTCCGTGGATTTCGTCGATGACGACCAGCGGAAGCAAAGGCCAGTCGGACACGAGCGCGAAACGCGCCAGATCGTCGAGGAATCCCGAGAGCACGACTTCATCGGTTCCGGTCAGTGCCGCTGCCGCACGGTCCGCGAGCTTGGCATGGCTTTCGAGTACCCGAAAGAATTCCCGCTGCAAGTCAGGGAAATGCAGGTCATCCCACAAAGGCCCCGAACTGCGAAGATCAAGCAACTCGTTCAGCTCGGGGATGCCAAATGCGTCGAAAACACGACCTCTTCGGCACCAGTAGCGTCGAGTTTCGGTGGGAGTCCGAAAGTGACCGAATAAAGCCGCCAAGCCGCGTCGGCGCCACAAGTCGCGGTCATGAAGGGCCGCGCCAAGAACACTCTGTTTGGCAATGATCAGCATGGGCTGACTGCGCGTGGCATCACGAATCTGCGCAGAAAGGTCGATGATATTGCCGGACTTGCTGTTGTCCACCGGGCTCCGGACCTGAAGCCAGTCCAGGCCGCCGTCCTGACGGGCGCAATCCGTCTTGAAGGCTTCCGCCTCGCGCATCCACTTATTGAAAAGGGCGTCGTTGACCGGAGTCAGGACAAGCACCACCGGCTTGTTCGAGGGAAGCCCGTCAGGGGTTTCTCCCCGGCGAACCGCATCCAGTATCGAGATGGCGACCGCCAATGCCACGTATGTCTTGCCCAGGCCAACTTCGTCGGCAAGGATCATCAACTCCCGCCGTTCACTCTCCTTTGCACCAAGAAATCGGCGAAGGATAGCGCTGGTTGTAGCAGCCTGGCGTGCACCATCCTGCTCGATCTGGGCAGCAAAATCCGGCTTGTTGCCGAAAACTTGACGTAGCGAACGACACAGGTCGATCTCTAAGGACAGTTTCATCTGGCGCCTCCCAGAATCCGCTGTTGGTAAAGGCGAAACCCTTCAGCTTGCAGTTCCTCGTGTTTAGAAACGAGGGTGTCCAACATCTCCCTGCAACGCGCGACGACGGGTGGGAAGCACTCCTGCAACCCGGAATCGGCGACCAGAGCTTGGCTGCGGAGCAGGGCCGCAAGAATCTCTGTCAACTGGAAGCCTACAGATGTCGGGGTCTTCGCCGGTTCATCCGATGCTGGAATTTGCTTGAGACTGGCGTAGGCACGTTCTGCTAATTCCAGCGGGCTCGTGGGGCCGCGCAATACCGCGTCAAGCGAGGCTCTTGAGTAACCTGCACGTCGGATTTCAGCTTCAATGCCCGGTATCGCCTGCACGAATCGACGAATGAAGTAGGCGAGGATTCGTCTAGTATCAATCGGCGCATCAGCCGACGGTCCGTTGAACTCCTGTCCAGGCAAGCCGCTTCCTTCTTCCCATTCCTCTGGCTCCTTGCCAAACAGAAAGTATTCAATCAGGTCTCCTTCCGTCGGTTTACGTCCGACCAGAAGAAGTGGCAGACGTGTCTTGTCGTCAAAGCGAACGGGGAAGGTCGCCGAATGCTCGTTCCAACGAACTTCAACGAACACGTGTGGCAGAATCTGCTGACCGGAGGGATCGGCCGTCAGGGGCTCCAGACGGTCATTGCATCTTTGGCAAGCAGCAAGATCCACCGTGACATCCGCGGCGGACGGCTCGCTGTGTAAATCTGTCCGGTAAAGGAGCCAGAAGCAGCTGTCACCCGTCCTTGCAGGGATGGGCATTAGCAGAACGAGATCGGCGGGAATCGTCTCTCGAAAGCGAATGGTAACTATCGATCCCGAGGCTACGACCTCGGATAGAAAACTCGGAATGGACTTTTCTTCTTCGGAGGAAGGTTGAACGGTTGTTGGCGCTTTGCCGGACTGAACCTCCGTTGCCGGGCCGGCAAGGGTCAACAGACCCGACACCTGCTTCCTCTGGCGTGACGTGAGGCGATATACGAGGCCCGCTTCAAAGTTAGACGGACCGCCGAGCCCGAGACCTCGTCGGGTGCAGTTCGATGAACCTGCATAAAGAACACTTCCTGCTGTCCCATCCACAAGAATCATCTTGGCGTGCAATGACCGTTGGACTTCTTCTCCATTGGAGTTCACGGCTTCCAATCGGGTAGCGAGTTCTTTCTCCTCCATCTCATCACCGATGTCAGCCACAGTTATACTTGAATCCTGCCGGCCTGCATCCGGTAGCGCGGGGCGCAGATAAAGTCGGCTACCGATACGCTTCTTCAGATCAACCGCCAGACTGCTGTCGAACACGGGCAGCCAGCTCTTGCCATCCGCTGACCTTTCGCCGCAGCAGACCATCTCCAGACTGGCCGGTGAGCCGAGCTGCTGAAACAGGTGAAAAAGCGCCTCGGGGGCCGTGCTACCTTCCGTCCAGAAGGGCGAGACCACGGTTACCGTCTCGGGAGCCTTGTTTGACATGGCTGCCCACGAGTCGCGGATTGCCGAAACGACTTCGGTTGCAGCGACCAGCGCGACTGGATCGTCAGGTCCAGCGTTTCCATCCGGAAAAAGAGATGCCTGAGCGGCAAATGCTGCCAACTGGCGTGAAAGTTGCGGAATTCGTGATTCCGCGGCGATCTGTTGAACGAGTCCGATAGCGGTTGTCAGAAGGGTACGCGGGGTCGAATTTCTTCCACCGTAGTCCACTGACACGACGCATTCGTAATTGCGGCGAAACCCTTGTCGGGTCAGATTCGCCGATCCGACAATCAGGCGCATTCGACGATCTGGCGGTGCGCCATCGACCCGGTCTTCACGAACCCACATTAGCAGCGAGATCTTGGAGTGCAGCTTGCGGAAGGCGACGGGGATGGCGTCGATTCGAGGAGATAGGCGAGCTAGGCTGTCACAACCTCCGAGGTCGTACAGCACGGATACTTCCACCTTTTGAAGCTTTCGCTCCAGTTCCGAGCGAAACGCCTTCAGCCGACTGACGGATGACCGAACACCAAGCGCTGCGGCAAGGAGCTCCTCTTCAAAAAACTCGAAATCGATCTGATAGGTTGTCGCGACGAGGGATTCGAGGACGAACCCCTCACCGGGCGGCAAGTAGTGATCGATAAGGCGGCAGCTTCTTTCCATACGTCATCCAGTTCTTGTAGTCAGCTACCTTTTGGGATTACGCGGTTCTCGCGCAGCATGTACACAAATGGTTCCAGCCGGTACGGGTGCGTGAGTGATTTGCCAACGGCGAGTTCTTGCCGATCATTTCTTTGGAAGCGCGGCGAAGGCCGCAGCAGCGTGTTGCTGTCGCTAGCTATCCAGTCCCGCTTCGGCATTCCCCCGTCCATCTTGCCCGACTGGACCCGATGATGACGATCAAGCAACTCAGTCACAAGTTCGCGCTCGGATCGGCAGCGGTCCACCTGAAAAGACCATCGGGCCAAACCGTCGACTGCATCACGGACATCGAATCTCTCGCACCGCTCGCGGAATCCCCACAGGTTCTTAGCTGTCTCCCGGCAGCGGTCGGCAGCTTTGCGGAAATCGCGGTCAACAACCAGATCTGCAACTGGCTTGCCTGCATTCTGGGTCCCCCACCACAAAAGCGTCTCAAAGACTGCCAGTACGGCCTCGTGGAAGTGTTCTGTCACCACGATGGCGTCAATAACGACAGGGAGACCGAGTTCGATGGCCCGTGGCAGTGTTGCCAGAAACTGCCGCAGTCGCGCCAGAGCAGAGGGGTCCCAGACATCTGGTATCTCGCCAGTCATCTTTGTAAGCGCCCGGCCTACGCATTCGCGGCGGTCATCGGCCGTCAGGGCTTCTCCCAGCTGCTGGCGTTCCTTGTGACCGGCTGCCTGCATGTGGCATGTCTCGCTCCACGCGATAAGGTCTTCTAGTGAAAGCGAGACGCGATGGGCCTTTTCCGGATCGGCCAATCTCTCCCTGTCCTTGCTCTCCAGCGGCATCTCGGGGAACTGCTCGGCGAGCTCACGCCCCTCGTCGGCCAGCGATCCTGTATCGGCCTCCACGAGTTGTCCCCCGACGAGAACGGTCCAATAGGTTCCAACCGCGCCGGTGCGCGATTGGTACTTCAGGAAATCAAAGTCAGAGTTCAACCTTTTACTGCCGGTCGCGAAGCTCCTATAGATCTTCTCGGCGTAGGTGATGCCTCGCAGACCATCCGCAGCGCCTTCGTGACCAGCTTCACGCGCCGCAACGCAGGCCACAGCCCATAGGCGTTCAAAGGGCTCTACAGCCTTTCGCCGTTGCGCCAGGCCGGATGGGCCCGGAAGAATCTGCCTGTGTTTTTCCGCACTGGCGAGCGCGGCGCACAGCATGGAAAGGTATCGCGAGCGAGTGGTGATGGTCGTCACTCCAGGCAACAGCAAGTCCGCGAGAGTTACATAAGTCTGAAGTGCTCCAAGCGGGTCAATGCTGCCAGAGCTTCCTCCCACTGGATCGTATTCAGTCAAAAACGGCAGCATCTTATCTCCTGCTCTCAATATGTCGCCGAATCACCCAAAGGCCGCCATGTCTTAGCCGCCGTAGCCTGTGGAGCGCAGACCATCGTCACGTTCAACCTCAAAGATTTTCCGCCCGAGGCACTTGCGCCGTGGAATGTTAAAGCACAAAGCCCAGATGAGTTTCTGATCCATCAATATCACGTAGACCCAGCCGCCGTTTTCGCAACCGTTGGGCAACATGCCGAAAAGCATGGCAACTGGGAGCGATTGATGAACATACACGGTGGCGCCGTTCCAGAATTCGTTTCTCTGCTCCTGTGGTCACCGTTCGTAAACATCCTGGTCCGGACGACTTGCCCAGAAAAGATGGGAGTGGGTGCAATGTTCAGCGTCGTCAGCCTCGCAGCCGTAGTGCAAAATCAGGGGTGGGGATTGTTATCCGCGGCGGCAGCGGCGGCCCCAATCGCGTCTGCCTATCTCGACTACCGTAAAGATGTTAAGAGGCACCCGGCGTTCTTTCTTTGGAAGGCCCTGGGTAAGAACGCCAAGAAAAGACCCTAATCGTACAAATGCGCAATACTCTCTCGATAGGCGTACACAATCAGATCACGAACCAGTTCGAGCAGCCCGCCGCACGGAAATGCGTCAAACGGATCTCCATGCGCGAGTAGGTTTCTGCGTTCGGCGAGCGACGGTTTACACTGTCCCGTCACGAACCCGATAGCCGTGCCGCCAGAGCGTTGCACCATCGGAATTTTGTCGTCCGTGAGTCCGTCTTTCGGCATGTATTGCAGCAGGGCAGCAAAATTGGGTTTACTTTTGCCCCTCCCCTTCACCTTGTCTCCGTAGCAGTCGCGTAACGTTAGTTCGAGCGTCGTGAGTCCAACCAACTCCCCGGCCTTGATGAGATCGGGATACAGCCACGCCAAAAAATATAACATCTGTGCGCGTCGATATTTCGCCCTCACAATTTCAGGAATACCATCCGGCAGATTCAACGATAAGACAAACTCCCGCCACGCATCCGGTGTCTGGATCGAAAGCCAACCGGCTGGAATACCGTCCATCGGCCACGAAAGTATCAACGGTGCTTCCCGTTGCAAGCCGGAGATCAGAGCGAGATCGAGATGTTCTGATTCAGCCATAGAACGATTGAGATCGGTGTAAATCTATCATACGTCTTGCCTTCTCCCGTTGCTGATTGAGGGAGGACGGCTCCTCCCTGGTTGCAGCCGCCGATGGTGCCGTCGTCTTCCACCACCCACCTCAGCGGGGTCGTTCCTTCCCCGCAACGCCCCTCCCTTACGTGCGTACGAGCGTACAGCAATAAGGAAGTGAACCGAATTTCTTTCTTCGTCAAGTGCCCCCGCTTCAGGCAACGGTCTGGCAGAGTCGGGAAGAACCCGTCAAGGGTCTCCGCTGCGCTCCGATGAACGCGCACCGAACGCGCGCCCTGGACTGAACCTTCCCGCCTCCGCCCGTTGCAAGAGCCATGAAGCGGGAGCACTCAACGAAAAAAATTGGTTTGGGTGCTCTTCCGTTTCGGACGCCAATTCGCCCCAATGCGGGCAACCGAGGAGCATCAAATGCCATATCCCATCGCAGCAACCACAGCAGCGAACGCCGCCAGCAACGGCGCAACCCGCAGCCGTAACGCCGCGCCGCACAGGAAAAATGCGGCGCAGCAGAGCCGCAGCGATTCCCCTTACCAGCAGCGCACCACACAGCGCGACAACCCCACGCACCTGCTCATCAAGCAGGCCGTGGATTACCTCATCCAGCAGCTTGAGGCGGGCAAGAGCGAAACCCTGACTGCCTACCTGAACGCGATGGCCCGGTTCCATTCGTATTCCTTCGGGAACATTTTGCAGATCGCCAGACAAAAGCCCGATGCCCAAAAAGTCGCGGGCATTCGTGCTTGGAACGAGATGGGCCGGTTTGTGAAAAAGGGCGAGAAGGGCATCCAGATTCTCGCTCCGATGGTCGGCTACCGGCGCAATCGGAAAGATACCGCCGCCGACCCGGAACCGGAAACCAAGCCTCAGCCTGTGCTAATCGGCTTCCGCGCCGTGTACGTGTTCGATGTGGCGCAGACCGAAGGCGCGGACCTGCCCGAAATTGAGCACAGCATCAGCGGCGAAGTGGGAGAACACCGCGACCGGTTGATCGATTTCCTCGCACAGCAGAACATCGCGCTCGAATTCAACGAGAAGATCGCCCCGGCCCTTGGCGTCAGCTACGGCGGAAAAATCGCCCTGCTACCGGGGCAGTCCAAGGCCGAGGAATTCGTCAGCTTGGTACACGAGACGGCGCACGAACTTCTGCACAAGGCCGAACGCCGCACCATGACCACGCAGACCGTGCGCGAAACGGAAGCCGAGGCCGTGGCTTTCATCGTGGGCCAGGCCGTTGGCTTGGAGATGGGCCGCGCCAGTAGCGACTACATCCAGATGTACGCGGGCAACGCAACCCTTCTGGCCGAAAGCCTTGAAGTCATCCAGCGCACCGCCTCCACCATTCTCCGGGCCATCCGCTCGGAGGAGGCGGCAGCGGAACAGTTCGCAGCAGCCAGCTAAGGCCCGAAGTTCTGAGCGGGTGCGTTCAGAACGCACTCGCTCTCCGAATCACGCTCGACAACCCAATAGGAGGTTATTCCCCATGACGACCGCAATCGCAACTCAATCCGAATATCGCAACCTGCCCATCTTGAACCTCACCGAGTCACCGGCAAATCCCCGGCGCTCGTTTGACGAAACTAGCTTGAATGAACTGGCAGCGTCCATTCGCGTTCAGGGTGTCCTCTCTCCCCTGCTCGTTCGGCCCAAAGGCCACAGCTATGAGATCGTGGCCGGGGCACGGCGCTACCGCGCGGCGCAACTCGCCGGACTCGATTCCGTCCCCGTGCGCATCGTAGAACTGAACGACGCGCAAGCCCTCGAAACCAGCATTGTTGAAAACCTGCAACGACGCGATGTGCATCCGCTCGACGAGGCGAATGGGTTTGTCGCCTTATTGCACCTTGATTACACGCCGGAGCAGATTTCTGCGAAAGTGGGGAAGACCGCCGCTTACGTAGTCGCCCGCGTCCGCCTCGCACAACTTGCAGCGGCAGTGACCGAAGCCTTCGCCAAGGACGACATTGGCGTGGGTCACGCTCTTCTACTTGCAAAGCTGGAACGAGAACAACAGGAGGAAGCACTCGCCGCTTGCTGGCAGGAAACTTACGTCAATGCTGGAAAACCAAAACGCATCCTGCTCCCCGTGCGCCATCTCCAACAGTGGATTGAGCACAACATTTTGCTGGAGCTTGCCGCCGCGCCGTTCTCGAAAGAGGACGCGCAGCTTGTACCCGAGGCCGGTTCCTGCGTTGATTGTCCGAAGCGCACCGGCCACAACACGCTACTCTTTGCCGAAATCGGAGCCAACCAGCCCGATTCGTGCAGTGATCCGAAATGCTATGCGGCGAAGATCGACGCGCACGTAAGGCAGACCGTCGCCGCCAAGCCGAAGCTGGTACAGATCAGCACCGCCTATGGCAAACCCGCCGAAGGCAGCCCAGTCATTCCGCGCAACAGATACGTCGAAATCAGGCAGGGCAAACCCAAGAGCAAGAATGAGCGCGACTGGCCCGAGTACAAGACGTGTAAGTACACCACCGAGGCCATCGTGACCGAGGGCACCGAGAAGGGCGAAACGAAAAGAGTTTGCGCTAATCCCGAATGCCCGATCCATCACCCGAAGCGGCAGAATCAGCGCAACCACGCCGACGCCGCATTCAAGGCCGAGCAGGAGAAGCACCGCCGCGAGGAGGTCATTGCCCAGACCACCGGAATGCGCGTCCTCAAAGCCATCGGCGATGCGGTTCCAGTCCGGCTGATGAAGCGCGACCTGCTGTTTCTGGCCGAGCGGCTCACGGCGATGCTGGACGAGCGGCGCCTGTCCGTACTCATCCGGCAGCATAGCATCGGCAAGCCCAAGGACGAAGCAGCCCCGGCGAAACTGCTGGCCGCGTTTCTGCCTAAAGCCGAGGAAAGCAAGCTGGGCCGCATCGTGATCGAAACCACGATCCTGCTGTCCATGCACAACCCGACCGACGCCGCGAAGATTCTTCGAGATGCCGCGCACGCCTACAAGGTGGACGTTGACACCATCTCCACGACCGTCAAGCAGGAATTCGCGGCAAAGGAGAAGGCCAAGACCACCCAGAAGGCCGCGCCCAAACGGCAGCCAAAGTCCGGCAAGAAAGCGGCGGCCTAACCGCCAGTCAATCACAGCATCTCGTGGAGCCAGCAAGACCGGCTCCGCATTTTTATGCCCGCCGCCCGTCTGCCCACCCGTGCTCGGTGCCCGCACGAATGCGGGCGACCACACTTGCCCACCCGACGATCGGCACCCGAACAAGAAGTGTAGTCAATAAATTTTGCGCCGTAGTTCTATTCGGTTCGAAGTGCCCTCATCGGGTCGGTGCTCGCTGCTCTTCTGGCTGGTAGCCACCCCGCCGAGACTGCGCAAAAGAGCAAGATGGCCGCTGCTCCGGCAATTACCGCGATATCGAGCGGCTCCACGCCGTATAACAAACTCGACAGATACCGTGTAAGGCCGACAGAGGCCGCCAGCCCCACTGCGACACCGGCGACGCCGAGCAACAGAGCCTGACGCAGAGTTCGATTTAGCACGTCGGCGCGCGTCGCACCCAGCGCCATGCGGATGGCGATCTCCCGTGTGCGCTCAACAACTGTATATGCCACTACGCCGTAAATGCCGAGAAGTGCCAGAAGCAGTGCTATAGCAGCGAAAGCAGCCAGCACTCCGGTGCTTAAGCGCCGTGAGATTTCGGTTCCTGCGACTGTCTCGTCCATGGTTTTTGTGTCGGTAATCGCCAGTAACGGATCGGCATTGCGGACTACGCGAGCGAAGATGGCCTCTAACGCTTTGGGATCGCCTTCGGTGCGGATTGCAACTCGCAGATCGCCGACCACCCCAACCATATTCGCCATTGGACCCAAATCGGCAGCCCCTTGCGACAGCGGCTCATACATCTCAACGTCTTGCTTCTGGTCCAGTGCATTGTCGCTGACATCGCCAACGACACCCACAACATGCATAACTGGCATTGGGTAAGAGTAGTTCGGCCCGACCTTGATCCCCATTCCAATAGGGTCTCGGCCCGGGAAGTATCGATGAGCGAATGACTGACTAATGATTGCTACCAAAGGCGCGCCAAGCCGGTCATCCGACGGATCGAAGTCGCGGCCCTGGATGAGCGGAATCCGTAGTGCGCGGAAATAGTCACCTGCGACCAGATAATTCGCTGCGAATGAGAAGCCCTCGTTCGGTTTGCGAACATAGTCCTGAGCTGAGATTAGGCGACTGGAGTTGCGGCCGACAACAGGAATGTCGGTGGAAAAGCCTATCACCTGGACGCCCGGTATTGTCTTCATTTCCCGTCCCAGGCTCTGCAGGAACTCGTCAACCTTCTGCTGTGTGGGGTACGACTTCGAAGGCAGCGCGAGAGAAGCTGTCATCACATGATCAGCCTGAAAACCGGGGTTCACCGAAAGCATCTTAGCGAAACTACGCAACAATAGCCCCGACCCCACCAGCAGAAGCATGGCAAGAGCCGTCTCCGTCACAACCAAAGCCCCACTCAGCCGGTGGTGCCGCCGTCCCTGTCCCACCGCCTGACCGCCTTCGCGAAGGGCGTCGGAAACGTCGGCCTTGAGGCTTGCCCTTCCGGGCGCTAGGCCGCAGAGAACACCGATCAGGCCAATCAGCACGAGAGCCAAGCCGGCAACTGGCCAGCGTACCGCAATCGCATCGACTCGCGGCAATTCAGGGGCTGCCTTCGCCAGCAAAGCTGGCGCGACATGTATCAGAGCAACGGTCAGTGCCAGGCCGAGTGCCCCACCGATGGCGCTCAGCAGAAATGATTCGGTGAATAGCTGACGCAATAAGGCCCGACGCCCAGCACCGAGTGCCAAGCGAACACCGAACTCGCGCTGGCGTCCCGCCGCCCGCACCAACATTAGGTTTGCTAGATTTGCGCAGGCGATAAGCAGAATGAGCGCCACCGACGCGAGCAGTGTGCGGAGCAATGGTCGAGCGTCGCTTACGGTCTGTTCTTTCAATCCGCGCATTGTGATTGTCATTCGAAGTTGCGGATTCTTCGCCTGGATGATCGTCAGCACGCGCTCCGCATCCTGCGTTGCTTGCTCCAAACTGACACCGGGTTTCAGACGCGCAATGGCGCCATAGTCGTAATTGGTGCCTTCGGAGCCTTTTTCGGTTGGCGTAAGGCTCATCGGCACCCATATATCGTGCAGTGCAATACCGCCAGCTCCGCTCGGCGTCTCAAAATCCCGCGGCATCACACCGATGATCGTATACGGCCTTCTGTCGAGGTCGATGGTCTTACCGATCACGCTCGGGCTTGACTGAAAGCGCTCTTTCCACAATCCAAAGCTAATAACCATGACTGGTGCGCTGTTCTCGTCTTCCTGCTGTGTAAACGTCCGCCCCAAAAGAGGGGCCACACCGAGAACCGGAAACATCGACGCGTTCACACGCTGTGCATCCGCATGGAACGGCGCGCCCGCGCCGGAGACCTCGAATCCCGCGCCTATAAACCCTGCCACTCCCGTGAAAGCTTTATTTTCACGCTGATAGACGAGCACATCCGGAGCCGACATGTTCGCCTCGCCGACCATGTGCTTGAGGCCCGTATGAAGCACAACCAGCCGGTCAGCATTTGGATAGGGCAACGGGCGTAATAGGACGGAGTCGACGACGGAGAAGACAGCGGTCACACCTCCGATCCCGACCACCAAGGTCAGAATGGCGACAATGCTGAATCCCGGTGATCTGCGTAGAGTTCGAGCGGCGAACTTTATGTCCCGCAGTAGATTCTCGATGAAAGGCAGCCCCTCTTCGGCGTGGTAGCCCTCACGACTTGCTTCGACCGATCCGAACTTTAGGCGTGCTTGACGCCGGGCCTCGTCGGGAGCCATGCCGATGCGGATATTCTCGTCCGTCTGAGCCGTTATATGCGACTCGATCTCTTCCCGGAGGCGCGCTTCGCCGCGGCGATGGGTCACGACGTTGCGAAGACGTGTGAATGATCGACTCAGAGCTCTCATGAAAGTTCCTCCGCCTTCACCTCAAAGAACCGCGCGATGATCGCTGCGGTCTGCTCCCAATCCCGCTTTTCGGTTTCGAGAAGCTTGTGCCCAGCGCGTGTCAGCTTGTAGAAACGCGCCCTGCGGTTGTTCTCTGAAGGCCCCCACTCTGACGCAATTGCACCCTCCTGCTCTAGGCGGAGCAGCACAGGGTACAGAGTTCCCTGATTAACAAACAACAGGTCGCCACTGATCTGCTCGATCCGCCGCGCAATTCCGTACCCGTGCAACGGTCCCAGCACATCCAGGGTCTTCAGCACCATCAGCGCCAATGTCCCTTGCTGAACATCCTTCTTCTGTTTCATGAAATGCAATACCGTCCCGCAGCGATTTTGGTTACCAACAGGAGAATGCCACATTTCCATTGGGAAAGCAACAGGGAAATCGAGGGGAAGTGCGCGAACACAGTCAAGCATGAGTGCGCGCGCAAAAGCATTGGGAGCAAATCCCGGCTTCGAATTTCTATCTTCACTTGCCCGTCTGCCCGCCCTTGTGCGATGCCTTGGAAGAGCATCGGGGCGACGTTCTCTGCACACCGAACGGTCGGTGGCGCGTTGCGCTCGGGCCAAACACCAACCTACGCGAGAAACCCCAGAGAGTTCGTAGGGATCCGAATTTCGTGCTTTGCCGCCTTCCTCCTATATCTCGCCCAGCGCTTCTTCTGTGCAGCCGCAACCTTGGCTCAGCTTCTGCACTTAGACGTGAATTCGCATTGTCTACTTCTCACGTCTTGACAATCGGGAGGAGATGGTCGTATACCTCTTGGTTATCTAGTGGAGGGCGCTGTGGACGAGGTTAATCGCGAGCTGGTTCAGGGGACGCTGGAAATGCTGGTGCTTAAGACATTGGCGCTTGAATCAATGCATGGTTATGGAATCGCGCTGCGCATCGAGCAGATCAGCAAGGGCGTGTTCAGGGTGAATCCAGGTTCGTTGCTTCCGGCACTGAGCCGGCTGGAGCGGTCCGGGCGAATTCGGGGAGATTGGCACTCGTCGGAAAATAACCGCCGAGCCAGGTATTACACGTTGACTGCGGCAGGACGTAAGGCGCTCGAACAGGAACGTCGCCAGTGGGGCCGCCAAATCGCGGCTATCGACCGGATTCTCGAAGCGTGAAAGGGGAAGAAATGCTGCGGAGCCTGATTAGCGGTGTGCGGGCGCTGTTGCACCCGACAAAGCGCAATGTCCAGATTGAAGATGAGCTACGGAGCTTCTTCGAGGCTTCTGTGCGGGACAAGATACGGAACGGGATGAGTCCGCAAGAGGCGCAGCGCGCAGCCCGAATCGAGATTGGCAGCCGCGAGATGGTACGACATAAGGTATGGTCTGCTGGCTGGGAATCAACAGTCGATTCGTGTGTGCGGGAATTGCGCGTAGCGGCGCGTCAACTGAGGAAATCGCCAGGGTTTGCGGCGTCGGTGATCCTGACACTGGCGCTGGGAATTGGAGCAACGACCGCTATTTTCACATTGGTCTATGACGCGATGCTGCGTCCGTTGCCATTCGCTCATGCGGACCGGCTGGTCAACGTGCAGGAGACAGTGGCGGAGTGGAGCAATCTCTATCCCACGCTGCCG
>JBATVK010000053.1:0-2344 GCA_049671725.1 Acidobacteriaceae bacterium
GCTTTAAGACTCCGAAATGGGTGGAATATGTTCTGACCGTGTGCGGCACGCTGGCTTTGGAAGGAGGTCCGATTTTCTGGGTCGCAACTCATCGCATGCATCACCAGAACACTGATAAAGAGGGCGACCCGCATTCTCCGCGCGATGGCGGCCTGTGGGCTCACATGGGCTGGATTCTCACCGGCCAGACAATGCACAGTGATGCGGCAGATCTTCTGCCTTATGTTCCGGATCTTCGCAAAGACAAATTCCACCTATGGATCAGCCGCTGGCACTGGGTCCCGATTACTGCGCTGGGTACGGTGCTTCTCGCTGTTGGCGGATGGCCATTTCTGTTGTGGGGCATCTTCTTCCGTACGGTCATTGGTCTCCACTCCACCTGGCTGGTAAACTCTGCCACCCACATGTGGGGAAGGCAGAGGTTCCCCACCGGCGATACGTCCAGGAACAGCTTTTGGGTGGCGCTGCTCACCTTTGGCGAAGGCTGGCACAATAACCATCACGCCCATCCGCAAGCTTCCCGTCATGGCTTGACTTGGTACGAAATCGATGTCAATTGGTATGGAATCTCGGCCCTGCGGGGGCTCGGCCTTGCGTGGGACGTTAAGGTTCAGGAACTCAGTCGTGTTGAACTCAAGGCGATGGTGGTTCCACGAATCGCGACACAGAACCAGGAAATGATGTGTCACGTCCTCCCGGTTGTAGCTCGGCGGTCTGCTGACCATATCGTCCACCAGGAACCCCGAACGGCCCAAACTCATTTCTCCTCCTGAGTGTCCGACGCTCGCTTTTCATGAGATGTTCGGGTGAACCAACCTGGTCCGACCACGAGTCGGAAATTGATAGCAACTGCTTCGCAACAGGAACTGAAGGGAACCGAGTTCGTCTTTCCCTTTGAAGACTCTCATATCGCAAAATCTCACCCAAGTCGCTCCCCACTCAGATGATCTGCGATTCGGATTGCGTTCGCAATAATGGTGAGGGAAGGATTGACAGCGCTGGCCGAGACGAAACAGGAGGCATCAACGACATAGAGGTTATCAAGGTCATGAGCTTTGCAATGCGGGTCAAGGACGCTGGTAGCCGGATCGTTGCCCATGCGGCAGGTGCCGTTCTGGTGGCCGACGCCTTCAAGCGGTATGCGCTTCTTGAAGTACGCGTGAAGCGGAACCGAGGTGCTTGCGTGGCCAGCCTTCTTGAGAATGTCGACCCAACGGTCTTTGAGACGCTCGAAGGACTCGACGTTGTTCGGGGTGTAGGAGAGCTCGATTCGCCCGGGCGAGCTGTTTGTCACAGGCTCCGACTCGTTGGTACGGCCGGTATCTCCTGACGGGTGGGCGCCGACAAGGCCTGGTTGATACGCTTCGACGGAGAGGGGCGTGGCGTTATGCAGAGTGACACGATTCTCCGGGTCGGGAAGATCTTCCGTGGTCAGCCACCAGGGAACAGCGTGGTGTTTCATTCCTTCCAGCACAAAGCCCGGTGTGAATGACGGAGCGTCGCCTTTCATCATTTCGAAGTGAAAGCTGCCGACGGGCTGCACCTGCCCAAGCGGAAATGGGTAGCCTGGGTCGATATCTTTGAGGTAGAAGTCGTTGGTACCCCAGGTCTTGGTGTAGCTGTCCTCATTGCGTTTGGTACTGATTGCGAGCAGCGCGTCGGCCTGATGGTACATAAAGTTACGCCCAACCTGATCGGAGCGGTTGGCGAGACCATTAGGGTGCTTGTCGTTGGCGGACGCCAGAAGGATGACTGCGGAGTTTATCGCGCCTGCGCACACAGCAAAGAGATCCGCTGTGTAGAGGGCAGCTTTGCCGTCCTTCGATGGCGGCGGAGCATTCGCCTGGGTGGGCTCGACAGCGGATCCATAAGGTATCCCTGCGCCGGAGTGGATTACCTCGGCCGACGTCACGGCGGTGCCGGTGCTGTTCGTCAGGAGGCGTGTCACGCGGGAGTTCGTCATCAGCGTGACGTTGGGCAGATGCATGATTTGCCGGATGCAATTGATATCCGCATCGGACTTTGCGTGAACCAAACACGGGTAGCCGTCGCAGGTATCACAGCGTATGCATTTAGAGGCGAGAGGGTCCCCTTCATCGCGCTTGAGCCCCAACGGAATCGGGAAAGTGTTGATGCCGAGCTTGCGAACATCGTCCTCGATGGACTGCATACGCGGTTCGTTGGCGAGCGGAGGATGAGGATACTTTCTGGAATGGAACGGTTCGGTGGGATCGAAGGAAGAGCCGTATCCGCCGGGAACAGCCGGAGCAGTGCCGAGGTCGCCATGAACGTGAAACAGTTCTTCGGCGCGACTGTAATAGGGTTCCAGATCGGAGTAGGAGAT
>JBATVK010000054.1:0-25858 GCA_049671725.1 Acidobacteriaceae bacterium
GCATCCGGTGGCGCATGCGCTGCTGCGGGCGGCGGGGGTACCGGTGGCGGCACCGAGCGCGAACCTCTTTGGGCGAACGAGCGCGACGACTGCGGAGCATGTGGCCGAGGACCTGGAGGGGCGGATCGACGCGATTCTGGACGGCGGCGAGACAACGCACGGCGTGGAGTCGACGGTAGTGGACGTGCGCGAAGAGGGTTGCAGGATTTATCGTCCGGGGGTGGTGACGCTGGCGGAGATTCGCGCGGTGTGCGCAGGAACGGTGTCGATGGCGGGCGGAGAAAGCGCAAGCGAGGATGCATCGGCGTCGCCCGGGATGGGATTGCGGCACTATGCTCCGCGGGCGCGGCTGGCGCTGGTGGACGGCGACGGGGTGGCGCAGCAGGCGGCGTTTGCGGGCGTGGCGCGAGGGCTGGAAGAGGCGGGCGACGCGGTGGGGCTAATGCTGCCGGAGGGGTTTCCGCAGGGAGCAACCGGCGCGAAGATTTTTGCGTGGGGAAAGTGGGAGGATGCGGAGGAGCTGGCGCAGCGGCTGTTTGCGGGGTTGCGCTGGCTGGATGCGGCGGGAGCGACGGCAATTGTGTGTCCGATGCCGGCGGCGGAGGGGATTGGAGTGGCGATCCGAGACCGGCTGCTGAAGGCGTCGCGGGGGTAGGGGATCCGGGCGGAAGAAAGAGGCGCGACCATGACGGATGCATTGGACGATGTGGCGGCATGCTGGCCGGCGCTGCCGTATGAGGAGTGGAAGGATACCTGTGCCACGCTCCACATGTGGACGCAGATGGTGGGGAAGGTGCGTCTGGCGCTGACTCCGCTGGTGAACCACTGGTGGAACGTGCCGCTGTACGTGACGGTGACCGGGCTGACGACCTCGCGGATTCCGTATGGAGAAGGCGCGCTGGAACTGCGGTTCGACTTCATGACGCACCAGCTGGTGCTGGAGACGAGCGACGGCGGGAAGCGATCGATGGCGCTCGAGCCGAAGACGGTGGCGGAATTCTACCGAGAATTCACGGCCATGCTGCGCAGACAAGGGATCGAGGTGAAGATCTGGCGGATGCCGGTGGAGGTGCCGAATCCGATTGCTTTCGATCAGGACACGGTTCATGCGGCGTACCAGCGGGAGCCTGTGGAACGGTTCCACCTGATTCTGCTGACCGTGAATGCGGTGCTGGAGCGCTTTCGTTCGAGGTACGAAGGGAAATGCAGCCCGGTGCATTTTTTCTGGGGGAGTTTCGATCTGGCGGTAACGCGGTTCAGCGGGCGCAGGGCTCCGGAGCGATTGGGCGCGGACCCGGTCACGCGCGAGGCGTATTCGCACGAGGTGAGCAGCGTGGGGTTCTGGCCGGGGAGCGGGAACTTTCCGGAGCCGGCGTTCTATTCGTACACTGCTCCGCAGCCGGCGGGGTTTCGCGAGGCGCGCATGGGGCCGGAGGGAGCGCGTTACGACGAGGGGCTGGGAGAGTTTGTTCTGAGCTATGAGGTTGTGCGCAGGAGCGCGTCGCCGACGGCGGCGCTGCTGGAGTTTTGCCAGAGTACGTATGAGGCGGGCGCCAATGCAGCGGGTTGGGACCGCAAGGCGCTGGAACGAGCCTGAGCGGGCGGGGAAGCAGAGAATCGGAACAGGAGGAATTATGGCGGGGCAATGCCAACATCTGACGTCGGTTCGCGTGACCGAAACGCGAGTCCATGTATGCGAGGAGTGCGTGCAAATGGGGGACCGCTGGGTGCATCTGCGGATGTGCCTGGAGTGCGGGCACGTGGGCTGCTGCGACTCGTCGAAAAACAAGCACGCGACGAAGCATTTCAAGGGAACGCATCATCCGGTGATGCGTTCGATTGAGCGGGGCGAGAGCTGGGTGTGGTGCTACGTGGACGAGGCGATGGTGGGAGAGGCGACGCGGGGGGGCGTGGTGGCGGAGTAGGAGCCGGGCCTGTTCAGAGCTGGTTTTCGCCGGCTTTGTAGAGGTACTTGATGCAGGATTTGTAGATTAACGCGCGGGTGACGAGGTCCGTGCCGGGGGAGCCGTTGGGGCGCGGGGACGCGGTGCAGCGCACTTTGATGGCGTGACGGTCGTACCACTCGATGCAGCCCTCGATCTTTTCGCCGTCTTCGAGGACGAAGACCATGGGGGTCTGCGCCTGCACCTGCTTCTGGAAATAGAAGGACTCGGCGTGGGAGCTTTCCTGGGCGGCGCTGGAGGCAGCGGCCATGGCGTGCCAGCTAAGCGTGGGCTCGTCGCGGCGCTCGAAACGGCGATCGCGCAGGGCGCGGGCAGGGAGCGTGGGGCGGACGAGCTTGCGCGGGCCAATGACATTGATTTCGCGCGGCTCTTCGGAGGGCCTGGGAGCGGCTACGGGGGCCGCTACAGGAGCAAGGGCCGACACAGCCTTAACCACGGCCGTGCGGAGGGGGCGCGCCGCTGAGGCAGAAAGTTGGGACATTTCACCCATATCCTTAACGGACTAAAGATGCCTATGAGATGCGGAAAGGGCAGGCCGCGTCGCACGGGGAAGAGATTTCGTTGCGATCTTAATGAGAATCGTACCCTGGGGGCGTGTGGGATGGGATGGTGAAGGGGCAGAGGCGAAAGATTTTGTCCGGGTGCGGGTATCAGGAGCCGGCGAGCTGGGCGGCGAAGCTGTCGAGCGAGAGGGAGCGCAGGAGATTGCGGCGCATGCCGGATTCGACCTGGCGCAGGCCGCGGGCGGCGGATTCGATCCAGTCGAAGGGAACGGCGGAGGCCAGGGAGTCGAGTTCTTTGCGGAGATCGATGTTGCGGACGAGCTGCGGGGTCCCGGACTGGATGAGCAGAAGGTCTTCGAGGAGCGAGGCGGCGGCGCGGAGCAGGCCCTCGGTCTTTTCCTGGCCTTCGGCGCCGGCTCGGTAGGTTTCGGTGGCGTGGAAAAGGGAGGAGTAGTCCGGTTCGCCAACCGAGCTGCGCAGCAGGACGAGGGCATCGGCCCGGCTGGCGAGGTATGCGGGCAGGTCGAAGCCGAGGGCGCGTCCGATGGCGCCTTCAGAAAGGCGCGCGATGAGGGCGCGCTCGGAGGGTTTGTCCTGGGGACGGCGCTCGGCCAGCAGCTGCTCGATGGTTTCGGTGGGAATCGCGCCGAGGCGGAAGAGGCCGGCGCGGGAGCGGATGGTGGGCAGCAGTTCGCCAGGGTTTTCCGCGAGCAGGACGATGCTGGCGTGGGCGGGCGGCTCTTCGAGGATCTTGAGGAGGGAGTTCGCGGCCTCTTTCATGAAGGCGGCGCTGGTGAAGATGGAGACGGCGCGGCGCGCTTCGGAGGGGACGCGGTAGATTTCGCGCGTGAGAATGCGGACCTGGCCGATTTTGATGAGGAGCTGGGGCGGGTCGGGGGGGATAACGAGGACGTCGGGGTGGGTCTGGATGAGGATGCGGGTTTCGCGCTTGTCGACGTCGCGGAGGTCTTCGCGGGCGGCGATGGCTTCGGCAACGCGGGCGTCGAGGTCGAGGGATTCGCCGATGCGGCGGCAGTTGGAGCACGTGGCGCAGAAGTCGGGAAGGCCGTCAGTTTCGAGAGGATTGAGGCAGTTGATGGCCTGGGCGAGCATGACGGCGAGGGTGTATTTGCCGGAGCCGCGAGGGCCGGCAAGGATGAGCGAGTGGGGCAGGCGGCCGGCAGCGATGGACTCACGCAGGTGGCGGACCGTGGCTTCGTTGCCGAGGAAGTCGCGGAAGGGCATGAAGACAGGGTACAGCGATCAGCGATCAGCGTTCAGGAGAGCTAAACGCCGAGGATTTCGCCCTGGTCGTCGACGTCGATCTGCTGGGCTCGGGGTTCTTTGGGCAGGCCGGGCATGAGCATCTGATTGCCGGCAATGGGCACAAGGAAGCCGGCACCGGCGGAGAGGGAGACGTCGGTGATGCGGAGGGTCCAGCCGGTGGGCGCGCCGAGGAGTTTGGGATCGTCGGAGAAGGAGTATTGGGTTTTGGCGACGCAGACGGGCAGGCTGCCGTAGCCCCAGGCGGCGAATTGGCAGAGTTTGGCCTGGGCGGTTTCGCTGAGGGAGACGCCGTCGGCCCCGTAGACCTGGGTGGCGATTTTGTGGAGCTTGGTTTCGCAGGGGTCGGAGAGCGAATAGACGGGGGTTGCGGTGACGGCGCCGGATCGATCGATGAGGTCGACGACGGCGCGGGCGAGGGCTTCGGAGCCTTCGCCGCCGCGGGTGAAGGGCTCTGCCAATGCGCTGGGGACAGCGCGCTGGGCGCACCAGGCAGCGAGGCGGCCGAGCTCTTCGGGGGTGTCGTTGGGGAAGCGGTTGATGGCGACCACGGTGGGAAGGCCGAAGCGGTGAAGGTTGTCGATGTGGCGGGCGAGGTTGGGCAGGCCGGCCTCGAGATCGCCGGATCCCTGGTTGCGCAGGCTCTGGACGGTGGTGACGAGGACGGCGACGGAGGGGCTGACGCCGGTGACGCCGAGGACGATATCGATGTACTTTTCAGCGCCGAGATCGGCGGCGAAGCCGGCCTCGTTGACAACGTAGTCCGCGAGGCGCAGGCCCATCTGCTGCGAGAGGACGCTGCTGGTGCCGTGGGCGATGTTGCCGAATGGGCCGCAGTGGACGAGGGCGGGGGTGCCTTCGGTGGTCTGGACGAGGTTGGGCAGAAGGGCGTCGGTGAGCAGGGCCATCATGGCGCCGGTGGCTTTGAGATCGGCGGCGGTGACGGGTTTGCCGGAGCGGGAGGCGCCGATGACGATGGAGTCGAGTCGGCGGCGAAGGTCGTGGCGATCGCGGGCGAGGGCGAGGATGGCCATGATCTCGGAAGCGGCGGTAATGACGAAGCCGGTGCGGCGATTGGCGCCGGCGCGCTTGCCATCGACGTCGATGGAGATGGCGCGGAGGGCGCGGTCGTTCATGTCCATGGCGCGCGGCCAGGTGACGGCTTCGGGGTCGAGATCGAGCTGATTGCCATGGAAGATGTGAGAGTCGATCATGGCGGCGAGCAGATTGTGGGCCGCGGTGATGGCGTGCATGTCGCCATGGAAATGGAGGTTGATTTTCTGACTGGGCTCGATCTGGGAAAGGCCGCCGCCGGCCGCTCCGCCCTTCATGCCGAAGACGGGGCCAAGGGAGGGCTCGCGGGAAGTGATGACGGCGCGTTTGCCGAGGCGCTCGAGGCCCTGCACGAGTCCGATGGAGGTGACGGTTTTGCCTTCGCCGGAGGCAGTGGGGGTGGTGGCCGTGACCAGGATGAGTTTGCCGCGGAGGGGTCGCGAGGGGTCGGCGAGGAGATCGAGGCTGAGCTTGGCGCCGTGGGGGCCCTGGAGCTCATAATCGCCTTCGCGCAGGCCCAGCTTGCGGGCGATGGCATCCATGGGGAGCAGTTTTTGCGGGGTGAGGACTTCGGTCACGGAGGATTCCTCCGTAATTCATTCTCGCAGAGGAGGGAAGGCGCGGGCCATCGGGAGCAGCACGGTGGTAACGTGTCTGTTTGCCAGGTTTGGCGCAGTGCGCTGCAGTGAGAGCACGCCGGCGCTTCCCTGAAAAGGACTGAAAACCGCGATTCGAGAGGAGAATTTCGTTGACCGCATCGCCGACCGCCGCTGTTCTGGGAGAGATTGGACTGCCCGCGCCTGTGCAGGACCTGGCAGTGCGCCGCTGGGACGTCATTATCGTGGGGGCGGGGCACAACGGGCTGGCGTGTGCGGCGTATCTGGCGCAGGCGGGGAAACGCGTGCTGGTGCTGGAAGCGCGGGCGCGGGTAGGCGGAGCGTGCACCATCGAGGAGCCGTTTCCGGAGACGCACTCGACGGTGCGGATGTCTCCGTGCGCTTACCTGGCGGGGCTGCTGCATCCGCGGGTGGTGGAAGAACTGAAGCTGCCGGAGCGGGGGTTCCGCTGGACGCCAGCAGTGAATGGCCTGTTTGTGCCGCTGCACGACGGGTCGAGCGTGCAATTGTGGGACGACGATGCGCGGTGCGAGGCCGAGGTGCGGAACTACGCGCCGGAGGACGTGGAGGGGTGGTGCGCCATGGGCGACGTGATGCGGCGGCTGCGCGACGCGCTGCGTCCGGAGGGGGATGGCGATTTTTGGATTGGCGATGCACCGACGCCGGAAGAGATCGATGCGCGGCTGGGCCGGGACAGCGAGGCCAGGAATCTGCTCTACGAGTGGTCGATGGCGGAGTTTGTGGAGTACTACCTGAGGGACGAGCGGCTGCAGACGGCGTATCTGGGGCAGGGCGTGATCGGGACGAATGCGAGCCCATTCGATCCGGGGACGGCGTCGATCCGGTTCCATCATGCGTCGGGGCGACTGGGCGGTATGCCGGGCATGTGGGGCTACGTGCAGGGCGGGATGGGGATGGTGTCGTTTTACTTCTGCGATGCGGCGCGGGAGGCGGGCGCAGTGGTGGCGACGGGCGTGCCGGTGGGGAGAATCGTTCCGGGCGAAGGAGTGGTGCTGGAAGGCGGGGAGTGGATTGGGGCTCCGGTGATCGTGTCGAACGCCGATCCGCGGGTGACGCTGCGGCTGCTGGGCGATGAGGCGGATACGGGATGGCGGCAGCGGGTGGCGCGGGTGCCGATCGAAGGCTGCACGGTGAAGCTGAACGTGCTGCTGCGAGAGTTGCCGAACTTCAGGGCACGGCCAGGGACGGATGAACCGCATCACTACGGCCAGATCAACATACCGCTGACGAAGGACGAGTGGAAGGAAGGCTTTGCGACGGCGAAGGAAGGGGAATTGCCGGAGTATCTGTGGTGCGAGTTGTATTTCCAGAGCGTGCACGACCGGAGCTCGGTGCCGGATGGACAGCACACGATGAGCGTGTTTGCGCAGTACGTGCCGTATCGGTTTGCCGAGGGGACGTGGTACGAGCGGCGCGATGAGGTGCGACGGCTGGCGCTGAAATCGCTGGGGCGTTTCTGCTCGAATCTGGATACGGCGGTGATCGACGCACAGGTGCTGGGTCCGCCGGACATCGAGCGGAAGGTGGGATTGACGGGAGGGCACATCTTCCAGGGCGAGTGCCTGCCGCCGTATATGTGGTCGAAGCGGCTGAGCGCGCGAACGGGGATGCCGGGGATGTATTTGTGCGGGGCGTGCACGCATCCGGGGGGAAGCGTGATCGGGATCAACGGGCGCAACGCGGCGATGGCGGTGCTGAAGGACTGGGGGAGATCGCGTGGATGATGCGGCGCGGCCGGGTGCGGACGCACCAGCTGCGCGCGCGCCGGCAGATGCGCCGACGCTGAAGCGGGCGCTGCGGCTGCGGGATGTGGCGCTGCTGTATATTGCCACGACGCTGAGCGTGCGCTGGGTGGCGACGGCGGCGGCAGCGGGGCTAGGCTCGCTGATCCTATGGCTGTTTGGGTTGCTGGGATTTTTTGTGCCGCTGGCGGCGAGCGTGATGGAGTTGTCAGCGCGGTATCCACAGGAGGGCGGCCTATACATCTGGGCGCGCGAGGCGTTCGGGGACGGCGCGGGATTTCTGACGGCGTGGATGTACTGGATGTCAAATCTGCCGTATTTTGCGGCGATTTTGTATTTCGGCGCGGGGGCGGCGCTGTTTGCGGCCGGCGAGCGGGGACATGCGCTGTCGGCGAGCCCCTGGTTCTTTATGGCGTTCGCAGTGACGTGGCTGGCAGTGATCACGGTCGTTAACGTGCTGGGGTTGAATGCGGGAAAGTGGCTGAACAACATCGGATCGACGGGGATGTGGCTGCCGGTGCTGGTGCTGGTGGTGCTGGCAGCCGTTGCGGCGAAGCGGTTCGGAGTGGCGACGCATTTTTCGCGGGCAGCGATGACGCCGCATCTGACGGTGAGGAACGCAGCGTTCTGGTCGACGATCTTTCTGGCGTTCTCGGGGTGCGAGACGGGATCGTTTATGGGGGAGGAGATTCACGAGCCGCGGAAGACGATTCCGCGGGCGCTGCTGATGAGCGGCGTGGTGCTGGCGCTGGCGTACGTGCTGGGGACGGCGGCTCTGCTGGTGGCGCTGCCGGCGGGACAGATATCCGGCGTGGACGGATTTATGCAGGGCGCAGCAGCGCTGTGCGGGCGGCTGGGCCTGCCGTGGCTGAGCGTGGCGATGGCGGGGCTGCTGGTGCTGGGCGCGGTGGGCGGGGCGGCGGCGTATCTGTCGTCGACGTCACGGCTGCCATTTGTAGCAGGCATTGATCTTTATTTGCCGCCGGTGTTCGCGCGGGTGCATCCGAGGTTTCGGACGCCGTGGGTAGCGATTGTGGTGTACGGACTGGCGGGGATGCTGATGGCGGCGCTGGGACAGGCGGGAACCAGCGTGCGCGGCGCATACGACGTCATGGTGAGCATGACGGTGATCACCACGTTTCTGCCGTTTCTGGTGCTGTTTGCCGCGATGGCGCGCGTGCAGACCCTGCCCGCGGGGCCGGAAGTGATGCGCGTGCCCGGGAAACGTCCGGCAGCGGTGCTGGTGGCGGTGGTGGGATTTGTCACAACGGCTGTGGCGATTGTGCTGGCGGTGTTTCCGGCGGAGGAAGAGCCGCATAAGGCGATGGCGGTGGCGAAGGTGCTGGTGTTAACGGCTGTGCTGGTGGGCGCGGGCGTGGCAGTGTTTGCGGTGGGGCGGGTGAAGCGGCGGCGGTTGATGGTCAGTGAGCAATGAACAGGAGCCAGTTGCCAGTTGCCAGTTGCCAGCAGTTTGGGGTTTTTAGGTTGCTCGCTTTGCCTTTTCCTTTTCGATTCGGGCGTGGAGAAGCCTTTTGGCGCGTTCTAATTCCTCTTTGCGTGAGGCGCTGAGGCCTTTGCCGCCTCGATTGATGAAGTAAGTGAGCATGCGCATGCCCGATGCCGGGCCTTTGGGCGAAACCTTCTTTGAGGCGAGCGCGCGGGCGATCTCGGACGCCCTTTTCGTGAAGAGGCCTTCCTGAGGATGCGTGGAGTCGGTGTTGACGGTGCGGACCCAGCGCTTGCCGGAGGATTTTCCGGCTGCGGACCTTTTAGCTGGGGACTTTTTGGCAGCGCTCTTTGAGCTGGATTTGCGCGTGGTGCGCGAGGCTGCGCGCTTTTTCGAAGGTTTGGAAGAGTGGGCGGGCATGTGGATTAGTGCCTCTTGAAGTACTGGACGGCGCGCTCGTGATCTTTGGCCTTATCGAGCGAGGCGAAGGTACCGAGGTTGCGGCGCTTGCCTGTGGAGGGGTTCTTTTTGCGGGAGTAGAGACGATATTCGCCGGATTTGAGTTTGCGGATCATACAGGAATGGATGCGGCTCAAGGGGTGGGTTGCCGCCTGAGAGCCGATTCGCGCAGGTGACGGTGGTGCGGTTGGCGGGGCTGTTTTCCGATCCCCGAATGGTGGGAAATGGCGGAGAATAGGGCTATGCAGGACAAGGCAGCCAGGACCGACGTGATGACCGATGTGCCGACCGCGATCGCCGAGATCCAGGCGGGGCGGATGATCGTGGTGGTGGACGACGAAAACCGCGAGAACGAAGGCGACCTGACGCTGGCCGCGGAGCACGTGACTCCGGAAGCCATCAACTTTATGGCGAAGCACGGGCGCGGGCTGATTTGCCTGGCGCTGACCGAGGAGCGAGCGGATTATCTGCGGCTGGGACCGATGACGCAGCAGAATTCGTCGCGGTTTGGGACGGCGTTTACGGAGACGATTGAGGCGCGGGAGGGCGTAACGACGGGGATTTCGGCGTACGACCGCGCGCACACGATCAAAGTGGCGATCGATCCGCAGTCGACGGCGCACGATCTGGCGCGGCCGGGACACGTGTTTCCGCTGCGGGCGCGGAAGGGCGGGGTGCTGGTGCGGGCCGGGCAGACGGAGGCAGCGGTGGACCTGGCGCGGCTGGCGGGGCTGATTCCAGCGGGCGTGATCTGCGAGGTGATGAAGGACGATGGCACCATGGCGCGAGTGCCGGACCTGATGACATTTTGCCAGGAGCATGGGCTGAAGATGCTGACGGTGGCGGAGCTGATCCGATACCGACTGCAGCACGAGCGCTATATTGTGCGCGTGGCGGAGAGCGCGTTGCCGACGCAGTGGGGCGAGTTCCGCATGATCGCGTATGAGAGCGAAGTGAACGGCGGCGAAAGCCACGTGGCGCTGGTGATGGGGGATGTGCGCCAGGACGCGAGCGGGGCTGAGCCGGTCCTGGTTCGAGTGCATTCGCATTGCCTGGCGGGCGAGGTATTTGGGACGACGCTGTGCGACTGCCAGCGGACCATGCGCGAGAGCCTGAAGGCGATTGCCGAGACGGGTCGGGGTGCGCTGATCTACCTGCACAACGCCAGCCGGGGATTCGAGATCGACAAGACTGTGGAACCGGCGCGGATTCTCTTTCATCGTGAGGCGCGAGCGCGGGAGCGGCATGAGGATCGGCAGCAGCGGATCCTGCGCGAGGTGGGGCTGGGCGGGCAGATTCTGGCTGACCTGGGCATTCACCGCATCCGGCTGCTGAGCAATACGCCGACGCGGGTGCCGGCGCTGGAAGGCTTCAGCGTGGAGATTGTGGAGCAGGTGCCGGTGCCGGAAGAGACAGTGATCAGCAGACAGTGATCAGTAGACAGTGATCAGCGATCAGGCACGTCAGGGTTTTACGCCTGGCTGAGAAGCGCGTCCTTGTCGGCGGCGGGTTGCGGGGCGTCCTGAAGCCAGCTGCGGGCGGCGAGATCGGCGCGCAACTGCTCGACGGTGGTGAACTGCAGGGCGCTCATGCCGACGGCTTCGGCTCCGCGCACATTTTCCAGCTTGTCATCGAGAAAGAGGCAGTCTTCGGAGCGGATGTTGAGCCGCTCGCAGGTGAAGGTGTAAATGGCGGCATCGGGCTTGGCGATGCCCAGCTCACAGGACCAGGTGAGCTGGTCGAAATGGGCGAGCCAGGCGAATTCCTGGCGCATGTAGCGGAGCAGGTCGGGGACCATGTTGGAGATGATGGCGGTGGCGAAGCCGGCCTCCTGAAGCGCGGCGACCCAGGCGAGCATGGGCTCGGAGAGATTGGTCCAGAGCAGGACGTCGTTTTCAACCAGGGCGGCGATCTGGCCGCGCGAGAAGGTGCGCCCGGCGTGGCGGGCGAAGCGTTCCCAGAAGGCGGCGCCGTCGAAGAGGCCAAGGTCGAGGTCGCGGCGATCGATCCAGTAACAGCGCTCGAATTCGGCGTCGTCGAGGCCGGTGATCGCGAGCAGATTGCAGCGGGCATCGGGGTCCTGGGTGCAGAGGACCATACCGTAGTCAAAGAGGACGGCGCGAAGGGGCATAAGAACAGGGTATAGGGTTTACGGGTCAGGGTTCAGGACGGCCTGTGAAAAGATGAGGGACTGGCCGTCCAGGCGGACGCGCTTCGCGCTGAAGGCATTCAGCAAGATGCTGCGAATGGCAACAATCGCTGTGTGGAGAGATGGAGATATGCAATTTTCGGCGAGGACGGCGTGGGACGTGCGGGAGACGCGGCTGGCGCTGGCGCTGCGGGAGCGTCGCGAGCGGGGTTTGGGGGTTCTGGATCTGACGGCGTCGAATCCGACGCAGTGTGGGTTCCGGTATGACGACGCGGGGATTCTGGCGGCGCTGGCGGACCGGCGGGCGATGGCGTACGACCCCGAGCCGCGGGGGATGCGGAGTGCGCGCGAGGCTGTGTGCGGGTACTACGCGGCACGGGGCGCACGGGTTGAGCCGGAACAGGTTTTTCTGACGACCAGCACGAGCGAGGCATATAGCTGGGTGTTTCGGCTGTTGTGTGATGCGGGCGATGAGGTTCTGATCGCGCAGCCGAGTTATCCGCTGTTCGATTTTCTGGCGCAGATCGAGGACGTGCGGCTGGCGCCGTATCCGCTGCTCTACCACGACGGATGGCAGATCGACCCGGAGGGGTTGCGGGAGCGGATTACGGAAAAGACGCGGGCGATTGCGGTGGTGCATCCGAACAATCCCACGGGGCACTGGACGCGCGAGCGCGCGGAACTCGAGGAGATCTGCGCGGAGCGGGGATTGGCGCTGGTGGTGGACGAAGTGTTTCTGGACTCCTGCTCGGAGGGCGACTCACCGCTGCGCGGCCCGAGTGATCGGAGTGGGAGGACGAGCTTTGCCTCGGGGACGCATCCGTGCCTGACCTTCGTGCTGAGCGGGATCAGCAAGATTGCGGCGCTGCCGCAGATGAAAGTGGCGTGGGTGGCGGTGTTTGGGCCGGAGCGGGAACGGGCTGAGGCGCTGGAGCGGCTGGAGGTGGTGGCGGACACGTTTCTGTCAATGAATGCGCCGGTGCAGTGCGCGCTGCCTGCCTGGCTGGGCGGGGCAGGGAAGATGCAGGAGCAGATTCGGGCGCGGACGGCGGCGAATTTGGGGGCGCTGGATGAGACGCTTGCCCGGCACCCGGCGGTGACGCGGCTGAAGGTGGAGGCGGGGTGGTACGCGGTGCTGCGGGTTCCGGCGCTGATGAGCGATGAGGAACTGGCAGTGGCGCTGGTGGAGCGGGGGGTGAGCGTGCATCCGGGATACTTCTTCGGGTTCAGCGGGGATGGCTGGCTGGTGGTGAGCCTGCTGGGATCCGAAGAGGAATTTCGGAGGGGAGTCGAGGTGGTGTGCGGGACTTTTGGGGACAAGGGACGATGATGGCTTCGCCCACCCTGTCGCCAAGGGCGGGCGACAAGGGGGCACACAGCTATCTGCCGATTTCCTCCAGCATTTTTTCGCGCAGCAGGATGTTTACCTTCGTTTGGTAGCCGCTGCCCTTGGATTTGAGCCAGGCAAGAACGTCGGCGTCGAGACGAATGGAGACTGGCTGCTTCATGGGGCGATACCATTTGCCACGAACAGCGTGTTTCCAGGTTCCCGGGGGGAGCTCGGGGATGTCGGAGGTATCGGCGGCTTCTTCCGGCATGGACGCAAGCGCCAGAATTTCCCGTTTCTGGCGGGCAGTCAGCGGCTGGCCCGCCTTCAGTTCCATCATTACTGTCTTAGATTTGGTTTGCTTCTTCATATTCGATTCGCTCCTGGCGCGTGACCCGGCGCGCGGAAATGATGCGGATGAATTCCTCGTTTTCATCGAGCACAGCGTAAGCGACCAGCATCAGAAGAACTCCGCCTACCATTCCGATGGTTTGCCAGCGTTCTTCGTCGTCGACGATGCGCTCCAGCCGGGTGAGGTGAAGCGGATCGAGGAAGGCCTGGATCGCGGTGTCAAAGCCGATTCCATGTTTTTTCCGATTCGCGCGGCTCTTCGCCTCGTTCCAGGTGAATCGCATCTGTATATACAATACTGCATATACGAATGCGATGTCCATGCCACCGACAGGGGACAGGTCAGAGGTTTTTCAGGTAGTTCATGATTTCTGGGTCGGTCCAGTTGATGGGGCCGATGACTTTGCGGCGGATGATGCCTTTGCGGTCGATGATGTAGCTTTCCGGCGGGCGCGTGGTGCCGAAGGCGTTGCTGGACTGATTGTTGAGGTCGTCGATGGTGGTGATGCCGGCGAGGTGATTGTCGATGAGGTATTGACGGTAGGAGGGCTCGTCGGTATCGAATGCGACGGCGAGGACAACGACGTTGGGCATCTGGCGCTGGAGGGCCATGAGGGAGGGAAACTCCTCGAGGCATGGGGCGCACCAGCTTGCCCAGAAATTGAGGACGACGATTTTGCCGCGGTACTGACTGAGGCTGACGGTCTGGGCGCCATCGTGGATGGTGAAGCTGGGGGCGCGGTCGCCGATGGAGCCGGGATGGCCGGTGTTGTTGCAGGAACAGAGCGCAAGGCTCAGAGCGCAGAGCCCAGCGAGAGAGTGCCAAAATCGGCGGCGGGAGATCACATTCCTATAATAGTGGGGAGCCTGGAACGTGGACCCACAATCGGCGCTGCAGCTTTCCGTGATCATACCCGCTCGTAACGAAGAGGATTGCCTCGGCGATTGCCTGTGGTCGCTGGTGCGGCAGCAGGAAGAGGGTTTCGAGCTGCCGCCTCAGCGCGCGAACGGCGGGCGCGCCGGGGACCCCGATTCCCGGACCGATGGCCAATGGGAAATTCTGGTGGTGAACGACGCGTCGACCGACGGGACGCAGGAGATTGCGGCGAGCTTCACGGGCGTGGCGGTGCTGGATGCGCCTCCTTTGAAAAAGGGCTGGACCGGGAAGGCTAATGCCGTATGGGCCGGTGCGCAGGCGGCGCGCGGAGCGTGGCTGCTGTTTACGGACGCGGACACCATACACGAGGCGGGATCGGCGCGGCGGGCGGTGGCGGAGGCGGAGCGGCATGGCGTGGGGATGCTGTCGTACTCGCCGCGGCAGGTGGTGCGCGGGCTGGCGCAGCGGGCGCTGATGCCGCTGGTGTTCAGCGACCTGGCGGCGACGTATCCGCCGGCGAAGGTGAACGACCCGGCGCAGCGCGTGGCGGCAGCGAATGGGCAGTTTCTGCTGGTACGGCGCGACGTCTACGAGAAGATTGGCGGGCACGAGGCGGTGAAAGGATCGCTGCTGGAAGATGTGGAGCTGGCAGTGCTGGTGAAGCAGCGGAAGCTGGGACTGCGGTTTCGGTATGCGCCGGATGCGGTATCGGCGAGGATGTATCGCAGCCTGGGTGCGATGGTTCAGGGGTGGACGAAGAATTTGGCGCTGCTGTTTGGAAACGCGCCTGCGCTGGCCGGGATGCGGCTGGTGCAACTGGCGGTGTTGGCGGGTATTCCGCTGCTGATCGCGTGGTTCGCGACGAGCACGACGCTGTTTTCCGACGATCCGACGCGGGCGATGTACCGGCCGATGGCGATTGCGGCGCTGCTGATTGTGTGGGGGCGGGCGCTGTGGGGGTTTTACAGCCGCGTGGCGAAATCGAATTTTGGTTTTCGCGATTACGTTTGGGCGCCGCTGGGGATTCCGCTGTATGCGTGGCTGCTGTGGCGGAGCTGGATGCATCACGCAGTGCGGAAACAGGTAGTCTGGAAGGGACGGGAGATCAAGACCAGCGTTTAGCGGTTAGCGTATAGCGTTTAGGGTATGGTGGTTAGCGTTCAGGGGACAGCATTTAGCGTGGCAGTGAGGTCATGATTCTTTTAACAAGGAAAGCTGAATTTTCGGCGTCGCACTACTACTGGAACGAGGCGTGGAGCGCGGAGGAGAACGCTCGCGTCTTCGGAAAATGCGCCAATCGTAACGGTCACGGGCACAATTACGCGCTCGAAGTCACAGTCGCCGGCGAGGTGGATGCGGTGACGGGATTTGTGGTCGATCTGAAGGAACTGAAAGACGTGATGGAGCGGGAAGTGATTGCGGCGTACGATCACCGGCACCTGAATCTGGAGGTTGCGGAGTTCCGGACGGCGATCCCGACGACGGAAAATATCGCGGTGGCGATTTGGCGGCGGCTGGAAGGGAAGATTCCGGGGGCGAAGCTGCATCGGGTGCGGGTGTACGAGATGCCGGAGCTGTTTGCGGACTACCTGGGTGAGGAATGAAAGCCTGTCTGGGGCGGAGGTATCGGTTGAGCGCGTCACACCGGCTGCATACGCCGGCGCTGAGCGAGGCGGAGAACCAGGCCGTGTATGGGAAGTGCGCGAATCCGCATGGGCACGGGCATAACTACACCGTGGAAGTGATCGTGGGCGGAGAGATCGACGCGGCGACGGGGATGGTGTGCGATCTGGCAGAGCTGGATGGATGCGTAAGCCGGGAGGTGCTGGAGCCTTTCGACCACCAGAATCTGAACACGCTGGAGGTTTTTCAGAATCGCGTGCCGACGACAGAGAATCTGACAATCGAAGTGGGGCGACGGCTGCGGAATGCGCTGCGGCGGGATTTGTCGCTGCGGGTACGAGTGGAAGAGACGTCGAAGAATTGTTTTGAGTACATGGATTAGGGATCGGAGATTAGGAGCGAGAGAGCATGGCACGAGGAGCACACGCGGTAATGCCGGCGCGGGAAAAACTCGATAAAGATCTCATTGGAACGACAGGGCTGGAGAACGTCTCGACGCAGGATATCTATCGCGAGCTCATTCGGCGGTACGATGCCGATCCCACGCGGGATGGGCTGGAGCGTACGCCGGAGCGGATGGAGAAGGCGATCGAGTTCCTGACCAAGGGATACCAGGAGGACGCGAACGCGATCCTGCGCGGGGCGATGTTCGATGTGGCCTACGACGAGATGGTGATCGTGAAGGACATCGAGATGTACTCGCTGTGCGAGCACCACATGCTGCCGTTCTTCGGCAAGGTGCACGTCGCGTACATTCCGGACGGCAAGGTGATCGGGCTGAGCAAGGTGCCGCGGCTGGTGGAGGTGTTTGCGCGGAGGCTGCAGGTGCAGGAGCGGCTGACGCGGCAAATTGCCGAGGCGATTCATGAAGCGATCCATCCGCAGGGCGTGGGGGTGGTGATTGAGGCGCGGCACCTGTGCATGATGATGCGGGGAGTGGAGAAGCAGAATTCGTCGACGGTGACGTCGGCGATGCTGGGCGTCTTCCAGAAGCAGAACACGCGGAATGAATTTCTGGCGCTGATCCGGGAGCGGGCGGCGTCACAGTTGTGACGAGGTGTTCGTTGCTGGTTGTCAGTGACCGTCCGCCGGAAATTGAGCGCAGTGCGTTGGGACAGAGATTGCACGCCGGTTTATCGTAGTTTGAGTGAACGGGCTCCTGATCATCGACAAGCCAGGCGGGATGACGTCGCATGACGTGGTGGCGCAGGTGCGCCGGGCGACGGGTGAGCAGTCGGTCGGGCATCTGGGGACGCTGGATCCAATGGCGACAGGCGTGCTGCCGCTGCTGCTGGGCAAGTACACGCGGCTGGCGCAGTTCCTGAACGCGAGCGAGAAGGCCTATACGGGGACGATTCGGTTTGGGTTCGCGACGGACACGTATGACGCGGAGGGGCAGATTGTTGGCGAGGTTCGCACGGCGGAGCTGATACTTGAGGCGGTGCGCATTGCCGCGGCGCGGTTTGTGGGCGAGATCGAACAGATGCCGCCTCCGTTTTCCGCCAAGAAGATTGCGGGCAAGCCGGCGTATAAGCTGGCGCGGGAAGGCAAGACGCCGGAGCTAAAGCCAGTGCGAATCGTCGTGGACACGTTCACGATCGAGAGTGTGGAAGGCGACAGCGCGCGATTCAGGATGCGCGTTTCCGCGGGTGGCTATGTGCGGTCGATTGCGCATGAGATGGGGCAGGCGCTGGGGTGCGGAGCGCATCTCTCCAGCTTGCGACGCACGGAAGCGGGACCGTTCACGCTGGAGCAGGCGGTGACGCTCGAGGAGCTGTGGACTGGCCGTCCAGGCGAAGGCGCTTCGCGCGACGACGCGGGGTTTGAGGACAAGATGGTGCATCCGCGGACTTTGCTGCCGGAGATGCCGGCGGTGACGGCAGACGAGGCGACGGTGGGGCGGATTCGGAACGGGATGCAGGTGAATCTGCCGGAGTATTCGGGCGCGGCGATGGTGAAGATTTTTGCGGGGCAGCGGGAGCTGGCGGCGATTGGGCGACGGGTGGCTGGCACGCTGTTTCAGCCGTTTGTGGTTCTCCTGTAGCGAGGATTCTCACCACAGAGGACGCAGAGAGAGCAGAGGAAGCCACCTTTCCACTTCTGCCAACTGCCGGCAGAAGCGGGGTACCCCAGTTTCCGATGGCTACTTGCGGAGCATGGGGAGCAGCAGCGGCAGGAAGTGCTCGGCGAGGAGCTGGTCGCCTTTGGCGGTGGGGTGAATACCGTCGTCCTGAATGGCGCCGGGGATGGTGTAGATGTTCGCGTAGAGCATGGGCAGCAGAGGCACGCGGTATTTGGCGGCGGTGAGGCGGTAGGTTTCGTCGAACTGGTGGATGTAGTCGGGGCCATAGTTGGGCGGGAGGGTGATGCCGGCGAGCAAAACGCGGCTGCCGGCATGGAGCAGAGTGGAAACGATAAGACCGAGGTTGCGGCGGGTGTCGGCGATGGGGATGCCGCGCAGGCCGTCGTTGCCACCAAATTCGACGACGACGATGGCGGGATGGAGGGCAAGGATGTCCTGCAGGCGGTCGACGCCGTCTTTGCTGGTGTTGCCGCTGATGCCGGAATTGACGACGCGGTAGCGGTAGCCGCGGGCGTCCAGATCGTGCTGCAGATCGTCAGGATAGGTGAGGCCGGGCGCGACGCCGTAGCCTGCGGTGATGCTGTCTCCGAAGCAATCGATGACGGGAGGTGGAACGCCGCGACGCGGAGCAGCGTATGTCAGAGGAGCGAAGAGCAACAGTGCGGCGACAGCGGTCGCGAGGCGGTGGAGCACGTTTTCAGTCTAGCAATGAGAGGATGAGAACACGGGAGACGGCATGATCGAAGTGCGGGGACTGAAGAAGTCGATACGGAACGGCGCGCGGACGGTGGAGATCCTGCGGGGGATCGACCTGACGATTCCGAAGGGGCAGTTTGCGGCGATTATGGGTGCGAGCGGCAGCGGCAAGAGCACGCTGCTGGGCCTGCTGGCGGGATTGGATTCGCCGAGCGAAGGCGAAGTGATTCTCGATGGGGTCTCGATTGGAGCGCTCGAAGAGGATCGGCTGGCCGAAATCCGCGGAAGGCGCATTGGCTTTGTCTTTCAGTCGTACCAGCTGATTCCGACGCTGACGGCATTGGAAAACGTGATGCTGCCGCACGAGCTGAATGCGAGCGGCGACGCGCGGCGCAAGGCCGAGACGTTGCTGGAGGCGGTGGGGCTGCAGGATCGGCTGCATCATTATCCGGTGCAGCTATCGGGCGGAGAGCAGCAGCGAGTAGCGCTGGCGCGGGCGTTCGTGCTGGAGCCGCCGATTGTGCTGGCGGATGAGCCGACGGGCAATCTGGATTCGGCGAACGGGCAGCATGTGCTGGAGCTGCTGGTGGAGCGGCAGCGGGAGTCGGGCACGACGCTGGTGCTGGTGACCCACGATGCGCAGGTGGCGGCGCGGGCCGACCGCAGGATTCAACTGCGGGATGGCGTCGTAGTAGCGGACGATGCTGGCGGACCGGGCAACGGAGCGTTCGGCTCGGCAGCTTCAGACGAAAACACCACAGCAGCAAAAGGGGCGAACTGAGTGGGAACGGAACATAAGCCCGCGCTGCCGTGGGCGACGGCGGCGAAGATTGCGTGGCGCGAACTGCGCGCGGGCAAGGCGAAGTTTCTCTTCGTGCTGCTGTCGGTGGCGGTGGGGGTGGCGGCGCTGACGGGTGTGCGCGGATTCAGTGAGTCGTTTTCGCGGGCGCTGCTGGAACAGGCGCGAAGCATCATGGCTGGAGATTTGTCGGCGCGAATGTTCCGGCAGGCGACGCCAGCGGAGACGAAGCAGCTGGACGCGCTGGCGAGCCAAGGGGTGCGCTGGACGCAGGTGACGGAGATGCTGTCGATGGCGATGGTCGAGGGCGATCCGGTGCCGCTGCTGGTATCGCTGAAGGCTGTGGATCCGGCGGAGTATCCGTTTTACGGGACGGTGGTGCTTTCGCCTGCGGGGAAGCTGCGTGACGAGCTGACAAATTCGACGGTGGTGGTGGACGACAATCTGCTGGTGCGGCTGCGCGCGAAAGTCGGCGACTCGCTGAAGATCGGCGGGGAGTGGTTCCGGATTGCGGCGGTGATCGAGAAGGAGCCGGACCGCATGACCGCGGGCGTGGGGCTGGGGCCGCGGGTGATGATGACGCGGGCGGCGCTGGGCGCGACGGGGCTGCTGCAGCCGGGCAGCCGGGCTACGGAGCGATATCTTTTTGCGATCGGGGACAAGCAGAGCGTGGCGCAGGTGCGCGCGGAGATCGAGAAGATTCTGCCGGATGCGCAGGTGACGGATTTTCGCGAGACCAGCCCGGCGCTGAGCGAGGGAGTGGATCGGGCGACGGGGCTGCTGAGCCTGATCTGCCTGGTGGCGATGGTGCTGGGGGCGATCGGCGTGGGTATGGCGATGCGCGCGCATTTGCAGCAGCGGATCGAAATTCTGGCCATTATGAAGTCAGTGGGCGCGCGGTCGGCAGGCATCCTGCGCATTTATTTGCTCCAGACACTGTTACTTGGTGTCGTGGGGGCGCTGATCGGCGTGGGGCTGGGCCTGGGTGTGGAATATGCGCTGCCGGTGGCGCTGGGAAATCTGCTGCCCGTGCATGCGGCGATCCGGCTGCCGCTCAATCCGGTGCTGGCGGCGCTGGGAACGGGCGTGCTGACGACGGTGCTGTTCTGTTTGCCGCCACTGCTGGATGTGCGGCGGGTGCGGCCGAGCCTGGTGCTGCGGAAGATGGTGGAGGCGGGCGACGGGACGGGATGGCGGGGATGGCTGCGGGAGCGCAAGCTGCAATTGGCGTCGATGGTGGTGATTCTGGCGGGACTGGGCGGGATTGCGGCGGGGCTGGCGGATTCAGCGGTGGTGGGAAAGTGGTTTGCGATCTGCCTTGCGACGCTGCTGGCGTTTTTGCTGGGGCTGTCGGCGGTGACACTGCGGGGACTGCGGGCATTATTGTCACGGACGCGGTTACATATCCATTCGGCGCTGCGGCACGGGTTGGCGAACTTATATCGGCCGGGAAACCAGTCGGCGGCGGTGCTGGCGGCACTGGGCGCGGGGGTGATGCTGATCCTGAGCGTCTTTCTGATGCAGCGGTCGATTCTGGCGGCGCTGCACGAGGACGTGAAGCCGGATACGCCGAATGTGTTCCTGATCGACATGAGCACGGATGAGCTGGCGGGGATTCGGACGGTGCTCGCACACCAGCCGGGCGTGATCGGCGGTCTGGAGACGATTCCGATTGTGGCGGCGCGGGTGGAGTCGATCAATGGAACGCCGGTGGATGCGCTGCAGGTGCAGCATTATCCCAAGCGGCTGCTGCGATCGGCAACGCTGTCGTGGTCAGCGCATGAGCCGGAGGGGACAAAGATTGCGGAAGGGAAGTGGTGGAGCGCCGGCAGCGACGCGCAGCAGCTGGCGGTGGTGGATCGGGTGGCGCAACGGCTGCATCTGCAGATTGGGTCGGAAATGACGTTCGCAGTCGGCGAGAAAGAAATTCCGGTGCGCGTGGGGGCGATTTACAAGGTCACCGGCGAGCATGCGTTTGCGCGCAGCGAGTTCATTATGCCGGAGGCGGTGCTCAAGGGCGCGCCGGTGGTGTGGTACGGGGACGTTCACGCGCGGGCGGACGCGATTCCGGAGCTGGAGCGGGCGCTGTTCGCGTCGTATCCCACGGTGACGGTGATCAATATCGCGGACATTCTTTCGACCATCCAGGGAGTGGTGGATCAGATCACGATTGTGATCCGGTTTCTGGCGGCGTTTTCAATTCTGTCGGGATTGATCGTCCTGGCCTCGAGCGTGGCCAGCACGCGCTTTCGCAGAATGCGCGAAGTGGTGGTGCTGAAAACGCTGGGCGCCACGCGGCCGCGGATCGCGACAGTGTTCAGCGTGGAGTTTACGGTGCTGGGGCTGCTGGCGGGCGCGGTGGGCGTGCTATTCGCGAATGTGCTGACGCGCATTTTGCTGCACCGCATGGATGTGACGTTCCAGCGGGACGTGCGGGGATCGCTGGTGGCGCTGGCGGGAACGGCGGTGCTGGCGGTGGCGACGGGGTGGATTGCGAGCTGGCGGATTCTGGGGCAAAAGCCGCTGGAAGTGCTGCGGGAAGAGTAGCGGCCTGGGGCCGAGTGGAGGGTTTGACCGCCCAACGCAGTGCCGATAGTATGAAAGGGCGGTGCCTGACGCGGAGACGCGGTGCGCCGCGACCTACCTGAAGACTGCCCCCTCGTTCAACGGCAGGACAGCTGACTCTGGATCAGCATATCGGGGTTCGAATCCCTGGGGGGCAGCCAATAGAATCAATAACTTAGCTGACAACCGCTTCCCGACTGTGACGTAAACTGTGACGTAAACCGTCACGCTGTGCTTCTCCAGCCCGCATTTCGTTGCGTTCGTCCACCAGCTCCGCAAGCCCCTTCATCTCCGGATGCAGGTAGCGTTGCGTTGTCGTGACGCTCCGGTGACCGAGCATCCGTCCCACCAGAACGATGTTGCCGGTGCGGTCGAGCATGTCCGTCGCGAACGAGTGCCGCGCCGAGTAGAGCACCACTCCCTTGGGAATGTCCGCATCCTTCCGTGCCTTTGCAAACTGCTTCGCGATTGGGAAGTAGCTGATGTGTGATTCCTTCTTCTTGCTCGAAGGAAACACCCACTCGCTTTTCTCGCTCGCCTTGCGCTCAGCTAGGTTTTCCGCCTTGCGCTCAAGCAGCAGGTCGCGCACGCGCTGGCTCAGCGGCACGTATCGCTTCGCCTGCTCGGTCTTGCCGTTGGGCACGAAGATCAGGTTCTTCTTCCACAGCACGTTCTCCCAACGCATCCGGATCACTTCATCCGGCCGCAGTCCGGAATCGTGGCTGATGAGAAAAACGTCCCGGAGCGGCTGACGCGCCACTTTCAGGAATTGCTCTTCCATGTCGGCATCGAAAACGGCAGTTCGTTCCACCTCCTTGCGCAGCCGGATGCGCGGTTTGCGGTCGATGATCTCCCAGTCGCAGGCCAGGGACAACATGCGGCGGAGAGTGCGGAGAGCGCAGTTGGCGTTGGCTCCCGAACCTGTAAAGCGAAGAGTATCCACTTCACTCGCGTCGATCTCTTCCAGACGCCAGTCTCGCGCGACGGATTCGGAGAGAAGCCGCCAGCCGGTTTGGTAATAGCGTTTGGAATCGGAGTCCAGAGTGCTCGCCTCGATAAATGGCAGGAACCGTTCTTTCGCCAGTTCCGCCACTGTTCGGATTTTCTGCTTTTGCGATGGCCGCCGCCGGCGCTGCTCGCGCCGGTAGAATTCCATCGCGACTTCCATTGCTGCGCTCTTGCGCGTCTGTTGAGTGCTCATCCTGAATCGCTTGCCCTTTATCGCAAAGTCGGCGACCCAGAATTTCGTTTCCGGTCGTTGGTACAGTTCCATCCTCAATCCTCCAGCACGGCCCGCGCAGATGGAATGAGGCGGCCTTGACGTGCAAATTCGTCGAGGTCGAGTGGATTGTACCGCACCGGGGCTTGCGTTCCGCGGCCCATTTTGATGTAAGGGGGGCCGATCCCACGGCAACGCCAACTGCGCAGTGTCCAAACGCTCACATCGAGACGTTTCGCGGCTTTCTGTTCGTTTATCAGGTCTTCTTCGAGGTGGGGTCCAGGTGGATCGAGGACTGCGGCCACGGCGAAGGCCGCTTTGGAAGTTCTGGGCATGGGAAAACCTCCCTGTGCAAAAGCTGCCTCAATCGTGGATTTCCTGTCCAATAACTTTTCGTCTTTTCGTTATAACTTTTTGTCCATTGCGGCTCAGTGCGTTACATTCCGAGGGCGTACCCGATCATGAAACAATCGATAGGCAACGTTTTCTCGTGAATCCGCATCGTCAAGATACAGGTCGTGCAACGAAATTATGTACAGATACGCAGCTTTCCAACAAATTCAACGTCTGACTTCCACTGTTCCGGACGGACGCAAGACCTGAGAAAGTAGAAGAATCCGCCCCGTATGAGCGCCGGAGCAAAAATAGGCCACAGTGCGCCGCGAGAGCGGAGCATTGCGGCGGAGTAAAAGTAGTCCACCGCCGGAACCTGGTTCTATGAGCATTTGCCCTTCAGGCATGGTTCATGGAACACCGGAGGGATGTTCGAGGTGGAGATTTACGGACGTGTACGGCGAGCGGTACGGGTTGAGGGCAAGAGTCAGCGAGTGGTAGCCAGGGAGTTTGGTCTTTCGCGCGAGACGGTACGGAAGATGCTGCAGTACGCGGTGCCGCCGGGCTATCAGCGTCAGCAGCCGATCAGGCGGCCGAAGCTGGGCCCGTGGCTGGGCGTCATCGACGCCATTCTGAACGACGACAAGCAGAGACCAGTCAAGCAGCGGCATACATCGAAGCGGATTTTCGAGCGGTTGAAGGAAGAGCACGGATTCACGGGCGGCTACACGATCGTGAAGGACTACGTGCGTGCGGCGACGCTGCGCGGGCAGGAAGTGTTTGTGCCGCTGGTGCATCCTGCCGGCGAGGCGCAGGTCGACTTCGGCGAAGCGCTGGTGGTCGTGGCCGGAGTCGAGCACAAGGCGCATTATCTGGCGATGGATCTGCCGCACTCGGACGACTGCTTCGTGGCGGCATTTCCGGCCGAGACCACCGAGGCGTTTCTGGAAGGCCATGTGCGGGCTTTTGCATACTTCGGAGGCGTGCCGACGCGGATACTTTACGACAACACCAGGATCGCAGTGGCGAAGATCCTGGGTGGTGAGCAGCGACAGCGTACCCGATCCTTCTCCGAGTTACAGAGTTACTATCTGTTCGCCGATAAGTTCGGTCGTCCAGCCCGGGGCAACGACAAGGGCAAGGTAGAAGGACTGGTCGGCTATGCGCGGCGGAACTTCATGGTTCCGATTCCGCGTGCGAGCAGTTGGGAAGAGCTGAACCTGCATTTGGAAGCTGATTGCCGCAAGCGGCGCGAACGGCTGCTGCGCGGGCATACAGAGACCATCGGCGAGCGGTTCGAGCGCGACCGTGCCGCACTGCTACCGTTGCCGGCGGCGCCCTACGAAGCCTGCGAGAAGATCTCGGCACGAGTCAGTTCGCTGTCGCTGGTCCGCTATCGCTCGAACGATTACTCGGTGCCGACCGAGTACGGGCATCGCCAGGTGTGGGTCAAGGGCTACGTGCACGAAGTGGTGATCGCCTGTGGCAGTGAAGTCATTGCACGGCATCGGCGCAGCTATGAACGCGAGACGGTGGTCTTCGATCCGCTGCACTATCTGGCGCTGCTCGAGCAGAAGACCCGGGCGCTGGATCAAGCTGCACCGCTGGCGGGCTGGCAGTTGCCGGAGTGCTTCGCGCAACTGCGGCGTCTGCTCGAAGCAAGGCTTAGGAAGCACGGAAGCCGCGAGTATGTGCAGGTGCTGCGACTGATGGAGACCTTCGACATCGCAGAAGTCACTCTCGCCATCGAAGATGCTCTGCGCTTAGGCACGATCAGCTTCGATGCGGTGCGTCATCTGCTGCTGTGCCGCATCGAGCGAAGACCGCCGCGGCTGGACATGGAGAACTATCCGCACCTGCCACTGGCTCAGGTGCGCACCACCCAGGCCGCCGACTACATGACCTTGCTGGCGGAGGCATGCGCATGAGCGGCGTCGAGGTTGCAACTCATACTACCGATACGCCGCAGTTGCTGCTGGAGCATCACCTGAAGGAACTGCGGCTGCCCACTATCCTGCGCGAGTACGACAAGGTGGCGCGGCAGTGTGCGGTCGATCAGGCGGATTATCAGCGCTATCTGCTGCGCATGACCGAGCTGGAGTTGCTGGATCGGGAACGCCGGGCTACCGAGCGCCGCATCCGCCAGGCGAAGTTCCCGGTCGTCAAGACCATGGACACCTTCGACTTCCTGTCCATGCCGTCGGTGAACAAAACCCTGGTGCTGGAACTGGCGCGATGCGAGTTCCTCGGCCGCCGCGAGAACGTCCTGCTGCTGGGCAACAGCGGCACAGGGAAAACGCACATCGCTCTGGCCCTCGGCCTGGCTGCGTGTCAGCGTGGACACCGCATCCGCTTCACCACCACTGCCGCGCTGGTCAGCGAGTTGATCGAGGCTCGCGACGAGAAGAAGCTGCTCCGCTTCCAGAAGCAGATCGCCAGCTATGAGTTGCTCATCGTCGATGAACTCGGGTTCGTGCCTCTGTCTAAAACCGGCGCCGAACTGCTCTTCGAGATGCTCAGCCAGCGCTACGAGCGCAGTTCGACCCTGATCACCTCGAACCTGCCCTTCCAGGAATGGACCGAGGTTCTCGGCTCCGAACGACTCACCGGCGCTCTGCTCGACCGGCTCACCCATCACGTGCACATCCTGGAGATGAACGGCGACAGCTATCGTCTCAGGCAGAGCCGCCGCAAACGAACACCTTCTTCCGATCACTGAACTCTCCCCCGACGATCCCGCCTCGTG